>CAYVMC010000066.1:0-1515 GCA_964452495.1 uncultured Muribaculaceae bacterium | reverse complement strand
CGATCACGCTTCTGATACAACGGTTCAAATAACGAGCAGCATTATAGACAGGTATAATAATTGAAATCAGATTCATAGATTATTCCTAGAATATTTAATATTCAGCTCTTACGTATTTAATATACATTGCCAATAAAAAGAAGCATTTGTGTTTTATCAACCAATCGAATAAATGCCTCCGTTCTCCTTTCACCATAAAGGTTTTATCCAAAAATAAAAATTTCAATTCTTTGTTTTTGGACAACACATTCAATTCTTTTATAATACATTTTGTAGAATAAAAAGAAAAAAAACGGAAATATTTATTAATTCTTGACTCACATAATAAACAACGGAATTTATATAGCTTCACTTCAAATATTTCTTCCAATTCATCAATGACTAAAAATATACTTTCTAAAAAGTAAGCATAGCTGTTCCAATCGTCATATACTTTCTTAGACAATGAATCGCTATTTTGACTTATATCATAATGATATGCTTCTAAGGATAGAAGATTCATGCTTTTTACATTTTTCAAATATTCCATTGAAAAAATAGTGTCTTCACCAGACGATAATCTTAAATCAAATCTCAAATGTTTATCTTCTATTATACATCTCCTAAAAAGTTTACACCATGGGGTTACAAATGTAATTTTATCGATAAATAAAGGTAATATTTTTTGAAAATCAGCTTGCTTTTTACAAATTATATTTGGTAGCCTACAATCTGCAGCCCATTTACAAGAAAACATTACTAAATCAGTTTCCTCTTTTACACTATCTAAACAAGCTTCAAAACAGTTAGACTCTATCCAATCGTCAGCATCTACAAAGTTAATCCACTCCCCAGAAGCTCTATCCAATCCATAGTTTCTGGCAGAACTAACTCCTCCATTCCTCTTATGAAAAACTTTAATTCGTTGATCTTTTGCAGCATATTGATCACATAGTTGGCCTGAGTGGTCTATACTACCATCATCTATTAATAATAATTCCCAATCATGAAATGTCTGTTTTAAAATACTATTGACACATCTGCCTAGAGTACTTTCAGCATTATAAATAGGAACGATTATAGAAATTAAAGGATTCATATTAATTATATGTTTTACAAAAACAGAAATTGATTCATAATGGCTTTAAGTAAAATCCTTTTTAAAAACGCTTATATTATTTACCCTAATATATACGAACGTAAGCACTCAATTTAGGGCATACCCCTTTGAAAGAGCACTTTTCAGTGCCCTAAATCAAGTTTTGTTGATTAATTAGTTTTGAATTTAACATTGGCTGGCAGCCAAAGTGATTTTGGCAGGAACCATGTTAACATAATCCCTGCAACCGTTAAAGATATGTTTGAAAAATGTCCCGATGAAGTTCCAGATCGAACTGCCATGAAGCTTTACCGTTCCTAATTTTACAAATTTGGTTGGCAGCGAAGTTATTCTTTTCAATTAATAGCCATTTTTTGACTACTTACCTTTGTCTTGAAATCAAACACCCAAGATACAATGGATGGACTGTGTATTGC
>CAYVMC010000065.1:0-1539 GCA_964452495.1 uncultured Muribaculaceae bacterium | reverse complement strand
GGAATCAAAAGAGAATATCGAAATGCTTACAAACCCTGGAAACTCCTTCGGTTTATGCTGATAAGGAAGTATTCACAGCAATTTATCACTAACGCTGACAGACAGGGTGTAAACAAAAATAGAGAGTTAATCTTCTAAAATGAGGATAACTCTCTGTTTATTATAATAAATTATATTTTTAAAAGGTCTGAATATATTTTTCTACGTGCTGTGTTGGATTTATTTGTAAAATTAACACTATTATACCAGTCAATCAAGGCTGCTTTTTGTTTATCTGTAATTCCTTCTCTATGGAAAACAAAGTACCCAATCAAATAATTTACATAATCAGAACGATTATATTTTTTTAATCTGTTATCATCTATAAATTTAAGTACTTTATCTAACGCCTCTAATGTTACATCAAAACACTTTAAAAGCTGCTCTGGTTTTAAATTACATAATTGGTTTTCTTTTGTATCGGATGATATTGGTGCAAAATTGTTAGAATGTCGCCCTGAAATTAATACCTCATATGCCGGATTCAATGCAGCGATTGGATATGAAACATTTGCTTTTTGTGGTGTGAAATAATCGTATCCATAATCCAATACTTTATTGCGATAAATATGTGTATATTGCGTATAAACATCTATTCCATGCGCTTTTAATTTTGAAAATCTCATTTGAATTATACTAACTCTACTACCTGCATTATTTAAAACCTCAAACCAGTTAATTTGTTCATCCTCTGAAAGGTCTGTTGCAAAATTAATAGTATATTGGTAAGTTTTTATTTTATTTCGTATCTGCAATAAAGCATTTACGATTGTAGGAGAAGATAAGGATTTGTTTTTTTCAGTATATTCAATAAGTTTTGTATCGTCCTTATTCAATAATATTCCTACCGAAATTTGATTTTTACGATAAGCTTCTGGATTGATGATAAATTCGCCTTTTCCTAAATCTAAAACCACATTTTTAAGGTCTGGGTGGTTACAATATGCTTTATAATTGGTAGTTAATCTTTGCTGTCCATCAACTACAGACATTTGCCCTCTTACAGCATTAGGAAGCAGGTCGCGTTCAATAAACGAAACTTGTGGAACAGCAAATTCCTTATCAGTGTTATTTATAATATTTATGGAAATTGCAGATATTGGAGATTTACTGAGCAGTTGATAGTTGAGCAACTCAACACATTTATGTAAAGTCCAACTAATATCCCTTTGATATAAGGGGAGTGTTAATTCATTTTTTTCGATATATTCGCAAAGTGTAAAAATATATTCTTGTCTACTATTCTTTGTTGGATTAAGATTTGCAGCTTCTAATAACTGTCTATTTATATTCATACGTTTCCTTTCTGCTGCTATTTTTAGCAGCTACATGATTTTTGCTGAATTATATGCCATTTGTATGATTTTGTCAAGTGCTGCTAATTTTTATGAGAAATATAATCTGTCAAAAGGTGTGTTACAAGCCGAATAAAGTTACGCAATAGAAGTTATTTTTTGAGGGTGGTTATATAAAATATCGTTTACCCATTTTACGCACGTT
>CAYVMC010000064.1:0-1564 GCA_964452495.1 uncultured Muribaculaceae bacterium | reverse complement strand
ATGAAATCGGAACATACACAACAGAAGAGGAGTTTGAAAATTCAAAAGTTGGTTCTTATGATAGTATAGAAGAGATAGAAGAGACTTTATATGTAGAAGATTAAAAATAAAGAAAGGAGTAGTATGGTTATTTAAGTTATTAAATATATCATACCAATAAAATATGGAAAGATATGAGGAACTAGAAAGATTAAAAGAATTAAAAGAAAATGGTATTTTAACAGAAAAAGAATTTAACACTGAAAAACAAAGAATATTGAATAATAATTCAAAAATTAAAATAAAAAAAAGTAAGTTTAAGATATTTTTTATTTTAACAATAATTTTTGCAGTATTAACAATAATTTCTGTATGTTTATATAATCATTTTTCTGATGTTGCGGTTGATGCTTTATGGGGAGAAAATGGATATTATGGTTATTTTCTTGCAGAATTACAATATGAAGATAATTTAATAAGTAGAGATGAATACAAAGAAATTGAAAAAGAATATGAAAATATAACAAATGTCTGGGCTTTTTTTGAATATGCTCGTTATGTTGCAGGAATAGCTACAGTAATATTTTTAACAACAGGAATAATATTAAAAATAAAAGAAAAAAATAAAAATTGTTAATTAATATAAGATAAAAGATTGGAGGCGAAAAATGAGTGTTATAGAAGATTTAGAAAAAATACAAAAGCTAAAGGAACAAGGAATTTTATCAGATGAAGAATTTGAAAAAGAAAAACAAAAAATTTTAGGAAAAGATGTAAAAAAAGAACAAATTACTAATAATGCAAAACAGCATATTAATAAGGCAACAAAGAATATAAATCAAAAAATAAAAAAGTGTAAAACTATATTTATTAATAAAACTAACAGACAACATAAAAAAAAATTTTGCAGTAATTGTGGAAATGAAATACTAGAAGAAGAAAAGTTTTGTGGCAAATGTGGAAATAAAATCAATAATAAAAAAAGTTTTAAATTATATATATTTATAGCACTTATTATTGTTGCAATTATAATAGGAGTTATTATTTATAATAACAATGAAAGTAAAACAACAAAACAATCACAAACAAATACAAATTATGAAAATACCACAAATTCAATATCATCAAATAGTACGAACTCTACTAATACAAGTAGTAAGTTGAGTTTAGATGATATAGAAATTGGCACATGGTATAAAGCAACAGATAACAATGTAGATGGTGCAACTTTACTATTAATTAATGTAAGTTGGAATGGTATAATAAAAGAATCTTATCCAAATGCTACATTAATTAAATATACAATTTATGATCAAGATGGATATGGTAGATATATTGTAGGAGTTGCTTTTACTAAAAGTTCTACAAGCGAAAGTTTAACTTATAATTGGTGTTGTATAGGGGTTGAAGATATAAATGATTCAAGTAAAATATATTATTGTAAATTACACCCAACAGGAGTTAGTGAGATATATAATAATTCTATATATGGTTGGGGAACTCCACTATCAAACTCAAAATATTATTTGGAGGATTAATTTATGAAATGTAGTAAATGTGGAAAAGAAATAAAAGAAGGTAATAG
>CAYVMC010000063.1:0-1575 GCA_964452495.1 uncultured Muribaculaceae bacterium | reverse complement strand
AAAAATAATATCCTAAGGCGACATTTATCTTGAAAGGCTTATTAGTGAGGACATATTTTAAAATTATAATAAAATGCAAGTTGATAATTCGGTATCAAAAGAAACAGTTAATGCCCTTATCAATAATTCTGCATTGATAATAGAAGAATTATACAAGGAGTTAAAAGGGGGATTAGCAGTTCGTTCTTTAATGGACGAACATACACCGCCAATGTATGTCTTATCGCAAGATTTACAAAACGGAATTAAATTTATATTGATGGATACAGGCGTTTCATGTAAGGCCGAATTTTCTATAGATAATACATATGAGAAGCGTTTCTTTATGAAGAATATACAAGCTTCTATTTCTGAAGGTTATAAATTACTGTTCAATTTTGGCAAACAAAGAAAAAAATCTTTGTGGAAAAAACTAATGACAAAGGTCTGTGAGGAAGGATGTGAGAAGTTAATAAATGAAGCTGTAGAAATAGATAAAAAATTGGAGGTCTTTGGAAATACGAAAATAGACCAAAGTTTAAGAAATATTACTCTTCACTATGATAAGGAAATGATAGAGGTATATAAAAAAACACTTTCTGTTGATAGTGAAGAGAAAGTACTTCAAATGGTATCAGAGTTTTGGGAATTACTGCAAGATATATTATTATTTACTGATCATGTTGATGCTTATTGTTTGAAAACGACAGAAGTGGATAAGATATATTCATCTTTACAAGTCAAATTAGAAGTTAATTCCAACCATAAAGTGGTTTGTGACATAATTAATGCAAACGGTAAACTTGAAAATGTTCTAAAAAATATTCTTCAAGGAGAGGCTGGGAATATTGATTCGATGGCTGGATATTGGTTGTCAACAAAAAGGATAGAGGGGTATCTTCAAAAAGCAGCTCTTACAATTGATTCCCTTCCGGAACTTAGTAATGTTCAGGTTTTAGCAAACATTCAGTTATTATTGAGATTTATGCTGCTGGATATCTCTGCAATAACTGATGCCTATCTAAAATCATCATCAAATATTGAGTATGCACTTAATTTACGTAGAGTATGTGTAACTAAGGTGTCTACTATGGTACATCTATATGGGTATACTCCTGATGAACAGGAACGCTCAATATGGAATAAGATAGAAAAAATGATACCAGCAGATTCATACGATCTTATAAAAGATGCAAATAGAGTAAGAATAATATTGGGTAAAATTGTTGAGGAAACTCAAGATAAAGATTTAAGAGCAACTTTTGTTCATTTATTTGATAATTCTAAATCATGTACAGATATAGCACAAGTAATAAAGGCTATTGAAGAAATTGATCCTATAAAGCAGATTGTAGAAACACAATTTTTGTTTGAAATCTATAAAATATTAATGAGTTTTACAACGAATTTAATGAATGTTCTTGCACAAAATGCTCATGAAGAGAAACTACAGAGTACAAAAGGTCTAAATGATAAAATAGATGAATTAATTTTCAAATTTGAAAATAGCCAAATTCCTAATGCTTGCAAAACACGTATTCTCAGTATTATGACAGAAATAAAAACTCAAATCAAGGATTTGATGGATTAGTAAAT
>CAYVMC010000062.1:0-1585 GCA_964452495.1 uncultured Muribaculaceae bacterium | reverse complement strand
TAGAAGACATATTGCAAGCGACTTGTAGACAAGTTATTTGGCTTTAGTAAATCTAAAAATATAAATTATCAATGTAAGATATTATTATATTTAGTTCGGATGGAGAAATCGCTAATAAAGATGCGATAGAGCAAATTATAGTAAAAATAAATCAGTTGTATATATGAATCCTATAAAAATAAATATATCCAATTCCCTATTGGATGTAATGCAAGACGGCAGAGAATTTGAAAGCTTGTTAGGATACCAATACAAGGACTTAAATATTCTAAACGAAATTAGACGTAGTATATTGGAAATACATAATATTAGGAAAAATCCTATTGTTTGCTATATTGCTAATGTTGTACGTGCTAATATAAATAATAATATTGATGGAACAGACGATCTGCCTTTTAATGAAATGATATCATCAGTGCCACATGATGTTGATGAGATAGATGTAATACTTGTTACTCCTGGCGGCTCGGCAAATCAAGTAAATAACTTTGTTAATACTTTACGTCCACGTTTTGTAAAGGTTAATTTTATAGTTTTAAATATGGCTATGAGTGCAGGTACGATATTTATTATGTCTGGAGACGAAATTATCATGTCTGCACAATCAAAATTTGGTCCAATAGATCCACAAATACCAAATAAAGAGGGGCGATTTGTTCCTGCTCAATCGATTTTAATTGCATTAGATACCATTAGACGTAGGGGCGAGGAAAAATTGAAAGAAAAAAAACAGCCTGATTGGACAGATATCCAGCTGTTGAAAAATATGGATGTCAGGGATATAGGATTAGCTCAAAGTGCTAGTAAATACTCTACAGATATGGTTGAAAATTTTCTTATCAATTACAAATTCAAATCGTAGAACACTCATTCTTCTACAAAAAGTGAAGTTACAGATGAAGAAAAAAAGGAAAGAGCAAATGAAATTGCTAATCTTTTGTGTGACCATAGTGCATGGAAAAGTCATGGACATGCCATCAATAGAGATGTAGCATGGAACGTATGCAAACTTAAAATTGTACATTCTGAGTCCATTGAGGGGTTAGATAGAGCTATGCGAAGAATGTGGGCGATGTTTTACTGGATATTTGAGAATACACCAATTATAAAAATATTTGTGTCAGATAATTACTGTGTCATAAGAAATGCTCCCCAAATTAATATTCCAATAAAACCTATAAGAAGATGAATTCACTAAACAAAGCATTAAAAAGTATCGGTTATTCAGATGAACATGTAAAAGCCATTGACAATACGAATTACCCCAATGGTCAATACGTAGAATTTGAAAGCATTAATTCACAAGTGGACGAAAATATTATCATAAGTTCATCATCATTAAAAATAAATGAATTTAATAGCTCCTCCACCAATTATATTGTGGTTGATAGACTTGTTGAATAAAATGTATCTTTCGATGCATTTATATATTCAGATTGACATAGCGTCTATCTATGAACAATATCTTTTCGGCATACTTGTTTAGTAAATACAACTCAAAATGGGATTTTAATGATAATTGCTGAAACAGGAGTATCTCTTACGAATATGAATCCAACCAGTTATTTACTTGCTTCCGATGTAA
>CAYVMC010000061.1:0-1716 GCA_964452495.1 uncultured Muribaculaceae bacterium | reverse complement strand
ATTTATAATATTTGAAAAACAGTCACGTGATAAAAGTATACAAGTCAGATTTGAAAACGAAGATTTATAAATAACTCAAAAAGCAACGGGAAAGCTGTATAATTAATCACCTGACAACATAATCTTACATTAAAAAAACATATAATGATTTAGAACTTGATAGATAGAAATTCAACTACCGAGGATTTCTCGATAGTTCAAAAAGAGGGCAACACAATGCCTTGGTGTATAAGAGTAAAATAGCGAATGGCAAAATGTTGTTGGTACTGGCATGATTCAATTAAAGGACCACGATTCAGACACATTAGAAAATTGTTTAAGTGAATCATTTTGTGATGATAAGAAAGATACTTATTTTGTTAAATTAGGCGCAAAAAAATATGATAAAGAACATGAATCGTTTACTTAATTTGACATTTTGAATAAAACTTATTGATTTGGAAGGAAATATGTAATAATGAATAAGCAGTGGAAAAATCTTACTTTAATTTTAATAATTAATTATTTGTTATTTATGTCAAGATGGTTTTCTGACGAAATTTTTGAAAATTTATTTATATTTTGTATACCTATATATTTTGTTTTGGTATTGGCTTACATTATCATTTCAATTTATGTTTTTATCGATATTTTGAAAAATAGAAAAATTATTAATTTTATTGTATTAATAATTATGATTATCGGAATAATTTTAAATGTTTTTTTCCCTTTTCAAAAAATAAAATATAGTTTTAATTTTAAAAAATATTTTGATCAACGAAATGAAGTAATTAATTATGTAAGAGATGATGATATAATATTGGATGAAAATAACAAAGCCACTTTGCCACTTAAATATTGTAATCTTTCTTCTGAATGTAAAATTAAAGTTTATCAAGCTAATGATAGTTTAGTTGTAGGTTTTTCACTTTATAGAGGATTTTTAGGCGAAGGTTCTAAATTGTTTGTGTATTCAAGTGGTAAAGATGAAGTAAAAAACATAAAGAAAAGCATTGATTATATTTTTTCTATAAAAAAATTAGATGATAATTGGTATTATGTTGTATTAGAGTAGTTTGTTATATTAATGTGATTAATAATGAAAAAGGTATAGATATAATTTTAAGGTATAAAGATGAATATGAATTTGGAATATAAAGAATGGAGAATTTCAAAGTAGTAATAGATAAAGCTATTACATCTTGCAAAAATAGTAAATTTAATGTGTTTGATCATTTTGTTGACTTCAACAAAATGATAGAAATAGGTAAAACTGCAAAAAGAAAAATTCTTAACTATAAACTTTCTAAATATGCCTGTTATTTGTTAGTTCAAACTGCCGATCAAAAAAAAGGAAGTAGTTGCTTTAGGTCAAACATTTTTTTACTATTCAAACGAGGCAACAAGGAATAGCCAAGCAAAAATATGATTCTTTTTCAGATGATGAAAATAACAAAGTAGCCGATGCACGCTTGCAATTTGCTTAGAAGGAGCTATTATAGTTCTGGCGTGCATAATATTTTCGTTGTTTGCAGTAGCAGAACCTGTCGTTGATTCATCGGCTAGTGCAGTAACCCAATTTTGGAGTTGTGTTGGAGCATTAATATGCTTATACTTGTGGGAACGATAAAACTTTCAGATAGAATGGTAAAAGAAAAGTTGGAATTATAAATTAATGTTTAATTATGACAAAATTTATTATTATAATGACTATAGAGCTATTATAATTCTTTGGAA
>CAYVMC010000060.1:0-1722 GCA_964452495.1 uncultured Muribaculaceae bacterium | reverse complement strand
TAAATTTTTAATATAAGAAAGCTCCTTGATTTTAGGAAATAATCGCATTTTTCTTCTTATTTCATATTCCTTTTCGCTTAATACTAATATAGCATTACCTATTCCTTCATCAAGAATATCACAAATATCAACACAAATGCCTTGTTTCGCTTCTCCAGTAAATGCACCATCAATTCTAATTTTAGTTGTGGTAAAGCCTTTCCTATACAAAACTGCACATAAAGCTTGGGCGGATGTTACATACCGACTACTCTCGGGGATTAATCTAATAGATTGTATCGCACATGTATTTAAAATTCTTGTTCTTAATTTTGAGCAAGTCTTATCTGAAAGAAATGATGACGGAATTAGTAAAGCACAAATGCCGTTTTGCGACAGATACCGCTCTGTTATTTCTTCTACAAATAGTTTGTAAATATTTAATATTCCTACATTTGAATAAATAAAATTTTGCGATACAATATTTCCTACTAACGAGTACAGTTTCTTGTTGCGCTCATACTCTTCTTTATTAATATAATGCCCTTGTTCGGCTTTCAAATTTTTATACGGTGGATTTGTAGCGATTATATCAAATCCATCTTTGACGACTGAATTAGGGAAAATGTGCTCTAGTCTTATATATCTTGGATTTTCAGTATTAAGGTCAATCAATAAACCGCCACCAATATGCGTAGAAAAATAATCTTCCTCCAAATCAACATCAAACAGATATTTTGCGAATTTTTTTAAATTTTTTTTGTAAACGCTCAATGCGCTCGCATTAATATCGCAAACATAAATATTATTAAGCAACATTACATATTGCTCTTTTGTATATTTTTTTAGCGAAGCTAAATACAGATAAGCATAGACAAAATTACCTGTTCCCACACAAGGTTCAAGAAATCTTTTTGAGAATAACTCTTCACCAGACAAGCTATCTATTAACTCTTCAACCATAGTTAAAGTTAAAGAAATATCCGTATAATAACTTCCCGTTTGCCTTTTCAAAAACGGATCAAGTTCATTTTCAAATTGTACGCTTTCGCGAGCAACTTCAGCCAGCAACAAGTTATCTGTCGTTAAAACCATCTCATTTCAACCTTCCTATACGCCGTATTTAGATTATACCATAATTTAATAGAAGAGACAAGTTTTTTGAGACGGATTTACCTATAATAAATACTTAATGTTTTCTACTCCAACATACTTGCATCCGCCCCCACACGCCGTCATATATGCACCCACCTCTATTTCATTGCACCCATTTCAATTTTGTATCAAAGCTGTCAGCTATTCACAAGTCAAAATAATCCGAACCTTTTGGCAACAGCCGATTGGTTCGGATTTGTCGTTTATACGAAACAATAAAAAACGAGGGGCTTGCGGAAATTCCGCAAGCCCCTCGTGCCGTTGTTCAAGGTTTGTGATATTCGGCGCAACCTGTCTGATATTATGGAAAAATCATATACGCAATCCGCTTATGTTTTGCGCGGATTTCCGTAAACCGTCAGAGCGGTCATCCCGTGTAAACCAATGGGACGTTTCCTTATTCTTTGATATTTAATTGTCTTTGGGCGCGTTGAGCTTTCCATTCTTCAAACTCACGCTGTCCCTCATCGCTGTTAAAAAAGTTCAGAATTGCCGGGATAAAAGCACGAGCCAGCGAATCAATCTCGTGCTGTGGTATCCCTGTGTTGTTCTTTCTCCTCGCCATTCCCCTCTGTTATGTATTCTACT
>CAYVMC010000059.1:0-1773 GCA_964452495.1 uncultured Muribaculaceae bacterium | reverse complement strand
AATTTATTGATACACCAGTTAAAAGATATTCGTCAGGAATGTATGTAAAACTTGCATTTTCTGTTGCTGCTCATCTCGATTCTGAAATATTGATCATGGACGAAGTGTTGGCAGTGGGAGATGTAAATTTTCAGCAAAAATGTTTGAAAAAAATGAGAGAAGTTGCTGAAAATGAAGGCAGGACGGTATTGTATGTTAGCCATAACATGAACACAATCAGGGAACTGTGTGATAGATGCATTGTTTTGGATAAGGGGAAAGTTGCGTATAAAGGTGATGTGGAAAAAGCAATTGAACTGTATATGGGAATGGGGAATGTTGGCACAGGGAAATATCAATATACAAAAGCTGATCATTCTAAGAGAGGTCTTAAAGATGTATACTTGGAAAGTTTGACTATAGAAAATCGAAATGATAACAAAATAAGTATTAATGATAAAGCTAATATTATAATTAAATGCAGTGTCAAGAAAAAAATTGAAGATATATATTTTAGGTTTGAAATACAATATGGAGACGGATCGGTCGCAGGGACTGCGTTTTCAAATCAACCAATTTCATTTCCAGGTGAAGGGATTTATGATGTTCATATGGTATTTGATTTTTCACATATTGCTGTTGGAAACTATAAAAGTGATTTAGTTGTTTATGCAGGAAATAAAATGGGAAATGAAATTTATATAGATGGAGTTTTACCTGCAATGTTTTTTTCTATTGAAGATCATTTAGGAGAAAGCGATAATGATAAAATGATTTGGTTACATCGTTATTGGGGACACACAAAATTTCATGATGTTACAATTAACGGAATGGAAAAATGTTAAAATCTAAACTTCCTTGATTTTAATACTCAATCGTGTAAATGCTTGATTTTTAAAGGAATTACTACAAATTATGGCTCAACTATTGAGGTTAAATTATTTCTCATTATTTTGTACTTAGATTCTCATAAAACACAGTATTTATAAGCTCTTTCTGATTAAGTGTCAAAATTTATAGGAAGTTAGGAGTATTTTCAAACAGTGATAGTCAATGGATTACTTTTGTGGATAGCGATGATTCAATCCACTTACAGATGTTAGAGGTACTTTATCAAGTAGCTGAGAAAAGTCAAAAAAATGGTTGTGGCTGATTATAATAAGATTGGTGAATCAGAAATTGCTATGAGTGAATCTGTAGTAGCAAGTTATAGATTATATACCGCACATGATGCTATTGAAAATCTGATTTTTATTGATTCGGGAAGATGGGTTACTGCTTGAGGAAAGTTATATTCTGTGGATTTATTTGAGAAGATTCGTTTTCCGATTGGAAGAATATATGAAGATACATATATTATGCATTATCTTATGGCAAGGGCCGAGGTAATAGCAGAAATAGATATACCGTTGTATTTTTACCGGATTAGAGAAAATAGTATAATGAATCAGTATGGCTTGAAAAATTATAGAGACTTGTATACTGCATATTTAGAGAGAACTCGGTTCTTGAAAAAAAGTAAATACAAGGATTTATATATTCGACAGAGAGACTTATTAGAATGGCAGATAAAAAAAGAATATGATTGCCAATGTCGGCAGAAAAATATGGAGACAGCAAGTGAAATATTTAGTTTTTATAGGAAATTTTTATTTCAAAATTGGGATAGTTTTACTTTGAAATATCGGATTAGAGGAATAATAAATTGTATTAAGGGGAAATGGTAATTCTGGGGGGACAAAAGACCAATTAGAAACTGTGATCTCCTTGAATGAGATGTCATATATAAGAGAA
>CAYVMC010000058.1:0-1789 GCA_964452495.1 uncultured Muribaculaceae bacterium | reverse complement strand
CCAACAAAATGTATTTTTCCATATTCTTTAATAATTCTACGGACGGTTCTTGTGTTTTTACCAATAATTTTTGATAGCTCTTCTTTAGTGATTTTATTATTACTTTTAATTGCCAAAATAATTTTATTTATATCACTCTCTACAATATCATGAATGACTTCTTGAGGGTCACGGGTGACACGGGTGACATTTTGATCAAAATCAAATTTTTTATCCAAATTTGAATTTTCTCGATAAACACGAGTGTTTGTAGACTTATCACGGGTGACACCAAATCGCTCACGGGGGACACGGGTGACATGCGGATCAAAAAAATCATCAACAGAACGGTTTGTATTGTTTAATTCTACAAAGAAATATCTATCAATTACTTCAAATAATGGCTTTACAGGTTCATTGGCATATGCTTCTCTTATTCTTCTTATTCCTGAACCGAAGTTCTCAATAAATTTGAGTCTATATAAGATGTTTACAAGTCCTGGATTTCTATATGTTTGTGTATTGTTAAGTATAGCTTCAAGAGTAGCATCATATACATCGCCAGGACTAATTATTTTTACTTTATTTATAAAGAATTCGACTTTTATATTTGATGCCATTGTATAGTCTGCATGGCAAATTGCATTTATTATTGTTTCTCTTAGACTTACACCTGGATAACATACCTTTTCAATTCTTGCAATTTGTCCTGGAACAATCTTAGCAGAAGTAAAGTTATATAATTCAGCTGTCTTTAATAGTCTATCAGCAATAGAAACTATTGAACCTCTAAATTGTTCCTTGGCTATAAAATCCATGTTTGTATCATAGACTGCGAATTTAACAACTATTGGGTTTTGATCACTTATCCACAAAGCTAAGTTAGTGAATAAGCCTTCATTGTTAACTAACTGTAATGCACTAAATTTTTCTTTGTTAAAATTTAGGTTAGCTGCCTTAGAAACACTTATCATATGATTAAATGTTAGATTTTGCTCTGGAGAAACATCTTTTTCAAAAGAATATCCTCTATCATCCATTATTAGATGAATTATTTCTTCAGGTTTTGCTTGTCGTGAACTTCTTCCAACCCTTAAATAAGTTCCAACAGGCCTTGGACCTTTTGATGCTAAATAGTATGGTCGATGATTACCTTTTTTGATTTTAATCACTAAAACATTGTCTTCATTAAAAAAGAAGGAGACCAGCTCCCTACAATTAGGTTCAATATTATGTGTAATTATTGAAGAAACTTTTAAATCATATTCGTCTATTAATTCTTCCGAAACACCAAGCACATTGCCATTATCATTTACGCCTATGAAAATTGTTCCACCGTGAGTATTAAGAAACGCAATAATCTCCTTATCAAGATCATCAATCATTTTCCTTTTTAGTTCTACAGTATCACTTTCTTCATATTTCATAGCAAACCTCTCTATATAACAAGATGCCAAAAAGAACAAAAGTTTCTTAAATTTTTAAATTCATATTTTTCATTGAGTATGTAATTTAACAGTAATGATTGTTGACTACCCTTTTATTTATAATCTCCCAAAATAGCGATATAATATTAGCGCTATGAAAAACATGAACGTTGAAATACAAGAAATATTGGATTATTTAGAAAAGTTAGAAGAATTTAGTTTACCAAGTTATAAAGAACTGCCATCTATTCCTTTATATATGGAACAGGTAGTTGGGTATATATGTGAAACATTAGAACCCCTATCAAAAAATAAAGAACAAGCAATCACACCTTTTATGGTGAACAACTATGTTAAAGCTAAGATAATTAATTCACCTATAC
>CAYVMC010000057.1:0-1862 GCA_964452495.1 uncultured Muribaculaceae bacterium | reverse complement strand
ATTTGGCACCAAGTATAATGTTTCAAAGTTAGTTCGATGATAGTATATTCGTCATTTATTATTACTCGTGAAATTCTTGTAATTGTGGTGTAATTCTTATCTTCTTCAAGAGCATTGCTTGATATTGTTGGATTATGAACAATAATATCGGATTTATTATTGGTATTCTGTTCTATGGTACTATTTATATTGTCATTTCTGTTATGCGAATCCATACTGTTATTTTCTACATTGGAGCATATAATCATAAAAACAAAGTTCCGCAGGTTTTTAACTTTATCGGTTAAAGGTAATCTGCCTATTTGGTTGCTATTTGGTAAAATTGAATCGGAAACTGAACTTTCAATCAAATTTTTCAAATAAGATGTCTTAATCGCATAACCAACATTTTCTGCCTCTTTATGTTTGGCACTTACAATACCAATGAGATTTCCCTTATTGTCAAACAAAGGAGCACCACTATTACCCGGTTGAACAGGGGCTGAAATCTGATATAAAGACACATCGCCTTGAAATCCCGTTCTTGAACTTATTACTCCTGTCGTTAATTTTATTTCATCTCCCATAGTGCTGGTCAAAGGATAGCCTAAAACAAAGATTTCTTCACCAACATCCGAAACAGATGTTTTGACATTATAGGGTATTGAACCAAAACCATTAAAACTATTGTCAGAAATCTGCAACAATGCAAGATCATTGTATTTATCGGCAGCAATAATGATTGCATTGTATTTAGAGGAAAAGTCACCTTTTATTCCTTGAATGGATATTGACTTGGCATTTTCAATCACATGATAATTTGTTACAATATATCCATTTTTAAGAGCGAATCCTGTTCCAGACCATTCTTGTATCAAGGATGGATTTTCTATATTGCTAGATGTAGGATACATTTTCAAATATCCATCTTCATCACCATTGATTACAATTTTCATAATACCACCTTCAAACGTTGCATATACATCTGTGTTAAGGGTTTTATTTGCCATATACCAATTAGCTTTGAAAAAGCCAGGAGTAGCACTTGCTCTAAGTATTGCTTTCACATCGCCGAGTCTCCATTGATTAAGCGTTTCTTGACTGCCCATATAAATCAATTTGTACACATCGCCATCTTTTATACAAGCTAACTTATATTTGTTGCCAGAAAATCCTTCATAGATACCAACAATACCATCATTTTTGCTATCAATTTTCTGTTTAATTTGAATTTCATTCAGCCCAATATTAGGAACATTTGGATATGGATTATTTATTTGAATGCCAGCCCATTCAAATCCGCCATCTATAAGTTCTCTGATATATACATCTTCACAACCATAAGGTAATCTATCAAAGTGGAGTTCAAAATAATAAAAATCTCGTCCTTTCCCCGTAATTTTATATCTAGTATCTAGGCGGTCAGCACCTAAACTGCGAATTAAAAAACCAGCATTACTCATGGTTTCTCTACCTTCTCGAACTCGTCTGATAGCATCTACATATAATTGCGTATATTCAGAAGATGGCGGAGCACTTGGAAATTCCAAATTTGAACGTCTCGCATCATTGATACTCCATGCATCAGAAGGAACTAAAACTGTCGCAGAACTAAACCTTACCCAACCGCCCACTTGCCTAGAACGAGGGACTTTGATGGTAACAATCGTTTCACTGTTGGTTAATTGCACCTTTTCAATTATGCAATTATTATTTTTGCTTTTAACCATAGGTGAATAGGTTGTCTGAGCAAAAGCCATTGAGGTGCATATCGAAAGAACGCTGAGAACCACAAAAATTTTTTTAAACCACATATTGTTTATATTTTATCAGTAGTGTCCACTAAAAATTTACGAGGTCAAAATTAAACAAATTTGGCTCAC
>CAYVMC010000056.1:0-1878 GCA_964452495.1 uncultured Muribaculaceae bacterium | reverse complement strand
AATGAAAGTCGGATCTGACGGATGTTTTAAAAATGCATTTGACCCGTCAGACGTACTTTTTTATATTCTAGACGTTAATTTTTCGGATAATAAAGCTAATTATGTTCAAGAAGTCAATGGTGAGTTACGTGTTAACGAACTTAGCAATGCACTCCAAACAAACTTAAATCTATTATCTACAAAACTTGGCATGGGAAATAATTATTTCAAGTTTGATAATAACGTGGTATCTAAAACCGCAACAGAAGTAATAAGCGAAAATTCAGATCTGTTTAGGACAATTAAAAAGCATGAACAGGTACTCGAAAGTGCATTGATAGAGTTAGTTCACGCAATAGCCAAAATTGGAAGAAAAGCTAATATATTTACTATTTCAGATGAAAACATAAGCATTGATTTTGATGATTCAATAATAGAAAGTAAGGAACAGGAAAGACTGCAAGACAGACAAGATATGGCAGTAGATGTAATGTCAAGGGTAGAGTATCGAGAAAAGTGGTACGGAGAAGATGAAGAAGTAGCAAAGCTAAAGATTGCGGAAGTTGATAATGAAAAACCGGAAAACTCAAGTATTCATTTTATTGATGGGGAGATTAATTAATGAAAAATCGAGTGGAATATTTTTATCGAGCGACAGACAGATTGATAGAAATGTATGATAATTTAGTACAGTATGCTCTTAATGATATAGTAGACAGGATAATGAAAACAGGAGTAATCGGCAGTACAGCCCAGTACAGAATATTTAAACTCCAAGAATTAGGGTATCACTTAGAAAAAATACAAGCATACATAAAGAAAATGACAAAATATTCTGATGAAGAAATAAATCAAATATTCCAAAATGCTGGAATATTCCTATACAAACCGACTGTAAAATTAATAATAGACAACGGTCAAAAAGAGCCATTTAGCCTAGAAACATCTCGATACATAAGAGATGTTTTTAATTATTATCTATCTTCTACCAAAGGAACAGTACATAATCTGACACGTACCACAGCAAAAGCAAGTCAAAAATTATTAATTGATAAATTAGACCAAGTACATTTTAAAGTAATAAGTGGTATGCAAAGCTATTCACAGGCTATCACAGAAGCAGTAAAAGAAATAGGAAAAAGTGATTTAAAAGTAGAATATCCAAGTGGGCATAAAGACAATTTAGATGTTGCGGTAAGACGAGCGGTAGTCACAGGAGTAAACAAATGTTATGGAGATTTAAATTTAATTAGAGCAAAAGAAAGTGGGTACAATCATGTATTGGTAAGTTCGCATTTAGGAGCAAGACACATTGAAAATCCAAATCCAGAGTATCTTTCACACGATATTTGGCAAGGGCAAGTATATAAAGTCGATTGGGACAAGATACCAGTAGTCCGTATGTCAAACAACTATAATTATGAAGGTGCATAATATATGGAAAATTATAAAGATTTTGTAGAAAATACTGGCTATGGAACAGGTGGAGGACTTTGCGGGTATAATTGCAGACATACATTTACACCCTTTAATCCAGAAACAATGACAAACAACTTAAAAAAGTATGGATTGGAAGAAAATGAAGATATGTATTTAAACCATCAAAAACAGCGTTATTTTGAAAGAAATATACGAAAGTATAAAAGACGTTTAGAAACAACAAAAAACGCTTTAAACAAAGCCACAGGCGAAGAAAAAGAGAAATTAAGCAAAGAATATTTACATAACAAGTTATTAGTCAATAAATGGACTGGTAACTATATAGCGTTTAGCAAGAAAAATAACCTTAGAACTCAAATGGATAGAACTAAGATTTAGTTTGATTTCTGCAATTTTATAATGCCAGAAAAAATATTGATACTAATAACCTTGATTTTTCAAAGAAAGAAGTTAATAAAT
>CAYVMC010000055.1:0-1878 GCA_964452495.1 uncultured Muribaculaceae bacterium | reverse complement strand
AATTATTAAGAAACATTAAGAAAACGGCAAAAACGAGAAAATTGAGATTGTTAAATATGCGGGCTGTAATTGTTGTGCGGTGTGGGTTTGCGAAACGGGTGTTAAGAAATGTAACAAAACGCTTAAATTTTGTATCAAAAAAAGCAATTATTTCCTGAGGATATACTTTGTATATATGTAAGAGCTTTCCACAGGAGATAATAAAAATGCTATTCACTACTACAGTTATCACTAAACAAGAAGAACAAGAAGTAAATGAAGTTATTGAAACAGTAGAAGAATCTAACGTAAAAGCATTCGTTTCTTCAATTGCTGGAAACCTCTACAAACAATCCATCGAAGATATCGCAAATACTAAAGTTGGTAATAAAGTAATAAGAAATAAAAACTTCAAACAAATGATGCAGGAATCTTTCTTCTACGGCGCTAACAGATTTGGCACAAATTTTATAGCATAATAAAATAAGGGAAAGCAGAAATACTGGAAAAGGAAAATTAGGAAAGCTTGAGACCATAAGGTCTCTTTTTTTTGTCAAAAAAAACCACTTGCTGTAAGTGGCACAAAAAAGGAAAAAGGGAAAAGGAAAAATAATAATAATTCTTTAACTGAATACGCCAAATGTACGCTCAATATTATCGTCAATTACTGTGCGTAAACTATCTAACTCTGTAGTAAGTGATGTTCTCTCTGTTTCTAATTCTTCTAATTCTAAATCGTATTGCGTATCTTTACGGTTTATTGCTTTTAAATCTTTATTGTATTGGGCTTCAGCTTTCTTTAAGGCCGTACTGTCTATTGAGGAAACAGATGTGTCACTTAAATAACTACTGCTGGATGTACTCGTTTGCTCAAATTTGTATCCGTCTTCCTCATCCGTACTTTCTGATAGAATGTAAATTCCGACAAGACCCTGCTCTACCATTGATGTTAACCAATCAGAACTGTTCTTGGCATCTGAATCTATAACCTGACATCCGCCGCACTCCAATATCATCTGGAAGGTGTTTTGGTAATACTTACCTTCACTTGTTGATAATTTTTCGTTAATTGCATATAAATCAATAATTGTATCATCAGGTGTTGTAGTAGTATCATCTTCCGGTATTTCTGTATAAAGCTCTACATCATCAAATGCATCAACATCAAATATTGTATTTCCGTCAGAATCACGGGTTGTATATGACGATATGTCAGAACACACTGAATACCCGCCTTCTTCGTTCTTAATATAATAAGTATTTGAACTTGAATATTCATCAACTGTAGGATCTACCTTAACTATTCCTGTTGAGGCTGTACTGCTTGTTGTATCACTTAAAGGATAGAACGTACCCTTAGTATCCCTGTACTTAATATATGCGTCTATCTCGTCTTCAGTAAAACCTAACATCATTAATGCAAATTCGTCTGCATCGCTTCCTGAATAACTCTTGTAACCGTTATATACTTCCTGGGTAACATACAGTTTTCCGGTACTTTGGTTTACTATACCGTATGCCAGATTACCGGAGCCTACTGCTAAGGTATTTTCCCAGCTGCCGCATAAGTTCTGGAACGTAGCTGCTACCGTTGATTGGGTACCGTCTTGTACTAATATCCCCGTTATACAGGTAGCATCAAGGGCATCTAAATATTCCTGGTAGATTGCATCTTCTTGATCAGCAAGTGTCAGCTTTGCATTTTGAATTGCTTGAGCTTCATACTCTACGTCGTGTAATCGCGCCGTGAGTGTCAAAAGTCTTGCTTGTGATGCCGCCATTCCCATTTTGTGCTTTTTCCTTGATTGCTTGTTCCCTTGTATTCATGTTTACGGCACCTTTTTTAAAAACTTTAATTTTTTTTACCTTTTTTTTACATTTCGTTACATTTGGTGGTGT
>CAYVMC010000054.1:0-1923 GCA_964452495.1 uncultured Muribaculaceae bacterium | reverse complement strand
GACATACTCAACTATAAATCTATAACTTCGCCTGTATCTATAGAATTTAAGGAATGCGAAGTTGTTACCCTTATCGGTAAAAACGGCAGTGGTAAAACAAATATTTTAGAAGCATTAGAACAGATATTTAAGTTGAACTCAAAACATCCATTTTACCGCGACAATAAAAGCGAGCTGAAATACAAAATTCATTTACTATTAGATGCGAACGAAGTATCACAATTAATACCAAATATCAAATACGATAAAAATAAGAGTGAAATAGTTGCTTACAATGATGGCAATGAACTCAGAATCAACACAATAGAATCAAAAAACATAGTTCCATTAATTGAAAGAGAATTGATAGATGTAAAACAGCTTGCAAAAGATTTAAAAATATCCTTAATAGAGTATACCGATATAGTCGACTCAATTGCAGCAGACGACAACAAACTATTATCATGTTTCAACCTCGAAAAAAACCATACCACAAATTTTCATACATTAAAAACAACTATAGAGCAAAATTGTAAACAAGCATTAGAGCTTATAGATAAATTGATCAGTCAGTTTGACGATAACAAGAACGCCATACATTTTATTTCCGACGGTATTTACTTCTATGGCTTGAATGAGCTGAAATTTCAACTGAAATATATAGATCCTGGTTTATCGGAATTTGAAAAAAAGTATATACATATAAATACCAGCGGGATTAAAAACGCAATTGCAAAGTTAAATAAAGAAACATCCGCTATATGCGAAAGAATCACCCGTCTATCTGCGGAATTAAAAGATCGTGCAGAAAAAATTTCGGAGTCTTTGACAGATAGTCGCACATATACGGAAAATAAAAATTATTATTTTCTATCCAAAATAAAAGATTATTTAGGGACGAAGTGTTTGTTTTTAAAAAACACTAATAATGACCTGATATTTTCGCAACAAGGGCATGAAACGTATCAACATTTTACAGCAACCGACTATATAATTGAAACTTATCTTTTACAAGTTTATAATGGTGACAATAAAGAAGAGTTACTCGCTTCTTTGGGTAGCAACAAGCAAATTAACCTTGATGATACGGCTATAAAGGAATTTGAAAATTACCTCAATTCCCATATTCCATCATTCGATAAAGGAATGTTTAAAAATATTCAGATAAAAAATGTTGACGGAAAACCAACTATTTATATTGAAGAGAATGAAAAGCTAATAAATCTGAATCAATCCAGCACAGGGCGCAGGTGGTACTTTACTTATTATTTCCTGAAAAGCACACTCAATAATGGTGATACTTTCATAATAGACGAACCTGCCGCAATGTTACATCCGTCAGCACAAACGGAAGTGCGCGACCAACTTACAGAATTGGCACAACGCGGGATAAAAGTCATATACGCAACCCACAGCTCATATATGATTCCCGAAAACTTCGGAACAATACATAACGTTGAAATGGAAAGAGATAAAGGTACGAAAGTGAAATGCTACGCCTGTAACGATCCATCACTACGCACAATATGCAACGACATGGGGGTACAACTAACATCGGAAATTCTTTTCAATCTTTCCAAAACGACACTGCTTGTTGAAGGTAAAACAGATAAAGCTTGTATCAAAAAATTTGCAGAGCTTCTTAACAGAGATCTCAATGCCTATATAATATTTGATTGCAGGGGGCAGCCTATTTTTGATGTTACCCACCTCTGCATACAATGGGAGATCAAATTCAAAGCACTATTTGATCGGGACACGTTGGATGACTGTCGTGAAAAGCACATGAAAAAGTTAGGTTATACTAGTTATTTAAAGGAGATTCAAAATAATCCTAACTGTGTATTTACTCCTGCAAATGGCGAGAGAAAAGCATTAGAAGATTGCTTTTCTAAATTAGATCAAGAACGGTATTTTATAAAAAATGAAAAAGGTCAATTGAAA
>CAYVMC010000053.1:0-2035 GCA_964452495.1 uncultured Muribaculaceae bacterium | reverse complement strand
TGGGACAGTTACGAAACCTCGTGGGACTTCAAAAAACACCCGCTTATTTAATTTGAGGAAAAGCATATGACACAGTGGGAGTTAGCACGATACATTATTAATGCAAAGAAATGCGTCGATAGCGTTTGGTATATTGCAGAGAATGTAGCTAAAATAGCTAATATTAATCTTCGAGAAAAAGTTGATTCAATACTGCAAGATTTTTATATTGACGTTTGTGCGGTTTTAGATAACTCGTTTCCAAGGAAGAAAAAAGAATTATGTAGTAAGGATAAAATTGTAGAACGGATTTATTATGAGCGAGATAAAAATTATGCGCATAAAGATATGGATTATAAACCAATTCCGCTTAATTCATTTTATGAATTGAAGAAAAGGTTAGAGTTTTATATTATACACATTCGTGATTTGTGCAAACAAGGACTGCCAAAGGTATTGACATTGGATTTTGTTCCTTATGATAAAGAGTTGTTTAGGTTTATTAATGGGCTGACAGCAGAAAAAGAAGAAGAGATTAAAAGTAAAAAGTATCCACTTTATAATGCTCCGCTTCCGCAAGGTATACCCACTATTAAGAAAAATATATTGTATGATGTTGATGATTTACGGGGATTGACGGAAGCGCAAAAGCAGGAATATTGTGTTATAATGGAGGACGGGTTAAATTCATATGAAGGGATACAGCTTCGTCAAGATGCCTGTATAAAAATTAACATCTTTACTGGCAATACGAGTATGTGGGTAAGTCCATCAAAGAAAGCATTTAGTATAATTCAAGAACTAAAAAGTAAAGGTTTTTTGGATCAATACGAAATCCCTATTATAGAAAAATGGAGTAACCCAACTTGCTTTAAAATTATAAACGATATTTTAGATCGATAAATATTTTTGGTAAAACATTATGAATATTAAACAGGAATCACAAAATCAAAATATTAATTTAGGCCAATCAGAGGAATTTTCCGTGTATGAACAAATTGAGAACGGTGAAGAAAAATATATTGCGTGTTCAAAGAAGAAAAGAATAAAAATAACTCCTATGTATACAGTTCATAATACAAGGCATGATGTTGTTCTTTACAAGGTTGAATTGCAAAAATACAAGCCCTTTAAAATAGGTAAGCGTGAGTTTGGTGATTATGAGTCTGTTACTGCTGAAGTTTTTAATGTTTCCGGCGATGAAATGCAGAAATTTATGAATTTCTTGGTTGAAACATTTGCGTTAGAGGTGGCAGAGGTTAATACATTTGTTTCTGTGGATACCAAAGGCGGTGTTCGTGATATATTAAGAAAGTATAAAAGTGACAGGGATTTGTTTGAAACTTTATCAATGTCCGATTTGGATTCTATAAATGGAAATATTACATTACAAAATCTGAAGAATATAAGGAATGATATGCAATCCCATTTAGATTATGGTGGTGAAAGAGAATATTGGCATCCATTTTTAAAAAAATATAATTGGATTTTGTCTCAAATTTTTGTAGCGCCCTACATATTATTTCAAGATGAGTTTTATGTCGGCGGTAAATGCTATGATAGAAGGGGTGGGATTCAACCTGATTTTGGGTTAAAAAATATAAAAACAGGGAACTGTGCAATTATTGAAATAAAGGATGCAAAGCAACCTTTAATAACGAGTTATAGACAAAATGAATACCGCATTAGTAATGAGCTTGCTGGTGCGATAAGTCAGATAATAAAGCAAAAAGATACATTGTATAAACAGTATTGGACTACTGCATATAATGATGAACACAAATTAATATTTAATGCGGACAATATAAAAAGTGTTTTGATTATAGGTAAAATACCGCAAACAGTAGTCGAACAATCGACGTTTGAAGCGTTTAGAAATGAGTTAAAAGGTGTAGAGATTATTACTTTTGATGAATTGCTTGAAAAGATAGAATTACAGATTAAAATAATCGAAGGAACGGGATTTTAACTTATAGGTGGCTTGTATGGGACGATTAATTTCAGATAAATATAAAGAGTGGAAGGAAGAGTGCGAAAGGCGGTTTTTGCAGCTTAA
>CAYVMC010000052.1:600-2106 GCA_964452495.1 uncultured Muribaculaceae bacterium | reverse complement strand
TGAGTGCTTTATTAATTACTAATAAATAAAGGATAACTAAGAATTATCTAATATTAAATTTTATTTGGGGAACAAAATGATTTTTTTATGTTTTTCGGTAAAAGATAGATTACCTATAATAAATGACTTTTATCATTTTTTGTCCAATTTCGGACTAGAGGTTTGGTACGATAGAAGAAACATATATCTTGGCGATAATAGAATAAAAACCAATATCGAAAAAGGCGTTAATGATCCAAATGTAAAATACGCAGTATTGTTTTATTCTGATAATTTTATAAATGGAAATATATGTTTAGACGAATTTGAAATACTTGTACGCAGATATAATAAGGGCGAAGTGTTTCTATTTCCTGTATTTCTATACAGTGTTCCGGAAAAAATTGAAGGGGAATTTAAAATATTTAAAACATTAGTCTTTAAGCTCATCAAGGATCAATCAGATTTTAACACTCTTGCTTTACATGTTATTTCCAAAATAACGTGTGACGAATTAACAAATTGCAAATACCAAAGTATTAGTGATATAGAAATCAATTTTCAAGACAAAACTAATTTACTATACACCTTGATTGTTGAATATCAGAACATAAAAAAGACGAATTACAACATGAGAATTGCTTCTTTGTTTTCTTTATATACAGTTCTTGCGTCTTGTCAAAAGATAAGTTATTTTCATAGCAAAACAATGAATTATATTTATCATCAAAACTGCTTAGATGTTTTAGTTGATGAAAAACGAGAACTGCAAATAATGGAGAATATTATAGTTTATTCGTTTTCGATTTTGTAACTTTTGATTAAATTAACAACTAAATCTGATATTTGATCTGTATTATTTAATTTTTCCAGTCTTTCAAATGCTGAACGATTGGTTAAAAAACAATTGCAACTTCTGAATTCTGGTGAATCAAATATTTTCTTAGCTGCATATCCTGTTGACGGTAAAGGTATAACTAGACGATACTTTTCTTCATTTTGATTTAAGAATGTTGAAAACTGATCGATTACATTTCTGCTCGACAACAATGAGTTATCTTGCCCACAAATAATAATCATCGTATCACAATCCTTTATTATTATTTTATTTTTTCTTTGTTTTTCTTCAATACTATCATTTGTGAATATCAAAGGTCGATTAACAAATCTTTTTTCAGAATTACATTTGCTTATTTGTGCAACTACGATTTCTCCTAGCCCTCTTCCGTTTCCGGAATATATATTGAAATTGTTGTTAGTCAACTTTTGTATTAAAGAGTTCACTAAGCTTTCTATATATACTCTTTCGTCATTAGACTTCAATTGCCTAAAAGAACCAGAAATAAACACATTATGATTACAGAATCTATTATATAGTTCTTGCAAATACAAGTCGACTTGTGAATAGTTGTCAATATAAATAGTTTTTATATTATAATTGTCATAATAGTATTTAGATTCATAAGAATAATACTCTTTTGAATCAACATTGTTGCATTTCAAAAATCGATAATGTACTTTGCCTTT
>CAYVMC010000052.1:0-590 GCA_964452495.1 uncultured Muribaculaceae bacterium | reverse complement strand
AAATCACTTTTTGTCAGAATCATAGTATCTGGTTTTGTGACGCATCCATTAAGTTTATACACAATATATCGGGAGTTAAGGCTTTGTGTAAATAAATCAGAGGATTCTTTTATTACTGTGGGATAAAATCCAAGTTTTCTTTTTATGGTGTTTTCAATTATATTATCAAAATTTGTTGTCCAGATCTGGTTGATATTAAGATTTACAATGTTATTAATATGTTTTGATTCTATATTTGAAATTTTTAATAAATTATCGCAAATATCATTGAGAAACGATTTTGAATTGTAATATTTTTTTTCTAAATCTGCAAGGAAGTATATATCAGAAGATTCTTTTTTGTAAAACTTTTTAGTTTTTTCGTTAAATATATCTTCCCATTGTTGTTTCGTTGCGTCGCAATCAGCACCTGCTCCACAAAACACAGAGAATGTTCCGTTAAGCATTTCCTTTACAATTTCATTAATATAATCCATACTTTTATTCTCATTTGCTAGTATAATTCTTAGTTATCCTTTACTGAATATAATTTCTCTAATATCTATATAACACAAAAGGCTGTATAAAACAACCCGGAATACCAAATTATC
>CAYVMC010000051.1:845-2834 GCA_964452495.1 uncultured Muribaculaceae bacterium | reverse complement strand
AATATGAGATGTTAGAAGTCGACTCTATTATTGTTGCAATAGGTTCTATACCAGACACATTAATTAAAGAATCAATTCCTGAGCTTGAAACAGATAAGGAAGGATATTATATAACTAACGATGAAACTGGTTTAACATCAGTAGATCATGTCTACGCTGGAGGAGATGCTGTGACTGGACCAGCCACTGTTGTTCACGCGATTGCAGCTGGCAAAAAAGCTGCTAAAGCAATAGATGAAGAACTAAGCCAAAATAATTGAAAAATCGTGTGATTTTTCATAAAAAGCCCGCAAAAATTAGGTATTTGTGGAAAATATAGAAGAAATAAATTACTTTAATACATCTGGTCTTACATTATTAATACGGGCTTTTTGAAAATTTTTAGAAGCATCATCAGTTTCTGTGGGTAGATTCCATTAAATAAGCAGGTTGTATTTTTGAAGATATTGGTGAACAAGTAATGTAAATATACGACATTAGGTTATCTAAATTTCTAAATCCATATGCTTTTTTAATAAGCACTTTGATTTTATTATTAAACGCCTCAACTTTTGCATTTGATAGGCGGTATTTAATTGTATTTATAATTTGTTTAAATCTAGTCTTTATCTTTTCCGCAACGTTTCTCATGGCATCATTCTCCATACGTGACACATCATCAATCCAATCTTTAAGTGCTACTTCTGCCGCTTCGATATCATTCATTTTAAGTATTTCGGAAAATATCTCTTTAGCTTCATAACAACTATATAATTTTGGGTACGCTTCCTTTAGTTTATCTATATATTCAAGTTCTATGCTTGATAGGTTTTCTTTATTCTTTCCTATGGTGTATTTTGCAAATTTAGTTGCTTCTTTATAGTTATTTAACTTCTCGATTGTTTCAGGTGTTTTTGTATGTTTTCCTTTTTCAGGTTTGCTATCTTTGAATGCTTTAAGTTCTCTCCACATTTCTTTTCTTGATACATCAAGTGCACTTATTAGCCACTCTTTCATGTGGAATGGATCTAGGCAAAAATTAGCATTCGGCAATTCTTTTTCTACAACTTTAGCAATCCATTTCGCACCATCTCCAGCGACTAATTTAATTGAATTTTTTTGATTTGGAGTGAGTTTTGCAAGGAAATTTTCAAAACCGGCCTCTCCCTTACCTTCATATACATGAATAACTTGCTTCCTAACAAGGTCAACAATGATTGTAATATACTTATGTCCTTTCTTATAACTTGTTTCATCAACACCAATTTCTTCTAAGCCATTCCATCGATCTTCAATGTTTGGTTCTACATCATTTAAAACTCTTTTAATAACTGGTCCACAAGTGTTCCAAGCAATCCTTAAGGTTTTTGATGCATCTTTCAATGTTTGTGTTAAAGATAGATAAGCTATTTGATTTTCAAAATCACGTGTAAATCTTGATCCTGGTCTTGCCCAAGACACACTTTCAGTTCGCACATTATGCTTTTTACAACAAACTCTAACAAGCTGTGCTCTGATTATTACTTTATACGTATTTATATCCATTGCACGCCAAGCTCTAACATCTTTACATGTATCGTAGATTGGAGATTTCTTTCCACAAATAGGACAACGATGTTTGTGAGATTTATTGAAATCGACATCTAAATATATTGTTTTTGTGGATTCATCAATAGAAGGTACTACATTAGCATTATTGACTTTAAAAACTTTTTTTTATTAATGTTTGAAGTGTCATACTTTTTTCTCCTTAATATCGCAATTGAAAAGGTATGACATTTTTATTTTTTAGTCAATTTTATTCATTATAAAAACTATTAATTTTTTATATAGATATTTTGGTTAAATTCTTACGATATAATCGGATGTTTTGCTATAAGAACAAAATAAATTTTACCCACAGAAACTAATCATGAGCTTTTTTTTATTTAACTTCATTTTTATTTAAACTGCTTATTACATCTTTATTGAAAGGCAAAGTAATAAGGATGTAAGTATCATCAATAACTA
>CAYVMC010000051.1:0-835 GCA_964452495.1 uncultured Muribaculaceae bacterium | reverse complement strand
TTTCACCATATTTAGAAACGATTAAAGGTATTCCATATCCATTTTCTTTAATAAGTTTTAAATCTTTAAGTATCTTTATGAAACTTTCACTTCTTGGATTGCTAATGCCTTTAAGGAGGTTTTCTTTTGTTTGTCCATATGGTAAACCTCCATATGACAATATTTCTATACGATCAGAGTAACAATAAACAGAAGGTGTTTCTCCATTTAACCGGTCGTTATAAATAAGAGCATTATATATAGCCTTTTTTAAGCAATCTATATCCACTAAATACTTAATACATCTTTCGCCAACAGCGTTAGTAGTTAAACATCTATTTTCAAATTTTAATCTTTGAATGAGTTTTTCAACGGCAGTTAATATGCAGATTTTGCCAAAATCTGTTGTTTCACTTAATAATGCTTTTGTATTTCCATTAAATCTTGCATAAATAAAAATAAAACGATTTCTATCAGATAAAAGTTCAGCTATTTTGTTATATTCATTATTTTTAGTATATAAACCCAGTTCTAAAGCAAAGGTGTCGTTATTTAAGGTTACTCCTCTTTCTTCATAAAGATTTTTAAGTTGTCTAAATGTAATTGGTTTATATGTGGCAGGAGTTTCTTTTAATAAGTCATCATTAGCTAATGACAATCTGAAATTGTGTTCAATTTGCTCTTCACTCATAGCTTTACAAGATAGTTCATCACGATAAAAACAACCTGTAAGACTTGGTCCATACTTTCTAATATAAAAAAGTTTGTTTCCTTTTTTAACATTAATAACAACTATTAATTTGTTGTTTTCTTTTGTCGAACTAATTACACATAAACCTTCTGTAGATGGAGAAAT
>CAYVMC010000050.1:0-2845 GCA_964452495.1 uncultured Muribaculaceae bacterium | reverse complement strand
AAAAAAATATTTGTGGAACAACAACATGCTCGCCATTGAAGGCGGAGGGAAAAGTTCGTTTTATGCCAGCGATCTGTCAGACGAGTTCATACGGATGACGAAAGAATTAGTCGGTGACGGACAGGTCGATCTGAAGCTAAAAAATTTTGAGGCGAGGGAAGATTTTTTAGAGAAAAAAGGAACGGGAAAATTATAAAATTGCATATCAAATGTAGAGAGGAAAAAGGTATGTTTCAGGAGAAAAAAATAGTTAGGCGATATCTAAAAAGATTGGGATTATTCCATAATGCCGTACCACAGAAGGTGACAAAAGAAGGACTTCTCTATCAAGTCTTTTATAATGACGATAAAACACGACAATATGTGCGAATCAATGGAGTAGACACAGATGCAGAGATTATATGCATACCTTTTGAAATTGACGGAATCCATGTTGAAGTGATAAAAAAAGCTGCGTTTTCAGGCAATCAGAGATTGGTGCAGATTAAAATACCGGAAGGTATTAGAGTAATTGGCGCAGAGGCATTTAAAAATTGCACCTCGTTATCAAAAGTTGAATTACCGCAGGGATTAAAAACGATAAATAGAAGTTGTTTTGAAGGATGTGTCAAATTAAAGGATATAAAGTTACCATACAGCCTAAACCGAATTTGTGAGGGCGCTTTTTTAGGTTGCAAATTGCTTAATTCTGAGGAAATCGCACCTCATGTGGATAAAATTCATGAAAGAGCCTTTGACCCTTTAGAAGGGGATAGTATGAAGAGCGTAAAGGGGGAGGTAGAGAAGGAAGGATCAATACAGAAAAATGAATATATAAATAAAGACGGTGTTTTATATGAAGTCGTACATCCTAAAGAAAGGGATAAAAACTCTTATGCAAGAATTGTGGGTTTATCTGATGATATAGCATGTTCGGATATAGTCATACCTGAAATAATAAATGGATACAATATAGAGGTTGTTAAGAAAGGAGCTTTTGAAAATAATGAGGAAATAACGAGCGTGATTCTGCCCACATCAATAAGAGTAATAGGAGCAAATGCTTTTAAGAATTGTACTGCATTAGAGTTTGTAGAGCTTCCTTCTGAATTGGAGACTATCAATCAATTTACTTTTGAGGGGTGCAAGTCGTTAGATACAGTCGTTTTACCATATGAGCTTAAAACTATATGTAAGGGAGCATTTAAAAATTGCGCCTGCTTAAAAGCGCTATATCATTATGTAAAAACCGGTATAGGAATTACAATGACTCTTGATCGCTCGTTAAAAGAATATAAGCTGCCAAGTGGTCTGAATTATATTGGAGAAAATGCATTTGAAAATTGCAAACTATTATCTGATGTATATATACCATATGGAGTAGAGCGTATATATCCGAATACATTTAGAAATTGTTGCAGTTTAACGAGGGTAAGATTACATAACAAATTAAAAGAAATTGATAAAGGAGCGTTTGTTGGATGTACTGACCTGAAAAAAATAAGATTACCGGAAAATATTGATATCATAGGAAGAGATTCCTTTGATGAATGCACATCAATTATTTGCGATGCTGCGACAGCTAATTTATTTAAAATAACTGTGGTGAGTGACAAGCCGTTAGAATTGAGTTCCGCAATGGTGCCGGATTGCTCTGAAAAAAGGTTTTATTCCGATTGGGAATTGAAATGTGCTATAGATATGTTTGAAATTCGCACACCAATGGATACAGTCTATGGCCGTGAAAAGTATGAGATGAAATCGTCGCCTTCTCGTTTTTCGTTATCAGAAGGAGTTTATAGGAAAAAAGAAAATAAAAAGAATAGTGAAGTCAAAATTTTAATGACAGGGGATTTAATGTGCCGTCCAAGGCAAATGAAGGCGGCCTTCGATGGGACGACTTACTTTTTTGATGACGGATTCCAATATGTTAAAGCAATACTTAAGGACGGTGACGTCGTCATAGGAAATATGGAATCTATGGTGGCGCATTCATTTGTTTATTCTGATGAAGCGTATTTTTTGGACGACAGGGTTCATTTGAACGCACCGGACGCATTTTTAAGCAGTGTTAAAAATGCCGGTTTTGACGTTGTGATAAATGCACAGAATCATGCTTATGATACCGGAGTCCAAGGTGTTTTTGAAACATTAGATGCATTGAACCGTGCTCAAATTATGCATACGGGTATGTTTGCAGGTATAAATGATAGGAGATTCCTGTTAATTGATGTAAATGGAATAAAAATAGGGATTGTCTCATATTTTGATCAGGCGCGGCAAGCGATGAAAAGAGTGAATTTTACTAAGGCGGGATTGAAATCTTTGTTTAGTAATTTCAATGAAAAACAAATAAAAAATGATATACAGGCTGCTAAAAAAAATGGAGCCGAATTTATAATTGCTTATTGCCATTGTGGGAGAGAGTATACAGACCAGATTACAGAAAGACAAGAAAGGTTTATAAAAATGGTGGCTGATGCAGGCGCTGATTATATTTTCGGAAGCCATTCTCATTGTATACAGCCATATAGCATCATCAGCACTAAGGATGAGAGAGAGGTACCTGTATTATACTCCGGCGGAAATTTCTTCTCTGATATGAGTATAAAAATGCCATATATTAGGGACACTCTCATTTCTGAACTGAATCTATTTCGAGATACCGACGGGCGAGTTAGGATAAAATCAGAGGGATATCATCCTTGCATGATTAAATTTGATAAAAAAATGAGAGGAAATATGGTTACCGTACCATTGTCAGTATTATTAGCTACTGATGATACAAGCTTGAAGAATGAGTATTTAGAGGATCTGCATCGTATTCAGGATACCGTAGGACATATTGGACGTTATAGATGTTTAA
>CAYVMC010000049.1:0-2886 GCA_964452495.1 uncultured Muribaculaceae bacterium | reverse complement strand
TTTAACATTTTAATATACATTTAAGAATCTAACATAAGTTTAAATGACTTCATTGAATATTAACATAGAAGAAAAATATACCGAAAAAGAATTTCGTGATTTGTTGCGATTTGCAGATCTCTTATCTATTTCTTCTCGTTCCGAGGCCCGAAATTATGCCTATAAGATTATCACCTATTTGAATCCTTATTACAAGGATAATTCTTATTATTAGAATGTTGCAAAAGCAGTTTACAGTAATTTAGGCAATTTCTCCCTGCCATAGCTTATTTAGAGTCGGAGAATGAGGCAAAAAAAACTGATCCAAGAAGTTCCGGGTAGCGAAGGGGCAGATTTTTACGGATATTCAATATAAGCTGTTCTCAAAATTGATTTCATCTCGCGAGTTCAGTTTTTCCGGACCGACTTCTATGGGAAAGTCTTTTATCATAAAAGCATTTTTACGCTGCGCAATTCAAAACATACCGCCGGAGAACTTTATCATATTGGTTCCGAGTCGTGCTTTGATAAATCAATATGCTATTGAGTTGAAGTCTGAAATGAGGGCATTATTGGAGGCCAATAGTTATAAAATAGTTACCAACTCGAATATAGCAGAATTACCTGTAAATAAACAATGTAATTATGTCTTGATTCTAACGCCAGAACGTTTAATCAGTTACATATCGCAGGAAAAGAATCCTTCGATAGGATTTCTTTTCGTGGATGAAGCGCATAAGTTGGCACAGACGGAAGATCCTCGCAGCATAACTACTCATACTTCTATCGAGAAGACAGTGAAAAAATATCCGGATATAAAACTATATTTTGCCTCGCCCAACGTGTCCAATCCCGAAATTTTGCTATCTATGTTTCGGAATAATGGTATTGATAACAGCTTTAAAACCAAAGAAACGCCAGTTGCACAAAACTTATATTTCGTAGATCTATTTGAGAAGAGTTTGTCATATTGCATGGATGATGAGTTCATACCGATACATTATCCAGTGCTGGATGATATTTCGTCCATAAATGATGTATTGTTGCGCTTCGGACAACGCAGTAACCTGATATACTGCAATAATAAATCGAAAACCATAAATTACGCGAAAGATTTTGCTCAAAATATAAAATGTATTGAAAACAAAGAACTCGCACGGGCTGTTACGCTGATTAAAGAATATATTCATCCGGACTATTATCTCGCAGATTTAATTCAGAAAGGAGTTGCATATCATTTCGGAAATACGCCCCAATTGATTCGTAACTTAATTGAGGATTTGTATCGCGATGGGCATTTGAGTTATATTTTCTGCACTTCTACCTTATTGGAGGGAGTAAATATGCCCACCCAAAATTTGTTCATTTTAGATGATAAAAAAGTAAAAAAGGTATTAAAACCTATTGATTTTTGGAACTTGGCGGGCCGAGCCGGACGTCTTGCGAAAGAGTTACAAGGTAATGTTTTCTGTGTCAAACACGAAAATTCAAGTTGGGAAAAAGCAACTTTTTTTAAAGAAAAAGACATACAACTCGTGCCTACGGTTTATGATGTAATCAATAATAATTTAAAGAAAATTGAAGAACTACTCCAAGAACAAGAAATTAAAGGAACTAAGAAAAAAAAGAAATAATAGAATATATAGCCAATATCATTTGTATTGACACTTTGGAACCTAAAACGGGTTATCATAGTCCTATTATATCGGCCTTAATCGAAAGCAATAAAACAGATATAATTGAATTGGCAAAATCAAAATCGGCATCGAATGAAATACCTTTCCAGATTTTAAATTCAAATGATAAAATAGAATTAACGCAACAAAACAAAGCATTTAAGTGCTTAAAGGAATTACATAAACAAAATCGTAATATCACGCTGCCCAGTCAAATTAGGTATCAAATATGTTTGGATGTTTTGAAAACGTTGTACAAACTATATGGATGGAGTGGAAGTAATACTAAATTAAATAATGTAAATACCCTTTCTTATTTTGCGATGCTCATGTGTAAATGGGTTAACAACGAAAGTTTAAGTCAAATTATCTCCGAATCAATTGAATATTATCACGTACAACATCGCAAAATAAGTTTGAATCATAAACTTATTGATTTTGATCGACAGAATAAAATCCATGTAAATGAATTAATTGGCAATATTATAGAAGATATAGAGGAAATTCTTCGATTTCAGCTTGAAAAATATTTCAATCATTACCATATGATAGTTAAAAATATTTTAGGAGAAGAAAATGCGGGAGAAAATTGGGCAATGCTTTTAGAGTATGGAACTCCAAACAGAGAAATAATCGCATTGCAAAATATGGGACTATCGCGATATTCAGCTCAAAAAATATTCAAAGAGTGTAGAGGTGCTTTTATTTCAGAAAACGGGCAACTTAAAAAAGTGGACAAATCCAAAATATTATCCAAACTTCAAAAAGGATCGATAGAATTATATAGAAGCACAAAGATTGCTATAAAGGGATTATTATGTAATACAAGAGACGGCTCAACGACCGTCTTTCTTTTTGTTCGGTGTTCAGTTCAGCACTCCATCGTTCGCTACAAGAGATTTAAAATGACAACACCACCATCAGGAGACGGAGGACATCGCAATGGCGCAGTGAAAAATCGCTCACAAGTTTTTAATCCCCAAACAGAACAATGGGTAAAAAGGATAAAGAGACCAGGCGTTTCATGGATGTCAAACAAGGTGGTACACCTTTTAAGGGCGTAACTAAAGAAAAGTAGTTTTTAATGAGGGCGAGTATGTAAATCAAACTGTGTCAGCAAAGAATAAAATATTAACTTTGCTAACACAGTTTTTTTTATGAAAGAAGAGTTTGATCTTGAGAGTATCAAGAACAAGGCTATTGAACAGCTGAAAGCAGGTAAGCCTCTGTC
>CAYVMC010000048.1:0-2974 GCA_964452495.1 uncultured Muribaculaceae bacterium | reverse complement strand
GAAAGCCTTGATAAGAGGTTTCAGGACGCGGTTTCGATTACCGCCATCTCCACCAGCAAAGAAAAATCCGAAACTCGTTATCGTTGGTAACGGTTTCGGATTTTTTTGTTTCTGTATAGCAGTAAAGGCAGGGGGTTAATGCTCTCTGCCTTGTTCGTTATGATTCGGATTTATCTGTTTGTGTGTTTGGCTTTTGTTGCCGATTTTCAACATCCTTTGCTTTATCAATAAAATCGGGTATTAATATTTGTGCAAAATATCAATACATATAACGCCATATAGCAGTATGCAGCTGCTTTACTTTTTAAAATTATCAGGTATAATAAAATCAAGTGATAATATGGATAAAAAACGACTAATCTCAAACAAGATGAAATGGATGTCCTCAATTTTATATTGATAAGGTAAATTATAAAAATGAATGATACAGAAATATTAAATTTACTTAATAAAAACTATAAAAACAAAATAGACAGCGTTGAATTCAATCGTCAAGGCGGTTGTATATCATATGTTGTAAAAAGCGGTAATTCCAAACTGTTTTTAAAAATAATCGGCAATGTATTTATTAAACCTGCCATTCAGTCTGTATATATTCAAGAATATCTTATCAAAAATAATTTTCCCGTGCCGAAAATAATTTATACAAAGGATAATAAACTGTATTTTGAAAGTAACGATAAATTGTTTGTTATGTATGAATTCGTCGAAGGCATAGAGCCTGCTCTTGACGAAAATATTGAGCAAATAGGTGAACTCGTTGGCAGGCTGCACAGTTTAATGAAAGATTATAATGATTTGATCAAACAAGAAAAGCACTTCTTTGTTAATAGATATATAAATATTCTGAAACGAAAAGATTATAACGACAAAAAAACAAGTGAATATATAAAAATTGGTAATCAACTTTGGAATAGCGTTAAGGATTTACCTTGCGGATTTTGCCATGGAGATTTGCACAGAGGTAATTTATTAAAAACAAAGGACGATAAAATCTATATGTTAGATTTTGATACATGCTGTTTTGTTCCGCAGTTATTTGATATTGCAGTTATGTGTGATGCCACAGATTATTTTAATTTTGATAAGAATGAATTTCAACATACAACCGATATTTTCAATAGGTTTATGAGCGCGTATTCAAAGTGCAATCAAATTGATTTTACCATTAATCAATTCTATGATTTTATCGCATTAAGACATTTTCAGCTACAGGCTGTTATTGTTGAAATCTATGGCTTGGACTGTATTGATGAAGAGTTTATTGATAAGCAATTAGATTGGATTAAACAATGGAGAAAGCAATATGACTAAATTTATAAAGGAATTATAAAAGTGGAAGAATTAATAGCTTATCATGTAGCGACAGAAAAACCTATGCACATAGGTCAGCATATACTCTTTGATGAAAATCATCATAATGGCGTCTGGCAAAGAGTAAATGAAAAGCTGGATGTTGTTCAAGATATTTATAATAATCCTAAAAAATATGAAAATGCAGAACTTAAACACCACACATCTGTAGCCCTCAGGGAGCTTGCGTTAGAAAAGGTCAGAGTTAATAAATATTCAAATTTTCCGTCAAGGATGGCTTGCTTATATGTTTCAAAAACATTAGAAGAAGCTGAAAAAAGGTTTGATTATTTTGTTGATTTAGGTAGACCGACATTTCAGATTGTAAAATTAAAAGTCAATGGAAATGTATTCTACGGTGATGCCGAAAAATGTTTTGCCGGCAGATTAACTAAAAAAGAAAATCTTGTTCTTGTTGAAAAGTATTGGGAAAATCAAAATTTTAACAAGTCATCAATTTTAGAAATGCTTGTTGACGGTGATATTGAAGTTGTAGAAATAGTAAAGGAACACAAATAAGATTAATGAAAACCATTGCAAAACAAGATATAATAAACGGATTGCTTGACTTAGGTTTAAAATCAAGTGACGAAATTGAAGTACATAGCTCTTTGAGTAGTTTTGGATATGTTGAAGGTGGGGCTGAAACAGTTATCTCTGCTTTGAAAGAGGCCGTTGGTGAAAATGATGCAAGAGCTTATAGCTTGTTTATCAAAAAGTATGGTGCTGAAAAATACACTGATACAATAATTTCTTTAATAAACAAGGGTTATGATTATCCCAAACAATTTAAAGATATAAATGATGTAAATGAAATTTTGGAAATATTTGAAAAGGAAAAGTAAACGAAAGGATTTTATGCTTATCATACTGGATTTCTGGGAACGGAAAGCAAGCGCATAAAAAACGTCTCCCACTTTTAAAAATGTTTTTATTGCAACTTTAAAAATCAGAGAATTTATAAATGAATATCGGCAATATGAATTTTATGTGTTATACATAGGTGTTTTAAAGTTTGCTTCAAGGGGAAAAATATGTTTTGTATTCATTGTGGTTAAAAAATAAACAACAGTAAGTTTTGCGGTTGTTGTGGTGCAATAAAATCACCGTTGTGATATTAAGAGCGGAATTCTCGTAAGCGACAATAATTGACTGCTCAAAAAGCTTTCCCGGAGTAAAACAAATTCTCTGTTGATTTGGTTTTATACAAAATTAACCCCAACCCCGTTTTGTGTACGGAGTTGGGGCTTTTTTAATCCCGAGATTTGTCTAAAACCGCGTAGTTAAGCCAAATTTCGGGGGGGGGGTGCTGTTTGCGGGCTTTTTATTCTCAAGGAAGGTTTCGGTATACCAAACACCGTTATCCTGCCTTGCAGCGTATTTACCGCCGTATTTTGCGGCAATCTCTTTTATGATACCGATGCCGTTGCCGTGGTCAACGGATTTTTTGTTTGATTTTTTACTGATAAATCCGTTTTCGCTTCTGATGATTATGCTTTGTTCGTCAATTATAATATCAAATTTACATTCCCTGTTGCCTTCAAGCGCGGACGCTGCGTTTAATGCATTGTCTATAATATTATTCAGCAAACGGCAAAAATCATAATCGTCCGGTAAAACC
>CAYVMC010000047.1:0-3063 GCA_964452495.1 uncultured Muribaculaceae bacterium | reverse complement strand
CAAATTTAACTCTTTTGAGTTAAATTTGCAACCGAGCATTTGATAGATTTCTGACTAGTTAATATTAACCATTAAATACTTTGTACGTTCTGTCTATGTTATCTGTTAATACTTTAGAATTGATTAAGAAAACGCCTGTCATTATTAAAGAACAATCTAATATCATCAATAGCATATTTAAGCATTGCAAGTCTTTCTACCCCCATACCGAATGCAAAACCGCTATATACTTCAGGATCAACTCCCACATTCTTTAATACATTTATATCCACCATTCCGGCACCAAGAATTTCCAGCCATCCGGTTCCGCTACAAGTTCTGCACCCTTTTCCCTGACACATAATACACTGAACATCAACCTCCGCAGAAGGCTCTGTAAAAGGAAAGAAGCTGCTTCTAAATCTAGTCGGACGTGCGGCACCAAAATAAAGACGAATAAATTCATTTAATACGCCTTTTAAATCGCCAAAAGTTATCCCCGTATCAACATATAAACCTTCTATTTGATGAAAGAAGTTGTTTTTACGTGCATTAACTGCTTCATTTCTATATACACGTCCCGGAACTACAACTCTTATCGGGGGCTTACTATTTTCCATTGCCCTGATCTGCGCACAAGAGGTCTGGCTTCTTAATATCGTATTAGGCGCCAATTTTGTGTAATATGTATCCTGCATGTCTTTTGCCGGATGGTCAGGAGGGAAGTTAAGCATATCAAAATTGTAATATTCTGTTTCAACCTCGGGAGACAATACATTAGGGAGAACCGAAAAACCTAGATTTTGGAATATTTCAACAATCTCATTTACTGTCGATGTAATAGGATGAATTTTACCCTGTGGGATATATGCCCCGTCTAAAGTTATATCAATCCTGTCTTTTTGCAGTTTTTCATCCATTTCTTTACGATAAAAAATATCATATTTTTCTTTTATCGCAATTTCCAGTTTGCTGCTTATTTCGTTGGCAAGCGCCCCTACAGTTCTCTTTTCATCATCAGAAAGATCTTTTAACCCTTTTTTGATAGAGTTAAATTCCCCTTTTCTGCTCAGGTATCGTGTTCTTATATCTTCGATATCGTTAAGATTAGATGCATTTTCCAAATCAGCAGTTGCGGCTTTGTATATATTTTCTAACTGTGCTTTCATACTACTATACCTCTATATAAATTTATTATATTTTTTCTCGTGTTCGATTGTTGTATCACTACCATGTCCCGGATATACTGGAGTTTCATCGGGCAGCGTGAATAGTTTTGTTTTTATACTGTTTTCCAGTTCACTAAAGCTGCCGCCTTCTAAATCTGTCCGCCCGACACTCTCTTTAAAAAGAGTATCACCCGAAAACAAGATTCCGTCAACAAGGTACCCTACACATCCTTTAGTATGTCCGGGAGTATGAATAACTTTTATTTCTTTACCTGCAAAGTCAATGTTATCCGCATCTTCCACATAACGGTTAATTTCAGGAACATTAACTGAAGGAAGTCCCAGCATGAATGTAAAGGAATTAAGATCTTTTAACAATAGTTCATCATTAACATGAAGTATAACTTTTGCCCCAGTAACCTGTGCTGTTTCATAGACTCCCATTACATGATCAAAATGTGCATGCGTAAGAAGGATGTACTTTAGCTTTGCACCATAGTCAGCCAGAGTTTTAATAATTGCTTCATCAAAATGACTACAGTCAACTAATACTGCATCTCTGGTTTCTTCATCAATCAAAAGATAATTATTATTTTCTAATGGGGGTTCAACAAATGTTTTAAGTATCATTACTTACCGCCTTACAATCTCATAAATCTCTTTGCATTTTTTAAATAATGCCAGTGCATCATCAAGTTTAAGCATATTGGGACCATCACAAGGCGCACAGTCCGGATTCGGATGAATTTCAAAAAACAACGTATCAACGCCTGCTGCAACCGCAGCTTTTGCTAAAAGCGGAACAAACCTTCTGTCGCCTCCAGTACTTTCCCCGTTTGCACCGGGCATTTGAACACTGTGCGTTGCATCAAAAACAACAGGATAGCCAAATTCTTTCATTATATAAAAAGAACGATAATCCACAACCAGATTATTATAACCAAAAGTTGTACCGCGTTCTGTAAGCATAATCCTTTTATTACCGCTATCTTCAACCTTTTTTATCAGCGGTTTCATTTGTTGAGGGGCTAAAAACTGTCCTTTTTTTATATTAACAATCCGGTTTGTTTTGGCTGCTGCAACAAGTAAATCAGTCTGGCGGCAGAGAAATGCCGGGATTTGTATTACATCAGCAACCTCTGCAACAGGCACACACTGTTCAGGTAAATGAACATCAGTTACTATCGGAACCCCGAATTCACTTTTTATCTTAGACAGGATTTCAAGCCCCTTATCCAAACCAATCCCTCGATATGAGTTTATTGAAGTTCTGTTTGCCTTATCAAAAGAAGACTTAAAAATATAGTTTATTCCTAAATCGGAACATACTCGCGACAAAACATCTGCTGTTTTTCTTAATATATCAATATCTTCTTCTATTGCACAGGGTCCGGCAAGAACGGTTAAAGAACCCTCCTTTGCCCCTATTTCAAAGTTTCTTAATTTTACACCCATAGAGAAATTATAGCTAAAAGAATACAAGATTACAAGTTGTACGTTTTCAGCCAAATATTAAAATATCACACGTAAAAACAATCCATAATCAAGTATATTTTTAAGAAATAATTAAACTGGATAGTGTATATTCCTTAACAAGAACACATATATTCAGCAGTTATGCTACAATCACTCAGGAAATAAATCAACAGCCTCTAAGATTATTAGAGACTGTTGATATCTTGCTTACATTATTAATCCAGCATATTTTCTACACCAGCACGGCTTTGATTTGTATCTCTACGATCAACGGTCTCATAGTCCTTCTGCTGATCACGATTAACTCCATTCGCCTCGTGAGTCAGAACATCACCATCGCTAGCATCACCTCCCCGAACCACTACGCCATCATCGTCGTCATCGTCGTCGTCGTCGTCATCATCATCATCATCATCATCATCATCATCATCATCATCAT
>CAYVMC010000046.1:0-3312 GCA_964452495.1 uncultured Muribaculaceae bacterium | reverse complement strand
TTCTTTCTTTTAATGCTTGTTTAATCAGAGCTTGTTGTTCAGGAGAAACAGCGGATGCTGTTTTCTCTAGTGATAAGCCTTCCTCCGTAGGAGTTTGAATACCTGCAAATATTGATATTTCTTCAAGTTCTGATAATGTAAGGTTATTATCTTCATCAGAGAGCATGGCAGAAATGATTTCGTTTTCTGTCTTTGTTTTATACTCTGGGTGGGCATTCAACCACTGAGTTATCTTTTGTTGTACAGAAAGATTTTCTCCCATACGTTCCTTTCATACGAATTTGATTACTAATATAGTTACGGCAATATTGGGGAAAATCTTTAATAATTTAAAGTAATTTTTTACATTTTGTTACAATTATGATGATTTTTACAGTATTAATATTTATGTTATAATCACCGTGTATTTTTAAGTGAGGGTATGATGAAAGAAAGATATTTTCCACAGGAGATTGAAAAAAAGTGGTTTGAGTATAACAAAACACATAAGCCTTTTAAAGTAGATGACAACTCGAATAAGCCAAAATATTACGCACTGTCAATGTTCCCGTATCCATCAGGGAAACTGCACATGGGACATGTCAGAAACTATACAATTACTGATGTTATTGCACGATTTAAGAAAATGAACGGGTACAACGTTTTACATCCCATGGGCTGGGACAGCTTCGGTCTGCCGGCCGAAAATGCTGCAATGAAACACGGTGCTGATCCGGCAAAATGGACAGATGAAAATATTGCATACATGACTATGCAATTAAAAAAACTTGGACTTTCATACGACTGGGACAGAGAAGTTACAACCTGCAAACCTGACTATTATAAATGGACACAATGGCTGTTTTTGCAATTGTACAAAAAAGGATTAGCATACAAAAAAGAAGCTGCGGTAAACTGGTGCGAAACCTGTGGAACCGTACTGGCAAACGAACAAGTTATTGAAGGGAAGTGCTGGAGATGCGATAGCACTGTCGAGAAAAAATACTTATCACAATGGTTCTTTAAGATTACAGATTACGCAGAACAATTACTTCAGGATTTAGATAAATTAAAAGGCTGGGGTGATAATGTCAAAACAATGCAGGCAAACTGGATAGGCAAATCTCACGGTGCTATTTTAAGATTTGAAGTCATTGATACCCCATCCGGAGAAAAACTTGAAATCCCGGTTTATACAACAAGACCTGATACCGTACATGGAATTACATACCTTGTTGTAGCACCTGAATATAAAGATATAGAAAAACTTACAACCGCAGAAAATAAGGAAGCTGTTGAACAGTATCGGGCAAATGCACGGAAACTAACCGAAATTGAACGTCTGTCAACAGAACGTGTAAAGACCGGTGTTCCGCTTGGTACACACTGTAAAAATCCCTTTACAGGAGAAATTTTCCCGCTCTGGACGGCTGACTATGCCCTCGTTGAATACGGTACCGGAGCTGTTATGGCTGTACCTGCACACGACACAAGAGATTATGATTTTGCAAAAAAATACAATCTGCCTGTTAAAGTAGTTATCCAAAATCCAGATAATCCTGATGATTGTTCAAAAGCAGCTTATGTTGAAGAAGGTATTTTGGTAAACTCAAACGAATTTAACGGAATGAAAAATACCGATGCAAAAAAAGCTATTACAGAAAAAGCTGTAAATGGCGGATTTGGAGAGTTTAAAACACAGTACAGATTAAGAGACTGGCTAATTTCCCGCCAAAGATACTGGGGTGCGCCAATCCCTGTTGTATACTGTGAGAAATGCGGCATTCAGCCTGTAAAAGAAGAAGATTTACCGGTGTTGTTACCTACGGATGTAGATTTCTCCGTTGTTGGTAAATCACCTATTACAACCTCAAAAACTTTTGCTGACACTACATGCCCTTGCTGCGGCGGACCTGCAAAACGTGAAACGGATACGATGGATACGTTCGTATGTTCTAGCTGGTATTACTTAAGATACTCGGATGCAAAAAACAATACAAAGCCGTTTGATAAAAATCTTGTAGATAAATGGCTTCCAGTTGACCAATATGTAGGAGGAATTGAACACGCTATTCTCCATTTGCTCTACTCAAGATTTTTCACTAAAGCACTTAGAGATTTAGGCTTATTAAGTTTTGATGAACCTTTTGAAAATCTCTTAACTCAAGGGATGGTATTAAAAGACGGTTCTAAAATGTCGAAATCAAAAGGGAACACGGTTGACCCCGATGAAATCTTTGAAAACTACGGTGCAGATACTGCAAGACTATTTATACTGTCTGACTCGCCTCCGGCACGTGATTTTGATTGGTCTGACGCAGGAGTAGAAGGTTGCTACAAATTCTTAAACAGGGTTTGGAGACTTGTTTCTGCCAATGCTGAGTTTATAAATTTGAATTATAAACTACCTTTGTCATTACAAAAAATTGATGATGAAATGGTCAGAACCGTTCACATCGCTATAAAAGGAATTACAAATGACATATCAAATGATTTCCAATTCAATACTGTAATCTCAAAGTACAGAGAACTTACTAATGCTATATACGATTGGACAAGCAAAAAGAATAATAAATATACAGAAGATGAAAAACAAGTCTTGAGTTTTGCAATAATTTCGTTGGTAAAACTTATGTCACCGGTTACAGTATATATGTCCGAAGAAATTTGGCACGAACTTGGAGCAGCAACATCAATCCATGACGAACCGTGGTGTTCCTGGGATGAAAACCTCGCAAAAAGTAGTTCAATAACACTGGTAATACAAATTAACGGAAAAGTTAAAAATAAAATTGATGTTGACGAATCACTTGGAAACGATGAACTAAAAGAAATTGCTTTAAATGATTTAAAAGTCAAAGATTTTATATCAGATAAAGAAGTTGTCAAAGTCATTGTTGTACCTAAAAAATTGGTGAATATTGTTGTAAAATAATTCAATTTTCCGACAAAATAAAGCCTTGAATATTTCAAGGCTTTATTTTTCTAAAATAGAAAAAAGATATAAAAATTATCTATATTATTAAGGTTTGTAAAAAGAAATAAAAAGAATATTTGACTTCAAAAATTCTCCGTGATAGTATACTTATTGTGCCCGATAAAAGGGCAGTATGTCGATGGTTGCAGAGACAAAGTTACACACTAAAAGCCGAAAAATTTAACAAAACTTTTAGAAAAATTTTGACAAAATAAATTTGTAAATAATTATTAATAAACTGCAAAAATATTTATTGACATAAAATATTTAGCAGATAGTATAGAAGAGTTGGATAAAATTATTCAACACCGGTAAGCTAGAGCTTACTAACAAGCGGAAGCCGGAAAGCGACACAG
>CAYVMC010000045.1:0-3318 GCA_964452495.1 uncultured Muribaculaceae bacterium | reverse complement strand
GAAACGGCAAAATCCCTGAAGTGCAAATGAAACTTGTGCGGTTCGCGCGAGGAGCAGCCGAAGCTCTGCTTTTCCGCGTTTATGCGGAGAAGCAGATACCCTGAAGGTCTTTGAACAGCGACTTGAACGGCGTAGGCGGCGAATTCTACCCTGCTGCTCGCGCGTTCGCCAAAGGCGGAGTCTTACGGCCGGCCGGCGGGAAACCGCAAAATCCCTGAAGGTGCATTTAAACAACACCCACACACTAATTGCTGTCTATTGATTTATTCGATTAATAGTGTTATAATTTGGTCATAAGAGGTTGAACTATGGATAATAACTGCACTAACCAATCAAAAAAGCTGGCAAGAAAAGGTTTTGACGTTATCAACAACAGTTTTTTTGTTGAGGAATTAGCCTCATATAAAAACTTTTTAAGTAAAACCGAAGATCGCATATCCACTATTTCCTTTTCTGATTTTTCCAGTTATTATCAATACTTACATGGAAATATTTATAAAAATGCTTGCTACTATAAATACAATTTTCCACAAGATGAAATAATTAAGTATTCGCTTGACATGTCAAAAATTAATTCTGACAGTATTATCACTTATAATATTGACAACTTCACGTTAGAATTTTCGGAAAGTGAAAAGCAGTGGTACAACACAGCTGAAGAACGTAAGACCATTCTGAAAGAGTGGATTATTCTTTTTAATAAATGTCAGAACCATGCCGAATTTAAACAGATTATTACAAATTTAAAACAATCAGACTTATCAAATAAGCTAAACTTCTTTATTTATAATTTTATATGCAGTAGTAATAAGAATGCGTTTGAAATAATAACACAATACTTAAATGAAAATGACCTTTTATACTTTAATAAAGATGACCTATTTAATTTTGAAAAAGCCTTGTGTTTAATATTCAACCCCAACGATGTTATAAACGCATATGATAGCAGTAAATTTTATTCTCGTAAAACCGCCCAAGAGTGGAAAGATGAATTAAAATTCTTCACTAATAGATTAGCAAATAAGGAAATAGAGTTCAGTACTGAATTATACTTTGATAAGGATTTACATTATTTTGTATGGCATAAAGTAGGAAAACCCAAAAATTATGTTAGCAAAAGAATTTTAGTTGAGGCATACAGATACTTTGAAACACTTGAAGAGTTTGCCGGCTTTTTAGACAACGATTTATCAGATTGTGATTTAACGCAAGCAATATTACCCGATTTTAACATTTCAAAATATAAAATCAACAAACGCACAAAATTACCAATACAATTTCAGGACAAATTGACATACAGTATAATAAAGAAGTATGACAGGTTTAAAAAGTGCTTTGTTGTTAAACAAACGTGGACTGATAAATATGGTAATTTAATAAAAAATTACAATCATTCATTTGATTATTTTTTTGACTTTGTTCACTTTTTAAAAGGAGATCTATCTGATGCTGATTTACTGTTTTGCGATGGACTTCAAAACATTTCCGATTTTAAGGATTTAAATTTGCATAACGCAATATTAAAAAGCAATATACTTGATAAACTTGGAGTTGACTATGAAGCAATCAAAAAAACTACCGAAACATTCTCAGTGATTGAATCCAATGAAATAGAAACAACCGCTACTCTAACCGTCGATAGAGTGGATTTAAATGGAGAAGAAATTTTAAATAACCAAAAAATATACTACGTTTCTGATTTACACTTATTACATAGGATAAGTAACGCCAACTGCAAAAGTTTTTATGATGAATTATATGTTTTACAGCAAATAATAGACTGCCTGTTAAATTCAGTGCGTAGTTTTGAAAAGAATATTATTCTCATAGGCGGAGATACATCTTCTGACTTTTCGCTATTTAAATTATTTATAAAACTACTCAGAGCATCTATTGACGAAAAAGAATTGGAAGTGAATGTAATATTCACTCTCGGAAACCATGAACTATGGGATTTTGAGGACGCAAATTTTGATGAAATTGTAGCTAAATACAGAAAAGTTATTTCTGACAATAAAATGTATTTACTGCAAAACAATATGATTATCAAATATAACAGAAATGATATAGAAGAAGTCCGTACGGAAGAGTTGGAACATATATCAAAAGACAATCTTTTAAAGCGTCTGACCACAGCAAGACTCATTATATTTGGCGGATTAGGTTTTGCAGGCTATAATGAAGAATTTAATGCGAATCAATTAATTTATAAGTCAGCAATAAACAGACAACAAGAAATAGAAGAGAGCAAGAAGTTTGAAAAACTTTATGGAAAAATACGCTCTGAGTTAAGCGATAAGCGTGTAATAATATTTACCCATATGCCGCAGAAAGATTGGTGCTCAGATTTTACACCTATAAAAGGTTTTATATATGTCAGCGGCCATTCCCACAGAAACTATTTTTATGATGACGGCGATTATAGAATATATTCTGACAATCAGATAGGTTATTATCAAAATAATTGCCGCCTAAAATATTTCTACATAGAAGATGACTACGATTTGTTTGAAGCATATAAAAATGGAATCTATGAAATCACGAGAGAGCAATACATAGAATTCTACATTGGTAAAAACATATATATGGACTTTTTCAGAAAATTTGATAAACTGTATATGCTGAAAAAGAATGGGTATTATATGTTTATTTTAGAAAGTGCAAAAGGCAACTTAAACATTATGAATGGCGGGGCATTAAAGCTGTTAGAAAAGAAACCGCTATCTTACTACTATGAAAATATGGACAAAGTTATATCATATGTAAAAACGCCTTTGGATACTTTCAGTAATTATCAAAAACAAATTGCTGATGAAATAAAATCTATTGGTGGAAGCGGTAATATTCACGGTGCAATTATTGATATCGATTTTTTTAATCATATTTATGTTAACCCTATAGATTTAACTATAACCGCATATTGGGCAAGCGACATAATCAATAAGGTTATTTTTACCGACACTCCCGCACTATTACAGAGCAACTGTCCAGAACTTTATTGCAATTATCTAAAGCAAATTGAAAGCAAATCAGAAACTGCTCTTGTATTAACTAAATCTAACACAAACAAATTACCTCAACTTTATTTGGATACTGATATATACAGAGCTTCAAGAGAAATTAAGAAAATGCAGCGATTGAATTCAAACATTTTAAGCATATGGATTGAATTGCAAACCAAGGAATTGGGCAACAAAAACGTAAAGCGCCGCACGGGCAAGCGTTAATTTGTCGGGTTACGCTCAGTCATATATCTTGCTAAGGATGTAATTAACAAGTCTCAAAGGGAGAATTTTGGCGAGCAGTACAAACAGTTTG
>CAYVMC010000044.1:0-3476 GCA_964452495.1 uncultured Muribaculaceae bacterium | reverse complement strand
ATTTTATTGATCTTAACAGTATCATTGCTATGTTTCGATTTCAGATCATCTGTCAAATATATTTCTGATGCATGTTTACCAATATGTTCCACTTTTCTCTGTACTGTCAAGGTTCTATTGTCAAAATCAAAATCCTGTTTCTTGAGTGCAAGCACTTCACTAATCCTTAACCCAGAATACCTGCCTATAAATATTGCCATTGCAAACGATTTTCTAGTAAAAACAGCTTTATTAATATCTTTGTACGGAGAAATTTTGTGAATAATCAAAATTTCATCCATAATCTTCTTAAGATCTTTATCACTTATGGTCTGTACCTCATCTTTTCTTGTGGTATTTTTAGGAAGCTGTAAATAAAGAATTGGATTTTCTTGAATATAGCTGTGTCTTAAAGCATATTTAAACGTGATAGAAAATATCTTTTTTATATTCTTAAGTGTTGATTTACTTTTCAGTTTTGACAACTGATTAAAATAACTTTGAATTTTCTTGTACTTAAGAGATCTAATAGGTTCTTTGCCAATGCTTTCTTTAATATAATTCTTAAATGTCTTCTGATAATTAACCATTGTCGCATTGGCATATTTGTTTTTTCCTTCAAGTTCCATATACTCATAAAATACTTCATTAAAAGATTTTTCAACTACATTGTTTTTGTAGTCATTTAATTTCAGTTCTTCTAAAAAATTCTTTTCATGTTTTGCCGCTTCTTTCATCTTTATAAATCCACTTTTGATGTATCTTCGAGATACACCAAAATAATCTTTGTAGCGAACATCAACCTGATAGGTATAACCATATTTTTTACTTTTAACTTTGCGAATTGCCATTATTTTCACTCCCTGCTTTTACTGACATTTTCTGGATTCTACAATTTCCTTGCTGTACATTGCTTTTACCTTACTGCTGACATCCAAGCCTTCATAATCTCTGAAGAAGTTTCTAATGGCTTGAGGAGAGAACATATAATTTCTTCCTGTTTTGATAGCTGGTATAATGCCTAGCTCTCTTAAAAAAGTAACATGACTTTCGGAACAGTTAAGAAGCTTAGTCAACTGTTCCTGCGTCAGCATCTGGAGTTCTGACATAATGTTTCACCTCCATTTTTCTTTTTTTATTACACAACACTACCATAATTGCCTCCACTTATCTATGACTATTTTTATAATAAATTTTAGATTTTTTTTAAATATAAAATTAATTAAGCATGTTCATGACATTCATTTGTCTTAAGGATATTAATCAGTCTTTTATAATCTTTTAATGACTCAAAATATGGATACTGGATTTCACCAATAATCTCAATATCATTTTTTATTGCAAACTGCTCGTATTTCAACTTTTCAACATCTTCAAGTCTTCTTTCTATTGGATAAATAATAAGTGCTTTTTTCTTTTGTTTTAAGTCCTTTGATGATTAAATAACATATATTGTGTCAAAGTGTAGTTATAGTTAATGATGCACAATCTAATGATTATATAAAGATACATTTACTAAGTTACTTTTCTATACTTTAGATCCTTTTGCATATGTAGCAAAATATGCCTTCAGTGAATCTTTTTAAATGCTTTCAACATTATGGCTTTTTGGCTATTTGGATTTATTGACACAATGATGATACCTGGGAATATTTACTAGGTATCATGATCTGTCAATAAACGCCATCGTTTCAAATCTGTTTCTTCTGTTCAGACAAATTCCCCGTTTTTGACATTGGGGTCATACGAATTTCACGTGCCTCGCCAAAGACCATTTCCTTCGGTTGCGACGGTTTGATCACGCTCGACCAACCGGAAATGAAGTATCATTATCCCACTGACCATCGCATGGCAAAAGAATGTCACTTTTCTTTTTATGATCTGTATGGAATCACTCAAATATATATTTAGTACCTGTAGATATTAAAAAATATACTATCATGGCGATACAATCAACGTGCTTGATGATCAGGAATGTACCTGTCTGAACTATTCAGTTGTCAATGTACTTATGGAAAAAGACTGTTTTATCCTCAATGATCTATTGCATGATCTTTTCTCTTAATCTGGCTATTCGTTTATAAACAGAACTAGGTTTCATGTTAAATACTTTAGCAATTTCATCAACTGAATAACCCATCATCCTAAAAAGAATGATGGACAAAGTAGTTTTACTTGTTCTAGATAAAACAAGTAATAACGCTTCACTTTGTATTTCAAAAAGCAGATCATCAATATTTGTTATTTCCTTTTCATAGTAACTAGGTTTGTTTATAAAAAATGTATCCTCGGTAATATTTTCTTTTCTCCTGAAACTTCGCTCTTTATTAAACTGTTTATAATCATATTCTCTTAATTCATTAATTACATTTTCATCAACATGTAAGGAACGTAAAAGCTGTTCTTCCTCCTGTTTCCATAATTCCCACTTTCTTTTCTCTCCGCTATTGTTATAAGCCATTTATTTCCTCCTTCTTTGTATTTAACAAAGAAGGAGGTGGGGGACCTCTGCACTTGATCAATGTCATTCGAATCATTATCAAGCCTATATAATTATGAAATCTCTCACTCTCTAAAATAAATTATTTTGACATTATAAAAATTACAGAATATTTCAAACTCCACATAAATATCCTTACCTGTAGTCACCCTTGTCCAGTCATAAATATAAACAGCATCAATGCGATTAGCTCTAATATGATTTAACAGCATTTTCATTTCATAAAAATCAAGACTGCATACTCTGCCACAAACCATTATTTGAGAATAAACATTATAATCGTTCTCAATAGCCTTTTTAGTCAGCAGTTCCTGCTGATATAATAAAATATCTCTCTTTTTAGACTCAGATATTCTATAGTAGATAATTGCTTTCTGTTTCATCATATGTCTTTCTCCCTCTGCAGGAGCGTGCTTAATCACTCCTCCACTATATAGCCCTCGAAAAGAGGCGTTTTTAGACATTTGTTTTCTATTTTTGTATCTTTTTTGAACATCTATTTTGAAATTAGAAGAATTTGTTAGGGAAATTGAGTTAAAAAAAGAACTAGATTTACAGTACGAAAGACTAGTAAAAGGTGAAATTGAAACAATGAGTGTAGATGAATTTGCAGAAAAGCATCGCTTAAAAGATGGTCTATAACGTTTAAATATCAAAAGAATTTATCGAGACACTGAAAATGTTGAAAACTACTGTATTGAGCATTTTCAAAATTATGAATATGCACAAAAAGTTTATCAGAAAATATTAAGAGTACTCTCTTTTTTATCAGAAAATGCAGAAAATACACCATTATATACAAAAAAAATATTTATATAAGTCTGTTTCATCATATATCAACTATAATTTTTATTATTCTATTGATAAAGATAATCAGATTGTGTATTTAGAAAAAAAGTTATTTTTCAGGCAAGACGTATAACACAATATAAACCAGCTAAAAATGCTCATGTGCCATAAAGTAACACACGAAAACTTGATAGACAGCAACCCACTA
>CAYVMC010000043.1:0-3480 GCA_964452495.1 uncultured Muribaculaceae bacterium | reverse complement strand
AATATAAAAGAAGTTAAAACTTTATATGCTTTAGCAAAAAAGTAATTAACTTCTTATTTTAATTTTGACTAGTTTATGGTCGCTGAGTTCATTATCAACAACACTAACATTTTCAACCGTAAATTCCTTTGGAATAAATATATGATCGGGTGTTTTAAAATTATAAGCTATTTTAAAAGGATTTACTGGTGGTTTGAATGTGTTTTCTTCAACATTAACTAAACGACACTTTTTTTCTTCCATGAATTTAACAAATTCAGTGAAAAGAAGATTATCGGTATTTAAGTTAAAATCACCGGTTAAAATAATTGGATTATTTTGATTTTCGTTGATAATCATCATTAAATATTTTATTTGTTTTGACCGGCAAATGTGACTTAAATGGTCGAGATGAGTATTGATAACAGTTAAAAATTCATTATCTTTTTGAATGGTAGTTACAGTTGCAATTCTTGGGAAAATGGATAGAAAACTACGTTTACCAATACTATCTAGGTCTTTGGAAAGAGAATATGTCCTGCTTTTATAAACCTTTTGATTGGTAATGATGGCATTTGTTTCTCCAAAGTGAGAATACCAAAGGCTGTTTTGGTGAAATCTATTTTGGCCGGTAAAGTGGTAATGCGGAAGAAGGGCTTGTAATGCTTTTTGATAATTATCGGTTAACTCTTGAAGACAGATAATATCAGGGTTTTCTTTATTGACATAGCAAGCGAATTTTTGTGGATAGGAACCGCCATCATAATTTTTGTAAACGACTTTGTTTGAAATGTTGAAGTTAATTAAAGTTAGTTCCATGATTAATCTTCTTGAATTTCGATTGCTTCGGTTGGGCAACTTTCGGCGGCCATTTTTACATCGTCATTAACTTCATCTTTGATAACTTTAGCTAGTCCTTCGTCATCAAAGTCGAATACTTCTGGACAAGTGGCAGTACATGCGCCACAGCCGATACATTTGTCTTTATTGACTATTACTTTTGCCATTTTTCATACCTCCATAAAAATTATAAATAAAACCGTAAGAAAAAGCAAGTGTAGGTATATAGAATTATTTATTTAATTTTATTTTTTGTTTATTGATTTTTTCTTTTAGTTTGTCTATATCTGATTCTCTTTTAAAGTCTTTTATTAATCTTTTAGTATGCATTTTTAATATTGTTAAAAATAATGAAGATGTATATTGTTTATAGAATTCATTATCTTTATATGTGGGATATGTTAATTCCATTAAGTTAATATAGTTTTGAAGTATACTGATTTTTTCTGCTTTAGGGATGTCAATCCATAATGAACTGAGAAGATATTTTAATGCGCCATGAGTAGCGTAACATTTTTTTAGTTCTTCGGCATATTCATCTGCTTGATCGCCTAGATTATTTTCTAAAAAATTAATTATATCAAAAAATTGAAATATATCATTAGCAAAAAAGACGTCTTTAATGGTTGTGTTATTGAATCGTAAATTATAGCTATATATAGGTTGATTTAAGAAGTAAAAACGATTACTTTTAACAAGTAGAGCAGGAACTAAGGCTAAATCTTCCCATTTATATCCATCTGGAAAACTTAGATTTTCAAATAGTTGTTTTGTAAACAATTTATTCCCTATACTTGGCATTTCTGTGAAAGGTACTTCTTTGTTTTTTTGGACATTATATATTCCTTCGCTAGAAAGACCAGAAGTATTAAATCTATCTTTTAAGTTGAATTTAATTCCTAAAATTTTTGTATATGTATAATATTTTCCAAATACAACATCAACATTGTATTTCTCAGCGGCATCAACCATTTTTTGTAGGCTATGTTGGTTGTATAATGTGTCATCAGCATCAATAAATTTAATATATTTTCCATTCGCTACTCCAAGACCGATATTTCTAGCTGTAGCTGGGCCACTGTGATTTGTTACAATTAGTTTAAATTGTTTTTGATGAAGGGTATAATTTTCAAGTGTTTTTAAAGTATTATCAGTACTTCCATCATCTATCAAGATAATTTCATAATCTTTAAAGGTTTGTGATGTAATGCTATTTAAACATGTTTCAATATATTTTTGAGCATTATATATTGGTATTATTATACTAACTTTTACCATGTTTCACCACTTTTTTAATGTTATTTTTGCCCAAACTATAAAAATCATAAGGAAATCTTTCATTTATATATGCAGAAATATCTTGTATAAATTGTATGGGATTTAGACCTAAATTGTTAATTTTAGCAATGTATTCATCTATAATTGGATTTAAATATTGATTTAGTAAATTAAAGGCTTGTTCTTTATTTTTTAAATCCATTTCAATGATTTGATTTAATTGAAATAGCGTGCGGTCTATTGTTATTTTTGCATCTACAATCAAGTAGTTGTTTATAATACTATCCATTATTGAATTGTTGAGTTCTAGATATTCTTGATCATTTAAGTGAATGTCTACTTTGTGTCCATAAAATAGTTTAGCATTAATTGGATCAACATATTTGACGTTGGCATATTGGGTGGCAAGCTTTTTTAAATGATTATTAATGAATATGTCTGTTATCGGTAGTTTTAAATATTTTGGTATACCAACTAAATAAACTTGAGTTTTTGCGTTTTTAGAACGATTACTAATTTGAATTGTTTTTAAAAGAGCTGATATTGAAATTAAATCTCTTTTAAAGCCATTAATATTTTTGAAAGAACCATTTCTTGTAAGGTTGTCCAAAAAGGATCCGGTGGCTCCAATATATACTAAAACATTAGCCTCATGTGGATTTGTACGTAAAATTAAATCTTTGAATTTATAGTTTTGTTTTGGAGTTTTTGGGTAATATTCTTCTAAGTCTTGGGCTGTCATTACACTATTTTGTGTTATAACATCTGAACGATTATACTGGTAAATTTGTTCTTCACTAATATTATCACAAAAATATTGATAGGTGTGTTCGTCATTATTGTTTTGGGTTCGTGAAAAATGGTTTATTATAGCGTTTATTTGATGAGCTTCAAATATAGCGCATAAATTTTTGTTTCTTTTGAATAATGGTATAGTTTTAAAAATCGATGAATAACCTGACATTAATGAGTTTCCTGCTCCAGTTAGGTAAAAGGAATTAATGTGGAGTTGTTCAAATAAATGAGCTAGTTTTTCATTATTGCTATTTAAATCGTTCATATGTTTCCCTCTCTTTTGCACATATTCTATCATAATATATTTATAAGTCAAATTTAGATTATAGTAGATTGTGTAAAATAATTTTGGGATTAAGTATATAAAAGGAAGACCTTTTGATAAAATGTAATTGATAAAAAACATTAAATAATTATACAAAAGTATTAAAAAAATGGTTTTACTAAAAATTTCTTAACTTAATATGAAAATTATATAAATTGATTGTCATAGAAGTCATCAAACATAAGGTGTGATAAAACTGTTAAAAAAAGCAAGTAGCCATCTTTTAAAATGGGACAAAATATGATATTATTAATAATAAGAGG
>CAYVMC010000042.1:0-3690 GCA_964452495.1 uncultured Muribaculaceae bacterium | reverse complement strand
ACTCCACTACGGCTAACTCTATCGCCATTGGACACTATGCGACAACTAATTCTAACGAAGCTATCGCTATCGGGAGAAATACCAATGCATACAGTTACAGTACAGCATTGGGATATAATGCTAATGCGACAGGAAAAACTCAGTGCCAAGCCGACGGCACCGGCGACAAAGGTAATGCCATTGCCATCGGATATTTTGCTAACTGCAACGGTGCTAACAGTATTGCCATTGGAAAAATGGCAAATGTAAACAGCTGTACCGCTTCTATCGTTATTGGTAATTATGCTAGCTCCGCTAACGGAAACGGTATTGTTTCTATCGGTAATTATGCTTTCTGTAACGGCAGAAACAGTATTGCTATTGGTACTTATGCTAACAGCGGTAACGGCGCTAGTAATACTAATACTTATACAGTCGCTATTGGATATAGTTCTAACGCTGTTGAAAGTAACTCTATCGCTATCGGCAATCAGGCTACTGCAACCGGTGCAGACGGTATTGCTATCGGAAATAACGCATCAACAGTTGGATACAGCGTTGCCCTTGGGGACGGTGTTTCTTGTAATTACGATCGGGGAATAGCTATAGGAACGTTTGCTTACTCAAATAATACTTATAGTACGGCTATTGGACACGTTATTAAAACAGAAGGTACAGGCAGTATTGCTATTGGATCCGCAATAATTGGAACTGGTAATAATAGTATCGCTATTGGATATAATCCAACTGCAGCTTATGATAACAGTATTGCGATTGGCCATGGTCCAGTGGTAACTGGTCAGCGAGCTGTTGCTCTAGGGAACCAGGCAAAGGCAGCTGAAAACAGTGTTGCACTAGGTACCAGCGCTAGCGCAACCTATAGCAATTCTACCGCTATAGGACGTGGAGCTACAACTACAGCTAGTAATCAAATCGTTCTTGGTGATGCTAATACTACCGTCTACATCCCAGGAAACCTTGTTGTTAATGGGTATACTTTTTTAATTGGTCCGAATCAAAACAATTCCAATGACACAGACCTCCCTTTGTATATTAGAGACCGTAGTACTGATGGCAATTATGCCAATAGAGTATTTACAAGAGAGCATATAATGTATACCAGAGTTGAGAGTACTAGTGTTAGTCTTTCTGACCGCCGCTTAAAAGACATCATCGGCGAAAACCTTGATGCCATGGATAAAATCAACAAACTCAAAGTCTATGATTTTACCTTCAAAAAGGATGATTTAAAAACTCCGCACGTCGGTGTTATCGCGCAGGAACTTCAAAAAGTATTCCCTAATGCCGTAACCAAAGACGAAAACGGGTACTTACAAATCAGGCACGAAGATATGTTCTTTACTATGATTAATGCACTCAAAGAGCTTGATGCAAAAATCAAACAACTCGCACAGCAACTGGCTGATAATATCAAAATTGTTACTTCTGACAATCAAAAAATCCGCGAGTTGACCATCCGCGTTAATAATCAGGACAAGGAAATCAAAGCCTTAAAGAAAGAAATTGCTGACATACGCAAAATTGTTAGCAAATTACCTAAATAGAGATCTGATTTTTCAGTTTTCTACTTTACTACGGCTCTTAAATGAGCCGTTTTTTTAATAATCATTCCTAAAAAGTGTCATAATAAGGATTCTTGCCTTAAATCTTTTTTGTTTTATAATTGTAACAGGTACACTATGTTTAATGAAATTAAGACTCACGAAATAACAGTGGATATTGTTATTCTTACGATTAAGAATAACTCTCTTCAAGTGCTGCTAATAAAACGTCAAAATGAACCATTCAAAGGGAAATGGGCAATCCCCGGCGGGTATGTCAGAATGTCTGAAAACCTTGATGAAGCAGCTATGCGTGTTCTCAAAGAAAAGACAAATGTCGATAATATTTATCTTGAACAATTATACACATTTGGCGATCCGCTAAGACACCCGATTTCAAGAGTTATTACATGTGCTTACTTTGCTCTTATAAGAGCAGAAGATATCGAAATTATCTCAACACCTGATATCAATTGGCATAAAGTTTCTAACCTGCCGCCGCTTGCGTTTGACCATAAAGATATTATTAACTATTCACTTAAAAGAACACGTGAACGTCTGGAAATGTGTCCCGTTGCTTATCAGTTACTCAGCGAAAAATTCACTTTAACTGAAATGCAAAAAGCTTATGAACTTATTATGGGTAAAAATCTTGATAAAAGAAATTTCCGTAAAAAAGCACTACAAACAGAAGGACTGGTAGAACTTGACGAATATTCTAAAACTTCATCCAAACGTCCTGCAAGATTATATAAATTTGAAACAATAAAATTGAACTCTAAAAGGGCTCATTTTATTAAAAAGGAGAAAAAATAAATGCTTATACTAACCTGGGGATTAATGACCGTCTCAGCTCTTTTACTTATTGTACTTATCCTTATGCACTCACCCAAAGGCGACGGCATAGCAGGAATTGGCGGCGCAGCAAATATGTTTGCATCACAAAAAAGTGCCGAAAAAGGATTGAACAAGCTAACAGGAATTGTAGCAGCTGTTTTTATTATCTGCACATTCCTTTTAGGCTTTGGCATTATAAAATAATTTATGAAAATCCTTTTTATCCTACTTTTATTATCAATTATCTGGGGCTTTTTTATTGAGCCAGAGCTTATTTGTGTAAAAAAATATAAAATAAAAAATAATGACTTAAAAGGGGTACGTATAGTATTTACCAGTGATTTTCATATCAAGCCCCGTCAAAAAAACAGATTGAAAAGGATTGTAAAGCTAATCAATAAGCAAAAACCAGATATTGCCCTCTCTACAGGAGATTTCGTAAATGGATATAAGCCTTCTAAAACGCTGCCGATAGAAAATATCTCGGAACAACTATCCAATATAAAAACAAAATATGGATTTTATACAGTTCTTGGTAACCATGACTGGTGGCAAAACGGTGCCCATATACGCGAAACTCTGGAAAAACATAATATAACAGTACTTGAAAATAGTTCTAAAAGAATAAAAATAAATAACAAAAACATAACAATTGCAGGACTTGAAGATTTGCAAACGCGAGTGCCTGATATAAATAAAACATTACGCCACTCTGATGCAACAACCACAATACTTTTAACACACAATCCTGATCCATTTTTTAATATAAAAACTAACGTATTTCTAACACTTGCCGGACATAATCACGGAGGTCAAGTACAAATACCACTATGGGGAGCACTTATTGTTCCATCAGCATCAGGCACTAAATATGCCAACGGATTTTTTAAAGTGAATAAAAATATTCTAATTGTAACCAAAGGACTGGGCAATAGTATTATGAATGTCCGCTTCTGCTGCCCACCTGAAATTGTTGTTATTGACTTTGTTTAATTTCCACCAAGTTAAAGGATTAGCGCATTTATGCACCAAAATATACTTATGATGCATATAACGGCACAATTGAGTAAAAACTTTAATAAATCCGGAGTAATTTTTACAAAAATTTACAAAATATTTTCTATCAAAAAGCGGGTGCAGTTTCCTGTGCTAGTATCAGAAAATGCCCGCCAGCCAATCGTTTGAGTGGGGTTAGCATCCAGCTTATACAGCGGTTGAACAGGTCGTTTGGCAGGACAACCATGAACAGGCGTAATTTCAAATGGCAGCGTTCATTTCTGCTCTTTTTCACCATTTTGTATATTTTGGTGCA
>CAYVMC010000041.1:0-5362 GCA_964452495.1 uncultured Muribaculaceae bacterium | reverse complement strand
CATGTTGTTTTTGGCTTACAAGTTTTATATTCCACAAAACAAAAAAATTATAACGGAGAATTTGAATTTTTTTTGAAGTTTTTTCTTTCCCCCGCCGCCGGCAAGGGCTGTATGGCTTTCTTGCCCCTCTCTTCGCCCCGCCTTCGCTCCTTCGCCTTTCCCCGCTTCTCCGCCCTCTCTTCCCCGCCTTCGCTCCTTCGCCTTTCCCCGCTTCTCCGCCCTCTCTTCCCCGCCCTCGCTTTTCCTAGCCTTCCCCCACTTCCCCGGCCTACACTTTCAGGACGGGCGGGGTGTCCGCACCGCTTGCCGGTCTTGCCAGCCGTCCTTGCCCCTCTTTTCAATTCCTCCCTGCTCCTTGTCCCCCTGCTTTTGTTCGGCTGCCCGTCCTTGTCCCCCCGCCCTTTAGCCTTTTTTGCCACCCCCCGTATTCGGGGCAGTGTCAATGGGGCTATGCCCTCCCCTTCCCTTCCCCTGCTTGCCCTCCCTTCCGCCCTCGCCCCGCTTTCCTGCCCTGCGCTTTCCGAACGGGCGGGGGGATACCTTTGCCCCAATGGCAAGAGAGAGCGGGCAAGGTGTAAAAATTCAATTAAATCAGATGGTTAATTTTTGTTACGATTATCCGGTAAGGGGCTTGTCAAAATTATTCAATTACTGTATAATATCTGTATTAAAATATAAGTTTCGACAACAAGTGGAACTTGTCTTCGGGTGGAAGGTTTATAAGGATAGGTTCTATTAAACGCTAAGATTTTTATTTTAGCAATATATAAATAAATTGGTATATTTTTAGTGTTACTATAAAAAGTGAGGGGAAACCTATGTTGAAAACTGCAATCGAATTAAAAAAGTCGAAACAAACTTTTAATGACGAATTTGAAAATTATTTGAAAAAACAGCAATTGAAAACAACGTTTAACGGTCTGGAACTTGAAACCTTTTCCTGGTACAAAAAGGTTCTCGGGTTGATATAGGCTGATACTACTTATTTCAATTATTAATTGTTATAATGGTCTTTTCCTCTCTACCGGGGAGAGAGTTAGTTGTTGTTGTATGAATAATGTTTGCTCACTATTTTCTGTTGTGAACTGCCGTCGCCTCTCCATCGACGGCCTTTTTCTTATCAAAAATATTTTAAACAAGAGATTTATAATACCGGTATGATATTTTGCTATTCAGCAAACTTACTCTTTGAATGCAAGCAAGGCATTATACCGGATTAAGTTTTATTTTAAAGCGTTATTCGGTTAATTCCAATATTTGCATATATTTCTACATAAAAAAAATCCCCTTTTTATTCAGGGGGGGTATAAGTATAAATAGGGGTTATATAGTAAGTTAATAATAGGGTAAAAGTGTATTTTTAAATCTCTATACCTGCGGATTTAAGCTGTTCCATAAGCTTGCTGCCGTCTTTCTTAAGTGCTTGTTTAAGTAATATGTTGCCTATTGCACCTTTTTTTATATAGTTAGCCAGTTTCTCGGATAATTCTTTGCATAAGACTATTTGTTTATTATCAGCAGTAGAAGCTGTTGTTTTACTCTTTTCAAGCAGAGCAGATACTTCTGCAAGCAGCTTTTGCGGTGTTATTTTTTCTGCCGCCGCATATTTTTCAGGGAGGAGAATTCTGCCAAGATGTGGGTTTGCAAAGACAAATGCTTCTTTTGCATTTTTAAAATATATGGGGCTATTTATTACTTGTAATCTACTCATACTAACTTCCACATTTTACACATCTATAAATGAGTATGAACTCCGAAAATTGACAAGAAAATAAAAATTATTTACAAAACTTTACAGAATTTAAAAACTTTTGATTATAATATGGTTTACATGAAACTAAATATCGGCTAAAATACACATCAGAAAGGGGAAACAGTATGAATGATAATAAAATAATCATAACAGTGTCCGGTGAAGACAAAGTTGGAATTGTTGCACTTGTTGCAGGTATTTTATCAAATTCCGGAGTTAATATTGAAGATATTAAACAAACACTAATGCAGGGACACTTTGTTATGTTTATGTTGTGTGATATTTCTAATGCCTCTTTAAGCTTTAAGGAGTTGAAAATCAAGCTTACTGAAGAATGCCATAAGCTGGAAATGGAAGTGTGGGTGCAAAGAAAAGGTTTATTTGATAAGATGCATTCAATTTAGTGAATTCTGAATGTCGCATTTGGACCCAGAACTCTGTCTTTAAGTCTTTTTAATCCTTTTCCATAGATATATCGCATCTCTTCAATAAGATTTTCTTCTATATCTATAAGATACATATCATGAACTATAAATTCTTTTACAAGAAATACTACCTCCGGGTTTTTTGTCCATATAATGTTGGTATCACTGTTTTTAGTCGATGAAACATGTCCTATTATACCTTCTGTTTCATCAACACATAGAATAATCATTCTTCCTCCAATAGAATATTCTATTTCTCTGGCAAATGCGTGTTCAAAAATCATCCCGAAATTGCTTTTAAAATTGTCATATCCGACAATCCTTATTTCTACATTCCTGTTGTATGCGTTTAAAAGTTCCTGCTCTATAATTTTGAAGTCCATAGACCAGATTTCAATATATATTTCTTTTTTGGCATTTTGGATTGCTTCAATAACTTTTGAATAAATTTCTTTTTGACCTGTGATATTTACGATAGGCTCAATGTAGCTGTCTTTGACCTGCGGCAGGTTTTTTTCCAGATAATCAATTGTGGATGTTATTTTTCGTTTATAACGTTTTGTTAATTCCACAGGTTTTATGGGGGTGTATTCAACGGGTTTTTTGTTTGTTGTTACAACAACATGTTTTTGTTCAAGTGCTTTTAATGTGTCGTAAGTTCTTGATTGAGGAATGTTTGCTAGTTTGCTTACTTCATATCCGGTTGCCGGGTATCGTTTTAATAGAGCAACATAGACTTTTGCCTCGTAAGTATTTAATCCGATTTCTTTTAAACGCTCAATTATATCTGACATAGAATAATACTACCAAATTTGAGTAGGAAGTGCAAATAAAAACGGGTTTTAAATGATAAAACCCGTTCTATTTTCACCGTAAACTATTATTGGCAGGTATTTTCTTCCCAGTTCACCATTTCAAGTTCTTTTTGCCGTCTTGCATGGTTTTGAGCGGAAGTACGCTTTTCTACACCTGCAATTTCGTCGTTCATACGTTTTATTAGTTTTTTTCTGCCGATTGACAGATATAATCCGCAATCTGGCGGGTTCGTTTCTCTCCTGTTTTTTGTAAAAAAAAACATGGCGGCGGCTCCTGCTCCTGCAGCAGCTGTGAGTGCTAAAAGTTTCCAAATAAATTTTATCATTAATCTACCCTTCCTTTTTACTTTCATTTTTAAAGTACTCAGGAACCGGAATTTCTGTAAACTGCTGGTACTCTTCTGCACTTACCGTATTTGGTGCCTGTGAATAGTCCTCCAGCCCTCTTTCAAGAAGTTCAGGCTGTGATTTTATTAGTTTATCATCAGCAGAAACTACATCCCGTCCGATTGTTGACATTGAAATTCGTATTGCTGTTTCACTCGGGGCGCCAAGTTTATTCTGTGTTGCCTGTACTGTGTATCCTGTCCAGTTGTCAGGGAGTTCATCAATAAATGCGTAACCTTTAGATTCATTAAGTCGTTTATCAATTTGAGAATTAAGAATTTCTTTAACATATTTTTTCTGTGATTCAAAGTGGCAGGTTTCAAATACGGTTGTTCCGATTATTTCTTCTGCTTCTCTGCCTTCTTTTTCTTTAAGTACCTGTGCTGCTAATTGTAGATGTTCAACTTCCATCATCAGGAATTCTTCCCATATTTGTTTAAGTTTCGGGTCGATTTCGTCTTTATAGCAGGTATAGTAATTACAAACTTCCGCAAACTCGTGTGTAACCCACTTTTCAATCAAGGTTTCTGACGGGTCAATCAGGGTTTCATACATAGTAACGTGTTCTTCTTCTACGTCGCAGATTTCAGCGTATGTACGTCTTAAATCATCGTTGCCGTACATAAATCCATGTTCTGCATAATAATTGTGCGTTTGTTGTTCTGCCGATACGATAGTGATGATATTTGCTTTTGTCTGCGGGCTTGCACTGGTTTTATCGTAAGCTTTTCTTATACGCATACCGTTACAGTTGTGATGGTTCTGTGTTGGTCTGCCGAGTACTACATCGGTCATTCCGTGAACTATGTCGTTCGGGTTGCTTCCTTCGGTTAGATAAGAATACTGTGCATACCTGTATAAGTGGTCAAAATCTTCTAATAATCCGAAATCCAGTGTTTCTTTAACGTATTCGTCAGGTTCATTTTGTGCCAGCCAGGCTGTTAAATCTACTGCAACCTGTTCATATCCCAGAGTGGTGTCCAATACGCTCTGGTTTGCAGGTGCCAGCCAGTTAATTGTTGTTTGCTGCTGATCTTCTATTCTGCGTATACGTGCAGCCAGATTTTTAGTCTTTTCGCAGTCAAACATTCTGCCAAATGCCCGTTTGAATGCCCAGGCTTCAGTTTCTATACCGTTCATCAGAATTTGTCTGGTACGTGTGTAACAATCTACTTCTTCCCGTTTGTAGGGACGTTTTACGATGTCATACCAGGTTTTCATTTGTTTATCAAGGGAGATACCTTTTTCTTTAAGTGGATTAAAAGCCATAATTATTCCTTTCCGTACTGTGTGTACTTTCCTGTTATAAATCAAATAAATTTGTATTCATTCTCCAAATGTCTGAGAGGTTGTAATTAGTACGGGCAGTTTTTTTTTATTCTAAAATACTTAGAAAATATGGATTAAGTAATCTTAAAGTAGAATCATTTGCAATAAGCCTGAAAGTTTTTTATCGGGTTAAAGATATCTGATGATTTGATTATCCTGAACAATAAAGAAAAATAAAGATAGAAGATATATTTTGAAGGTTGAATATAAAAAAGATAGAAACTATAATAATTTTCCTTAAGACTTTAAAAGATAAGAAAATTGTATATTTGGTACACACCCAAAAATGAATGGTAGCGAATTGAATAAGATTATGGATGAAATAATTTATATATTTATTGTCCCTAATAAAATACTTCCGAACATAATCTTATAAAAGAACATAAGTATGATTATTTCTACCCCCTCAAACACCCTCTACAAGCCGATTGCCCAAAATAATCGCACCATCTGCCCTACGCAAACCACTCTCTTTATTACACACTTCATTACATACTTCTTTATACATAATTTTTTATATCGGGTACAATTTGGGGGCAATTGTTCAGGTTTCTATTAAAAAAGAGGGCTTCAAAAACTTGAAACCCTCTTTACTTAAATGGTTGCGGGAGCTGGATTTGAACCAACGACCTTCGGGTTATGAGCCCGACGAG
>CAYVMC010000040.1:0-6480 GCA_964452495.1 uncultured Muribaculaceae bacterium | reverse complement strand
TATGTAACTTCAAGTTGGAAAGATGCTGAAACAAGTTCAGCATGACGGTTATTTGTCGCTAAGCGTGCTATCGTCCCGAAGGTTATTTGACGCTAAATAATCTGTCATCCCGAATTTATTTCGGGATCTTATCGGTTTTGAGTGTCATTAATTAGCCTATGAGCAAAAGTTATGTAACTTCAAGTTGGAAAGATGCTGAAACAAGTTCAGCATGACGGTTTATATTGGATATATCAATTTATTAATATATTAGCAGATAAATTATACAAAAATCCATTCTATTCACCACTTTAGCTATAGTAAAATTTTTATTTATGTTGTATAATTTTTGTGTATTTCAATAATATACAAATAGAAAATATATGAAAAGAAAAACATTAATGATAGATTTGGATGGAGTGTTAAATACATACAATGGATTGTATGTTGAAAACCATATTTCGCCAATAAGAGAAGGTGCTGTTGAATTTCTGGAAACTCTTTCTAAAAAATTTTTCCTTGTTTTGTTTACTTCAAGAAATATAGAATTAGCGCAAAAATGGATTAAAGAACATAACATAGAAAAATATTTTTCAAAAATTACCAATACAAAAGAGCCGTCATACCTGATTATTGATGACAGGTGTATTAAATTTAACGGAGATTTTAATGATGCACTGGAAGCCATTGACAATTTCAAAGTCTGGTACAAAAATCGGTTTTAATAGTCCATATCAAGCTCCGGATTGCGCCTGAACCAGGTTAACTGACGCTTTGCATATCTTCTTGTATTTTGTTTAATCTTGTTAACTGCTATATCAAGATTAATTTCCCCATCAAGGTACTGTAGTATTTCACTATAGCCGATAGTTTTAACAAAGTTCTTAATCCGTCCGTATTTTGCCAGAAGGCTTCTGGTTTCCTCAATCAAGCCAAGCTCCATCATTTTATCTACACGTTTATCAATTCTATTGTATAATTCTTCCCTTGACTTCATTTCCGGAGTAACCCACTCAACATCATACTCGGAGTCTTTTTTTCCGGCTGCCTGATAAAACGGTTTGTCCAGCGTCCGTATAATTTCTAATACCCTGATTATCCGGACTTTATTATTAATATGTACCTTTTCTGCGGTTATAGGATCTTTCGATTTAAGTTCTTTATATAGTTTCTCAATAGGTGTATTTTCCAACTCTGCACGTAGTTGAGGATTTGGCGGAATCTGCGGGAGGTTAAAATCTTCAAGTAAAATCCTGAAATAAAGCCCGGTACCTCCGCATACTATCGGGGTTTTTCCGCGGCTTATTATATCTTCAATAACAGGTTTTGCATCACGGTAAAAGTCGCCAACAGAGTAATCAACCTCCGGTTCTACTATGTCTATTAAATAATGCGGAATCCCTCCGCGTTCCTCTATTGTAGGTTTTGCTGCCGCTATATCAAAACCTTTATATACAAGCCGTGAATCTGCCGAAATTATTTCACCATTCTTTTCTTGTGCAATTTTTACGGCAAGTGCTGTTTTTCCGCTTGCTGTAGGACCGGCTACAGCTATTACATGTGGCTTTATCATAAATCCCTTTCTCTGGTCAGGTGATTACAGTTATTAGTATACTTCCTGCAGAATATTATAATTTACTACATTGATAAAATTATTTTCAAACAAATTATTCTTCATGGCAAGGGGTTATAATCTTTGTTTTTGTATAATTAACATATTGCCGTACTAATTACACATTTCTATAAGGAAAATATATTATTTTTTACACCATTTCTCTTAGTTTTTTCAACTGGTCACGAATTTCTGCCGCACGTTCAAAGTCAAGTATTTTAGCGCATTTATGCATATCTTTTTCCAGCTTGGTAATGAGTTTTGACAGGTCTTTCTTTTCAATCCCCATTTCAACCATTTCTTCCGCAACTATATCTTCAAGATTACGATAACTTTCTACAAGTGATAACAAATTATTTTCAATCGGTTTTTTAATGGTCTGCGGTATTATGCCGTGTTCCTGATTGTATCTAAGCTGGATTTCACGACGACGATTGGTTTCATCTATTGCAGCCTTCATTGAATCCGTTATCCTGTCCGCATACATTATAACTTCACCGCAAACATTTCTTGCCGCCCTTCCGATTGTCTGCACAAGACTTGTTTCCGAACGCAAAAAACCCTCTTTATCCGCATCCATAATCGCAACCAGTGATACTTCCGGTATATCAAGCCCTTCTCTTAAAAGGTTTACGCCTATTAATACATCAAATTCTCCCAAACGCAAATCCCGCAGAATTTCAACACGCTCTATTGATTGAATACCGCTGTGCAGGTACCTAACCCGTATTCCTGCCTGCAAAAAGTAATCACATAAATCTTCTGCCATACGCTTGGTAAGAGTTGTTATAAGTACACGTTCCGATTTTTTTGCACGGATATTAATTTCTTTTATCAAATCTTCAATCTGGCTTTCAATCGGACGTACCGAAATTTTAGGGTCAACAAGCCCTGTCGGTCGTATAATTTGTTCTACAAGCTGTGACGAGGTTTCTTTCTCAAACTCTGCAGGTGTTGCTGAAATATAGATTTTTTGATGAACTTTCGCAAAAAACTCTTCATCCTTAAGCGGACGGTTGTCTTTAGCACACGGCAGACGAAAACCATAGTTGATAAGCGTATCTTTCCTTGAAGCATCACCAAAATACATTCCTCTAAGCTGCGGAAGTGTAACGTGTGATTCATCAATTACTGTCAGAAAATCACCTTTGAAATAGTCCAATAGTGTTGCAGGCGCACTTCCAGGCGGACGACGTTCAAGAATACGGGAATAGTTTTCAATACCTGAGCAGTAACCCATTTCCTTAATCATCTCTATATCGTATTTAACACGCTGTTCAAGGCGTGCTGCTTCAAGAATTTTATTTTCATTGTTGAGTTCTGCAAGTCTGTTTTTTAACTCCATACGGATTAATTTTATTGTTTCTTCTTCATTTTCATCAGAAGTTATGTAGTGAACAGCCGGATATATTACAATGCTCTGTGGTGACTCAAGGATTTCTCCGGTAACGTTGTCTATTTTAACAATACGTTCAATTTCATCACCAAAGAAATATATTCTGGTTATGATTTTTTCATAAGACGGCATAATTTCTACAATATCACCGCGTGCGCGGAAAGTAGAGCGTTCCAGTTCCAAATCATTTCTGGTATACTGAATACTCACAAGATATTTTAAAAGCTCGTTACGTTCAAGTGTGTCGCCGACATTCACGGTCATTGCCCCTTTAAAATAGTTCTCAGGCAGCCCCAAACCGTATATGCAGCTAACAGAGGCAACAATTATAACATCGCTGCGTTCATATAAACTGCGAGTTGTATTATGCCGCAAACGGTCAATTTCATCGTTTATACTGGCAGATTTTTCGATATACGTATCCGTTCGTGGAATATAAGCTTCCGGCTGATAGTAATCATAATAGCTTATAAAATATTCCACTGCATTTTCAGGAAAGAGTTCTTTAAACTCGTTGTATAATTGAGCGGCAAGTGTTTTGTTATGCGCAATAATAAGTGTCGGCTTCTGGATTTGTTCAATTACGTTTGCAATAGTAAAAGTTTTGCCGGAACCTGTAATACCTAATAAGGTTTGTGCATCATAACCGCTGTTAATCCCGTCAACAAGTTCTTTGATTGCTTTGGGCTGGTCACCTGAGGGGCGGTATTTTGAATGTATTTTGAATGGTTTTCCCATACCAGAATTATACTGCTAATTAAAATATCTTCAAATAGGTATGTCATATATAAATTAGTGCTGTACAATCAATTATGATTTTATCACTCCTGCTAAATTTTTGTTTAATCCCCCTTCTAAATACATGTTAAAAGAAGTCTGTTTGGGGATAATTGTGATATTGCGCAAATGAATAATGTTTTATTGGTTCTGCTGAATTTGCGGCTGACATCTTCACAGCTGAAATGATTTATTGGAGGGGGTTTCGGGTTTTTAAGTTTATATTATATATAATACCTTTCAAATAAACCTCTTTACAACTGAACTGGTTTCGTATAAAATACGGATAGTCTGAGAAACCAATCGGAGGAGTGCCAGAGCGGTTTATCGGAGCGGTCTTGAAAACCGTCGTACGTGACGAGCGTACCGTGGGTTCGAATCCCACCTCCTCCTCCATTTAAAAAGCCCGAACCATAAAAGTTTCGGGCTTTTAATATTTATATACCATGTACATTCTGTAAACACTACCATTTTGAACATTATTCTGATTGTGCTATAATAGTTGATTTTATTGAAGAGCTGATTGAATTAGTCGTCATTCTCTCTGTCCCAATTGACATTTCGTTTTATTATTTTCGCAGGATTACCTGCCAGCACAACATTTTTTTCATCGCAGCTTTTCGTAACGACAGAATTAGTACCGACAATACAATTATCTGCTATTTTGACGTTTTTGCAAATCGTTGCCCCGCAACCAAGCCAGACATGATTTCCAATATCACAGAAATGTCCTTTATTAATGATACTTTTATCATCTAGACATATAATGTTATGGAAATCTCCGCTCATAATATGTACGTTCCATGAAAACATACAATCCTCACCTATATTAATCGAAGAATCATGTGAAATACAAGCAATCCTGCCCCCATTCATCGTAGTGTTCTTGCCAACATTAATTCTTGAATTATTTACTGTATCAAAATGAACATTGTCTAATTCCGTCCCTCCCCCCATAATAATGCTAGCATTATTGCCCTTCATATATATAATGCAACTATTAAATTTATAGGGAGAGTTGATAACTATTTCATTGTTATCCCCTACAATATCAATGCCAAGTCCCTTGATACGCTTTTTTACAGGTTTTTTAACAGAGTTTTCAATAACATAAATATTGTTATTTTGCCCCTTCAAGCTATACCCAGTAGATTTAAATTTAAATTTAACACCCAAAATCCTTATAATATTGTATTTAAACCCGCTAACATATTCGTTTCTAACCGCAAAAATACCTTGAGCAATCTTTTTTAATATTTTCATGGCATATTCCTTTTCTCTAATATATTAACACAAACCCGATTTAGTTAACAGATAAATTCGTAAAGTGAAGCGCTTATAATTTACCATTATATGAATTACGCTTGTCCTATGACAGATTTTCAAGCTTTAATAAATAAATCGATTAAAAATTTACGGTTAAGTCTTAACGTGACACAGGAAAAATTTAGCGAAATGTGTGGATTAAGTACGGATAACTACCGCAATCTCGAGTATAATAGGCACGCACCAAAACCCAGCACGATAGATAAAATTTGTTCTACTTTTAAACTAACTCCGATAGAGTTGTTAAGATGTGGTATGGAACAACCAAGCGATATTGAAGAAATAACAGACCTATTAAGCGGAATGCCAGATTGGCAACTTAACATGGTAAAAGATTTTATTACTCTTATTCGCAGGTATAAAATAAAGTAAAACATTATAATAATACTGAATCAGCCGATAAAATTAAGTAAATCCTTGTGTATTATGTGAACACTTAATATGTTAATTCATAGGTAATTATTTAATTCATAGAGGTCGAAAAACCAGTATTTAATTAAAATTCATTGGGTGAATCTCACTTCCTCATCGAATTAAAAGAGCCTATAAAGGCTCTTTTTATAGTGTATTTTGAATAATTTAAGTTTTGCTAATGTCTAACCTACCTCAACCAGAATTTGAATAATTCTATATTGCTGTTATTTTTTTATCAAATCAACTGTTAATTATAGTAGAATGAAGTGAGTGATTTGCGTTGGACAGATGGTGTAATTTTTCGGGCAAAAGGTTTTTAATCCTATTTCGGCTTGTGTTTTAGGGCGATTGAGGGGTGGTGCAAATGGTTTGATTATTTGGGGCAGGTGAGTTGTTTGAGATTTTTAAAATTCTGCAGTTCTGTTATTTTTTATTTAATTTTTTTAATTGATACAAAACAGACACAAAGCTCGGAAGTTATATTCCAATTTTTTGTCATCAGAGGTAATGTGTTTGACATGGAAAACAGTTATGTAAATATTAAAAAAATCGCACAGGCTAAGAGTTTAAAGAGTACCCGTTCAATTAGAATTGAAACCAACAAACCTGAAAGCAGATATATTTCAAGGGAAGTCAAAGTTAACGGCGGAATGTCATACGAAATATTGTTTTCAAGTTTAGAACCTGAATTACAGCAAAAGCTTCGGGAATGCAAAACCAAATCAACAGCAATTATTCCTTTAAATTCCCCCCCCCCCCCCGACTGTAACGGATAAAGCAAGACAGACGGCAAATCACAAAACAAAAGACAGGAAATCTTTATAAAAAACAAAGGATATTAACCTACTTTAATATATTAAAATGTACTGTAAATTTTTGTAAAACTTTTCATCAAAACATTAAAGTTTTTCTCCAAGGTGCCGATATAAAGTATGTGAATATTGAACTTTTGGTAAAAAGAAAAGGTTTGAGATGG
>CAYVMC010000039.1:0-9417 GCA_964452495.1 uncultured Muribaculaceae bacterium | reverse complement strand
TTTAACAATCTCAATTTTCTCGTTTTTGCCGTTTTCTTAATGTTTCTTAATAATTCGGGTAATGTTTATTTCAAATTTGCAAATATAATCCTAATATGACTAATACACCGGTAAATAAATTAATTAATGCTTATAAAGAATCTGCGGATCTTGCTTACGACCATTGGAGCGAAAAACGAAAATACAGAGCTCTTGATGGCGGAAATTTAAAACAGTGGATTGCTAATGTCCTCCCTTATGAATTATTGGAAAGAAGCCTCAAGGACGCAGTTAATTCTATTGTGTCTTTATGTGAATGTACAAGTTTTTATGATAACTTTCCGCAAGAAATTAAAACTCCTGATTATGGAGATACTTGGGGAAGATTTGCAAACTATATAGAAATAAATAACAGAGCAATTGCAGAAATGCATAATAACAAATGTTCAAATGGAATAATAAGCACTATAAAAATGCTTCCTGCAATCCCACCATCTGCAAAAAGCTGGGCTAATTGTATTATACTGTCACAAATATTTCCCAATATATACGGTGATGGGTATAATAAAGCTCCATGGGAGGAAAATTCAATATACGGAATACGATTAAATGCAGGGTATAGTAATAATATTATAAATTTTTCTATATCAGATAAAATTTCACCGGAAGAACAATTTAAAGCGTTTAATGATTTAGCACATTTCAGAGGTCTTAAGACAGGTTTCAGAACCATAATATCAGAAGATCAGATAAAAGTTGCCTCTCCGAACCAAAATGATGAACCTTTTAAATGGGATAATCCTGAGCATGTTGAATTATTTATACGGGAACATGTAAAACTAATTGAACTTGGTTTTGAAGCTATATTTGTTGATTCGGCAAAACACGTAGGAAACTTTGATATGGAGAATTATACCGGTGTTGGGAGATTACCGGATTACCAACAAATGCAATATATCACTAACGAAATAAGATCACGTACCGGAAGTACTACTATTTGTTTTGTGGGAGAAAAGAGTTCGGATGATTTTAACAGATACAGGGAAATGGGGTTAAATGCAGGAACTGCTTTTGTTCCTGTTGATAATTTTGATACAGTAAAATACTGGTCTGAGCAATTTAAGTATGAAAGACATTTTGCCCCAGGAGTAGAAGTTTCAAATGATAATGATACTGGCGGTACAAGGTATGAAGAAAGATTGCATCGGATAAAAAATTGTCTTTTCGGGTTTGAAATTGCAAGTGATAAACTGCCGAGCTTTATGCAAATGGATGATTTATTTCCGCTGAGATATGATACTAATACACACCATTTAATGTTAGCGAATCCGTCTTATTCTACTGACGGAACCCCTGAAAGCCACTGGGAAAACCTTTTTACAAAAGATGACGGCAAGTACTACAATCATCTAGTTGGAGAAATTTTTGCGTACGCATTATTTTTATAATCATTGTATAATTATCTTATGAAAAATATCGGAATTCTACTTGCTTCAGGTACCGGAAGCAGAGTTGAAAGCAAAACGCCAAAACAATTTATTGAAATAAAAGGAAAGTACTTATTTGAGTACTCATTAGAAACTTTCAACAGTCATATAAGTATAGATGAAATCATTTTTGTTTGTCATCCTGAGTACATTGATTTTGCAAAAAATGTAATAAAAAAGAACGGGTACACTAAAGTATCAAGAATTGTCCCCGGCGGACAAACAAGACAGGAAAGTGTTTCTAACGGGATATTTTCTATAGTACGGGACTCCGGTAAAGTTCTTATTCATGATACGGCACGCCCGTTCGTTACGGATAGTATAATTATAAGAGTTCTGGAGGAGCTTAATATTTATAAGGCAGTATCAACAGTAATTCCGTCAGATGATACAATATATCTGCTTGATGATGAGTCGTGTGTTAAAACCGTTCCTCAACGCTCATCACTTGTAAGAGTTCAAACACCGCAAGGTTTTGATTTGAATATCATAAGAAAAGCGCACTATCTTGCACAAAAACAAAAAATGAACTCAGCAACCGATGATTGCACTCTTGTTTTGAATTTTAACCTTGCACAAATAAAAACAATAGCGGGTGATAATATATGTTTTAAAGTAACAACTCCTAATGATCTTTTGCTTGCCGGATTAATTATTGATAATGCAGCCGCCCTCAACTCTGATAAGAGTAACGGTATTTAAAAATTCCTCGTCAAATAGTAATGTGTCTACGGATGTCAGAATAGTCTGTATGCCGTTTTTAATAGATTTAAGCAGGAAATTTTGTCTCAGGTCATCAAGTTCCGCAAGAACATCATCCAGCAGCAAAATAGGCGGTTCACCGGTTTTATCTTGCAGCATATCAAGTTCAGCAAGCTTGAGAGCAAGAATAAGTGTTCTCTGCTGCCCTTGTGATGCAAACTTTGTAGCATCATTATTATTTATATAGAAAAGAACATCATCCCGATGAGGTCCAACACAGCACTGCTTTCGGGCGATTTCCTCATTTCTTCGCTGTATAAGCTCATCCTTTAAATTGTTGAGTATTATTTCAACATTATCACCTTGATATCCGTAGTTGATGGTTAATACTTCTGTATCACTTATCAATTTATGCTTTTGGGCTGCAATTTGTGATATTTCATTTAGATATTTTTTCCTTATATGAATAATGTTGGCACCTGTTACCGCTAATTGTTCATTATAAATCTTAAGTAAATCCATGTTAACATGTTCTTCTTTTAAAAGTTTATTTTTTTGAAGCCTTATTCGTTCATACTTTGCTAATCTTTCATCGTATGCCGGATAAATTTGAATAATAGCTCTATCAAGCCAATTCCGCCTATCCTGCGGGGTTCCCCTCAATAGCATAAGGTCTCCTGATGAAAATAGTACACTTTTTAAAAAGCCCCTGAATTCTCGTGTATTAGTTTTAAGACCATTAACAAGAAGTATTTTTTTCTGCCCGGACTCGTATTTTACCTCAATAACTGATTCAACGTTATTTTTCTCAAGAGTTGCCTTTATTGAAAAATTATTTGAATTGAAGTTAACGAATTCTTTTATATTAGAAGTTCTGGGACTTTTCAGTGTTGAAAGGAAATAAATAGCTTCAAGAATATTTGTTTTACCTTGACCATTTTTACCTATAAGAAGAGTTTTTTCGGTGGTAATTTTATTATTAACCGATATACAATTTCTGAAATTTTTTAGTTCAAATTCGGTAATTTTCATACAGCTTGATTAAAAAAGTCGTGCCACTGCCTATCGACAAATATAAAAAATACTTTAAACAGAATTTGCTACTACATAATATAAAACACCCGCAGGGATTGTCTTAGTGCTGCTATGTCTCCATCCTGACACGGTTCGACAGCCTGCGCCATTCGATATTTAGTTATCAACACAAACGCTGTTCGCCATATCTGATATAAAGGCCTCACAGCAGGCTCTGCACCCCGCAAAAGCGTTCGGGTCGAGGGATCCGCAACCTCCCCGTGGAGCACGACATGAGAAGTATAACACAAAATAAAAATTTTTTCTTGAATTTAATTTTTTTTATGCGATGATAAATAGGTGAACAGTGCTGATAGTATAAAGCATAACAAAAAGTTATTTGCTTTAAAGTACGGCTAAAGAGTTTACAGGTGACCGGTTCATAAGTTAGTTTGTTTAAAGAACTGAGCCTGGTGACAATTGAATATTAAATCAGAAAGATGGCAAGGTAGCTCCCGCTGTGAGTGGAACGAACAGTTATAGAAAACGTGAGAGCAGCGCTCGAAGCAACTGAGCCAGTGACAATTGAATATTAAATCAGAAAGATGGCAAGGTAGCTCAGTTGGTGAGAGCGCACGGCTCATACCCGTGAGGTCGAGAGTTCGAATCTCTCCCTTGCTACCATTAATAGAAGGTTTTAGATACCCTCTTTTTTATTTTGAAAACTTACGAGTTTAAACAATAGGTGAGACACAATCTCATGGACTAATATCTAAAATAGGACTTTTTATTGGTAATCAAGTTAATTAAAATATAGCAACTATAAGCGATATAAATAATATTTTCAAAGACGCTTATTTTAAAAAAGAGAAACGTACCAAAATGGATAATAAAAATTTTACAGATATATTAGAGAATATTTTGCAAAAGTTTAAAGAGAAATTACTTGATAATGGAAGTATTTTCACTTCAGAAGCTGATTTTAAATTTAATTTAGCCTTAGAGTTATTTAATGATCCAGGAGTTAGTGATATTGTCGTAGAATTTCCCCAAAATGGTAAATATGTGGATTTGTATTGCGAATATAATAATATTAAATATTACATTGAATTAAAATATAAAATTAAAGAAATAAAAATCAATAAATGTAGTCAAGTTATAAGCTTAAAATCACATTTCGCACAAAATGATAACAGATATTTGTTGTATAAGGATATTGAGCGTCTAGAAAATTTTATTGGAGATAAAGAGGATGCTGTTGGTATTTCTTTATTCTTAACAAATGATTCAAATTATTGGAAAGAGCATACACCAGAATCTGCAATAAATTTCCCTTTATGTAATGAAAAAACTAATTTAGAAAATTTCTTATGTAAGAAATGTAAGAAAAAGGAATGTAATGATAAAAATAAACTTTGTTATTTCAAGAAAGATGGTCAAGATAAAGAAGCTTCTCTTAAAATAAAACAATCATATAATTGTAAATGGACTCTGCTTGGAAATATAAAAAATAATGAAGAGAATGCAGAATTTTACTATTTATTAATCGAAGTTAAAAATAAATATTAAAATAATAATAAAGAGTATTTTAAATATAGAAATAAAATTAGTAGTTATCACAATTTATTATTACTATGAATTTTCTTTATTTTAAAAAGTCTTGTTGACTTAAGCTGCAAATCTTTTTCTATTAAAGCATTTTTACTCAGCCATTCTAAAGCGGAGTTAATGTCCCTTTTATACGTAGAAGTGCCTTTTATAAATAAAAGATAGTACTCCCTTCCTCCCGAGAATTGTTCAAAATCTTTTATCAAATACTTGTCAGATAATTTTTCATCCAGAGGATAGGTCCCAAGAATAGTGGGGCTGATGGGAAGCATCATTATTCTTGAATAGTAAGAATAGCTGGCTATTGCGCCATAATAAAGATACAATTTGTCATTCGTATCTATTTTAAGAATTTCATTTAAAAGAGGTTTCACGTCTTGTCTTAAATAACTTATCTTTCCTGTTGTAAAATCCTTTGTAAAATTAATAATTCCATATCCGAAAAATAACAAAGAGATTAATGCTGTAACATTATATTGTAAAATCGTTTTTTTATTATCAAGAGGATAAATACTTACTATAATAAATACTGGAAGTAAAAATAATATTAATCTTCTTTCGAAAGGATAAAGTTTAAATAAAGCGGCAAGGAATGTATAGAAAATTATTAAAAATAACGTCCAAAAATAAAATTTATTTCGTTTAAATAAAAAATAAAATCCACAAATTAATAATACGACTAATAATAGAGGTAATACGTAATCATAAAATAAAAACTGAAAATTTAATTTATAAATTTCAGAAGAAAATAACTCAAACCCTTTATGCCAATAATTAACAAAATAAGCAGAAGTTTTAGAATGTCCTAAATAAAACCAGATAAAAACTCCGCCACCTGCTAATAAAAAGGGCAGAGATGCTGCTATTTTTATTCTTAATTCTTTAACTGTAATAAACCAGCTTGTATAAAAGCAGGAACAACAATAAACATGGGAAATGAAAAACAGAGCATGAGAAAGGATACAAATCCCACTGCACCTACTCCTGTTATATTAATAACTCTATTGTAAACTTTAAATACAATATACAAAAACAATATAGTTAACATAACATCGGAGGAATACGGCTTAAATGTTTGTGTATAAAATAATAACTGATAGCTAATCCCAAAAATAAAAAGTGAAAGTAGTTTACAATATTTATTTTTAAATACAATATCAGAGAGCATATAAAAAAATATAACAGACAAAATACTTGATATAAACGGTATAAATCTAAAACACAGCTCGGTTATGCCTACATTTTGCGTGATAAATTTTGTGCATAGCAAAAATCCGACAGGTGCTGCTTGAAAATAATTTAAAGGATATAAAAACTATAATCCTTTCCGTTCAAAAATATTCATAGCAAGCAAAATCTCATCTGTAAAAAAAGAATTATTAATAAGATATGCATCTGCCCTTAAATAAAATGCAACAGCAAAAATTAATATTAATAAAACTCTATAGAACATAAAATAATATATAACAAAAAAGTTGCAAACTTACAACAAAACCCAACAAAATAGTGATTATTTACCCTTTACACGCAGGCATAAGAAATTAGTAAAGCAATTAGGACTCTTTTAAATGTTTAACGTGCTTATAAATATAAAGAATCCCTAAAATGCCTACAATAAGAACAATTAGAATATCAAATTTATGCCATAAATGCTTGAACATATCCATATTTTGTCCAAATTTAACCCCGACGAATACCAGCAGGTAACTCCAAATAAGCGAGCCTAAGAATGTAAGAGTAAAAAATATTCTTTTTTTGGCTTTCAAAATTCCTGCAGGAAGTGAAATAAATGTTCTTATAACAGGTAACATCCGGCATATAAAGAAAGCCCAATCACCATATTTTTCAACCCATTTATCTGCGTCGTCCAAATCTTTACGTGATATTAAAAAATATTTTCCATATTTCTCAATAAATTGTCGACCACCGAAATAACCGAGATAATAGGATGGAATTGAACCTAGTACACAACCGAAAGCCCCTGCCCATGCTGCAACATGAAAATTCATTTCCCCTTTAGATACTATATAACCTGCAAAAGGTAAAATAGCTTCACTCGGGAGAGGAATATTACAAGATTCTATAGCCATAAGGAGACTGACTCCAAACGGACCTAATGCTGTTATAACGCTTTCTATAAAACTTATAAGATAAGATAAGATAAGATTTACAAATTCCATACAATACTCTCCTTATTATGTTTATCAATAATAGCAAAAATAAGCTAAAATATAAACATTTACTTTAAACTTTTCTCAAAAACATCTATTCCTTTAAAGTTCTTTAATAATTTATTTCTAAGCTCCATAATACTGTAAGAGTATCTCCTAAAAATGTTCTAGTATCATAAAAGAAAGAATTATCTTCAAACAACAAACGGTAATAAGGGGTCCAGTCATTTTCTTTACTGCCGCATTCAAAGCTATATGTAACACTCAGGTCATGCTTAATCCTTGTCAGCTGTCTGGTAAGTTTTTTGATTTCTGTATTATTTTTAACGTCTCTAAGCAGTGTATCGTCAAAACTAGCAGTATTTTTTATTAAAAACTTCTTAAATGATATACTATTGTTTTTTTGTTCTCTGGTTAACGATGTATTTAGATTCATAAATTTTTTACCTTAATTTTAAATAATATCTTGTATAGTATATTGTAGTATAGTATATTGTAGTATATGTCTTATTCTACACTAAAAAAGAAAAAAATATGTGTTATTAAGATTGGAGCAATTGGCGATAGCATATTTTCAACGATAATGGCGTACGCTATAAAACAAGCACATCCTGATTGGCAGGTCGATTACCTTACTCATGCTGATTACATTCCTTTATTAAAAGACTGCACATACATAGATAACTTTATTACATGGGATTGTAGTTCTAAGTTTAAGAGTATTCAAACATTAAAAACTTTAAAAAAAATGTTACATACGCATTACGACATTGTTTTTAATATGACGTTAACCCTTAAAACTCTTATACTAGCCTTTTTATTATTTCCAGGTAAATCTATTAGAATAAAAAAAGAAACTGATAGGTCTATTGTAGAGAATTACTATTTTACAGCAAAAGAAGGAATAAAAGATATTAAGCAACCGGAAAGATTATACATTGATACAGATAAAGACTCTATAAATAAAATTCATGCAGACATAGATAAGTATCCCAAACCATATATTGTTATTATTCCCGGTGGTAGTTCAAATTGGAGCAGACAGGGTAGAATATGGAACATAAATAAGTGGAAAGAACTTACAAAGCATTTAATCTGTGAGTTTGGCGGAACTATATTTGTTATCGGAGGGGCAAGTGAAGCAGAATATCATTCAACACTTACAGGTAATGATATTGTTTTACTTACAGGAAAGTACTCACTACCAGAAACAAGTGCATTACTCTCACTGGCAGATTTAGTTATATCAGGAGATACAGGTCCTCTTCATCTTGCATCGATGCATAATGTTAAAACGCTTGCTATATTGGGTTCAACATCACCTGAAAAAATTAAGCCATACGGGGAAAATGGATATTATATAGAACCGGAAGCACAGTGCAGATATTGCTGGAAAAAAAAATGCAGGTACTTAAAGGCTGGAGAAAAGTACACTCCCTGTATGGAAAGTATTGCTCCTGATGATGTTATCAGAAAAATAAAATCAGAAGGTCTTATAATAAAGTAATTTACTACGGAGAATAAAATATTGATAAAAGAATATATCCTTGAAAATATAAAAACAAAAGAAAAAATACTCAATGATGAGAACTTATTAGTAGATATAGAAAATGCAATAAAATTAATTACTAACAGTTTTTTGAATGGCGGTGTTCTTTTTTGTGCGGGTAATGGCGGGTCAGCGGCGGATGCTCAGCATTTTGCCGGGGAGTTTGTCGCAAAGTTTGCAATAGAAAGATACGGTTTACCTGCAATCGCTTTAACAACGGATTCATCAATCCTTACAGCGGTAAGCAATGATTTAGGCTATGAAAATATTTTTGCACGGCAAATTGAGACACTGGGAAAGGAAGGAGATGTTTTTGTTGCCATTTCAACATCAGGGACATCCCCCAATATTATAAAAGCACTTGAAAGTGCCAAAATAAAAAAGATGACAACAATAGTTTTAACAGGTGAAAAATCAGCAATAAAAGAAACATTTTGTGATTGCTGTATAAAAGTTCCGTCAGCTAAAACACCTATAATACAAGAATGCCACATAATGATTGAACATATAATTTGTGCGATGGTAGAAAAAAAATTATTCTCTAAATAGACAGTCAGATGTAAGTTTTTCCCTTATAAGCAAGATAAAACTAAATAAAAGAGAAAACCTGCCTAAGAATAAGGGGGGTAACTAACGTCAGTATTACTAAGAGAGGTAAAAGGACAGGAGTTTGGTTTAAAGAATTTGCTGTATTCTTAAGGGAAGAAAAATATACAATTACTGGCGATGTTTTTCTTTGAAACCTACATTCCATTGCTCTTGACAGCTGCTACTTTGCTGAACCCCTGGCAAAATATTAAACTTTAATTTTATGAAAGAATTTTGTTCCCTTAAGTTCTACTTGATGGCTATATATAAAAAACGGGCACTATAATCTTGCTGTGGGTTAAGAAGCAAGTTTAACTAA
>CAYVMC010000038.1:0-10739 GCA_964452495.1 uncultured Muribaculaceae bacterium | reverse complement strand
GAGAGTGAAAATCTTGAGAAAGCAACTCATAAGTATAAAATTCACAAAAAATGTCCGATTTTTATGTTTTACTTAGTTGAGATTGTCAGGGGGGGGATTTTAGCCGTATTGCTTATTCCGCAGCATAAAAAAGGACTGACATATTTATTCAGTCCTTTTTTATATTTTATAGTTATTTTGTTATCCCTAGTTTTTTATTAGCCCAGATTATATAGTCTTTTTCTGAGGTGAAACTCTTTGTGACACCATTTTCTTTTGTTATTATTTCAGTAATGTATGGTCGCGGATAATCATCACCGTATACTTTAACATCAATTCCCCTGTTCTTTAATAAATCAGTTTTTATTAAAAATTCATTTTTAATAATATCCTTAGCATAAGGGGATACATAAGATTCGGGCTTGTAATATCCACTTATATTTTCTGTATTAATCTGTTTGTTTCTAAATTTGAATACGTCCTTTCTTCTGCGAACTATTACTTCGTTAGTATTTTTATCTATGAGTTTTGCAGCTTCCGGTCTTAATTCTTCCGGCAAGAAAGATAAATCACTCTTCATCGTTTCTTTAGCTTTTATAAGAGCAGCAGCATCATAATCAAATTGTGCTAACTCATAAAGCCCTCTATCAGTAAAGTTTGTATTACGTTTCATGATGTTAGCCGGTGTTGATGCATACGGGTTACCCGCATGGTCAAGAGCAACGACTTCTCCCGACTTAACAGTTCTTGGACCTTCAAGTGTCTGAATTTTTGTTCCTTCTGGCATTACCTTGAATGCTCCTGGAGCTTGTTTTGTTACATCAACTACTTGACCGTATTGAAGTTTTGCAGGGTCTTGATAATTTAATGTACCGTTAGCTTTAAATTCAGATGTATTTACATAAGAACCTTTAAATATAGCTCCGTCACAAACTGCCATATCATCTCCGCCATAAAGCATAATCATCTGTTCTTTAGATGTATCTATCAAATATGGTTCATTAGCACTATACTTGTTAGGCACGTAATATTTGCCGTCTGCCCCTCTGAATACTCCCGGATTATTTGCCAGAATTTCTTCCGGAGTTCCGTTCGGGTTAAATCTGTATGCCTGAACATCATTAGCTTTGCTCATATAAGGCTCTGCACCATGTTGCAAGGCATTGGAGTGGGCATGCACTGTACCCGTTGTCCAGGTTAAAACATTACCTTTTGTATTTATAGCACTCATTTTTACAGCTTCTGGAGTAGATTTAAATGCCTGTACGGTTGCCTTTAATGCATTCATATCTTTGGCTCCCTGAGCTGATGTAACTCCTGCTTTTGAAGCCGCATTAAGTGCAGGTTTTGCAGTGGCAACAGATGCTGCAAGGGCAAAGGTTCCGTTACCAATTGTTTCCCAAGCTTGTTTTGCTTCAGCATCAGTTTCTGCAGTAGCTGCTTTGTATGCACCATAACCGATTGTTCCGGCTCCGAGAGCGGCACCAGCTGCTACCATTACGGGAAGAGCTGCTCCACCTGTTAATACTGTAAGTCCTGCACCTACTGCAAGTGTTGCTACAGTTGCTACAGGGTGTTTAGCAATACCTTTTACTATTCCAGCTAGTCCTTTTCCAAAACTTTCCATTGATTCCCCAAAAGAAAGTTTTCCATCATCTTTACCGTCTGTTGAAACTTTATCGACATCAAACCACCAGCGTTCAAGAGCATTCATTTCAAGAGTTTCACCTATTGTTTTGTAATCGTATCCCTCTTTTGCTGCTTCTTGTGCGAATATTCTATACTCGTCTCCTGAAAGTTTTTGATCATTGTTATGATCAACTTTTTTTGCAATACTATTTAGTCCTGCATCTGTAATTTTTGAAATCTCAATACTCATAATCTCTCCTTTAAATATCCTCGTGTAATTATTCGTACTGATATAAAGTTTTTCGGCGGAAAGAAATTTACTACTACTACTACTACTACTACTACTACTACTACTACTACTACTACTACGCCCGCCTGCCACAACTGGATTATAGCCTTTTTAAAATTCGTATTTACAAAACTTAACAACTTGTAAACTGTTTAACATTTCTTAATAAAATAAAAATGAATGCCGGTTAGGATACTTGTCAAATAATAAAAGTAACTCAATGGATGTATTCTAACAGCGGCAGGTATTCTTTTATCAATGCTTTTAGTTTTGAATTTATCGAAAATCTCTTATACTTACCCGTTGTTTTCTCTCTGATTTAAACATAAGATTTGTTTTTCACATCCACTACATTCAAGCCTAATATGTCAGATACGCTTAAACCTGTATTAATACCGAATACAAATATTAGACGATTTCTACAGCTGTGTTTAACAAGATATTGTTCTATTCTTTCAATATCCTTTTTACTTCTAATCGGTTCTACTAAATTTTCATATATAGCTTCTTTCTGCACCATTCAAAAAAATCTGGTGTATAAAAAATGTAATAAACCAAACAAAAAATCCAAAACAAAATTATTTTGTTTCGGATTCAATTTTTTTGCAGGATGAAAACGGTAAATAAATCAAAAAACGTTAAGACTGAAAGGGTTTAAGATTGCAGAAGGAATAAACAGATTAGCAACTATAAATATTGAGAAATATCATGAACTTCATCATTTCTATCACTATTATCGTTTTCTTCTGGTTTTATGCTTTCACTAATAGCTCCAGCGGCGCAGCCAGCCATACCTAAAATTAATGGAGCAGCTAAACCACCGGTCATAATTGTAGCAATAGCGCTAAGACTTAATCCGGCAATGGTTCCTATAACGCAATTGCCGCCACCTTTAAAATTAACATTTCCACTTGAAAGTGATGTATTTAAATTATTTGCAGCAGGGGTAATTAAATTATTCTTGATATTTTGCCTTTTATTTAACTTTGTTGTACTATAGTTAATATTATTTATTGTGTTTATCTTCATATAATTAATACTCCTATTTCATTAAAGTTACCATAATATTTACTAATCTGTCAATGGGAGTAAACAAAGTATAACGTTTTTTTAAGATAAATAGTATTTATTATTTTAGTGATTTAAGAAATGATTATGAAATCCCTTTCTTAGAACAGTTGAATAATGGAAATAACTCTGCTGCTAAGATTAACAAAATCATACATATAAAGATAGAAGAATGATATTGGTAACGCTTTTAAACTAGAAAAATAACCGGTAGCGAACGCTCCCCTTTTATAAGGTTTAATTGTGATTTTCTTGTTGCAGTCTAACAGGTGATAGGTTGCTCCAATAATCAAAATATAAAAAATAGAGACTTATAACTTATAAGTCTCTATTTAAAATGCCCTTGGCCAGACTTGAACTGGCACTGAGGTTGAGCCCCAATTGGATTTTAAGTCCAACGCGTCTACCGATTCCGCCACAAGGGCAAATAGTTTATATCAAATTTCAAATACACGATTTCTAATTCTTGCCAGTCTTTAACTAACAACAACATTATAATCATATCATAAAAATATAAATGTCAAAAGTATTAATTATCTTGAATGGGACTAGCAAATACTAACATTTTTTTATATTTGGCATGAACTGCTTATATTTTTGGGGGATAAAAATAAAAATCTCACTTTTTTATTAGAGTGGGATTATAAATGTAGTTATTAATGCTTAATTACCATAAGCTCTTACTGTTACATGTTTGTACCCAAGAATATTGTGCTTATGTTATCGCAAAAACGATTTTCCTGAAATATTAGCCAAATTAAAAAAAATAATTGAGCCAAACGTGGCTTTTAAAGAATTATAATAGCAACTTTAATCTTTATGCGATTTATTGTATAATGTTGTAAACTTATGGATAATTCAACTAAAAAATCTCCAAACGTTGCAGGGCTTTTCTATCCGGCTGATATGAATGAGCTTGCAGAATTAATAAAAAAACTTGCAAGCGGTAAAGAGATTGTGTATAAATCTAATGCGGTAATTGTACCACATGCAGGGTACCAGTTTTCGGGGCATGCAATGAACTATGGATTTGAACATTTAAAGTTCAGGGAGAATATTTTTATTATCGCACCATCACATCATTATGATTTTCAAGGTTTTGCACTTCCTGCGTATGACAAATTTGAAACCCCGTTTGGTAGTATAGATGTAAATAAGTCCTTTGTACAGGAAATTCAAGATAGTTTTGGATGTTATGTTAATAATACTCCGTTTGATGAAGAACATTCCATAGAAGTTCAATTACCGTTTATACAGTATTTTACAAATAATACCAAAATTATCAATGCAACAAGTTTACTTAAGGGCTTGCATAAGATAAAAATTATACCGGTGCTTATTGGCAAGTGTTCTGTTGAGGATATAACGGCACTGATTGAAAAGTTCTGGACACGGGCTTGTTTTGTTATATCCTCGGACTTAAGTCACTATCATCCGGATAATGTTGCCAAGCAGACGGATAATTATACTGCGTGGATGATAGAGACGGGGCATATAGAAGAATTTGCTACTGAGCAAGCCTGTGGAAGTGTAGGAATACGTGCGATAACAGCTTTTGCACACAAACACGGATTTGATATGATTCGCCTTGAAATGTATAATTCCGGTGATATATCTGGGGATAAAACAAAAGTTGTAGGATACGGTTCCTGGATGTTGTTTGAAGGATGTAAGACAAAATTTATCAGCCAGTTTTATTCTGATTATTTGTTGGATGAATGCAAAAAAAGTATCATAATGGGATTTGACGGTCAAAAATATACGTCAGAATATCCACCTGCCGTGCTGCAGCAATACGGAGCTTCATTTGTTACTTTAGAAATAACGGGACACTTGAGAGGATGCATAGGATCTATTTACTCAGATAAACCATTAATTAATGATATTACGGCAAATGCTCAGTCGGCTGCATTTTTCGACCCGCGCTTTGAGCCGCTGCGTCCTGAAGAATACAATGATACAAATATTTCCATCTCTATATTGTCAGAGCCAGAGCAAATTATTTTTAAAGATGAGCAAGATTTAATATCTAAAATCTATCCATACGGGATAATACTTATGGACAAAGGTAAACGCGGAGTCTATCTGCCTGTTGTTTGGGAGCAGCTTCCTGATAAAAAACTTTTCTGGACATCATTAAAGGAAAAGGCGGGTTTTTATAAAGATTATTTTTCAAAAAGTATGGAAGTATACAAGTTTACAACCGAATATATTACAACACTTTCTGGTTATGAAGAAGATGAATAGCTGTTTTTCTTATGGTTTGTTAAAGTAGTGAGAGAAGTAGGCTCAAGACACTCTACCAGAAATGGTTATTATGCAGTCAGAAAATTTAATTGTAAAATCAGGCACAGATTTCATATAATTTTTGGAATATTTTATCTGTAATTACTTTGATATATTCTTTATCAACCATACCATTAATTACGCAATCCGCAATTTGATAAGTTGGTCTGATATATCTTTGAGCCGTAGCGTTTACATCTGCAAACTGCATATCTGCGGCTGTACCAGTTTTACCACGGAGAACAGCACGTTTGTACCAGCGTTCTTTTATAACATCAATAGGTGTAAATACATACACTTTTATGTCTAAAATATCCCGTACATCTTCATTTAAAACGTATAACCCTTCTGTAAGTATAACTTTTGCAGGCTTTTTAACTTCGCCGTCAGGAGCAGATACACAGGTCTTAAAGTCATATCTAGGAGAAGTAACTGTTTTACCTTCTTTTAGAAGGGTCATGTGTTTTTTCATTAATGCTAAATCGATAGCTTCCGGAGTATCAAAACTAAATCCTGTTTTAAAGAGTTCTTCGTAACTTCCGGCTTCAATAAGTTCTCGAGAGGTATCTTTGTAATAGTCATCGCAGCGAATAACTGTGTAAATTCCCTCACGCTTATCTCTGATACAAGCAGCAATAGTGTTATCAACAAAAACAGTTTTGCCGGAGGCACTTTCACCGGTTATACCAATAAGGAAGGTCTTTTTCTTTTCCTGTACGACTTTTCTTGCTATATCCATAATAAAATTGTCGGATATTTTAAGGAATAGTGGTTGTTTTTCTTTTTTATCTTCCTTGATTATTTCTTTTAAAGCATCTACGATATTAGAAATGAGTTCCATATCAAGCCTTGAAGAATAGAAATTGTAATTTGTCAGTTCAAATGTTTCCATCATTAAATCAGTACTTCCATTACTACTTTTATATATTCTATAGTAAACCGTTTTAAAAAGCTTGTATTTGTATATTTTTGTAAAAATAAGTTTTTGGGGAATAACTGTAATTTGAACACTAAATCAGAGGCGAAAAAAACTTAATTTGGAATAATGAAAAAAACGGGAATTTCCCGTTTTGCCGGAGCATAAATTATATTTTATCTGCCGGCTTTAATAAGATTAACAATCGCAACTGTACAGAGCATTGCGGATGTAAGTAAAACAGCTAATGCTGATTTTTGGTTTGGAACAACATCATCTGTGTATTTGTGAGTTGAACTAAACTGAGTGTTGGTATTATTTTGTTGTTTTGAGTTTTGTGGTGTATGCTTTGGGGTTACAAAACCAAAGCTCACCGGTGATACGGTTGCCATAATTATTTTCTCCTACACTTAGACCTCTGACGCATGCATTATACATCAAATTATAAAAAAACGCAATACTTATAAGTGTAAATTTTTAATTTTTTTTACATTTTTAAACTATTTATTCAGGAAATGTAGGTATATAAGGATTATATTTTCATGTGAATTTATTACCGGCCTTGCAGCCAGTATATAATTATATTTGATACCCAGGGTAGGAAGCTGTATTTACCAAATAATGAAGTAATTGAAAGATAAAATATAATGGTAAAACATATTGTTTGTATGAAGGAAAAACCGTAAAATACGTCAATGGGCATATTTAATAATATCGGTATAAGATTTATTATCGGGATTCGGGCTATAAGTATAGTTAAAAGTCCGCAGAGTTCTGATAAAATGAAAAATCCAAAACATAGAAAAATAGATTGTAATACGTGGTACATGACAAATCGGGTTAATTGTTTTTTAGTCAGTGCTTGAATGATAAGCACTACAATCCCAGCCCAGCCCAGAGTCAGGTAAGTTAAACATGAAATTAGCCGTTCCATTGCATAAGGTTTGTTATGCGACATCAGAAACTATTTCATCCTTTCTTGCTTCTTCCATATAATCATTCAGGATTTGAATGAATACCAGTTTGTACTCATCATTTTCCGGTCTCATGTGTACTGCTGCTCTGTATGAAGGAATAGAACGTTCTACCTCCCCTCTCATGTAGTAAATATTACCGATAAGAACGTAAAGATTTGCATCCATTTTATTAATATGCAGTGCTTTTTTGTAATAATTTTCGGCATTATCATACTGTTTTAAGGTAGAACATAAATTGCCGGCAAGAATAAATGCGGTTGCATCATTCGGGTTTTCTTCGGTTGCTTTTTGGTAAAGCTCCAGTGCTTTTTCATAATCACCGAAATCCGAACAGGCAATTGCATAACACATATAGGCTTTATAGTTGTCACCTTCGAGTTTTAATGCTGTTTCAAAGGTTTTGTAACTATTATCTTTGTCTTTTGTGAGTGCGTAAGTATTTGCTACGCATAATGCTACTGTTTTGTTGTCTTTTGAAAGGTTATAGACTTTTAAATAATACTTTAAGGCTTCATTATAATCATATAGTTTAAAATTGACATGCCCCAGATCAACTAATGCGCTCAGATTCTCAGGATCAATAGAAAGCGCTTTTTCATAATAAGCTTTAGCTTCTACGTAATCTTCAAAATCGTGGTATAACATACCGATTGCATTATAAATATCAGGTGTTTGATTATAGAAATCAAGAGTTCTGCTGTAAAAGTGAAGTGCCTTTGCAAAATTTTTCATTTCTGCATAAGTATTACCAAGATTGTAATAAATTTGATAATTCCCCGGTTGTATAATCATGGCCTGATTATAATATTTAAGAGCCTTTTTAAAATCCTTAGAATAAAAATGGATATTTCCAAGGTTTAAAAGCGCTTGTACGTCTTTGGGGTCAATTTCCAAAAGGCTTTCATAAACAGAGGTAACTTTATCGAAAGAACCACTCATTGCATAATATTTTGCAAGTTCATGATAATGGTCTGTATTTTTTGGCTCTTTAGCCATTAACAATACGGTTTCCTGAATTTTCTTTTCAATATCTTTTTTGTCCATTTTTATTCTCTCTAGTTTTCGTACTTTGAATATTCTTTAGATTCTGCTAACCAAATATCCTTATCTATACTATACGCATGTGACCAAAATTTTTCAATAGCATAAGCGTCACGTTCGGCATTTTGTAGAATATGAATTACAACATCACCGTAATCAAGAAGGTTCCATTTATTTTTTGTGTCATCTTCTCTTCCTGATGGCAGTCTGTTAAAAAGTTTTTTAATTGTATCTGATGTATTTTGTGTTAATGCCTTAATTTGTGTTGATGTATCGGAGGAGGCTATTACAAAATAATCAGCAAAGGAAGAAACACTGCTAATGTTTAATATTTTTATATTTTGTGCTTTATTCTCATCTAATATTCTGGCTACTGCACACGCAAATTTGTATGATGTTATTTCACTCATCAGTTTCCCTCAATCATATCTATTCTCTTTTGATGTCTGCCGCCCTCAAATTGAGCATTCAGCCATGCATCTACAATATCTAGGGCTAAACCTGTACCTGTAACCCTTTCACCTAGACACAGAATATTTGAATTATTATGCTGCACGGTCATTCTTGCCGTGTAAGTATCTGTGCAGTGCGAAGCACGTATTCCCTTTATTTTATTTGCGGCAATGGACATCCCTATGCCTGTGCCGCAAACTAATATGCCGCGACAGTTCTCTGCTGCAAGAACACGCCTTGCCACATCTTTTGCTATTACAGGATAATCACAGGAATCTTCAGAATATGTACCGGCATTAAAAACACTTATGCCTTTTGCTTTTAAATACTCCGCAATTTCTTCTTTAAGCTTATACCCGCCATGATCAGAACCGATAATTATTTGCATAATTTTATCTTACTATTTTTAGCCCTTTCATAATTAATTGTAACAAAAACTTAATATTTTGCAAAAAATCCTAAAGTTTTTTGCAAAAGTGCCGATAACTAAAATGTAAGCATAAAAAACTTATAAAGTTATAGTTTGTTGAATGTGAGGTATGTGCAATGTTACAAAACGAAGACGAAATGATGGTTGAATATTCTGAAATGGCAGGATTTGATTTTAACTCGGAAGCCTTTAGAGAAGTCAAGGAAGTTGAAGAAGCTATAAACGGAGTATGGGCAACATTGGCAAGATTATGGTTTGTCAAAGCTGTGCAGTAGTCAAAAGGAGGGATATGAATAGAAACCGAAAACGTTTTATAGATGGATGTTTTTGTGGTGACTGGCTCGACTTTGATGTGAAAAATGACTCTGATAAATGCGAAGATAAAACTGAGAGGCACCGCAAAGATTTGCAGACTTTGCTTGCAGAATTGGAAGAAATTAAGAAAAATTTTGAGCGTATTTCTGAGAAACAAGCTTTTTTGGATAATCTTGTTAAGTCAATGGCTGAAGGTCAGGCTTGATTTTGTAAGGACTTAATATATTTATACAAAAAATCTTTCTCTTCTTTTGATGCTCTTAATGACTCAATAACTTTTCTTATGGCTTTACTCTGTATGTCATGTGTAAGTTTTGATTTTGACACTGCTGTATGGGTTTTTTCAAAATATTTTATATAACATATTGAGAGCGCCCAGGCTATGCCCATTTGTGCATAATAGTTTTCTGCGTACAGAGTCGTCAGGATTTTTAAAACACGGTCAATATAATCATCCGTAATAAAGTATGTAAGAAGCATAACGACCCCAAATCTTAATTCATAGGTATTTTTTGATTTTAGGTAGGATTGAAGGAAACTAAAAGTTTCCGGCAGGTATTTTTTAGTAAGTTTCAATGAACTGCAGAATGTGTCGCAGACAGCCCAATTATTAATTTTAGGTACAAAATTCATTATATCTGTAAAAAATTCTTCTTTGGAAACTTTTTTGAGTCCGATTATAAACCCTTGAAGCATAGTAAACTCCATACAAGAGTTGTCCTGTATTTTCAAAAACTCATTTGTATTAAAGTTTTTGTTTTTATATAGTTCTTTTGCTAGATTTCGTAAAATTGGAATTCTGACACCTAAAATATTATTTGTTCCAGGTATTAATTTTGCATTAAAATCTTTATATTTTTTATTGCTTAGTTTTTTTAGTCTCTTTAAAAGAATATCTCTCATACAGTTATTATATACTAAGAAGTAGAGCTATTTAAATTAAAAAGCTATAGATTTCGCCTTCAAGCGGACTTTTGGTTTCTTGTATTGTTCCGGGGCTTACAACTGTATTTTTGATTGGTGTTATCTTATTTTGATTGGGGTCTTTTATTGCATAGACAGCATTATATATAAGTGCTATGGGGAGACTTTTTGCTATTTTATCAGATAAAGTAAATCTCTTACCCTTCCCAAAAATATTAAAGGATTTTAAACTAAATCCCTGAAATGTTTGTGTTTTTTTATAACCATAATGATTAATAGGTGTTATATGCATAAATGATACCCCGAATGTTATAAAACAGATAATCAGACATGTAAATAGTACATCATTTTTCTGTAAAATAAAAGAATGCGGATATAATTATTAAGAAACATTAAGAAAACGGCAAAAACGAGAAAATTGAGATTGTTAAA
>CAYVMC010000037.1:0-11781 GCA_964452495.1 uncultured Muribaculaceae bacterium | reverse complement strand
GCTCCTATAAAATCTTTTGTTTACTAAGCTTTTAACATTTCATACAAAATGTGATGTTTTTTGGTATATTTCTTATTACGGCAGAATTTCTTAAAACTTTAGGAAATTTTTTAATTTTGTTACAAAAGTTTACAAAATGAGGTTTATAGATTTGTCAGATCTGTCCAACAATATTGTTTTGTGTTAATATCAAATTATGAATTATCGCAGAATGTTTCTGCCCAATGGGTATGTACACTGTTCAAAATATTAAAATGTAAAGAACGGTATTTAAAAATATTCAAAAATTGTATAAATTTGAAGTTATTACTATATGTGTTTTGCCAGAGCATATCCATTAAAATTATAGGTGTCAATAAGTGCGTATCCAACCTGTTTTAATATATAAATATAATTCTATGACAAATGGTAGTTCATCTGCCGATAAAACTACAGGTAAGGTGCCGTGTTCATCAGGTGATATAGTAGTATTTCGGGCGAACAATACTTCTGCTGGTAATATTCTCAAAAAGCTTAGAAATATAATATGTCCTTATACCGGAGTAAAAATGATTTCCGGATCTGTTATAGGCGGTATTGAAAAACGGATAGATAAATCAAAAAACATTGGGAGCGGGGTAAAAATATTATCTTCCTATACTGATTATATGCAAAAAATCGAGAAGAAAATGTTTGATGTTTTTAAAAAGTATTCCGAAACAAATCCTAACGGGAGGTTTCAGGATTGTTTAAACAAGCTTTATGATGATGCACTTGCTCGATTAAAGATTGAAGAATTTTTGGTTCTTGATAAAGTCGATAGAATATCTCTTGAATTATCTCCTAATACTGCGCTGGGGGTAAGAAGCAAAACTACACGCTGTCGTCAGGTTATACTTGCAAACAAGGAAGAGGATACATTTAAGAGAAAAACATTTATATCTTCCTTGGATGAGATAGTACCTTCAAATGCTGATGAGCAGAAAATTTTAGAAAGAATGAAAGATCAAGCATTGTTTTTACCAACATCCGGCAGTAGTGAGAATGCTTTTGTTGTAAAATATGCAAAGCGTTCTGAGCAGGAAATTGCCAAGCGATTGTTAAGGGCTTCTGTTGCAACTATTGAACATGTAAAACCTGATTCTTTGGGGGGTGGCAATACACTTAGTAATTTTATGCTTGTTTCTGCGCAGGCAAACAGCCGCAGAGCAAATATGCCGCTCGAGAAATATATAGAACGTTATCCTGATATTCCCCAATTTTGTCAGGTTTATATCAATCAAATTATTTCATCAATTTACAAAGGCAAACTTGGCGGTTGTGAGACCTACCCTTATAAAATAAAACGAACGCTGGCAAATGAATCTAACGGGCGTATTGTTCTTAATCTATCAAAATATAAATATACAGAATTTCAGGCGGAAAAAATGGTCAGGCAGCATTACTCTCGTACAAGAAGTTAATGTAATTGTTGTAAAGATTTTGTAATATTAAATCTCTTTCTAGCAAATATAAATATTTATAGAGTTTAAGAGGGGTATGAATAATATTAATTATACATCTTCACCATATATTGCTCCTATAAAAATAAATTATAAACGCTCGCAGTATACTGATATAAATTTTACTGGACATTTTGGTGTTGAAAATTTTGCCGGAAATAGTTTGGGGTGTCTTATTCATGAAACCGGTTTTTTTAGAGATATTAAAACAAAGTTTGCTGTAAAGGAGTATATTAAGAAAAATTTTAGAGATAAAAATTCTGTAAAGTTATTGGTGGGAGGATGTTCTACTGGTGAAGAGTCGTTGACTTATAGTATGTTGTTAAATGACATTGGTAAATATGTGGATATTTTGGGTATTGATATAAGCCTTCCTGTTATAAAACAGGCAAAAAGCAGGAAATTTCTGATGCAAAAAATGGATAAAATACCGGATAGATATATTGATATGTCTTATTATTTTGAAGATACATTGAAGGACTCATTTCTGGTATTTGACGAAGGTAGAAGATTGTCAGAAAAAGAGAGAGCTTTGAAAAAGTATTTCGATGATTATTTTGAAATATCAGAAGAGCAGCCTGTATTACCAAAGCAAAAATTAAGAACCCAAATTTATAATTGGTTATTAAAAAAATTTCTCAGAATTTATGTTCCGAACTTCAAGAGTAAGTATGTGGTATTAAAAGAAGGAAAAGGTAATAATTGCAGATTTGAAACCGGTGATATTCTTGAGCTTGATAGTGTGACAAAGGGTGAAAAGCAGGACATTATAACCTTTTCTAATTCCCTATATCATATAATAACACATCCTGTTGGTGGTATGCGCTTGCTAAACAAGAACGCTGAAAATACTTTAAAACAAGTCGTCGGACAATTACGAAATAATTTATCGGATGATGGCATTTTTGTTTTTGGAGAAGGAGAGTCTATGCAATATTTTGATAACAGCTTTGTTTATAAAGTCCTTCAACAAAACGGATTTAGACATTTAACCTCTGTAAGAAGCGATATTAATATCTGGCAAAAGTCCCAAAAAGGAATGTGAAGTTAAATCATTGATAAAATTTTGATTTTTATATTTTATTCGAGTTATTGTGCCGGATTAAGAGAATATAAAGAAATCCGGTTTTTGATTTTTTGATGTTAAAATGTTTTAGTAGAAGTAAAAAAGGAGCAGCAGGCATGTGCGGGATTGTAGGGTATATAGGTAAAGGTTGTGCATTAGATATTCTTTTAAACGGACTGTCAAAACAAGAATATCGCGGGTATGATTCTGCCGGACTTGCCCTTATGGTTAATGATAAAGTTAGTGTATTTAAGGAAGAAGGCAAGCTCATTAATCTTAGAAATAGAGTTAAACTGGATGCCGCAAAGCTTCTTGATTCACATCTAGGTATCGGTCATATAAGATGGGCGACTCATGGGGTTCCCAATAAATTAAATGCTCATCCTCATCAATGTAACTGCGGTAAACTTGTCGTTGTTCATAATGGAATTATTGAGAATTTCAAAGAGCTGAAACAAGAACTTGAGAAATGCGGATGTAAATTCAGATCTCAAACTGATACAGAAGTTATTGCACATCTTGTGGCTTATGAATTTTCTAAGGTTAAAAATCTGACAGAAGCAGTATGTCTTGCTGCTGATCGTTTAGAAGGTTCATACGCTTTATGTATTATGCATCAGGATGTAAAAGATACAATAGTTGCCACAAAACGTAATGCTCCTTTGCTTGTTGGTATAGGGGAAGGTGAGTATTTCATTGCATCTGATGTTCCGGCAATTATTGAATATACAAAACGTGCTGTTTATCTTGAAGACAATCAGGTAGCAACAATTCATAGTGACTTTTTAGGTATTATGGACAAAGACAGGAATATAGTTAAGCCGCATATTGAAGTGCTTCCATGGGAGTCGGTTTCATTGAGTAAAAAAGGGTATAAGCACTTTATGCTTAAAGAAATTCATGAACAGCCGGATATTATAAGAAATATTCTTGCTGATAAGCTTCATAGTTCAGATGCTGATGTAAGCTTAAACGAAGTAAATATTGACAAGAATATGCTTAAACACTTGAATCGAATTCAGGTTGTTGCTTGCGGAACGTCTTTACATGCAGCAATAATAGGTAAGTATATAATTGAAACATTATGCGATATTGCGGTGGATATTGAACCGTCCAGCGAATATATTTACAGAAAAACGTTAACAGATAAAAACACTCTTGTAATTGGGGTTTCACAGTCAGGTGAAACGGCGGATACTCTTACAGCCGTAAGGCAATCCAAAAAACGCGGTTCGCATATTTTGATAATTACTAATCGTCCTGATTCTACAATGGCAAGAGAGGCTGACAGTTTAATCCCTGTCAATGCAGGTATAGAGGTTAGTGTTGCGGCTACAAAGTCATATATTGCACAGGTTATGTCGTTTTATCTGCTGGCAATTCACATAGCTCAGATGAAAGGTACGGTTGATACAAGTTTAACGGCTGCTTTAAAACATGAATTAATAATGCTTCCGATGAAGATAGAATCGGTTTTATCTCACAAAGAACAAATTGCTGAAATCGCTAAAATCTATTCAGGGTTTAAAAATTTTGTGTTTATCGCAAGAGGAATAAATTATGCAACGGCACTTGAAGGCGCATTGAAGCTTAAAGAAATAAGCTATATTAATGCAACCGGATATCCTGCCGGTGAACTTAAACACGGTCCGATTGCAATGCTTGATGATACAATGCCTGTTTTATCAATTCTTATGACGGGATGTGTGTATGATAAAATTCTTTCAAACAGCGAAGAAGCGAAGGCAAGAAATGCCAGAATGATTGCTTTAACTGATTCAGAAGATGAAAAATTGTTAGAACTGTTTGAACATATAATACGGGTGCCGCAGGTACATGAACTTGTGTCTCCAATTCTTGCAATAGTTCCGCTTCAATTGCTGGCGTACTATATTGCCGAGTATCTGGGTAAAGATGTAGATCAGCCAAGAAACCTTGCTAAATCAGTTACGGTAGAGTAATGAAAATAATTTCCGAAAATTTACAACTTGAAAATATTAATACTTTTACCACAGAATATATAGAGGGGGAATTGCTAAAAAGGAACATTGATGCTGTTCGGTGGGCAATTATAGATGTTAACGAAAAATTTTTTACTATTTGTGTTTCTCATGTTATAATCTGATGAGTAAATATAAAAGAGGAAATGAAAATGAATTCAACAATGATAAAGGCTGATATTAAGGATATTAATCTTGCTGAACAGGGAAAAAATAACATTGAATGGGCAATGAAAGATATGCCCGTTTTGATGAAAATAAAAGAACGTTTTGTTAAAGAACAACCGTTTAAAGGATTAAAATTATCTGCATGTGTCCATGTAACAAAGGAAACGGCGGCTTTATGTACAGTAATGAAAGCCGGTGGTGCTGATACAGTGTTAATAGCATCAAATCCCCTATCTACACAGGATGATGTTGCTGCAGCCCTTGTTAAGTACTGGGAAATTCCCGTTCTGGGATATGCGGGTGAAAGTGTTGAAACTTACCGGAATCATGTTATGGAAGCTATAAATTTTGCACCGGATATTATTATTGATGACGGGTGTGATATTGTAGCAACTATTCATGCAGAAAAACCGGAACTTGCATCAAAAATTATAGGTTCAACCGAAGAAACAACAACAGGAATTATTCGTTTACAAGCTCTTGAAGCACAGGGTGAATTAAAATTTCCGGCAGTCGGTGTTAATACAAGTCTTACCAAACATCTTTACGATAACCGTTACGGTACCGGTCAAAGTGCTATGGATGGTATTATGCGGGCTGCAAACATTCTTATTGCAGGTAAAACTGTTGTTATATCGGGTTACGGCTGGTGCGGCAGAGGATGTGCATTAAGAGCAAAAGCACTTGGAGCAAATGTTATTGTCTGCGAAGTAGATCCGTTAAAGGCACTTGAGGCTGCAATGGAAGGATACAGGGTAATGCCTATTGCCGAAGCAGCAAAAACAGGTGATATATTCTTAACCGTAACAGGTGATATTCATGTAATAGATCTTGAACATATTTATTCAATGAAGGATGGTGCTTTTCTGTGTAATGCAGGGCATTTTGACCACGAGGTAAATGTTCCTGATTTGAAAAAAGAAGTTGTTGAAATTAAACGTATCAGACCATTCCTTGATGAATATAAATTGAAGAATGGAAAATCTGTTTATGTTCTTGCAGAGGGCAGACTTGTAAATCTTGTAGCGGCAGAAGGGCATCCTGCAAGTGTTATGGATATGAGTTTTGCTAATCAGGCACTTGGTATGGAATTTATTGTAAAAAATAAAAGTAAACTTGAACATAAACTTTATACGCTTCCTGAAAGTGTAGATAAAGAGATTGCACAATTGAAGCTTGATTCAATGGGAATATCGATTGATACATTAACGGAAGAACAGCAAAGATACTTGAATAGCTGGAATATATAACCTTTAATAAATGATTTAAGTGTAAAAGGCGGCAATTTTGACCGCCCTTTATTTTATTGTTTTCTTTTTCAGTTTATTTTCGCTTCTTTAATGCTTTCCATTTTATTATTACCTCCGTGGTATAATATTTTTGACGGAGCAGCGGTGTGAAAAAATTTGTAATTTATTTAACTATTTTGCTTGTGTCGGTAAGTATGCTGCTGCCATTTGCGGTAATGCTTATTCTTGCTTTTACTCCTGAAGAGCAGATTGCAACCGGCGGTTTTAACTTTGCACTTACTATTGATAACTGGCACAGTGTTTTTAGTAAAATACCTGTAGCAAGATACTTTATAAATAGTTTAATTGTTGCAGGATTAACTGCAATCGGGCAGGTTATTTTCTCTGCAATGGCAGGTTTTGCATTTGCCCGTATGAATTTTAAAGGTCGTGATATTTTATTTTATGTTTTTTTATTAAGTATGATGGTTCCGCCTCAGGTGAATATAGTTCCCCTTTTCTGGGTAATGAGTACTTTGGGGTTGGTTAATACTTACCCTGCACTTATTTTACCCGGATTGTTCGGAGGCTTTGGAGTTTTTATGATGCGTCAATTTTTTCTTGATTTTCCGGCTGAATTGGAAGAAGCTGCAAGAATTGACGGTGCAGGAACATTAAGAACTTTTTTCACAATTGTAATGCCGCTTGCAGCACCTGCTGTAATGACTCTCGGGATATTTACATTTGTAACGGCGTGGAATAGCTTTATGTGGCCGCTTATTGTCACAAATACGGAAGATATGCGGACTCTTGCTCTTGGGCTTGCTGTTTTTAAGGGCAGCCTAAGAGAGTTAACACTGTGGGGTGAGATGATGGTATGTTGTACAGTTTGTACAATTCCTGCAATTTTAATATTTTTATTCGGGAGGAAATACCTTGTTAATAATATTGCTGCAGGGGCATTAAAAGAATAACGGGAGGATAGTATGAAAGAACTTAAATCAAACAGACTTCACATAGGTATATACGGGAAAACTAATACGGGTAAATCTTCGTTGTTGAATGTTCTTCTCAATCAGGAAATATCAATAACTTCTCCTGTTGCAGGTACTACAACGGATGTAGTAGAAAAATCCGCAGAGTTATTTCCTGTAGGTGCGGTAACCTTTTTAGATACAGCAGGGCTTGATGATATAACTGAACTCGGGGAAAAGCGTATAGAAAAGACCCTGAAGGCATTAAATCGTACAGATGTAGGTGTAATAGTATGTGACTATAACGGGTTTACCGGTAATGAACGTGAATTGGTTACAAAGTTTGAAACACTTAAGATTCCATATCTTGTTGTTGTAAATAAAATAGATGTTCAAGCAATTTCTGATGAAAAAATAAGAGAGATAGAAGAATTTACAAAAAATATTTTACAAATTTCTGTAATAAATGATACCAATATGACGGATAAGTTTGTCGATGCATTGCTTAAAATTTTGCCGGATGAGTTTGTGAATGATTTTTCTATGATGGGAGATTTAATTAGCAGTGAAGAAACGGTAGTATTAGTAACCCCTATAGACAAGGAGGCTCCGCGCGGCAGGCTGATTTTGCCGGAGGTGCAGGCAATAAGAGATGCACTTGATAATAATTGTATAGCCTGTGTTACTCAGGTACCGCAGCTTGAAAAAACATTAAATTTATTAAAGGTAAAACCTAAACTTGTAGTTACGGATTCTCAGGCTTTTAAAGAGGTAAACAGTATAGTTCCAGAGGATATTTATTTAACATCTTTTTCAATACTTCTTGCAAGACTGAAAGGAGACCTCAAAACATTTGTTGAGGGAGTTAAAACGCTTGATAATATAAAAAACGGGGATAGAATACTGATTGCTGAAAGCTGCACTCATCATCGTATTGAGGATGATATTGCACAGGTAAAACTTCCAAACTTTATCAGGAAAAAAACGGGTGTAGAGCCAAAGTTTGAACAATATTCAGGACACGATTTCCCTGATTTAGACGGGTATAAGTTGATTATACATTGCGGAGCCTGTATGACAAATAAACGTGAAGTCCTTTCCCGAATTATGCTTGCAAAAACTGCAGGGGTTCCGATAACTAACTATGGTGTAACTATATCTTACTGTCTGGGTATTTTAAACAGAGCAGTTGCTGTTTTTAATTGTAACAGATTGTAACAATTATCTAAATTATGAAAATTATATAATTAATATATACTTTATTAATATATGAGTACTGTAAGTAGTAATGTGATATTAAATATACAAAAAGGCGATGGTATATCTCAGGCAATAGACCGTCAATTGGATAAAGAGCTAGATATAGACGTCAAGCTGGGTGCCGCCGAATGGAATTCTGTATTTAGTATTATTAAACAGGATAAAGCAACCGAAGAAAAACAATATTCGGGTGGTGATTCCGATATTAATAACAATAAAAATTACGTAGTACAGGAAGGTACTTATCAGGTTACAAAAAATGCTTGGGAACAGATTCTCAATATAGCAAAGAAAAAAATGGGTATAAGTACCACTTCATCAACACAGGTAACTGAAACGGCTGAGAATGATGAAACTCAGGCAGATACAGATGCAAATGCTACAGATACGGTAAAAGGGTATTTGCAAACAGCAGGGGTTGAGGTTTCAGAGTCCGATTTAGAAGATATTGTTGATAAATATCAAGCTATGATTGATTACGCAAAGTTACAAAATCAGGAGATTGATGAAGCGGCAATTACAGAAAGAGTTGTAAATTATGCAAAAGCATTAAAATACGCTTCCGTGGAAGCACAATTTGCGAATGACCTAGATAAGGAAGTTGAATTTTCAGATGCAAAATATACAAATGCTGAAATTACAGAGGCATTAAGTAATTATGATACTGATCCAGAGAAATTTAAAGAAGCATTTTTAAATTTTGGTGCTTACTATGTCGAACAGTATGATGATGCTGCAGGTGATGGGGCAATCAGTGTTGAAGAGCTTGTTGCGATGGAAGCCAAAGAAATGGGACGCGCTCTTACTGAAGAAGAAAAAACGCTTGCCACAGAGCTTGCACAACAAAGAATAACTTTCTTAGATAAAAACGATAATGGTAAGATAGATAAAACAGAAGCCGCTGCATACCTTTGGGCTATGTCTAAAATCTTAGATGAAAAAGGTAAAGGTACTTCAGACGATATAACTTATGATGAATGGTTCTATGCACAGGGCGCAATGTGTGGTGAAGATTATGCAGAGAATAAAAGAATAAGATTCAAACAAATGTACGATGCGGGGTATGACGGATTAAAAGAATAAAAAAAAACGGCTGATTGGCCGTTTTTTTTTATTAATATTTCGAAAAAGGGTGTATAGCAGGTAATTGTAAGGACTCGACACTTACAGTGCAGTTTGTGGTGTACTCCATTTCATTAATATATATTAAGTATTATAAAAATATATGGCAAGTCTATGATAAATATGTAACATTTCTTAATAAAGGCAATAAAAAAGGCAATTTTTCCAAGCTTATTTACTTTTATAATATATAAGGATTAATCAGAATTATTAAAGGAGAATAATATGGCAAAAGTTTTAATTTCAATGCCTGAAGAATTTTTAGGAAAAATTGATGAAGTTGCACTCGGAGAAAACAGGAGTCGTTCAGAACTTATCAGGGAAGCATTAAGAAGCTATATTAGAAAAAGCAAAGTAAGAGATACTGCGGTATCTAGTAAAAATGCAGCAATTTTGGAAGCACTGCTTGAATAAAAGCGGTAAAGGATATAAGAGAGAGAAAAAAGAAAAAACGGTAACTTAAATTTAAGAAAAAAATATTAGTTAAGTTTAATAAGAGAAAGAGGAAATCAAAATGATTGATGTTTCAGCAATTACGTACACTGATATGCTAAGATACAGAGCAGATTATTTATCAGAAAATCCGGTTTATAACATTACGGAAGAGGAATTTTACCGTATATCAAATGCTTACGGTATGGATTGTTCAGGTATTGCTCCCGTAAAAAAACGTTTTAGGATTTAAAATTTATTTTCGTGGTATCATCTAGTTATAGAAGGATGAACCATGGAAGTAGTGAAAAAGGTTAAGAAGCCTGTACTTAATTATATTAACGTATTTAGAGGGCTTGCTATTTTGTTGATTATAGCAGGGCATACTATGCAGGCGGGAACTCCTGGAAGCTGGGTTAATTGTATTTCCAAGGAGATATGGGCAGGCGGAACTGTTCTTTTTGTATTTATTGCGGGGTTTTTATTTGAGTATCTTTCTTATAAGTTTGAGTATAAAAACTATTTGTCTAAGAAGTGGACTAATGTTATATTGCCATATATTATTACGGCAATCCCCGGTATAATTTTATGTTTTACTCTGCCGACAATATATGGCAATCCATTTGCAGAATATAATCAATTTGTACAAATAGGAGTATTCCTTACAACTGGAAGGGTTCATAATGTGCCGGCATGGTTTATCCCGATGATAGCAATATTTTTTCTTCTGTCAGCCTGGTTGTTGAATGCAGAGAAGAAGAAATATTTATACAAGATTTTACCGTTTGCTTTGCTTTTAACTGTTGTATTCCCAAGACAGGACATAGAACCGTATATGGTTACGGATTTAGACTTTTGGGGAAAGTACGGGGCATACTTAATGTATGTTCTCCACGGATTTGTACATTTTTTCTCTAGTTATGTGGGCGGTATGTATCTGGCTGCAAATATTGATAAAGTTGATAAGATGTATAATTATAGACATTTGCTGTTTTGGGGAATGCTTCTTATATCAGCATTAGATGTTGTTCTTGCGCATAACTATGGTATTTCAAACGGCTCTGTTTCAAAGATTGTATTTACTGTGTGGGCTCTTGTTATGTTAAAGCATTACAACAGTTTCTTTGATGAACATCCTAAAATTAACAAATTTATGGATGTGTGTGCAAAGTATAGCTTTGGTCTGTTTTTTGTTCACTGGTATTTTGTATTTCTGTTTAATGCTCTGACGCAAATTCCGCCGGTTGTTGTACATTTACCGTTCCACCACGCGGCAATGATTGTAATATGCCGTTACCTATTTGTTTTTGTTTCAAGTTTTGTAATATTATGGCTGCTTAAAAAATTCCTTACACTAATAGGTCAGGAAAATACTAGAAAATTTATAGGTGTATAAATAATAATACAATCCCCCGAAATATTCGGGGGATTTTTAGCTAGTTATCAAAGAAAGCACCACTAAAACCTGCGGGATAGTGACTACTACCCCCTGTGTCACTGCTATTTTTTATAAAAAATTGTATAACAATAAACCTCCTCAGGATAAAATATATCCTGAAGGAGGTCTTGTTGCGCATTAAAATTATGGCTATATTCGGGTGAAGATAAATCCTTACCACATATCCCAAAGCTCTTGGGAAGGCCCATTACTACCAGGCTTATTTCTCACGTCTTCTGAATGATCTGTTGATTGAAGTAAAATGTTTCCTTCAGTCTCAAGACCGCCACCACTGCCTCCTTGATTGCCACTGTTTGAGCTACTACTGGAGCTACTGCCAGAACCCTTTTGCTTATCGTCGATGTTGACTTTCGGGTAACAAGTACCATTGAGTTTCATTCCATTTTCGCAATCGTCATCATCGTCATCGTCGTCATCATCATCGTCATCGTCGTCGTCATCGTCATCGTCATCGTCGTCACTGTTAATTTGCGGAACACAGGTACCACCGACCATCATTCCATTTTCGCAATCGTCGTCATCGTCATCGTCATCGTCGTCGCCAACTTCTGGTTCTGGAGTTACAGGATCATCTATATCATCATCGCCGG
>CAYVMC010000036.1:0-15326 GCA_964452495.1 uncultured Muribaculaceae bacterium | reverse complement strand
GGCTGCGTCGTATTCAGAATCATAGAACCAAGCCACGCTGCCATCTGAGTTATAACCTATATACCGCGTATTATTTCCGGCTGCGTCGTATTCAGAATCATAGAACCAAGCCACGCTGCCATCTGAGTTATAAGTTATCTCCCGCATTTCGTTTCCAGCTGCATCGTATTCATAATCATAGAACCATCTCACGCTGCCATCTGAGTTATAATCTATCTTCCGCGTTAGGTTACCTGCTGCATCGTATTCAAAATTATAGAACCTTCTCACGCTGCCGTCTGAGTTATAACTTATTTCCCGCGTTGTTTTGCCATTTTCGTCAAGATATTTTTCAATCCTGCCATCTTCGTTATAAACTACTGTTGTACCATCTGGCTGTAATATCGCTTTACCAGCATTATGTTTATTTTGCAGCAAATACTTCGCAACTTCCGCTGATGGTATAGATGAAGGTATCCTTACTACCTCTGGTAGTGTCACGGCAGAAGGAAGCGTCACTGTTGCTGGCTGTGGAGTCGCTCCGGCTGCCGGCGGTTGAGCCGCACCTGCTGCCGGTTGTGGAGTCGCTCCTGTTGCCGGCGGTTGAGCCGCTCCGGCTGCCGGCTGTTGAGCCGCACCTGCCGCTCCGTTGACTTTCTTAAAACCCATCGCTGTATATATTTTATCCAGCTGTGATTTCGTAAGGTTTATTACATCGCCTGCCTTAACTATATAACTGTTCCGCCAGCCGGCACGAGTTTTGTCATTTCCGCCGGAGTATAGCTGCTCGCCCTCTGCCTTCTCTTCTGCCTGCACTTCATCAAATACACTCAGTACATTATTCCAGTTGATTTTACTTGCATCGCCTTCGTACCCAGCTTCTTTCGCTTTATCCAAAAATATGTACGTTAAACCACGATCTCCATTCTTTACTGTGTAACTAAAATCTGCCATTTTCTCTGCCGCCTTTCATTTTTTTCGTAATACTCTTTTTATTTCTTACGGCAGTTTTTTTTAAAACTTTAGCCCACCCCACCACATCATATCATATCATATCATATCATATAGGGGATTATAACTTGATTTCAGCCTAATATAAACCCATCTTTACATTTCGTTACATTAGAAGATTTGTTAAGTTTTTGTTACATAATATTCACTCCCTTTCCCGCTAACCATCAACGAAAAATGTCGGGAAAATAGCACACACGAGGAATGTACAAATCCTTTACCTGCGCAATAATCATATTATGAAAAAAGTTATATTTTTCCTGCTGCTTGCAGCACTGCCATGTATTGCGTATGAGGTTTTTCAGCCTGACAATCTGCCTGAACAAAAGTTTAGAACGCCAAACGAACACCTGCTATTTATTATTGATTTTTCCCAGAGTATGGGAGAAAAACTGAATGGAGCATCAAAAGCAGAAATGGTGCAATCTGTTATGGAAAAATATCTGCCGGAAATTCCTCCCGATATACCCGTAGGACTCAGAATATACGGTCACAAATGCGGGTTTACCGCATACCATGCCTGCAAAGCATCCGCTCTTGCCGTTCCTGTATCATATAATTCCTCCTCGACAATTTCTCAAAAACTCTCGGAATTCTCACCGCGCGGAATGACTCCGATTACATACTCACTAAAACAATCCGTTGCGGGAGATTTCGGAGAATTTAACGGAATAAAACATATTGTACTTCTTACTGACGGAGGCGAAAACTGTGATGAAAGCCCGTGTAAATACGCTATAGAACTGTCACGGCTACGTCCTGATATCTTAATTGATGTAATAGCATTTAATATAGGTAACAAAAATGATTTAGAACAGCTTGAATGTACAGCTGTTGTTACAAAAGGAAGTTTTTATCAGGCTGATACAAAAGCAGAATTAATGGATATACTCGGAAGTATCGTAGAAAAACAAAAACATGTTGAAGCGAAAATATGTCCGGCAGAATAGATTATTAAAAAATTAAATGCCTTTTAATATAACAATTATCCAGTTTCAAATAACCATAATTCATTATTATACAAATTATTGGGTATATTAAGAATTGTTACACACAGAATAACTAAAATAGCAATTTATAAGGACTTTATGTTTTTATTTACATGTGGTTAATTTTTTGGGAAGGTTAGGTAAATTATGAGTACAATTAATACCCCGCAGGTTATAACAGCAGCATCAGCACCTGCTATTCAACCCAAACCTGTTACAACAGTAGATGATATCGTTATTCCTGAGCCGGAGGAAAAAAAAGATAAATCAAACCTCCTTGCAGGAACACTGACCGGTCTTGCTCTGCTGGGACTCGGGTCTTATCTGATTTATAACGTCAAAAAAGGCAAGGGTATCCCTGAAAAAACAATAGAAATGTTCAAAAAAGAAGGGAATGTATTTGAACGCGGAATTGCTAAAACAAAAAATGGAGCTTTATTCAACGGAAAAATTGTTCAGAAAACTGAAAAAGGCGATAAGATTGAACGTTATTACATAAACGGCAAACTGCAGCGTTCAACCAAAAATGTTGATGATAAAGGTTTTTATGACCCAACAAAGGAAAGCAATTATGACAAATTTTATTCCTATTCACCCGAAGGTAAATTAACAGGAATTTCAAAAACTGTAGGAAATAATGGAAAAGCGATTACAACCGAGTTCGTACGACCTGTTATACAAAAAGCGGACGACTTTGCAGCTCAAGGCGGAAAAATAGTCGATGGTAAAGCTATAAAAGCAGACAATACACCATATAGCGGTTTTATCGTAGAAAAGAACGGCAGTGATACTCTGATTAAAGAATACAAAGACGGCAAACAAGTATCAGAACGACTCAACACAACCCTAAAAGACCGTGTAACAAAAGCCGACGGAGAACATTACGTAAGAAACGAAGCAGAACTTGATGAAATAGCAAAAAAGATAGAGGCAGAAAAACAAAAAGCCGTAGAAAAACCTCAGGCAGAACCAGAAAAAACAAAGAAAAATGCTGCTAAAAACAAAGCTCGCAGAAAAAGAGCAAAAGCAAGGAAAAAAGCCCAGGCGGAAGCAGCACGCAAGGCTGAAATTAAAGCCAGAGAAGAAGCTGAACAAAAAGCCAGAACAGAGGCAGAAAAGAATAAAAAGCCATTAAAACGAATATCAAATTTCATAAAAAATATATTTAAAACACCGGATAATTCCATTGAATATATTGAATGTATTTAAAACACTAGATGGTTCCATTAATTTTTAACAAAACCACAATAAAAATGCAGAAGATAAAAAATCTCCTGCATTTTTTATTTTAAGTAGTTACACCACTATTTTTTATATTTATTAAAAGCCTCAACAGAGTTCTTCAAGTTATTAACATCCTTATTAACTTGTTGTGCTTTTTGAGCTTTCTCAGCTTCTTTTGCCGCACGTTCTTTTTCTGCTGCAGCTTGTTTTGCACTAAGTTCTTTTTCTTTATCAGCAACCGGTTTTGCTAATTCATTTGCTTTTTTATTAACAAATTGTTCGGTGTAAGTAGTACCGCCTGCCGCATACACAGCAGCTGAACCTACAACACATAAAGCAAATAACGCTGTTAACATTTTTTTCATAGATGAACCCTCCTTTTTCTATCCTACGCAACATTTTAAAACTTAATTTTTTATTTTTCAAGTATAATTTAAGTATGAAAACTGTAAAATTGTTTGAGTATGATATTGCAGATACAACACCTAAAGAAGCTCTAGATACTGCATTGAGATTGATTGAAGGAAACCGTCCGGCACAAATTGTAACAATTAATCCGGAAATGGTTAATTATGCGTTCAAAAATCCGGAATTTTCAAACTTACTAAAAGATGCAGATATTCTTCTCCCTGACGGTATAGGTATAAAAGTTGCCGCAGGTATTCTCGGACACAAAATAAACCGTATTCCAGGAATTGATTTTGCATACAAACTTTTACTTGACTGTGAAAAGAGTAGTATTCCCGTTGCTCTTATCGGAACAAATGAAGAAATTTTAACAAAAACAATTGAAAACATTAAAAAAAATATGCCGGATTTAAAAATTGTTTATACACGCAACGGTTTTTTTGAAAATGAAGAGGAAATATACAAAGATTTACAAAACACTATACCCAAACTTGTTCTTGTTGCATTAGGTTCACCAAAACAGGAATACTTTATACTGGGGGCAAAAAAATATTTAAAAAATGGTTTGTTAATAGGAATTGGCGGAAGTTTTGATGTTTGGGCAGGAGAAATAAAACGTGCTCCAGTAATATTTCAGAAACTAGGCTTAGAATGGTTTTACAGAGTAATCACCCAGCCTGAGCGTATAAAAAGAATATTTCCTGCCATACCTGTATTTTTGTTCAGAGTAATCGGTAAAAAATTAGGAGTATAAAATATGCTTGATGACAAAACACTGAATAATTTAAAAGATTTTGCAAAGAAAGTCAGGCGGGATATAGTAACCTGCGTTTACCTTGCTAAATCAGGTCATATAGGCGGAGCCTTATCCGGCGTTGATATCCTCACTGTTTTATACAATCTTTCTTTAAATATCCCTCCCAATTGGGATAAGTCAGACAACTATGAAACCCGTGACCGGTTTATCCTCTCAAAAGGACACGCTTCTGCATTGCTATATTCAGTACTTGCAGAACGCGGATTCTTCAATAAGGAATTATTAAAAACTTTTAGACAAGCCGGCTCAAAATTACAAGGACACCCGTCAAAAGGATACCTGCCGGGGATAGAGGTTTCTACAGGCTCTCTGGGACAGGGACTCGGAATGGGAATAGGTATGGCTCTTGGTCTTAAACTTAACAACAATCCTGCCAATGTCGTTGTATACCTCGGTGACGGCGAATTACAAGAGGGTTCCGTATGGGAAGCATTTATGCAAGGAACACACAGAAAACTCGACAATATAATTGTTATCATTGACAGAAATGGACTTCAAATAGACGGTGCCACAGAAACCGTTACAGCACTCAATCCGCTAGATGAAAAATTAAAAAGTTTCGGGTGGGAAGTAAACGTTATAGACGGACATAACTATCAGGAAATATATGATGCGATTAATGACGGTAAACAGACAAAAAAACCTTATGCTATAATAGCAAATACAATCAAAGGAAAAGGTGTATCGTTTATGGAAAATCAGGCACAGTGGCACGGTAAAGCACCAAATGATGAAGAATATGAAAAAGCCATGAAAGAACTCACAGAGTAGACAACAATATATGAGAATATCAAAATAATATTAATACAATGCAGAGTAATATAAGATAAAGGAAAAGGTAGAAATAAATGGCAACGATTTATATATTAGATGTTACAAACAGGGACGGTGTACAAACTTCAAGATTAGGTCTTGCAAAACTGGAAAAAACCATTATTAACCTCATGCTTGATAATATGGGTATTACACAATCAGAATTTGGTTTTCCAACGACAAAGCACGAATTGAACTATCTTAATGCAAATCTGGAATTGGTAGAAAGAAAAGCTATTACACGCACAAAACTCAGCGGATGGATGCGGGCGATTTCTTCTGACGTAGAAGAATCATTTAAAAACGTTCCGAAACTTAAATACTGCAACCTTTCTCAATCAACATCAAAACAAATGATTGAAGGAAAATACGGCGGTAAAAAAACATACAATGATATAATAAAACTTACCTGTGATGCTATAGAATGTGCCAAATCAAAAGGTGCAGAAGTTGTAGGTATAAATGCCGAAGACGCATCAAGAAGCGAACTTGAATTTTTAATTAAATATGCACAGGAAGCGAAAAAATGCGGAGCAGACAGATTCAGATACTGTGATACTCTCGGCTATGAAGATCCATCTACTGCGTATGACCGAATTTTTAAGATTGCAAAAGAAACCCAGATGCCTATAGAACTTCATTACCACAATGATTTGGGTATGGGTGTAGCCTGTTCCGTTATGGGAGCTAAAGCTGCCATTGATGCCGGAGTCGATGCTTATATTAATACGGCTATTAACGGACTGGGCGAACGTGCAGGTAATGCAGATCTGGTTTCCTGCATACTTGCTATCCTAAAATCTGCAGGTTTCGGAAAAAAATATAAACTTGATGAAAAAATAGATATCTCAAAAGCCTGGAAATTAGCAAAATACACATCTTATGCATTTGGAGTGCCAATTCCTATAAACCAGCCTGCCGTCGGTGATAATGCGTTTGCACATGAATCAGGTATTCATGCTGACGGAGCATTAAAAGACCGTAGAAATTACGAACTCTACGATTACGAGGAACTTGGCAGAGGCGAACCTGAAATTATTGAAACAGGCAGAATGATTACAACCGGCGAGTATGGTGGCATAAAAGGTTTCCGGAATGTATATAATAAACTTGAACTCCGATTTCAGGATGAACATGAAGCCAGAAACATTCTTGAACTTGTCCGCTATGCTAATGTACATACTCAAAAACCGCTTACTGACAGTGAATTGAGATTTATCTATTATTTTCCTGATATAGCGGCAAAAGTAATGACAGTTACACCATACTTTGAACCGGCTGGTGCTCTGAAAAAACGTATAGAATGCTCGCAATATACGAAATCTAATATGATTGTTTGATATTAAATTAATTAAAAGCTCTACATAGTTAAATACAAGCAGAATTTTTAATTATCTAAAGGATTTTATTAATCTGTAAATAACCTGTATTTCCTCTATAGTAAGGTTTATTAAATTTGCTTTGATATACTCAATCATATCGTTGGTAGACATACTGTGGTGGTCAAAATCAAATAAATCAGGCAATGAAATATCCAGAGCTTTTGCTAAATCAAGCAAAGATTTTGAAGGAAAATTATCGCCGCATTCTATATGGCTTAAACTTCTCTGATCAATGTTTGCTTTTTCAGCAAGAACCTGCTGGGACATCTTTTTCATTTTTCTTAGTTCCTTAATTCTTAACCCAAGTAATTTTTTAATATCGTTCATCTCTCCTCCTTTAGTTATAAGGATAGACTGTTACGCAAATTTTTGTAACGTAATAAAAAGAGAAAAATTACACGATTTAGTCTATTTACAGGATATACAGAGTAATAATTGAGATTATAGATGAAATATATACTAAACCCTTTTTACAAAACATGTCATATAAAATTACAGAAATATAAGTAATTCGCCAACAAGAGATAATTTAAGTTAATATTTAAAATATTACGATTTGTAACTATTTTTATACACCGTTATCTTATATTTTTCTAATATATTTACCAAAATTAATACTAAACAACACATTGCGTAGACAAGCAACATATTAAGAAAAATATTAGAACAGGCTTGTAAGGAAATAATAAGCAGATAAAACAAGCCCAATTCTATAAAAGTTACGAAAGTAAATCGTGCAAGTTTGTCAGAAGTATATTTTGATACAATATTTTTAAAAGCAAAAAGTTTTTTACAATTATAACCATCCAAAACATACTCAAATTCGGCTGCGGCAATAAAAGTAAAGAAAAACATTATACATAAAATAGCAGTAAAAACAGCAGCAATAATGAAATAAAGCAAATCGGTTCTTATTAATGCTGCAAAAATAGCTTCCAACAGAACAATAAACAAAATGAGAGCCAGATACCCCCAATAAAACAAATTAAGTAAAATATTCTCTTTAATAAAATTAACAGGAGAAATATTTTTACAATTCAAACCCGCAGCAAACGAATAAAGTCTATATGAATTAAGCATAAAAAATAAAATAACACACAAAAAAACTAACACACCAAGCCGGAGCCAGGATGGTGGAAAAGTTGTATAAATAATTTTTACACTAAGAATTAATAAAGTACAAACAGCAGCAAAGACAAGGCTTGGCACCTTTAACGTATCTGCTGCTGTTTGTTTAATTTTTTGTATCAACATATCTAATCCATCTTATTTACAAGATACAGACAATAATGAAGCTTCAACATTTTCAAGAACGGCATCTATATTAGAGTAGTCTTTAATACCGCCCTGTGCCATATTCGGACGTCCACCGCCGTTTGCCCCGCACGCACGTGAAATATCGCCGACAATCTTGCCTGCATTAATACCTTTTTGCACAAAGCCGTCAGACACTCTTACAAACACAAGCCTGTTATTTACAAGGATAATAATACTTTCGCCAAGCTTTGATGCTAAATACTCTGCCCCTGCCTTAATTGCGTCTGCATCATTTATTTCTGTTTTTGTAATAAAAAGCTTACCGCCTTCTATATCTTTTGCCCGTGTAATAAACGCAGCAAATTTGTTGCGTGCATTTTCTTCTTTAAGCTCCAAAAGCTGCTTTTGAAGCTCTTTATTTTCTTCTGCAAGTTTATCAACTCTAGCTTCCACTTCATCATAATGAACCTTAAATCTTGCTGAAAGCTTATCAATTTCTTTTGCTTTTGCATTTAGGTAATTTAATGCAGGGGAAGAAACAACTGCCTCTATTCTTCGGACACCTGCAGAGATTGCACTTTCGGAGAGAATTTTAATCAATCTTAAATCTCCGGTATTGGAAGCATGCGTTCCGCCGCAAAACTCCTTGGAGATACATCCTGACTTTTGGCTGCCAATTGATACAACCCTTACTTTTTCGTCGTATTTTTCACCGAAGAGTGCTGTTGCACCGGTAAGTTTAGCCTCCTCAATATCCATAACCTCTGTAGTTAAGGGGAGTTGTTCAAGAATCCACTCGTTAATCAAATCTTCGGTCTGCTGAATTTCTGACGGGGTCATTGCTCTTGAGAGATTGAAGTCAAACCTCATGCGGTTTTCTTCAACCTGAGAACCTGCTTGTTTAACCTCGTTTCCAACAACCTTAATTAATGCAGCCTGCAAAAGGTGGGCTGATGTGTGGTGGACTTTTATAAGGTTTCTACGCGGCAAATCAATCACAGCATGGACTTTTTCACCGATTGTAATTTCTCCGTTTAAAAGCTTACAGCGGTGAACAAAAAGCTTATTTACCTTAAATGTTGTAATAACTTCAAGTTTCAGGTTTTCACTTTCTATAATACCGCTGTCACCAACCTGTCCTCCTGATTCTGCGTAAAATGGAGTTGTATCAAGAACAACATCAACAAATCCGTCACCATCAACCATTGCAAGGATTTTTGCATCAGCTTCATACTTTTCATACCCTACAAAATCAGTTGAACCAACTTCATTTTCAATTTTTGCATATTTCATATCACCGGTTACACTAATTTTTTGAGCTGCAGCTTTCGCGCGATCTTTTTGTTCCTGCATTGCCTTCAAAAAGCCATCTACTGAAACATTTAACCCGTTTTCTGCCGCAATTTCTCTAGTAAGTTCAAACGGAAACCCATAGGTATCATAAAGCTTAAAAGCACTTTCTCCGTCAATATCTTTCTTATTTGTTATAAACTCGTCTAATAGCTTGTAACCTCTATCAAGCGTTCTGGCAAAACGTTCTTCTTCTTTTTTAATTATTTCAACAATTTTAGCCTTATTCTTAATCAGGTCAGGATAAGCCTCTCCATAATTATCTACAACAACATCGACCAGTTTATACAAGAACGGTAAATCCATGCCGAGGATTTTGCCATGTCTCAGCGCACGTCTTAAAATCATTCTTAACACATAGCTTCTGCCTTCATTACCGGGGATGACCCCGTCAGAAATAAGGAAAGTAACACATCTTGCATGGTCAGTAATAATTCTGAGCGAAATATCTGTTTTTTCAGATTTTTTATAAGGAATTCCCGACATTTCGGAAACCTTATCCAGAATTGGTTTTAGCAAGTCTGTTTCAAAAGTTGAGGTAACCCCCTGACAAACCATTGCAATCCTTTCAAGCCCCATGCCTGTATCAACATTTTTACTTTCAAGGGGAGACTGATTTCCTTCTTCATCCTGATAAAGTTCTGTAAATACAAGGTTCCATATTTCAACCCAACGGTCACACTCGCAGGTATCAATACCACAATCCGGAGAACACTTAAACTCTTCTCCCAAATCATAGTGAATTTCGGAACAAGGTCCGCAGGAACCTGATGCCCCCGGAGGCCCCCAGAAGTTATCCTTCTTGCCTTTACGCTTAATTCTATCTGCGGGAATACCAACACTTCGCCAGATTTCATAGGCTTCATCATCTGTTTCAAAAATTGTTATCCAGAGTCTATCCTTATCGAGCTTAAGAACATTAGTCACAAAATCCCAGGCCCACGGAATAACCTCTCTTTTATAATAATCACCGAAGGAGAAATTCCCGAGCATTTCAAAGAATGTATGATGCCGCGGAGTTCTACCCACATTTTCGATATCAGAATCTTTGCCGCCGGCTCTTGCACATTTCTGGCAGGATGCCGCACGTGCGGGGTTGTATGGAGATTTAACAATCCCCAGAAATATCGGTAAAAACTGAAGCATACCAGCCGTTGTCAACAGCACCGTAGGATTATCCGGCACAAGACTGGAGCTTTCTACTATTGTGTGCTGGTGTTTATCTTTAAAAAAACTAAGATACAAATCTCTTATTTCATTCCCTTTTAACATAACATTCCCTCAAATTCTAATCTAATAAAATTATAATTCAAAGATATTAAAAGTATACAGGAATACCAGTAAATAAAAATACGCAGGCTTTTCAGCCTGCGCGAAGTGAGGAGTAATAAAACTCCAGATTTAGAACTACTACCGGTCAAACCAAACCGGCGCATGTTAAACTTTTAAAGTTTTACGTATATTTTTTCTATTTTCAACTATCTATACCTTATTACTTCTTAGTGTTATATATTATTCTTATTTTATGCACACATTACGAAGTATTTATAAGTATATTATTAATATATTATAATTGCAAGAAATTATTTAAGAAATTTTACTCTAATGACTATAAAGAAATCCTTAACCTTGAACGGCAACTCATGGCAATTATATTTAAATAAACCAGTATCACGACTTGCGGGTATAAGCAGTAAAGAATTCACCGTACTGTTAACTGTTGAGAAAAACGTCTTATATGTAAAGAAAATACCAAATAACGAGATACACAATTATCAAGATTTATTGATAAAGAAGTTGATAAAACGTGGTTCAGGTTATGGACTCAACCTGCCGCTGCCTATTTTAGAGCTGCTTGAAGTAAAACCTGAAACAGATACACTTGATGTAGACGTACACAATAATAAACTTGTCATAAAGAAGAGTGCTGCTCGACCTGACGTTTAATCCATTCCATAATAATACTGACCAGATACTTTTGTTCATCATCTGTCAATTGTGTATTTTGGGGGAAATGATGCCATTTTTCTATACATCCCCTGCAGCATGCTGCGGTAGCATGTTGAGCCGTAAACACGGGATGACCGCGCATTGGTGTTTGTTTACCGTCATTGGGGATAGAAGCAGGAGCTATACGTTTTGATATAAAATCAGATGCGTGGGATTTTATAACCGTCATTCCTTTTGCTTTTATATAGTCTATGTCCTTCTGCTTAAGCTTGAATTTTGAGCGAAAAGAAGATTTTGCCAGCGCTTCAAATAATTTATCATGCATAGTTTAATTATACTTCATTTTTATTATTAATTAAAAACCCTCTCACAGGTGAGAGAGTTTTTAAAATAACATTCCCTGCTGTTAAAAGGGTAATCCTTCCATTACAATGCCAGATAAAAGCTTTTCAGATACAGGGGTATTCCTGCGTCGGGACTGCTATCCTCTTATTTGACGGACGAAGAAATCTCGCTTGTAATATCATCCCCGCCATACAAAACAACGCTTTTTGCAAATACATAATCATATTTCTTTTCCTGTGCTTTTTGCTTTATCTGTTCCCGTATCTTATTTTCTATTGCACTGATTTTAGTATTATACTCCCGTTCCAGTGCTGATTTCTTCGTGTTAAATTCCTTTGTATACTTTTCTTCTATTGCGGCAATCTTTTGCAAATCGGTTTCTTTAGCAACCTCCATCCTTGCATTAGCAACAATTTTATTAAGCTCCTCAAGCTTTGTATCATACTCTCGTTTCAATTGCTTGACCTGTGCAGAGTTATTAACAACAGCCTGCAGGTCTACCACTCCGATATTTTCTGCAAAAGCAATGTTTGTACATACAAAAATAAACGCACTTAAAACCAGAATTTTTTTCATAATAAAATACCTCATCAATAATCTACACTGATAAGATACTTGCATTTATAAAAAATTTAATCGCCCTACAGGGTAAAAAAAACAGGTAGGGCAATCCTTCCTGTTAAGATTTTACACTAGCCGAAATATAAATAGCAATTTTATTATACAACATTATTTAGCAAATTACAAATTTTGTAACAAATTATTTTTATGTATTTTGTATATAAATCAAAACGGTAAAGGGTTATCCCTGTTTTTTCTTTTACGTTAATAATTGTTACAAATACATGTTTTTATAATTTTTTTTAAGTAACATGGTCTTGGAAAGGATGTTGGAAATGGTGAAATTAGGAATATTAGAAAAACTACTCCCGCCGGATAATAAAGTTTTCTTTGATTGTTTTATTGAAGCAGCAAATATTTGTAAAAAGAGTGCTATTTTATATAACGAAGCTCTGACCAATGGAATAGATGAAGAGCTTATACTTCAGATGAAATTTCAGAAACACAAAGGCAAGGATAAAGAAAGAGAAGTTATTACAACTCTCAACAACACATTTATCACTCCTATTGACCGTGAAGATATACAACTGTTGGCAATATCCATAAGAAAAATCAACAAAAAGATTTGTAAAGCGTTTATGAACTATAATCTGTACAAAATAAATAAACCGACAGAAGAAATGTTCCAGCAGGGAAAAGTTATCATCAAGGCAACAACAGAACTTGTGCATTGTGTCAGTCTTTTAAAGAAATTGCACAAAATTCAAGCAATAACAGATTCAAGAAACACTATAAAAGAAATTGAAACCCTCGGAGATGATGTTCTCTACCGTGCAACGGAAAATCTTTTCTCCGGCAGGTTTGACCCGATTACGGTTATCAAATACCGTGACATATATAAAGACCTTGAAGATGCACTTGACAAATGTACTTCTGTCGCAGATCTTGTACTCAATATAGCAGCAAAGAACAGTTAATTATGACACACTTAATTTTATTTTTAATAATAATCATCGCAGTAGCTCTAATATTTGAATTTATTAATGGTTTTCACGATTCTGCGAATGCGATATCAATGGCTGTCTCAACAAAAGCATTAAGCCCGCGATATGCAATTTTATACGCAGCCTTTTTCAATTTTGCCGGTGCGTTATGCGGGACACATGTTGCAAAAACAATCGGGGTCGGTATGGTTGCGCACGATGCAATTACACAACTTACAATCCTTTGCGCACTTTTAGGCGCAATTATATGGGGGCTTATAACCTGGCGGGCAGGCATTCCTTCCTCATCATCCCACGCACTTATCGGCGGCTTGCTCGGGGCTTCTGTTGTACATGCGTATTTTAAACTTGACCGGCAGTATGATTTAATTTTCAGATTTCGGACAATGCACCTTGAACATCCTGCACTTGATGTTATCAACGGTCAAAACGTATTACACAAAGTTCTTATTCCGATGGTTACATCCCCGCTTTTAGGATTTATCATCGGCTTTTTAGTAATTGCTGCTCTTATTTTCCTTTTCTGGAGAATAAAACCCGAGTACCTAAACAGAACATTTAAGAAGCTGCAGCTTATATCCTGCGGATTTCTTGCGTTTTCCCACGGTTCAAATGATGCACAAAAAACAATGGGTATCATAACACTTGCCCTGATTACCTTTGGCCTTATAAAAGGTGATGATTTTCATATTCCTATCTGGGTTATAAGTGTTTGTGCCTTGACTCTCGCACTCGGTACAATGGCGGGCGGCTGGAGAATTATTAAAACAATGTCCTCTAAAATTGCTAAAATTAAACCTATACACGGTTTTGCGGTGGAAATATCTGCTTCCGGAATTATTCTTGCCTGTTCGCATTTAGGAATACCGGTTAGCACTACGCATATTATTTCAACAGCAATTATGGGTGTTGGTGCGATGACTAAAGCAAGCGCAGTTAAATGGGGTATCGTTAAAAATATTGTTTCAGCCTGGATACTTACAATCCCTATTTGTATGATTTTATCAGGTTTAATTTATATAGCATTAATGCACACACCGCTTTCTGATTTATAAGCCGAAATTACTACCGCTAAATAACATCTAGCCTTTTAATGCACCGTCATTCTCACCGCTTATAAAATATTTTTGCATTGCAAGGAAAAATACAATAATGGGGAGTGTTGAGAGTATTGAACCTGCGGCAACATAACGCCAGTTTGAAGAGAACATGCCCTGCAAATTATTTATCCCGACCGGCAAAGTAAACATACTTTCTTTGGTCAACAAAATACTCGGCCATAAAAACTCACCCCACGACCCGATAAACGTGAATACCGCAAGAACCGCCAGCGTAGGTTTCACCATAGGCAGAACAACTTTCCACAATACCTGAACAACGCTGCATCCATCTACAATTGCCGACTCTTCAAGCTCCACAGGTATTTTTATAAAAGCCTGACGCATCAAAAAAATTCCGAAAGCAGACACTGCAAACGGCATTACAAGCCCGATATACCCGTTTAAAACACTTACACCGTCAGTAAGCCCGAGTTTCACTGTTATAAGATACACCGGTACCATTATTGCCTGAAACGGAACCATAATTGTAGCAAGTATCCCGAAGAATATGAATTTTTTTCCGGCAAACTTCATCCGTGCAAGAGGATATCCGGCAAGCGACGAAAAAACGAGGTTAAATATTACGGTTAGACCGGCAACAGCAATTGAATTATAAAAATATCGCATAAAATCAACCCGTTTCCATACTCCGGTATAATTAGAGAATGTAAAATCAGACGGGATAAACTGTGGCGGATAGGCAAAAATATTTTCGTTTATTCCCTTCAAAGATGTCGATATAAGCCAGATAAACGGAAATATCGAAATCAGCGATACCGTTATCAATATTATATGCGACACAAACCCTGAAAAAAATTTCTTATTCATACACATATCTTAACACAGGTTTTAATTAATCAAATAATTTGTACGTTGTATATTTAGCAGCCAAATTAGTCAATTTAAGTTAAACTTTTATACTCCAAATGATTCAAGAAGTACCACTCTCCCCCTCCCCGAAAATTAACTCTTAAATTTCTTGATTAAATTGAAGGATTTTTATTATCAATCGCTGCTTATAAAAAAACACGGGGATGAATTTACAAATAGAGAAAAAAGCTTCAAAAAAATTCAAATTCTTCGTTATAATTTTTTTGTTTTGTGGAATATAAAACTTGTAAGCCAAAAACAACATG
>CAYVMC010000035.1:0-16988 GCA_964452495.1 uncultured Muribaculaceae bacterium | reverse complement strand
TGATGATGATGATGATGATGATGATGATGATGATGATGATGATGATGATGATGATTGCACTGGATTGATGGTCAATGGTACTTGTTTCCCGAAAGTCAACAGCAACGATAATATATTGACCAACGATGGAACATTAGAAAAGCAAAAGGGTTCCATCAGCGGTTCCGGCAGCGACTCTGACAGTGATTCCGACAGTAGTTCTAGCGGCAGCACAGGCGGCCTTGGAAGTAATTATACTCCGGATGAGACTTGGATGATAGATGATGAACGCGGTAAAACTAATGCTGACAATGATAGAAGCGATGGTAATGAAACGGTTACAGCGCAAGATCGGGCAAATAGTATCAATGGTACTAACACTGTGGAAGACAATCACGTTCAAAATTAAAGATAAAATAGAAACGAAGATGTCAACAGTCTCTAATAATCTTAGAGACTGTTGATTTATCTCTATACGGATTGTTGTATGACTACTAAATTTTTATCAATAGATTTCGATTATATTTTTGTAAAGGTTTATTTATACAACATTTCATAAAAAATTTGTATGTTTTTAATTCCTGGATTATAATAAATCTATGTTTGCTATGTTTAAGAGAGTAGTAGCGGTGGTAGTTTTTTTAACTCTGTTTAGCAATCTACAGGTGTTAGCGGCAAGGACACCTGTAGAACTAGAGTGCGAAGTCAGGGATGGCAGTCTTATGGTTGCTGATGTATATTACCCGAGTGTAAAAAAATCTAAATATGCAACAATTGTGTTGTTACACTCTCTTGGGTATAGTTCTCAAAGGTGGAGTGATTTTGCAAACTCTTTGGCAGATGCTGGATATCTGGTAGTGGCTGTTGATTTGAGGGGGCATGGGAGAAGTGTTTATGATTCTAGGCTTGTCCGGCGCTCCTGGACAAATTTTAAACATTCTGCATTTAAAAAATATCCAGATGACGTAATGCAGGTATTGGAACTGGTGAAGGAAGAGCATCCAGCTGCTTCGTTCACCGATTGGGGAATTGTCGGTGCTGACATTGGTGCAAATACTGCGGTTCATGTTGCAGAAAAAGCAAAAAATAAACCGCGGACTCTTGTTTTAATATCCCCAAATGAAGCTTATAAGGGAATATTTATTCCTATTTCGATTGTAAATCTAGGGAAAATACCTATATTATCTGTATCAAGTGAATATGACAAAACCTGTGTTAGATCGCAAGAAAATCTTAAGAAATATGCGCAGTCTGATTTTGTTGTAGCTAACTTTAAGACTCATATTACAGGTATGTTAATGCTTACGGCAAATACGTCAGTTTCGTCCCTCATCATAAATTGGCTAGAGGGTCATGTTGCACAATATAAATAGGGCTTTAAAAAAATAATTTAAGTGATATAATATAAATATAAGAAGTATATAGTTAGATTAAGTTACAAGGAAGGATACGTTTATGAGTTCAGATATGTCTATTTCAAGTAGTACGAGTTTACAATTTATTCAATCAGCTGTATCTACAGCTTCAACTTCTGCAGATACATCAACTGAAACTGAAAGTCAGGATGCTGTTTATGCAACAGAAGGTGAGCCGCTGTATGATGAAGCGATGGATGAAGATGATGATGGAACTATTACTTATGAAGAGTATATGGCGTATGTTCAGGAAAATCTGGCAAGTGCTGCCAGTACAAGTTTAACATCTGCTTCAACCAGTGCTAATGTTACGGCACAAACCGATGAATCAGGGAATGTCCAGCCTGTTAATGCAGGTAAAGCTCTTTCGGCATACTCTAATGCCTCATCTGGAGTTACCGGCTTAACTAGTGCAGTAATTTCTACAGAATCATAGGTTACAAATATATAATTATGTAAAAATTTAGAAAACCGGATTTTAAAAACAAAAATCCGGTTTTTTAATAATTATGTAAACTTTTTAGTTTTCTTCTAATAATGTTTTTATATTTTTTAAATCTTTTAACATTAAATCACGTGGTTCACCAGGTTCAAGTGAATGTTTGCGAAGAAGAAATGATGGATGAAAAATAGGAATACCCTTATATTGTTTTCCCCTGACTTCAATATCCATAATTTCGCCGCGAATTTTTGATATGGGAGTTTTACTATCGGAAAATGATTTTAAAGCAGTTGCTCCGCAAAAGATTATCACTTTTGGATTGATTGTATTTATTTGGTCTAAAAGGTAGTTCTCACACTGTTTTTTCTCTTCCTTTTCCGGAACTCTGTTTTTAGGCGGTCTGCACTTTACCGTATTTATTATATATAAGTCTTTTTCTCTTGAAATGCCGGCCTTTTCAAGAAATTCATTTAACAGTTTTCCGGCTCTTCCAACAAATGGTGTTCCGGTCAGATCCTCATTTTCCCCCGGTGCTTCACCAATTAAAACTGCTTTTGCAGTTTCTGGATTTCCGTCAGAAAAGACTATATTGGTTCTTGTCTTGCCCAATTCGCATTTTTGGCAGTTAAGGCACTTTTGTTTTAGTTCATCAAGCTTTTTTTGTTTTGTCTTTTCCATAAATCCCTACTCCATATCTTGTACAATATCTTTTAAGTTCTTTAATTATGACATTAGAGAGCATAAATACAGCAATTAAGTTTGGTACTGCAAGAAACAGTGTTACTGCATCCGAGAGGTTTATTATACTCTTAAAATTCATTGCCGAACCTGCAATAATAAACAGACAGTATATTATTTGAAAAATCGAAGTTTTCCATTTTTCGTTTCCAAATAAGAAATTCCAAGCCTTAAGCCCGTAATACGAACCGCATAGCATAGTTGATAGTACAAAGCAGCTTGCCATAATGGTTAAGAGTGCGGGGAAGAATGGAAATGCTGTTCCAAATGCTTTTGAGGTAAGTTCTATTCCGGCAATTCCTGTTACGTTAAGATATTCTTTTGAAACAACAATAACAAAAGCGGTGGCAACTCCTACAATAACAGTATCAACAAAGGGCTGCAGCATAGATATAAAAGCCTGTTTTACCGGCTTTGATGTATTTACCGCAGAAAAAGCTATTGGAGCAGTGCCGAGTCCTGATTCATTTGCAAACATTGCACGTCTGAACCCCCATAGCATGCAGGCAAATACACCGCCTTCAATTGCCTGCGGTTTAAAAGCTTCTGTTATTATTAGAACTATAGTATCCCACAGGTGATGAAGGTTCATAACAACAACAATAAATGCACTTAAAACATACAAAGAACACATAACCGGTGTTACTCTGGATGTAAACTTACCTATGGCTTTAATGCCGCCGATTATTGTAAGCCATGTTACCACCGCAACTATTGTACCTAAAATCCAGCCGTTATCTGCAAAAAAACTGTGTTGCCCGCCAGTAACTTCTGTAATTTGTGCGGTCATTGCATTTATTTGAAAAAGGTTCCAGCCGCCAATCATTGCAAAAACACAACAAACTGCATAAATTTTTGCAAGATGCGGAGCAATCGGTGCAAGGAAAGTTTTTTTTAATCCTCTTGTTATGTAATACATAGGACCGCCTGATACAGTATTATCAGGATTTAGCTGTCTGAACTTTACCCCCAGCAGTACTTCTGCAAATTTAAGAGCCATTGATAAAATTCCTGCAATAATCATCCAGAAAATTACTCCGGGACCGCCTATAGATACTGCCGCCGCAGAGCCGGCAACGTTGCCAATCCCTGCAGAGGCTGAAATTGTTGCACTTAGGGCTTGAAAAGATGATAATTCTCCGTGTTTTTTTCCTTCAAATCCGTCATTGTGTTTATAATTATTAGTTATTAACTCTATTGAATGTTTTATTCCCCAGAACCCTATAAAATTTGTTCTTATTGTAAAATAAACAGCTGCAAAAATAAGCAGTGCAACAAGTAACTCTACTCTCACTCCGTTAATTGTTACAGAATAAAATATAATCCCTGAAATTTTATCCGCTATCGGGGATAAAATACTATCTATAACGGCATCTAAATTCATAAGATGATTATACTATAAACATAAAAATATAAAAACGGCTGTTGCTTATATTATTCCTGTTGTTTGTAACATTTTTTAATATCAAAGAGAATTAGAGCAATTATGTTAAGAAAAATTACTTTTATTTATTAATAAGATTTACACGGGGAATATATGAAAATTAAGTTAGCTGCAATAAAAAAAGCAGTCAGAGTACTTACAGAAAAAGAAGCCGTTAGCAGAGCCGGAGCATTAAAAAATGTAATGTCTGTTTTTGAGGGCTGTGTATCAAAAACACCGAATATTACCGGTAATATGAAACAATTAACGGCAAGCGGCAGATATAAGATGACTCCTGAAACTAAAGTTATTGATAAATTGATGGAGTTAAAAACTTCTGGCGGGAAGCAGAGATTTGTAAGGAAGGAGTTAGAAAATGTACTGAATGAAAGCTTTACAGGCAGTTTTGTTAACGCTAGAAATTTTCAATATTCTGATAAACATTGTCTTGAGATTGTTAATTTTGCAAAACGGGATGATGTGGTTTTGCAAGATATTGCTGAATTCGCTAGAATGCCGGAGGGTGCCTCTGTTATATTAAATGATTTATCAAAGGAAAGGTTTAAAGTTTTTAAAGAATTTTTACCTTATACACGCGGCAAGTGTTTGGATGACTCGATAAAAAATATAAGCGAAGTAGTTGAAAAGCAACGGTTTTCTGTGAATGACCTGCAAAGAATTACGAGAGGAATGCCCGAAGAATCGGTTGATATAATAAGGAAACTTGTAGATATTAAAGCTCCTAATGGCGGCGGATATCTTTTTTCAGGACAAAATTTAATGGATGTTGTTTCTGTTAAAAATCTTGATACAGATGTTTTGGTCAATCTCGCAAAAGAAAGCCGGTTAAATGGAACTAGCATAATTAATATTTCTAAAGTAACAGATATTAATCTAAATAAATTGTCAAAACACATGAAACGGATACAGAAGTCCAATAAGGATACGGTATTTGCTATTGAAAAGGATAAATATAACCGTAAACATTTTCAACTTCAATACTTAAAAAAATCAAATGATAATGAAGTACTGACAGAGATTTATGATAATAATATAAATCTTGTATCGTCATTTAAAACATATCCAGTAAAAGGAAACCCCAATCAAATTAGAATTGTAGGGAAAAATTATGATGTGGTTGAAGAAATGGAGCTGATAAAATTGAATGATTTTGATAAGGAAGGGACAAGGTTGATAAAAACAATATCTGAAACCAGACAAGTAAAAGATGCCGCTGGTAAATTAGTCAGAACCGAGTATTTAACACCTTCGGCTGTTGACGGGCTGCACAATTGGCGGGCTGTTTATCCTGATGGAAGCGTAAAACCGCTTGTTGAAATTAAAAAAAGCAAAAACGGAGTTTTATCAATTACTAAAGAAATGGACGGACTTGATGGTACAATTACAAAATCAAGATACAAAAAACTACCTGATGGAAGCTGGGCTATGCGTGTTGATATTACTAAAAACGGCACAGATTTGGCACAAAGAAGAATAAAACATCGTATGATTTCGGATAAAGAAGCTGTATCGGTTGTTAATGGTGAAAAATTTAAAGTTTTATATTCTCCGGACAGAATAAAAGTTATTAATTCTAAAGGAGAAGATGATTGCATTGTTAATTTAAAAAACTTGATAGATGATAATAACTCACCGGAAAATGCGCTCAAGTTTAAAAAAATGCTTAAGGAATGTTCGGTAGACGAACTAAGAATTATAAGTAAAAGACTCAACAAGCTTGAATATGTGGAAAATTCTTTTAAAAGTAATGCGAATATATTTACAGGGAAAATTTGTACTAACAATAACATATTTAGCTTCAGGCATGAACTGGGGCATATAGATGATTTTTCTGTGGAGGCAGGAACATCACTCTATTCATCTACAGAAGGATTTAAAAAGGTATACAGTCAGGAACTCAATAATTTTGTTAAAGAGTTTGATGTTGTACAAAAAAGATATTTAAATTATTTTATAAATGATTCAGAGCCTATGTTAACAAATATGAGATTAGGGGAAACTGCAGCAGAGCTTTTTGCGGTAAATAGAACATCAAATTTCTTTGGTAAATTGGGTATAAGGACAGAGTATCTTGAAAGGTATTTCCCAAAAACGAGAAGCTTTCTTCTTAACGCATAACTTAACAAGATTGACCATAATTATAGCGGCAGGTATAATATTAGCATGGGAGGGGAAGTATGAAACGCCGTTGGTATGATGAAAACGAAGAAATACAGGAAACTCTTGAACTATTAAAACATCTTGACAGCAGAACAATTCGTTCTTTATCCAAAGATTTATCTGTGATTGTAAAACAGATAAAAGAACTCCGCGAGGAGGCAAAAAAAGATGATGAGGATGAGGAAATCAGTCTTGGACTTCAACGTGTTCTCGGACTTTATCAAAGTGAAAATGCAAGACGGTGGTACGATAAAAAGCCGGAGGTTAATTACGCTATGCGTTCAATGTCTACCCTCCCTAAGGAAGATTTTTATAACATTATGGAAGGGCTGCATGTAACGCTTTCTTCTAGATAAAAGGTAATATGGCAATTTTTTCAGACAATACGGTTATAGAAAAGCCGAAAAAACATAAGAATCCAATAACCCAATCAGGCAGTATTGAGTACGATAAGACTTTTGAAAATTCGATACGTCCTAAGAGTTTTGATGATTATATCGGTCAAAGTGCGCTTATAGAAACACTTAAAATCAGTATTGAAGCGGCCAAAAAACGTTGTACACCGCTTGATCACATGTTATTCTACGGACCTCCTGGACTAGGAAAAACAACACTTGCAGGTGTTATTGCAGAACAGATGGGGGCAGCTATTAAGATTACTTCTGCACCGGCTCTTGAGCGGCCGCGGGACATTATAGGGATTTTAATGTCGCTTAAGGAGGGTGAAATCTTGTTCATTGATGAAATTCATCGTATGAATAAAGTTTCGGAAGAAATTCTGTATCCTGCAATGGAAGACTTTTCTCTTGATATGACAACCGGTAAAAGCCAGACAGTTAAAACAATGCGCATACCGCTTCCAAAGTTTACGCTTATTGGTGCTACTACGAAAGCCGGAGAATTATCAAGTCCTTTGAGAGATAGATTTGGAATACTTAAGCGTCTTGAGTTTTATACAATTGAAGAATTATCTAAAGTTGTTAAACGTACGGCAGGCATATTAAATATTGATATAACAGATGAAGGGGCTAAAGCTATTGCTAAACGTTCAAGAGGCACCCCTAGGATTGCTAACAGACTTGTAAAACGTGTAAGTGATTTTGCTATTGTTAAGTATGACGGTATAATCAATGATGAGGTTGCAGAATCTTCGCTTAATGTTCTTAAAATTGATGAATTTGGTCTGGATACAACGGATAGAGCGTTACTGAAACTGATTATAGAAAAGTACGATGGCGGTCCTGTAGGTATAGAAACTTTAGCGGCTGCTTTAAGTGAGGATGTAAGGACTCTGGAAGACGTGTGTGAACCATATCTTTTACAGTCAGGTCTTTTACAGCGCACCCCACGCGGCAGAAAGGTTTCTCCTGAAGGTTACAGACTTCTAGGGATAAAAAATGTAACGATGCAAGGCAGTCTGTTTGACTAAGCGAGGCAGTATGAAAAAGATATTAATTATAGCCTGTTTATTTTTGTTGTTTATTTTAGGTGCATCTGTCAAAGCGGGTGAGTCTTTCATTGTAGGAAAGGCTCATAATATACAGTATGAAGATATTTCTATGGGGGGGGATACTCAGCAGATAAGACAAATTATTGATGTCGAGATTCTTAATGGACAGGATAAGGGTAAAGTCTATAAAATGGAAAATATCATAGGTACAAATCCGTATTATGATATACATATTCACTCTAAGGATAAGCTGCTTTTACATACTGAGCAGGGAGAAGCAGATTTGGAGTACTTTATTGCGGATTTGTACAGGATGAATGTACTCTATTTTCTTGCAGGCCTTTTTTGCCTTCTTGTTATAGTGATAGGACGGTTAAAAGGCTTGTTTAGTTTAGTATCTATAGCGGCTACTGTTCTCTTAATATTTAGTGTTCTTTGTCCTATGATACTTGCAGGTGTTCCGCCTCTCGCCGGTGCAATACTTGTTTGTTTGCTGTCCACAGTTGTTACAATGTATCTTGTAGGTGGTATTAACAGTAAAAGTACATCTGCAACTGCAGGTACTGTTCTTTCTTTGATTGTGGCAGGTGCAGCATCTCTTTTAACAATTAAATTCGCAAAATTGACAGGGTTTAGTGATGAAACTATTTTGTATTTGTATTCATCACATCCGGAACTTGATTATACTTCTATTACCGCTGCAGTCATTATTATCGCTGCATTAGGGGCTGTTATGGATATTGCGATGTCTATTGCAAGTACTGTAAATGAAATTTATCAGACTAACAAATCGCTTACTGTAAAAGAACTGTTTGATGCGGGGATGAATGTGGGACGGGATATAATAGGAACAATGGCAAATACCTTAATACTTGTATATATGGGGGGAGCACTCCCGCTTCTGCTTTTAGCCGGCGGGATTGATGCTTACAAATTTTTTAATCTGAATGCTGTTGTGACAGAAATATCTTCAGCAATAATAGGAAGCATAGCATTACTCTTATGTGTACCGATTACAGCTATAATTTCCGCAAATTTGATTAAATTTACGGATGAAAAACTTAAAAAACGTGATATAATGGAAATAGAAGACATGATAAAGGGCAAAGTCAATGATTGAAATGAAAGTAATGGGTATAGCACTTGATACTAGAACGGGGTCTCCCATAGTTGTGCTGCACGATTTGGAAAACAGAAAGGCTCTTCCTATCTGGATTGGCTCGGCAGAGGCAAGCGCTATTATTAGAAAAATTGAAAATCTTGGTGTTGTACGTCCCATGACACATGACTTAATCTGTTCAATTATTGATAAAACAGGTTGTAGCCTTGATCGAATAGAAATTAATAATGTTGAGAAAGAAACATATTATGCAACTTTATATTTGATAAGAGATGGTGAAGAAATTGAAATTGATGCGCGTCCGAGTGATGCTATTGCTGTTGCAATGAGAATGGACGCACCAATTTATGTTACGGCGAATGTTTTAATGGATGGTTCTATATCTACGGATGCTCAGAAAGACGAGGAGGAAGCTCAGGAGTTTAAAGAGTTTATCCAAGGTATAAAACCCTCTGATTTTGAGAAATTATTAAAAAACAATAAGGAATCGGACCAATAAATGAAAATAGCAATTGCATGTGATGAAGATGAAACAGTAAAAGAACGGCTTGAGGATGCTGAACTTTACCGTGTGTATGAAATAATTGAAGGTGATATTAAAAATTCGGAGCTAGTCAGAACTATAAATGCAGGGCATCATGTAATAGCACCATTTCTGGCTGACAAAAGTGTAGAAGCCCTTATTTGCGGTGAAGCCGATAAGCAGGCAAAGAGAATATATGCAAGAAATGGTCTGGTGCTTTATCCCGAAAATAAGGGATATTTAAAAGAAATTATTAACAATTTTATTTCTGGAAATTTTAAGTATTAATATTTGTAACAATTTTTAACAATCTGTATAACTGGGGTCAATTTTTTTTAGAAAAAAGACTTTTTTTAATATATTGGTTGAGGGGTTATGTCTTCAGAAATATATAATAACAACTATGGCAAAGCTATATATAATTTACGGCTCAATACAATAAATTTCACGTCCAACAGAGGCAAAATATGGTACAGGAATGAGCCTGATGTTTTTATGCGTGAACCGGTAAATAACGTACCGATTGATACTAAGGCAAAGATATTTAGTAACGAACTTATACGCATGATTGAAAATAAACAGATTACTCCGCAGAAAGTTCAGCAGGCAGTGACTAAATATATTCCTAATGTTAATGTAAAAATTATTTCAATGGATGACTATACAGAATTCGGATTAAATAATAAAAAATATGTAGCTGCGGCAACAAGACCGGTTTTTGACAAGAACGGAATATTGCAAAAACTTGATATTTATATACCGCCGGTTGATTATGATAGTGAGTATTCCAAACTTGAGTTTATCGATAAGCTTACACATGAAATTACACATGCTATGCAGTTTGCTAATGATAAAGAAATAAGGGAACAGTATAAAAATACAAAAGAAGGGCATTTTTATAATTTCTTCCAGCAAAATGTAGCAAATATGCTTATAGATGTGTTTGTTCAAAAACTTTTTGTCGATATTGCTCGGGAAAAGCAAATAGAAATAAATACGATAGAAGATTTTAACAATTTTGTAAGTTTACCGGTAGAAGGTATTGATGAAACAAAAATTATTGAGATGTCCGGTTGTAAAAATAAAGAAGAATTTAATAACTTTATTAAGGCAGGTTTCATTACGTTTATTGATGGTTTAATACGTACAACGCAGGTATCACGGGATCCGTTTGCAGTAGAGATAATTAACAAAAACGGCGGATTGGAAGCATTTAGAAGCAAAATAATGGAAATGACTGCGCATCACCTAGAGAATGAACAGGAAGCATATAGAAACGGAAATAATGCACGTAAAACGGCACGTGGTTTTACGGGTGAGGATTATAATGATATAATATCAATAGCTGTTGGAATGGCAGCAGAAGCCTTAAGTGTATAGTAAGCAGTATTGTTTTAGTACTTTTTTATAGTAAGCCTTTCCAGCCAGCGAACAAAGCGGATTAGCAGGTTTTCATTTTCTGCATTTATTGAGCCGACAAGTATTGTCATGCAGCCGGCACGTTTACCGACAAGAACATCGGTGAGAGGTCTATCTCCTATCATTACAGCTTCTGATGGACTAATGCGTGCATTTGTCAGATATTCAAGAAGTATACTCGGATTTGGTTTATTTGCCGCGCCAATAACATCAAAAGTTGATATTGAACGAACCTTTTCTATATAGTCTTTGTTAAAATTATTTGATATAACTGCAACAATAAATTCACGCTCTATCTCAGATAGCCAGTCTTTTGTTTTTTGTGAATATTGAGCGGATTTTGATTTCATAATAGTACTGTCAAGGTCAAAAAGTAATGCTTTTATTCCCTTTGATTTAAGTTCGGCAAAGTCTATTTCATAAATATCTTTCAAATTATAGTCCGGTGCAAGAAACATTTGCTATACCTCCTCTGCCCGTTTGATACCAACAGTTCTTACAAGTGCATATTTCCAGTCCATAGGGGCATTTGAAAATTTAATGAAAAGCTCTTGGTTAGTATTAGCAAATTCAAGAGATTCATTTTTTACAGGATCAATTATTTCAACTGCCCTTGTGATAAATTGTTCTTTGGGTGTAATTATTTCTACATCTGTATTTTTATAGAATTTGTTTTTTACAAGGACTTTCAAATAGTTGTTTTCTTCGCCATTGATTTCAGCAAGAAAATCAGCCCCTGCAAGACCTTTTGAAATATCGTAGCTATATCCGTCAGCAGGATAGCTGTCTTGCAAATAAAAACCTGTCGTATACCCGCGATTACCTACTTTAAGTAATTCCTGCCAGTATTTGTCTAAATCTGCATCCGGATTTTGTATTACTTCATCCAGTGCTGCACGGTATGCTTTTGCTACGGCAGAAACGTAGTACAGGCTTTTGGTTCGACCTTCAATTTTAAAGGAATCAATACCAGCATCAACAAGTACGGAGAGATGTTTTATAAGGTTCAAGTCTTTTGTAGAAAGAATATGAGTACCTTTAGGATTTTCTTCAATTTCGTAAAATTCGCCGGGGCGTGTTTCTTCAACCAGTTTATAACTCCAGCGGCAGGCTTGTGCACAATTTCCGTGATTTGCTTTACGTTCTCCGGCTGTCATATAGTCGCTTAAAAGACATCTGCCAGAGTAGGATACACATTGCGCGCCATGTACAAAGGTTTCTAATTCCATGTCTGGAACTTTTTTCTTTATCTCTTTAACATCTTTTACCGGTAATTCGCGTGCAAGAATTGCACGTGCGGCCCCCAAATCCTGCCAGAATTTTACTGCCTCATAGTTTAAAGTGTTTGTTTGAGTACTTATATGCAGCGGAGTTTTGGGCATATATTTTTGTACAAGTCTTATTATTCCCAAATCTGATACTATTACAGCATCTGGATTACTGTCGGATATGATGTCAATACAGTTTTCAAGGTTCTTAATATCATCGTTATAGGCAAAAATATTAAGAGTAAGGTATGCTTTAGCACCTAATAAATGAGCTTTTTCAATAGCTGTTTTGATGTTTTCAAGGGTAATTAATTCACCTTTTCTCATTGCACGGAGACTAAAATCTACAACACCCAGATATACAGCGTCTGCACCGTATTTTATTGCATATTCAAGTTTTTCTAAATTTCCCGCAGGAAGTAATAATTCTGGTTTGTTCATAATTTTATCGTAACATAAAAATCTCTCATTCCTGCCAATTAATTGTTAATAACTGTAAACATTATGTTTTTTTAACGCAATTTTTATTATTAATATGTTTTATACTGTATATAAAAGGAGTTTGGTGTGATAAGACCTGTAGGTTATTCAAATAGTATACAATGCAAGGCACAGCAGCTGCAAGCAGCACCCGTAAATGTTGCAGCGGAAACTTCTGCAGCTAAAGCTGCAACCGTAGATGGCGGCGGAAAGAAGCATTTGAGTTACTGGCGAAGTCTGGGAATTTCTTCTTTATTTGGAGTATCAGCACTTGGATCCGCAACATTATTTTGTAAAACCTGGCGTGTACCTGCTGCCTTTGGTTTGGCTATTGCGGGATTATCTATGCTGTTTGATTTGCCCGATACCTTATTTATCGGTAGAAAGTAAGTATAATCTTGTAATCTTTTGATTTTGGAATATTATTAATTTATGGGGTATGAAGAATTAGAAGAAGTAAAAAATAAGTGTGCTGCATGTGAGAAATGCGGACTTTGTAAGAGCCGTACAAATACGGTTTTTTCCGGTGGTATTCCTAATGATAAATTAATGCTTATCGGTGAAGCTCCCGGATTTTATGAAGATAAGCAGGGCGAGCCGTTTGTCGGAAAAGCCGGACAGCTTTTGGATAGGATTTTGGGATGTGTAGGACTGTCCAGAAAAGAGCATATTTATATTTGTAATACGATTAAATGTCGTCCACCGGAAAACAGAGATCCTCTGCCGGAAGAAAAAGCTGCATGCAGAGAGTATCTGGATAAGCAAATTGATATTTTAAAACCCAGAATTATTCTTCTTTGTGGACGTGTTGCGGTTAATTCTATGATGGAAACAACGCAGGGAATAACCAAGCTCAGGGGGAAGTGGTTTGAGGGGCCTAATTTTTCAAAAATGATGCCGATATTCCATCCTTCCTACCTTCTGCGTAATGACAGCAGGGAAAAAGGAAGTCCTAAATGGCTTATGTGGCAGGATATTAAAGAGGTAAAGCGTGTCTATGACCAGTTATGCAAGTAATTACAGTTTATACTCCATAATATAATCATCCATTATAAATCCTCTGCCGATGTCAGTTTCATCGCTGGCAATAGTCTTAAAACCATACTTATTATAGGCTTTAATAGTATTTATGTTATGTTTGTTTACCGTGAGTTGAATTTTGGTGTGTTTTTGCTCTCTTGCAATTTCTTTTATTTTATCAAAAGCAATTCCGCCAAGTCCTTTATGCCTGAAGTCTTTTTTTAGATATAACTTGGAGAGGAATAAATATTCGGGTTTATTAGCTATTCCGAAGTATCCGGCTGTTTTTCCGTCTGCAACAATGAAATAGTAAGTATAATTTTCTTCTGTAATCTGTTTTTGCATTGCCTGCTTTGATTGAAATTTGTCTACCATGTAATCAATTTGTTCAGCAGATAAAATAGCAGGGAAAAATTCGTGCCAGATCTCTGATGCAAGTTCTGCAAGTTCTAAGATTTCATTTTTTTGTACAGGATTAAATAAAATATTCATATCTTAATATTAATACAAAATAATGAAATAAGTTTAGTTTTTTAATTTGGACTTTTGTTATTTAATCTTTTCAGTATTTTCTCCCCATTAAAAATATATAAAGACACAATTTAATGGTGCTATACTATTATTGTAAGAGTATAAAAAATAAGGAGGTTGTATGATACCAATTTTAGATTCAAAAAGACAGTACAAACAAATTGGGGATAAGATTGAAAAGGCAGTATGTGATGTTCTGCGTTCAGGCTCATATATATTAGGACCGAATAGTAAAGAATTTGAAAAAAATATTGCTGAATATATTGGTGTAAAGCATGCAATAGGTTTAAATTCAGGAACAGATGCTTTACATATTGCGTTAAGAGCGCTTGATATTGGTGCAGGTGATGAAGTTATCACAACAGCATTTACGTTTGTAGCTACAACCGAAGCAATAGGTATTGTAGGAGCAACTCCTGTTTTTGCGGATATTGATCCGGATACTTTCAATATAGATCCTAAAAAAATAGAAGCAGCAATTACCCCTAAAACAAAAGCTATAATTCCAGTACATTTATATGGTCAGCCGTGTGATATGGATGCAATTATGGATATAGCAAAGAGATATGACCTGTATGTGATTGAAGATTGTTGTCAGGCTATAGGTGCGGAATACAAGGGGCAAAAGGTTGGTACTTTTGGCGAATTTGGCTGTTACAGTTTTTATCCGACGAAAAATTTAGGCGGTATGGGAGACGGCGGTTTGTTAATCACAAATTCCGATAATCTTAAAGACAGGGCAATTGCTCTTAGAAACCATGGCGGTGCTATTCGTTATCATCATGATGAGATTGGTTTAAATTCACGTTTGGATGAAATTCAGGCGGCTATTTTAAATGTTAAACTTCCTTATATTGATGAGTGGAATAAAAAACGGCGTGAAAATGCGTACAGGTATAATAAATTGTTTGAAAACTGTGAAGATATTGTTATACCGTCGGAACTTTCCGATACTTATTGTGTTTATCACCAGTACACAGTCAAAATTCCAAATAGAGACAACGTACACAAAATGCTGCAGGAATCAGGTATAGGAGCAATGCTTTATTATCCTATTCCTTTACACTTACAAAAAGTTCATGATGGAATGGGCTGGAAAAAAGGTGATTTGCCTTATACGGAAAAAAACACTGAGATGGTTATTTCTCTTCCGATGTTTCCTGAACTAACGGAAGAAGAACAAAAAACAGTTGCAGAAACTTTAATTAAGTGTGTTAACAGTTCTAAAGTGCTTGCCTGAAAGTGACTTTTTAGTGTATCATGAAGAAAAATAGTACAACTAAAGAGGAGCTTTATGAATAACATTGTAATATATACTGACATGCCGCTTGTGAGTTATGAAAATGTACTGGCGGATATTGATGAAACTAATGTAAGAATGGTAAAGGGTGCGGAGTTTAAGGACTACGCAACCCTTAGTCCTTCTTTGATAATTATTGATGAAGTTAGCGGATTTAAAGATGTCCTTATGACAAACAAGTTTCCATGCCCGTTACTTTTTGTCGGTGATATTTTTACTGATACAACGGTTAGGTCTGAAGGTTATGATTTCATCAAAAAACCTGTAAATAATACTGAACTTTTAATCCGCGTAAAAGCTCTTTTAAAAATCAAACAGTATAAGGATAAGATAGAACGAGTAAGTACAACCGATGAACTTACCGGCCTTCATAACAGAAAGTATTTACAGGAACGCCTTGAATCAGAAATCTCACGGGCAAGACGTTATGGTACGAAATTGTCATGCCTTTTATTTGATATTGATTTCTTTAAAGTTGTAAATGACATGTACGGATATGAATGGGGCGATATTCTTCTGAGAAATCTTGCAAGTAAATTAAAATCAATGGTGCGTAAGGAAGATATTTTAACCCGCTATGGGGATGAAGAATTCTTGCTTATACTTCCAAATACTTCGGAAGAAAATGCGTTTTTGTTTGCTGAGCGTTTCAGACGTGATATAGAAAAGATGGAATTTATTCCTGCAGGAGAAGAAGAACGGCATCAGGTTACTATATCCGGCGGAATTTCAACTTACCCCTGTATGGATAATGTTGATGAAGATGCAAATACGATTATCAGGTATGCAGAGCATGCATTGTATAACGCTAAGAAACGTGGTAAGAACAAAATAGTTCAATTCTCTCAAATGAATCTTGAGTATTAGTTTTAGGTTTTGATTGTACAACCTGATTGAAGATAACAAAAATCCCCTCATAAAGAGGGGATTTTTATGTCGTCAGCGGTCAAATATAGTTCTTAATTGCAGGAATTTTTATGCAATTATTAAGATATTCAATCGTACTAATTTTTTCATTATAAAGGTATTTAATAAAATTAAGGTATGAGGCATCAAAGGAGCTGAGGAGTAAATTGATTTCAAATCCGTCTGAACAGAATGGTTCGTAATCATAGATTACGTAGCTGTTATATTTACTTTTCCATTCTTTTTTTTCAATACGGCAGTTGTTTTCCTCAGCAATATCTTCAAGCCAGTCAACAATCTCCTTATTAATGTTTTTGAACTCTAGGTACTTGCTTTGTAATTTATCCATCATTTTTCTCCTGTAAAAATTGTATGTTGATAGATAAAGTCTTAAATCACCATTTAGTCTAATTTATTGAGATAAAACCGGTTAATTAGTATATGATAAAAAGGGATAAGGAGGAGTAAGAGGAGGTTTGGGGATGTAAGTAATAGTACTTTATTATGTTTATTTTCCGAGTGAGACAATCTTTCGGGATAAAGTACATTTTTGAATTTAGCGGCGGGGGGTATGGTAAGTGCTAATAATAAAAAAAAGCGGGTAATCAGCCCGCTGTTGTAAAGCACATAACCGTTCACAGCACGGTTATCTATTTAGGTAATTCACTTTAATGTGATAATTTGTTAACCATTTTCCTTAACTCCGCAACTTCTTTCTTTAAGGCTTTGATTTCCTTATCCTGATTATTAACGCGGATGGTCAACTCGCGGATTTTTTGATTGTCAGAAGTAA
>CAYVMC010000034.1:0-18329 GCA_964452495.1 uncultured Muribaculaceae bacterium | reverse complement strand
AGATTATAAAATTATACAAGTTTTTCCCAATTTTTACATTGTGTTTCTTCACTTTCTCTAATATATTCCAGCATAAATATATTACTATTATTGGAAACGCATGAGAATAGAGAATTCCATATATAAGACCCATAGTCAAGCCTCCAGCCAATGTTAAAAATGACATTGAAAAAATAAAAAGAAATGTACATAACACTCTATATGCAACCTTATGGTATTTTAAATAGTAAACTAGCTTTATGAATAATCTGTTTCTCGATATATCAAATAAATTTTTGTAAACTGAGATATAAAACCCTGCAAATAGAATACCCTGCATTAAAATTAATAATAACATTTTATAATCTTCTTTAGACAGACTACTCAACTCTACAAACACTTCAAACCTAAGCCCCAGTGAAAGAAGCATGAGAAGTCCAAACACAAGTAATAGAAAATTTAATAATAATATGATTATTGTTTCTATTATTGGTATCTTTTTTAATATATTTAACATACAGCCACTCCTGTATTACTTCCCTGCTTTCTGATTTTTCTTGTTATTTGAACGTTCGGCTATTGATTGCAAAACCTCTGCCTCTACCTCCGCTCGAAAGGCTTTATTCTTCCTTTTTAGTTTTATTATCAGCGGAGCAAATATTAGAAAACATAGCACTAATACAAATAAATATAGTAAACAATATGTTAACGCACTTTTAGGGAAAATGCGGATTGATTCATATACTACTATTCCCCAGATCAGCATTAACGGGATTAATATTTTCTTGTTTAATCTTTTTATTACTTTGCAGGTTTGTTCGGTTGTTACTGTTATCACTGTTACTAATATTATTATTAATGTCGGAAGTATTAAGAAACTGTCCCAATAATAATAATAAAAATCTCTTGTTATAAGCCAACCTATGCCACTCGCAGTTAATACTAAGAATAAAATCCAGATTATAAAATTATACAAGATTTTCCCAATTTTTACATTGTGTTTCCTCACTTTGTCTAACATATTCCAGTATAAATATATTACTATTATTGGAAACGCATGAGAATAGAGAACTCCATACATAAGACCTATAATTAAATTAAAGATCAATGAGAGGAATGATATTGAAAAAAGTAAAAGAAATGTACATAACAATCTATATGCAACCTTATGGTATTTTAAATAGTAAACTAGCTTTATGAATAATCTGTTTCTCGATATATCAAATAAATTTTTGTAAACTGAGATATAAAATCCCAGAAATACAACACCATCCATTAAATCTGATAATAACATTTTATAATTTTCTTTAGACAGACTACTCAACTCTACAAGCACATCAAGACTAAGCCCCAGTGAAAAAAGCATGACAGCTCCAAACACAAGTAATAGAAAATTTAATAATAATATGATTATTGTTTCTATTATCGGTATCTTTTTTAATATATTTAACATACAGCCACTCCTGTATTACTCCCCGGCTTTCTGGTTTTTCTTGTTATTTGAACGTTCGGCTATTGATTGCAAAACCTCTGCTTCTACCTCCGCTCGAAAGGCTTTATTCTTCCTTTTTAGTTTTATTACCAGAGGAGCTAATATTAGAAAACATAGCACTAATACAAATAAATATAGTAAACAATATGTTAACGCACTTTTAGGGAAAATGCGGATTGATTCATATACTACTATTCCCCAGATCAGCATTAACGGGATTAATATTTTCTTGTTTAATCTTTTTATTACTTTGCAGGTTTGTTCGGTTGTTACTGTTATCACTGTTACTAATATTATTATTAATGTCGGAAGTATTAAGAAACTGTCCCAATAATAATAATAAAAATCTCTTGTTATAAGCCAACCTATGCCACTCGCAGTTAATACTAAGAATAAAATCCAGATTATAAAATTATACAAGATTTTCCCAATTTTTACATTGTGTTTCCTCACTTTGTCTAACATATTCCAGTATAAATATATTACTATTATTGGAAACGCATGAGAATAGAGAACTCCATATATAAGACCCATAGTCAAGCCTCCCGCCAATGTTAAAAATGATATTGAAAAAAGTAAAAGAAATGTACATAACACTCTATATGCCACTTTATGATATTTTAAATAATATACTAATTTTATAAAAAATTTGTTTCTTGATATATCAAATAAATTTTTGTATACCGAGATGTAAAATCCCAGAAACACAGTACCAAGCATTAAAATTAATAATAACCATGTATAATCTTCTATAGACAGATTATGCAGCTCTACAGGCACATCAAACGCAAGCCACATCCCAAAAAGCATAAACACTTCAAGACAAAAGACCAAAAAATTCAATAATAATATGATTATTGTTTCTATTATTGGTAGCTTTCCATACGTACTAAACATACTGTCACTCCTGTTGATAGTATATTAACATATACTATCAACATTTGCAACTGTTTTAATATATTTACCGATTGTTAATCTCTCTCCATTCTTCAGGGGTGTATTTCAACTCTATTAACAACACATAGTTTGTTAAATCTCCCTCCTCCTGCTGCCGGTATGCATTCCCGGCTATCGCTGTTTTATAAGTTTGGGTATCCGGGTCTGCAAAGTCATAGTAATCAACTATATTCACTATTACGTTACCTTCTCTGTCTTTGTGCGGTTTATATATGTGGGTATGACCGAGTGTATAATACAAATCTTTTTCTCTAATAAAATCAAGATTAATTATTTTACCATTGGCACTAGTAAACCCTAAATTAATTATTTTATCATCGGCATTAGTAAAATCAAGATTAATTATTTTATCATTGGCATGATTTCTTAACGCATTTTTTACTGTTGGGGAAGCTTTGAGAGCATTAACCAGACTACTGCCGGCTTTGGGCTGCACTACAATTGTATCACCGTTGACTCCATTAGACTTCATTGTCGTTAATATATGATTTTTTAAATCAGAATTCTGGATTTTATCAACACTAAACATTACATTATCCTTATCAGTATCATCCTCTATAAGACCGCCGGTTGACGCAATTCGATAATACTTTACGGCATTTGGATATTTATCTTCTGGGAGCTGCCTCCAAATAGGAGCTTTTATGACTTTTTTTTGCCATTTATAAACAGGTTCTGTCGTCATCCCTCTATATAACAATTCATTTAGCATAGATTTTCCAAAATTAATAATATCATCCTTTATATTTTCTGCCTTTTTGTTTCTCGCATCAACAATCGCCGAATTTTCGGATTGTTTTGCAAATTTTTCCAACTCACGTATTAATGATTTTGGGGTAGCTGTACTCTCTGATTTATTATCTACACCGCCTGTTAATACTCTATTGGCGGACGACTCAAATCGCTGACCTACAGACTCTGCCAGTTTATCAGTTTCCGGTAAATCTGAAAGGTTGTTATTACTATTTTTCAAGCCATAACGCGCTGCTGAATCTCTTGTCATATACTCATCTATTATTTTTTCCAATCTGTTCGTATACTCTTTGGGGGATTTCATCACTGGTTTATCAGGATTTGCTTGACCCGCTCTGGAACGATAATGCGCCCGCACTACGGTTCCGTCTTCTCTCGTATACTCGTGAACATAAACTACATCACTTGAGTTTGCAAGTTCTTTATTTGATGGAAAGCCTATTTTACCGTACTGTTCTTCTATTGCTTTTTGATAATAGCGGCCTTCTTCTTGGTCCATCGCTATTATATCTTCCGCACTAAATATGCGGGTGTCGTTTAAAACGTCATTTACGTATTTTCTTAAATCACTCATTAAATCCTCCTGATAGTTATAACGCTGGTATGGGGTATAATATTATATGCATGCAATAATGTACAAATTATACATTATAATTCGACATCTGTCAACTATTGTTAAAATGCATTTGACTTTTGCAAATTGATATCTTTCTAATACATCAACAATCTTAATTAAGGGTGATAAAAATAATTTCATTCAAAAAATAGTCATTTACAAATCCATCACAAATAAAAAATATTGTATAATATTTTTATGCTCCAAATAATATCAATGTATCTTGAATATCTTGAATTGGAAAAAGGACTCTCAATCAACAGTATTGATGCTTACAGACGTGATCTTACAGGTTTTGCGGAGACCATTGAAACTAATGATATAAATGACATAACACGCCAGAATGTAAACCGCTACGTAAGAAATTTAAAAGAAAATAACTATGCAATCACAAGTATTATAAGAAAAATTGCATCTTTAAGAGGTTTCTTCAAATGGGCTTATGCGTCGGGTTTAACAAACACAAATCCTGCACTTGCTCTTGAACAGCCCAAACTGCCTAAAAAACTTCCAAAGGTTCTTAACATAACAGAAATAGAAACACTGTTAAAAGACGATTTAAGCGTAACGGAACACTTAATGATGGAGTTATTATACAGCTGCGGTTTTCGGGTTTCAGAACTTGTAAATCTTAAACTTTCAGATATTGATATTCATTCAAAGTATATACGATGTTTCGGGAAAGGCTCAAAAGAGCGAATTGTACCAATAGGCGAAAATGCTCGAAGTGCTATAGAAGAATATTTACCGCATAGAGAGTTATTAATCGGGAAATTCCATTTGCAAACCAGACGGCTGCTTATCTCTAACACGGGACACGAATTAACAAGACAGGATGTGTACAAATTTATAAGAAAACAGGGTGAAAAAATCCACAAACATATAAGCCCTCACACCTTACGCCATACATTTGCCACACATCTTATTGAAAATGGTGCTGACTTAAGAATTGTACAAGAACTCTTGGGACATAGCAATGTTGCCACAACACAGTTGTATACCCATATAAGTAAAAAACGACTTAAGGAAGTTTATTTTGCAATAAACTGGTAAGTACTAAAAAGGGGCGGTTACTGCCCCTGTATTTCCGGACATTTTCTGCCCGCTTGATGCCTCTTTAATCAATCTCTATTCTTTATCAGCATCATCCATGGCTTGAAGCTGTTTTGACTTAATATTATGAATAACTGCGTCTACCAGTAACTCATAAGAAGAAGTTTTTTCAATATTAGGAAATTCTTCTTTCAGCTGTTCTCTGACCATCGCTTCCAGCCTTTGTTCGTCAGAAATTGTTTTAATCTCTTCATTTTTAAGAGATTCCAAAAACTCACTATCAGTTAAGCGTTGTTTTCTGGTAAACCTTAGCCATCCAAATTTCGGGGATAGTTCCCGTAGTTTTTCTTTAATTTTCAGGTTTTCAAACATACTAACCTCATTCACTTAACTTTCATTCTATTATACTATGTTAAAGAGGCATGAAAATATTAATTGACTATTTTTAAAAATCTTTTTACAAAAATTTACAAATTGTGAAGCTGCAAAAATCAGGAAAGAAATAATTGCTAAACGTATAACCTGCAAGACAGGTCATGTCTTACAGCAGCAGGATAAAGAATCCGCAGATTAAATTTTTTACTAATGTACCACATTCTCTAACTCTGTTTTTTTATATTGTATAAACTTTATTCATATCTGTTGGAAATGTGTTTTATACACAACTCCAACTACAGTACAGGAGAAATTAAGTCCAGAGCTGCTAACAGTTTCTATAATACTTAAAAAGTCCTTTTTTAAAGGACTTTTTAAGATTTTTAACTATACTTTTAATCCGCTAAGTCAAGTGAAATCCGCCTGTCTTTAGAATTAAACTTTATAATTTTAACCTTAATACTGTCACCTACCTTTAACCCTTTACCTGTATTTTTCTGGTAAGTTTCTATACAGTTTTGCGGTAAAAGAGCTTCAACACCTCTTTTCACCTCTACAAAGGCACCAAAGTTCTTTACTCTTGTAATAAGTCCTTCCGTAGCCATACCCTCCTGCAATTCCTGAGCAGCATTTTCCCATGGATCCGGTTCAAGGTTTTTAAGGCTAAGGCTAATACGATTTTTATTTGTATCAATATCAATAATTTCTGCATTTATTATCTGTCCTACAGACAATAAATCTGACGGATGCTCAACCCATTTCCAGGACAACTGCGACAGAGGAAGTAAGCAATCAAGCCCGCCAACGTTAACAAATACACCAAAATCCGTAAGTCTTACAACTTCACCCTTTACAATCTGTCCGACTTCGACCTGTGAAAGCACATTCTTACGGCTTTCCTCAATTGATGATTCATAAACCTTTTTGTTAGAAAGGATAAGATTATTTTGTTTTTTATCAACTGTGAGCAGTTTTAATTCAAGCTTATCACCCACTTTAACCTGAGGATTACCCGTATAAATCTGCCCTTGCGGCACAAAGCCCTGTAAACCGCTGATATCAACAATAACACCGCCTTTCACAATTTGAATAACCGGTGCAGCAATGGTCTCATCATTCTGTTTTGCTTTTTCTAATTCAAGCCAAATATAAGCCATATGAACACGTTTGTGAGAAAGTGTAAATCTTCCGTCATCATCTGCATCCTGAATAATCAAAAATTCGTATTCCTCACCCTTTTTAAGTATTTCATCAGGTGCTGTCCCTTTTTGTGCGCTTACCTCATATAGAGGCACCAATGCCAGATTTTTGGCTCCAATGTCAACACTAACACCGGTAGTATCATAAGTATATACGGTTCCCTTTACAATGTCACCTTTTTTAAATTTATAATCATACTGCCCGAGTAAAGTTTCAAAATCCATATCTGCTGTGTTATTTGGCATTATAAAGACCCTTTCGTTGATTGATTTATGTCTCTTCATCATGTATATTATAGCATTTTTTTTTTAAATTTCCAGTCTAACCCCTAATTTTTATTGATTACGGGCAAAATATCATATATTTATATTACATACGGTATTTGGTTTGAGATATAATGTAAATATGAATACAAAAGATATCAATAGTATAAAGTACCATTTAGAGCAAAAAGAAATAGATACTCTAAGTCCTTATGCAACCAAAAGCCGCCTTACAAAAGGCAGGAAAGCACCGATTGAAACTCCTTACCCGATAAGGACCGAATTTCAGCGTGACAGGGATCGAATTTTACATTCAAAATCCTTCAGACGCTTAAAGCATAAAACACAGGTTTTTCTTGCACCCTTTAACGACCATTTCAGAACACGGCTTACACACACTCTTGAAGTATCACAAATTGCAAGAACCATATCAAGAGCATTAAATCTTAATGAAGATTTGACGGAAGCAATATCTCTGGGACACGATTTAGGGCATACTCCTTTCGGACACTGCGGAGAAAAAGTATTGGATGGACTCGTTAAAGGCGGATTTGACCACAATGTCCAGAGCGTAAGAGTGGTTGAAGTACTGGAAAATATGAACCTTTGCCGCGAAACAGTGGAAGGTATTTTGACCCATTCCTGGGGACTCTCTCCAAGAACTCCGGAAGCACAGGTTGTACAATTTGCGGACAAAATAGCATACATAAATCATGATATAGAGGACTCAATAAGAGCAGGTATAATCTCGGAAGATGATTTACCGCAAGACTGCAAAGAGTATTTTACCTCAAACCGCTCTAAACGTCTTGGGAAAATGATTATGGATGTAATAAACTCCTCTTACGATAAACCGGAAGTAACTATGAGCGAAGAAGGCTGGTATTATGTTACCAAACTTAGAACCTGGATGTTTGACAATATCTATATTGATTCCCCCGCAAAAACAGAGGAAGCAAAAGCAAGCAGAATTATTGAAGAATTATTTGAGTACTACAGCAATGTTGCGAAAGAATACTGCCCGCAAGAAAATACCGAACGTATTATTGTAGACTACATCTCCGGTATGACAGACCAGTACGCAATAGAACGTTTTAAAGAAATTTTTATTCCTAAACCATTGTTCAATCCGGTTCATGATGATACATTTATAAAAATGCTCCAGACTAGAACAGAGGAATAAATAAAATTCACCCCTTATCCGGCATCCTGAACCTGTTCACCGTTTTCATTAATTTCTTGCGGAAGCTTTTCTATAACAAGCTTTGTTACTCTGGCTCCGTCAACCTCACTTACGGTAAACTTTAAGCCGTTAAACTCAACCGTATCACCAACAATTGCAATTCTTCCTAAAAATTTGACAACCAATCCCGCTATAGTTTCTATATCTTCTTCATCAAATTTTTCTTCATCAAGTTCAAAGAACTCTGCAATCTCATCGGTACGCATCATGCCGTTTGCAACGTATTTATTTTCGCTAATTTGCTTAATATTAAGTTCTTCTTCATCAAATTCATCCTGCACTTCGCCAATAATTTCTTCCAATACGTCCTCTAATGTAATTATTCCGGAAGTTCCGCCAAACTCATCAACAACAATAGCAAGCTGCGCCCTGCGTTTACGAAATTCTATTATCAGATTGTCTAAAGTCATTGTCTCCGGAACAAGTAAAATAGGTCTTAAAAGATTATCAATAGCATAAGTCTTACCGGATAGAGAAAGCGAATAAACATCTTTAACATGAATAAATCCGATAATTTTATCCATAGAATCTTTATAAACAGGATACCTTGTATACTGACTTTCAAACATCGTTTTCTTAAGATTATCAAATGATATATCATAAGGAATACAAACAATATCCGTTCTTGGAATCATAACCTGTTTTGCAGTAAGGTCAGAAAACTTAAACATATTATGTATAAACTCTGCCTCAGTCTCATTCAATACCCCCTGATTCAGACTCGCATCAACAATTAAATCCAATTCCTGCGTAGAGTGTGCAAGCTGTGCGGCAGAAGTATCATTTACATGGAAAAGTTTTAAGATAGCATTGCCTGATACTGTAAGAACCCAAACAAACGGCTTAAATATAACCATAATTGTATGCATAGGTCTTGTAACAGCAAGCGTAATTTTCTCAGGGTACTGTATAGACATACATTTTGGCAGCTGCTCACCGAGAACAACGTGAAACAAAGTAACCAGAATAAATGAAATTGGAACAGCAATTGCATGTGACGTAACTGTATGGTTAATACTGGGGATAATTGACACCAGCGGTTCTATAAGCTTTACAGTCGTTGCTTCACCGACCCAGCCCAATCCTATACTTGCAACCGTTACGCCAAGCTGCGCAGCAGCAAGCATTTCATTAACATTATCCAGAATTTTCAAGGCAAGCTTTGAAACCTTGTTACCTTCATTTGAAAGCTGTTCCAATCTTGTCCTTCTAACTTTTACAAGTGAAAACTCCGCTGCCACAAAAAACGCATTAACAAAAAGCAAAAACAGAATTACAAATATATTTAATATAATGCTCTGGTCCATGTATATAAACTTAATACCTTGTCTTTATTTTCTAATTCTATAATACATTTGAATAAATTGCAAGGTGAAAAGAGGTGACTCTGCAAAGCAAAAAGTAGTAGAAATGTTCTTTACAACCTTCTCTCTATAACTGTATAAATACTTCTGCAGGCATAAATCACTCTCCCTGTACATTTTCTCTACAATAGATAATTAAAACATCCAACTGTTTCAAGCTTGCCACTGCCAGCTTTTAAAAGAAAAGTAATCACCTCTCACGATTTTCACTGTTAAAGAAAAGCACGTATTATAAAACAATACATATAATTACCGGTAATTGGTAAACTGCAGCGGATAGTTATACTTATCTTCATTTCCCCGCAAAAGCTGAATGACAGACTGTAAGTCATCCTTGCTTTTTCCGCTTACACGCACCTGTTCACCCTGTATTGATGCCTGAACCTTCAACTTGCTGTCTTTTATATCCGCAACAATTTTTTTTGCTAGCTCCTGTGTTAGGCCCTTTTTAAGATTAAATACCTGTCTTACATTTCCACCGAGAGCATTTTCAACAGGCTGCGGATCTAACAGTTTTATACTCAAACCGCGTTTAACCATTTTGGATTGAAGAATATCAAAAATATTTCTCAGTTTCATATCGTCATTTGTTGTAATTGTGATTGTTTTATCAGCTTCAAGAACTACATCAGAGTTGGAATCTTTTAAATCAAACCTCGTTGAAATATCACGTTTAACCTGATCAACCGCATTTACAAGTTCCTGTTTATCAAATTCTGATACTATATCAAAACTGCTGTCTTTTGCCATAGTCTTAAACTCCTTTTTTCTTACCAGTGAATGACATTTTAGCACAAATTTTTTACTACGTAAATATCAGCACTTACAAACACAGCAGAAATAGACCTGCCGATGGATTTCAGTTACCAATAAAAAAAGGACTTTTACAAGTCCCTTTTTATAATATTTATTTTGTACCGTAACGTTTTCTAAATCTTTCAACACGCCCTTCAGAGTCAAGGATTTTTTGTTGACCGGTATAAAACGGGTGACAGTTAGAACAAATTTCAACAGTAATATTATCTAATACAGAACCTGTCTCTATTTCGTTACCGCAAACACACTTTACAACCGTTTTTTTATAATCAGGGTGAATACCTTTTTTCATTTTGTACCTGCTTTCTTTTCAAGATTCCAAACTTGAATACTATATTTCGACCACCAATATTTTAGCGCGAAGCGATTTTAAAAGCAAGTAATTGTAAATTCCTGTAAACAAAACCTTAAGAAACACGCCTTATAAGCTCCAGCGCATCCTCACAATCGGGGAAAATATCAAGCAGCTTTTCTGCCTGCGCCAACGCATCATCCTGATTGTCTAACTTTTCATAACATTTTGCTGAATTTAACAGTAAAATTGTATTTCTAGGATTTTTCTCAATCAGTTTCAAGAAAATATTATTCGCCTGTTCATACTCTCCAAGTTCAAAATAAGTAAGCCCGAGAAGATTCATTGTATCATCGCTTACTTTACGTTCAAGTGCTTTAATAAGATAACTTTTTGCGCAATCGTAATCTTTAAGCGCAAAGAATACCCTTCCAGCAACAAAGAGAATATACTCATGATCCCCCGCAGTGTGCAAGGCATCCAGTATTAGAGTCTTTGCAGAGTCTATATCATTTAATGCCAGTTTGTTTAATGCTGTAAATGTTTTTATTATTGAATTAGGGGCAAGACTCATTGCTTTTGCATAATATTCGTCCGCTTTTTTGTAATCTGCTATTGAGTACAAATAGTTTGCATATTCAAACACTATATCAATATCATCTGGTGCTAAAGATATAGCTGTATTAAATTCATCCTCAGCCCAATCAAACAAACGTTTACCAAGATATATGACACCCAAATCTTTATGTGCTTTTGCAACATTCGGGTTCATTTTTATAACTTTTTTCAAAATTTTTTCTGCGGTATCCGTATCACAAAGCTGCGTTGACAAAATTGCATACTGGTAAAAAACCTCGGCATTGACTTTGTTCTTTAGAATTATTCTGTCATAAATATCTTTTGCTTTCCTCAGTTCTCCTGTTTCTATATAAAGAGCTGCAAGCTTCTGTGCAGGCATTAAAAATTGCGGATTTCCCATGACAATACTTTCAAGAAGCTTTATTGCTGTATCATACTCGCCCTTTTCTTCGTAACACAGTACCATATTGTACCTGTAATTAATCTTTTCCGGATGCGCAAGAGCAAGTTTTTTATAAATCTCTATAGCTTTATCAAGCACCGGAATTTTCATTAAAGACAATGCCCACGCAACAAGAAATGTTTCTGATTCTTCAATATTATTTGCTTTTTCAAAATACACACACGCTTTTTCATGCTGGTTTAAAAGCTGATATACAGAACCCACGTTATAATTTGCAAGCGCATCATCAGGATTTGCCTCAAGAGCTTCAAGATAAACCTGCAAAGCTTTATCATTCTTTCCCATGGTAAGATAACAGGTTCCAAGACTATTAATAACCTGAGGATTATTACCTGCCAGTTCACGTGCTTTGTTATAAAAAACAATAGCGTTCTCAAATTCCTTCTCAGCCATAAAAGATGTACCAATCAGATATGGAAATATATACTCTTCCGGCTCTATTTCCGCCCCCCTTTGTGCACACTCAGTTGTCTTCTTGTATTTACCCTGTTTCATATAGACAAGCGCAAGACTCTTATACCCTTCCGAGTAATCCGGTCGTAATTCCAAAACCTTCTTAAAGGCCTCTTCCGCCTCCTGATAATTATCAAGAGAGTCATAGCAGTTTCCAAGATAAAACCAAGATGTCGCATCCTCCGGATTGTATTTTATGACCTCTTTAAAATCAGATTTTGCTTCAACATAATTGTTCAAATTAATATTAACCAGCCCCAGCAGTTTTTTATATTCAAAATTATCCGGTTCTGATTCTATAATCTCTTTTAAAGCAGCTTTAGCTTCATCAAACTTGTTTGCTGATATTAAATCATTTATCTCATCCAATGTATTCATAATACCCGTATTATTATCCAAACACAGCCTGATATCAAGCAGGCTAAAGTGCCTCAGCTACCGGTCTTATATTATCATTTGTAATCCGAGAAAGCCCCTTTGCTTTATACTCGTCATTAAGCAGCCCAAGAGTTTTCAAACGCTCCATTGTACTCAAAATAACCGTTTGATTATCCCCTTCAAGCAGTGACAGCATTGTCGGCACGTCATTTAGAAATCCTATTACAAAACAAATAAACGGACTCTCTTCATACGCTTCTTCACAGATTGCACTCTCAAGACCGGCTGCGGATATATTTGACAAAATTGAACAGATTTGGGCAACTTCATCCTTTGTATTCTTATCTAAGTCAAACAAGTATTCATCATTATCTGATATTTCCGTAAAAAGCCTCTTCGCCATCATAAGAACAACCGCAGCGTAACTCTCACGGGATACGGAAAGCCTTTCAAGAACTTCCGTCATATTAAGTTCAAATATAGAATCAAGCGGTATCAATTCCCCTAATCCTGATAAAATATGACAGAGTGCCAGAGCAGCCATTTCTGCATATTCACCGTTTAAACCGTTTATAAACGGCTCAAGAGAATTTATTTCAAGAGCAACATATTCCGGAATTGATGACTTTCTCATAACATCATACAGCCTGCCTGCTAGTGAAGCATCTCCCCACCTTGTGAGAAGTTTTACTCCGCTATACACCTCATAATCATCATCTGAATCCAATTTTGCAAGCCCTAGCTTGAAAGCTTCTTCATCATTAAGCTTTTTAAGCGCATCAATAGAATTTGTTGAAAGATACTCATTTTCTGAAAAAACATACCTGCGAAGAACTTCAGCCGCAGTAACATCAGGGTTCTGCACAAAAAACTTTGCGGCATAACATTTCTCATCATCTGTACCAGAAGATAAGAGGTCAAACATTCTATCCTTTGCATTTTGCGCATCATACCTTGAAATTACCGAAATGATTACGTCCTCATAATATGGAGAATAGTAAGGTAAAAACAAGTATAAATTTTTATAATTATTTTCGTTACATGCTTCCAAGATACGTCTGGCTACGTTATGTTTAACAAAGCCAAACATATAATCATCTCTGGCTACCAGTTCTTTAAAGAGCAGCACATCAGGAACATCAATCAGTTGTTTTGCGGCAGGCTCGTATTCTGCCGGATTTTTACCGGTAAGTTTTTTTAAAATCTCCATAGACTAATCCAAGTAGAAAACAGTTACTACTTTGTGTCCCTCTTCGGCATATTCTACTGCCGTATGAAGAGTTTTTGAAGTATGAGAAAGAAAACAGATTAACTGATTGCAATCATCAATAATTTCTCTGTTACAAACTCTTGATGCATCAGCCAGAGTCATCATTGCTCTGTCTGCATGTTCAACGATATTCGGAACCCCGATTAATTGATCCTGAACATCACTCGGCTGCTGCCCTATAGTCTGCGGAAGGATAACTTTTAATTTATCCGGATTAGATTTCATTGCACCGCGGATTGCCGCAGCATTTGTACCGCATGAACCGCCGGAGGTAATAATTGTATTTCCTTGCAGTACAAGCGCAGTAGTTAGAGTTTCTATCATTTGCTGGTGCGTAATTGCAAGGTTTCTTGAACCGATTATGGCAATTCTTTTTGCAGGCTGCTTAATTGTAGCAAGCTCCATAGCAAGTTCGTCAACTGTATCAGGTGACGAATGTGCTACATCCATATCATCTACAGGCACCATTATCTGAGCCTGCTGCTGTTTTTCTTCTTCATCTCCAAGATTCTTAATTTCTGTCATTTTACCTACCGCTTTCTGATTGCAAAAAATATTTATTTTGAGTATGCTGAACTATACTAGCATAAAAACGTAATTTTGGGAATAGGGAATGGAAAACATTTTAAACAATCTTAATCAGGAACAGCTGGAAGCAGTTAAAACAATAAACGGGTCGTTACTTATATTAGCCGGCGCAGGCAGCGGTAAAACAAGGGTTTTAACCTCACGCATAGCGTATATGATTAAATCGGGAATCCGTGCAAGGGATATTCTTGCAGTTACATTTACGAATAAAGCCGCAAAAGAAATGCGGGCGCGTCTGGCAGCAATACTGGGAGAAGAGGTAGTAAAATACATGTGGGTAGGCACCTTCCACAGTATTTGCGGGCGTATATTGAGGCAGGATATTGAAAACTACCGGTTCCAGTCAGGAAGATTTCTGGACAAGAATTTCTCAATATACGATGAACAGGACTCTCTGGCGGTAATCAAGCAGTGTATTAAAAAACTCAACCTTGATGAAAAGCTTTACCAGCCAAAACTCGTAAAAGCCGTCATATCCAATGCTAAGAACAAAATGGAAGATGCGTATAATTTTGCGACATTTGCACGTGATTTTAAAACCCAGAGAATAGCACAAATCTATGAAATGTATGAAAACACTCTTACAAATAATAATTCAATAGATTTTGATGATATGCTTATGCTTGCTGTTAAATTACTTGAACAAAATCACGAGGTAAGAGAAAGATATTATAAAAAATTCAAACATATTCTGGTTGATGAATTTCAGGATACAAACCAGGCACAGTATCAGCTTGTAAGAGCATTATATACAAACAATCTTGATACAATCCCTCCTGAACGTTCGTTATGCGTAGTAGGTGATGTTGACCAGTCAATTTACAGCTGGCGCGGTGCCGATTTCAAAATTATTCTCAATTTCCAAAAAGATTTTAAAGACACAAAAATTATCAAACTTGAGCAGAATTACCGTTCTACAGCAAATATTCTTGCTGCCGCTAATGCTGTAATTGAAAATAATGAAGAACGTGTTGATAAAGTTCTTTATTCACAGAAGGGCGACGGAGAAAAGATTACATTATATGAGGCAGAGGACGAAACTGACGAGGCAACATACATAGCTTCAACCATAAAGAATACTTCCGGAGATTATAATCAATTTGCAGTACTCTACCGTACAAATGCCCAGTCACGGGCAATAGAGGAAGCAATGATTGCGGCAGGTATTCCGTACAGGATTTACGGCGGACTAAAGTTCTACGACAGAAAAGAAATTAAGGATGCAGTAGCATATTTAAAACTCATTTATAATCCGGATGATTCTCAAAGCTTTAAAAGGATTGTCAATGTACCAAAGCGTTCAATCGGTGATACAACAATCAAACACTTACAGGATTTTGCCGACTCAAACGAAATCAGTCTGTATCAGGCAGTTAAAAGATTAAACGAAATTCCTGCAATTAAGTCAGGAACAGCAACAAAACTCAAAGATTTTGTCGCTCTTATTGATAAGTTCAAAGAAGAACAGCCAAAATATCAATTATATGAATTTATCGGACTTGTTCTTGAAAGAAGCGGATATATAAGAGAGCTGCAATCACAAAATACTCCGGAGGATGAAGCAAGAATTGAAAACCTGCAGGAATTTGTAAACGTAGCAAATGACTTTGAACCGGAAGATATTAATAATGCATTTGGTGAATTTCTAGCACAAATATCACTGGTTTCGGAACTTGACGGACTTGATGAAATCGCAAATAACGTAACCCTTATGACTTTGCACTCCTCCAAGGGATTAGAGTTTCCTACAGTATTCCTTGCCGGTATGGATGAAGGCATTTTCCCGTCACAGCGGACATTCAATTCAGCATCGGAAGTAGAAGAAGAACGCAGGTTAATGTATGTAGGTGTTACCCGTGCGGAAGAAAAATTGTATCTGCTAAACGCAAAGCGCCGCCAGATGTGGGGGGAATACAAGTATTACAATCCAAGCCGGTTTTTAGAGGAAATTCCGGTAAAGCTGCTTGATGTACAACAATCAAGTGCAGGTTACGTAACAAGAACCTTTAAGAATGCCGTGGATAAAATTAAAACAGGAAAATCCACTTTTGACAATGACGGGTATGTAAAACCTGTAAGCGGATTTGGAAGTAATTTTACAGCCCCGGGGACAAAAAAGATTTACAATAATACAAACAGTCAGCCGGTTTCTTACCCGAAACGACCGCAAACATCTCCGGCAAGAACAATACTAGTAAAATCTCAAAAAAATATTGAAAAAAGCAAAGAACGAGCTGATAAATTCTTTGAAGATAATGCCATAAAACGGATGCTTGAAGAAAAACGTAAAAATGAAAAAGCACAGGAAGAACTTACACATCAACGAGAACAGGATATAACATCCGGTCATGTGGAGTACTACTTCAACGAAGGTGAACGGGTTTTTCACGAAAAATTAGGAGTCGGGCATATTGTTGAAGTTATACAGGTTGGCTCAAGCACAATGTATACTATTGATTTTGGTGCCAAAGGGAAAAAGGCTATGGATGCAAGCTATGCAAAACTAAAAAAATTCTAAAACTGGAGCAGGATAAATGGAATTTGAGAAACAATTATTAGAAAATATCGGTAAATTTTTTATCAGTCATAGAGTATTCATTTTCAGTATTATTGTAAATATCATTGTTGCTTACATTGCCCTAAAATCACTTGATTTATTATACATAAAAGTTCAAGAAAAACTCAAAAATCGCAAGCACGAAGCACCAATTCTAAGAATTGTGCCTGTTTTAATCAAAGTTCTTAAGATATTAATTCTATTTATAATTACAGCCTCCTTCTTGCAATCAAATGGTTATTCGGTAACCTCTCTTATTGCCGGTTTTGGTATAGCAGGTATGGCGGTAGGTTTTGCCGCAAAAGAAACAATTGCAAATGTATTCGGTTCTTTTTCGGTTATCTGGGATAAAGTTTATAAAGTAGGGGATTATATAAAATTCAATAATATGGAGGGAACCGTTGCAGACATAAATTTACGTTCCACCAAACTTATTACAATGGATAACTATATTATCAATATCCCGAATAACCTCATGGCAAATTCTGCCATAACAAATATTACAACCATAAAAGCACGTAGAATAGATATGCTTATAGGAATTGAATATTCAACCTCCAACGAAAAAATCGCACGTGCTGTTGAAATACTAAGAGCAGTTGCCATTGATAATCCGCAGGTTGAAAATGACCCGCTTGCATTTGTAAGCTCTTTAGATGACAGTCAGATTACATTGAGATTGTATGTAAACACAAGAACACGTATTTGGGCAGAATTTTGCCTTATAAAAGATGCCGTCATACGTGAAATTATAAGAAGATACCGTGAAGAAGGAATAGAATTTGCATTCCCGTCACAAACGGTGTACGTTCAAAAGAATGAAAATTAAGATAATAGCACTCGGAAAATTAAAAGAAGCATATTTAAAAGATGGTACGGCTGAATTTATTAAACGCATTCAGCCGTATTGTCCTGTTGATGTTATAGAAATAAAACCTGAACAGGTTTACGAAGACACATTGATAGAAAAAGCTCTTGATACAGAAGCCGTCAGGATTTTAAACTGTATAAAGCCGGATAATTACGTAATTACCTTAGAGATTAACGGAAAGCAGTTATCATCAGAAGCATTTGCGGCCAAAATCAATGAACTAAACCACTCAGGAATTGGAGAAGTAGTTTTTGTCATCGGTTCATCACACGGTATCTCGCAAAAGGTATCAAACAGGGCAGATTTTAAACTAAGTATTTCAAAAATGACATTTCTGCATGAGTTTGCAAGACTAATACTGACAGAACAGATTTACCGTGCATTCAAGATTATAAAAAACGAAGCGTACCACAAATAGAATAACGCCGGTGCCGTTTGGATTTTACTGCCGGACAGTGCCATCGGGATTATACTTTACCTCCCGTATTTTGTTGCCGTCTGCATCGTATTCACAATCATAGAACCAATCCACGCTGCCATCTGAGTTATAACCTATATACCGCGTTTTATTTCCGGCTGCGTCGTATTCGAAATCATAGAACCCAGCCACGCTGCAATCTTGGTTATAAAATATAACCCGCGTTTCATTTCCGGCTGCGTCGTATTCACTCTCAGAGAAGAACATTCTCACGCTGCCATCTGAGTTATAAGTTATATACCGCGTATTATTTCCGGCTGCGTCGTATTCAGAATCATAGAACCAAGCC
>CAYVMC010000033.1:0-18557 GCA_964452495.1 uncultured Muribaculaceae bacterium | reverse complement strand
AGGTAGAGGCAGAGGTTTTGCAATCAATAGCCGAACGTTCAAATAACAAGAAAAACCAGAAAGCAGGCAAATACAACAGATAAAAAGATGACATTTGACAAATCTGGAGATTATGCAGGGACAAGCTGCTTGTTAAAAAAACTGTATTGATTCATAAGTAAAAAATTATGTTGTTTTGAAACGTATGTTACACAGATTTTTGATGTAAAATTTCTGCAAGTATGTAGAGTATGTAAATCTTAAAAATCACAAATACTAAAGACTTTAGATGGTAGTAGGCAATGTATTTATTATACACAGGTGCAAATCTGTTTTAAAACAGATACAAAGTTCCAGTAACAGGTCATATTTATTTGTAAGGATTAGTGTTTTTTTTCATCATTCTTTTTTGGTTAAGGATTTGTTTACGTTCTTCACGCATTTTGTTAAATTCGTTTTTTTGTTCAGGAGTTAGAATTTCCATAAAATCACGTTCATTTTGTAGAATTATATTGTGCAGTTTTTGTCTCAGGTATTTGATATCATTGTTGAGAGTTTGGATTTCTTTGTCATTCCCATCATTATTTTCAAGCATGTTCCGCTGCTGTTGTTTTACAATAAGTTCATCCATCAGCGGTTTCATCTTTTCTTGTGAATTTACCCTTAACTGTTTAGCTTTATATTTTTGTTCATCTGTAAGGTTCAATCGTCTGTTAAATTCATTTTTATGCTTTTCCATCTCCGGATTATGTGGAGGTGTTAATGTCTCTGTCGTTAAATCAGGCTGCCGGGGTTCAAGTTCTTTAGATTCAGGAATAGCAAAGGCTGTACCGGTAAAAAGCAGAGATGTTAAAATAGCTGTTAGTAAATATTTATTCATTTTATAATTCTCCCTATAGTAAATCCGAAAGTTTTTCTGCAAGTTCTTTTTTTGCATTGTATATCCTTGATTTTACCGTACCAAGAGGCACATTAATTTTTTTGGATATTTCTTCATATCTTAAGCCTTCAATTTCTGCGAGTATTATTACCTCTTTAAATTTTGGTTTAAGATTATTTATTGCTTCTATGATTCTTTTTTGTCGGAGTTTTGCTGTAAACTCGTTTTCCGGAGTATTTTTTTTGTCTTTTATTGAATTAATTATATTATTTTCATCATCGTTTACAGGTTGTTCCATTCTGTATTTTGCTGATTTCAGGTAATCTTTTGATACATTACGTGCAATTGTGCATATCCAGCTTTTAAAGCTTCCAGCGGCCTTATATTTATCAGAGTTTTTATAAACTCTTAAATATACTTCTTGTTCCAAATCTTCGTTCTGCTCGTTTGTTACTGATTTAATTACACTTCTTACGGCAGACCCGTGTTCTTTTATTATTTTTGAAAAATCCATTAACCTATTCATCCACCATTATTAAACCATAGCTATCTGTCGGAAACCCCAAATCTCCCGGTGTCAGCTGTTCCCCATATACAATCTGCTCAACAATTCTGTAATGGTTGTTAGCAGTTTCGAAAGTTATTCCGGCAAATAGTACCATACACAGTATGCAGGCAATTTTTATGCGTAAATATTTATTTTTACGCTTTACAAACTGTGGTTTTACTTCTGCAATAAGTTCTGAAACACGGTTCATTTTTTCCTGTTCATGTCTGCAGTCTTCGCATTCCAGAAGGTGTTTTTGGAAGTCATCATCCGTTGCAAAAGTAAATAAGGTTTCGTATTTGTCACATTTTTGTTTCGTCATTTTTGGTTCCTCTGTATTTTTATAACGAATCAAAATTAAAGAAGTTCATTTTTTACTATTTTGCCGATTAAATCGTAAACTTCTGCACCTGTGATTTCTACATCCTCAATATCACCGGGTACAACTTTGCTATCAGTTTTTATATTTACTACTCCATCGACCTCAGGAGCATCATATTGTGTTCTTGCAATTACATATCCGTTATCCGAAAAACCCTCTATAATACAAGGCAGGACTTTACCTATTAAACTCTTATTTCTCTCCAATGAAATTTCTTGCTGCAGCTGCATTAATTTTTTTTGTCGTTCTCTTTTTATTTTTGCACTTATTTGCGGCTTCATAGAGTACGAAGGAGTGCCTTTTTCTCTTGAGTACATAAAGACTCCAAGTCTGTCAAACTTTGTGTCTTTTATAAAATTATATAAATGTTCAAATTCTTCTTCTGTTTCACCGGGGTATCCTGTAATGAATGCTGACCTTATTGCGACTTCGGGGATTTTTTCTCTCATACGTTTAACCAGTTCTCTGTAATCCATTACCGGTCTGTTCATTCTTTTTAGCATATCAGGGTGTGAGTGCTGTAATGGAATATCAATATATTTAACGACTTTATCGAGTTTTGCAATTGCTTCAAGAAGTTCATCATTTATCATTGCGGGATGCGTGTACATAATCCTTATCCAGCTTAGATTTTCAATCTTATTTAATTCTTCAAGCAGGTTTACAAGAGAGGGTTTGTTATACAAATCAATACCGTAGTATGATGTATCCTGTGCTATTAATATAATTTCTGTTACACCTTTATTAACAAGTTCTTTAGCCTCAAAGACAATATTTTCAATGCTGCGAGAGTGGTATTTCCCTCTAAGGTTCGGTATTATACAATAACCGCAATTGTAATTACACCCTTCTGCAATTTTAAGATAAGAACTTGCACCCATTGTGATTTGCTGCCGTTCTATATTTTCTGGATAAATATAGTCGGGGTCTGTATTTACATTCTCGATATATTCAGTTCCTGAAAGGATTTTTTCAATAATTTCAGGTAGTTTTATAAAATCGGTTGTTCCGACAATGGCTTTTATTTCTGGAATTGCGGCTTTAAGTTCTTTTCCGTGTTTTTGTGAAAGGCAGCCTGTAACAATTATATTTTTACCGTATTCAACCTGTTCTAATATACTTTTTATTGATTCTCGTTCGGCATCACAGATAAATGAGCAAGTGTTAATAATAACAATATCTGCACTGTTGTCATCAAGTGATACCTCGTACCCGTTATTTGAAAGTAGTCCGAAAATAAGTTCACTATCAATTAGATTTTTTGCACATCCGTGACTTACTATTGCAACCTTTGTCATATATTGATTTTAACACAAAATCTTACGTATTAATATTGTTAGCCTATAGTTTTTAAAAAAATTTTTAAACCTTGCTGTTGTTCAGGTGTAAGGTTTGTTATTATATTCATTATTTCTAAAGTTGAAGAGTTATACGGAGTATTCTCTGGGCGCAAAAATCCCAGAAGGTAATTGGGTTCAATATTGGCTTTGTTGATTAATGAACAAATTGTACTGAACCCGGGGTAAGTTTTTCCTTTTTCAATGTTAGAAATATTGGCAGGTTTAAGCTCAATTATTTCGCTTAATTGTTCTTGAGTTAGATTATTTTCTGTACGAAAATTTTTTATTCTTAATCCTAATTCTGCTTTAATGTGTGCGCTATCCATGTGTAACATTTTAGTGCGTGTAATAAGTTTGTAAAATCCCTTACAAGATAAAAATTTGTATAAAATTATTTTATATGGTATATTGATAATTATTTAAAGGAGGTCTTTGTATGAAAAAGATTTTAGTACTTATGGGTATATTAATTTTTACTATCTGCGCAGCGCAGGCAAATGATTTATTTAAAGCAAATGCTATTATTTATGATAATACGACGTCTCCATTTTCTGATTATTTTGATGGAAGTTTTAAGCCAACTAAAACAGGAGAGGCAAAGTGTATCAATTATTTCTATCTGGTATCTGCAGGTAATTGCAGTATTCAGAAAGCTATGGAAGATGCTGGTATTACTAAGATAAATTCTATTGATCGGATTGATAAAAATATTCTCTTTTTTCATAAAATAACAATACTTGTTCATGGTGAATGATGATAAAACAAATTGGGACTTTTTTATTGCTGCTTATATTTTTAAATATTCCGAATGTATCGGCTCAAGGTATTGAGAATATGTTTGTTATCAGAACACTTGAAACTGTAACAAGTGAAAGTATAACAATGACAGATTCTATTCTTGCAGAGTTGGTTTCTGATTTTTCAACAAAAAATGGTATATACTTCAAAAAAGGTACAATAGTAGAATTGTTACCCAAAGAAGTTAGAAAACGCGGTTTTGCCGGCCGCGGCGGATATATTGAGATACGAAATGGAATTATAAAAGATGGCAATGGTAAAGAATATATGGTCTCGCTGCGGCAAAAGGTTCAAGGGGATGACCGTGATTGGGTAATAGCTTGTATGGGGGGATTTACCTGTACAATAATACTTATTCCGCTTGATTTTATAGGGTTTGTTAAAGGTAAATCCGCGTGCATTGAAGCAGGAACTACCATTGAATGTCAACTTGATACGTCATTATAATTAGGTTATATAAGCAGTGGTGCAATAAGTGCATTAATAATTCAATAGGAAAGCACTGGAATTTAATTATTTACCTAAATTCTAGTTTAATATACAAATGTTTATATTCGAGTTATTATATTCAAGTTAGTAAAACGAGGATATGTATATGGGCAACGAAATTGTCTCAGAAGAGTGGAAGCCTAAAATCAATCCTTGGCTTTCTTCAATACCTTTAATGGGTGCTGCTTTTATGTTCGTACTTGACGAAACTATTGGAAATGTAGCACTCCCGTATATGGCTGGCTCTTTTTCTATAAGTCGTCAAGAATCAATGTGGATTTTGACAAGTTATCTTGTAGCAAGCGGTGTTATAATTCCAATGGTCGGCTGGTTTTCTAAGGTTATGGGGCGTAAAAACTTTTTTATGCTCTCTATTGCTATATTTACGTTTGCATCGTTTTTATGCGGGATATCTACTTCTAATGAAATGATGATATGTTCAAGGATTATTCAGGGGATGGGGGGAGGCGGACTTTTGCCTATTGCACAGGCATGTTTGCTTGAAAACTTTGAACCTAAAGTCCGTGGTAAAGCAATGGCAATGTTTGGGCTGGTTGTTGTCATAGCTCCGATTATTGGACCTATTGTCGGCGGATGGCTTACTATTAATTGGTCGTGGCCATATATTTACTTTATTAATGTACCGATAGGAATAGTGTCTCTTGTACTTGCAAAACAACTTATTGAAGATCCTCCGTATGCACGCAGGCAGGCGGGTGGAGTAAAGACAGATTTTCTTGGTTTTTTCTTCCTTTTTATGTGGCTTGTAACTTTACAGGTGGTATTGGATAAAGGGAATGACCTTGACTGGTTCGGTTCAAAGTTGATTACAAGACTTTCAATAATATCGGTTATTTCCTTAATTGCTTTTGTAATTTCCCAGATTAAAAATAAACAGCCGCTCGTTGATTTATCAGTTTTGAAAGATAAAAATTACTTTATCGGAACATTTGTACAGGTCGTTATGCAGGGGGTTATGCTTGCATCAATGGCTATTCTGCCGCAGTTTCTACAGTCAATGATGGGGTATGATGCCTTTTTGAGCGGAATAACTATGATGACACGCGGGTTGGGTGCTTTGATTGCTCTTATATTATGCGGACAGCTTGCAAATAGGGTTGATAATAGATGGCTGGTTGCTCTGGGGCTTGGATTAATGGGAGCGGCAGGGTGGATTTTAGGATTTCTAAACCTTGAAATATCGTCGCTTAATGTTGAATTCCCGAATTTTATATTTGGTTTGGGTATGGGGTTTGCAATGGTTCCGATTATTTCTCTGTCAGTTATAACAATTTCTAATGAACAGATGACTAATGCAAGCGGACTTCAAAACCTGCTTAAGATAATAGGCGGCGCAATAGGTACATCTATTGTTTCAACAATGATTTCAAGATTTTCGCAGGCTCATCAGTATATGCTTGTCGGAAAACTTCATCCGCTTAATGATATTTTTAACCAAAAACTTCAGGCATATTCATCAATGTTTATGACGACTGTTGATCCGAATACGGCATCATATATGGGGAAAAATCTTTTATATAACGAAATGGTTCAACAGGCAACGCTGTGGGCATTTATTGATAGTTTTAGGATTTATGCGGTTGCTTGTATTATAATAATACCATTGGTTTTTCTTGTTAGGACTATAAAAAATAATGAAAGGAATATATAAAGTATGACAGAGATAAAAGAGGAATTTATTCAACAGGCAAGGATGATAGCCCGTAATAGTGAGATATTGCCGGGCGGTGTAGAAGAGCTTGCGGCAAAGTTTCAGTATGCACACGATACTGGAAAACCGCTTAGAATAAAGCTCGGCATGGATCCGACACGTCCGGATTTACATCTCGGACATACTGTAGTAATGCGTAAATTAAGAGAGTTTCAAAAGCTCGGACATAAAATTGTTCTTATTGTTGGCGGTGCCACGGCAATGGTCGGTGACCCCTCAGGAAAATCTGAAACACGTCCTGCGCTTAGTAAAGAAGAAGTAGAGAAGAATGCTGAAACATACTTTGAACAAATGTCAAAAGTGCTTGATGTATCTGGTGCAGAAGTTGTAAATAACGCGGACTGGCTGCACAAAATGAGTTTTACTGACTTACTCAAGCTCTCTTCTAAAGTAACTGTTGCTCAAATGATGACAAGAGATGATTTTGCAAAGCGTTATGCAGAGGGTAAGCCCATTTCTATTGTGGAATTTTTCTATCCGCTTATGCAGGCATATGATTCTGTAGAGATTGATGCTGATATAGAACTTGGCGGTACTGACCAGCGTTTTAATACATTACTCGGGCGTGATATTCAAACAGCTTATGGGAAAAAATATCCACAACTGGTTTGTTTACTTCCACTTTTGGAAGGTACGGACGGTGTTGTTAAGATGTCAAAAACTTATCCGGAACACTGTATTTCATTGACAGATAGTGCAAAAGACATGTTTGGCAAGCTGATGTCCATACCGGATAATATGATTACACGTTATTATTCATTGTTGACCGATGTTTCTGCCGATGAACTTAATAAAATGGACGAACAAATTGCAAGTTCAAGTGTAAATCCGAGGGATTTAAAAATGAAGCTAGCACACACTATTACGGCTGAATACCATGGTAATTCCGGTGCTGATGCGGCTCAGGCTGATTTTATTAATGTAGTATCAAATAAAGGTATTCCTGATGATATCCAAACGGTTGAAGTAAGTAACGGGAAACTCATTCTTGATTTGCTTGTAGAGTTAGGATTTACAGCCTCAAAAGGCGAGGCGAAACGTCTTATTCAGGGCGGTGGTGTGAAGCTTGACGGTGAAAAGGTTTCTGATATGGGACTCGTGCTTGAAAACTTATCCGGTGTAGTATTGCAAGCAGGTAAAAGAAAATTCGCAAAACTTGTAACGGTTTAGCTTTATACATATTTATATGTACATTTATAGAGGAGTGATGACTTAAAGACATTCTTGTTATACTCGTCCTTTAATAACTTTAACTGCTTGCAGTAAAAATTTTACTGCACTTTCTGCGGGTTTAAAGTTGTGTACTATTTCCTTGGCTTTACCGATTTCCGAGATATTTACGCGCGGGGTGAAAGAAAAGTTTTTTATTCCAAGATTTTCCCAGAATTTATCAATTAATGCTTTGTCTGCCGCTGTTTGGTTTGGCATAAGATCTTTGTTTAAACTCAAAAATGCTACATTATCCAGATTCCCTATACCGATTTCCTGGCGTTTCAAGAGTTCCATAAAACTACGTAAAGAGTTGCCGGTTCGTGTATAATCAACAAATACTGTTGGTCTGGGGCTTGATTTAATTTTATCCGGTGTTAGTCCGAGTTCTTTCAGGTATTCATTATATGCTTTTACATCGTTTGTATCCAATTGTTTTAAATAACTGTATTTCCCGCTTATGTCATACTCGCCGCCTGTAAGGTTTGACAGTGCGCAGGTTTTTGTATCATACCCTTTAGCTTTAAATATTTCCATTAACAATGATGGGGAACGTCCCAGACCAACAAGGTTTACACCGTTCGGATACCTGTGCTTAAGTTCTTTTTCAATAGTATTTGTCATACTCAGGACTTCATCAATCTGTTTTCTTGCTTCTGGTGGAACTTCAATAAGTGCGCGTTCTGCACTACTCATTGCATTGTATTTATCAATACCATATAGTTCTCTGCTGATGGGTTTAGAAGTTGTGTGTGTGAAATTGTCACCAACAATATCAACATTGGATTTTTCACCACAATTTATTGTACTGTTATTTAGGATATTTGAGCCTGAACCAACAGGATTAAACGGATTAAATTCCTCTGCTGTTCTGTTATAATATCCACTCATCCTCGGATTAAACGGATTGAAATTTATATCATTAATTCCCATATATTTAATAAAACATTTTTTGTCGAAAAATTGCTATTTTAATGCGAATTATGAAAAGGAGTTAACAAATTCTACAACCTCTTTAAATGAGTAGCTATTATTTATAACAAGGAATTTTTTTTGAGTTCTTTCTTTGACATAATCAAGGTTATTCCCGTCTAAAAAGTATTCACTATAAGGTTTAAGCATAACAGAGGGGATAACAATGTAATCAGCGTCTGTATCTTTTACAGTATTTATAAGGTCATCGGAAGTGATTAATCCTGCAACTGTAATATTTTTACCCCAGTACTCAGATTTGACGGGGGTGGTTATACATTCAAGATTTTTTATTTTGTTTAATTTGTCTGAAATCTGTTTTACTGTACTGTATGCAGCAACAGATGAGGCGAAAAGAAGTTTTAGCGGTGTATTTATTGATTTGGGCAGCTTGCATTCTTTAAAGTCTTCCAGAAGGAGTCTTAAAGCTCCTACCCCGTCCGATAATTGCGGGTAGTTGCCGTAGTATTTTTTAGGCGGGATGTCAATACCTGCTTTTAAGAAAAATTCATCGGAACAGCAGACTTTTTTGTATTTGTTTGCAATTTCTATTGTTTCTGCGGCTATTTGAGGGGTAACTTCTTTCAATAAATTATCTTTTCTAAAATTAGTAATTCCCACCGGAACAATAGCAACCGATAAGAGTGAATTTTTCAATGAGGATAAATCTTTTAAGGTTCTATCAAGCTCTTCTCCGTCATTAAAACCAGGGCATAGTACTATTTGTGTATGGAACGGGATGTGATTTTTCTTAAACCAGTTTAATTCATCCATTATTTTGGCAGCATTAGGGTTTCTAAGCATCTTAACCCGCAGCTCTGGATTTGTAGTGTGTACAGAAATATAGAACGGGCCAAGACTCATCGATTTTATCCGTTTTTTGTCTTCATCAGTTAGATTGGTTAAAGTTATGTATGTACCTTGCAGATATGATAACCGATAGTCATCATCCTTTATATAGAGAGTCTTTCTAAGTCCTTTGGGCTGCTGGTCTACAAAGCAGAATATACAATGGTTTAAGCAGGGGTTAATTTTATCAAACACAGCACTTTCAAAAATAATCCCTAAATCGTCATCAAAATCTTTTTCAAGTTCAATTTCTTCAATCTCGCCGTTTAACTTTTGTATTTCTATGGTTAATTCTTCCGTTGCGGTCATAAATTTATAGTCAATCATATCCCGGAGTTTTATTCCATCAATTGATAAAATTTCATCGCCTGCGGTAATACCAAGTTCTTTTGCAATTGAACCATCAAGAACTTCACTAACCAGTGCAGCCATTTCTCATTCCTTCTAGTAGTGATATGAAATTTTTGTATTCTTGTAACTGATTGTCAGTAACCATTTTATGGTAAAAATCTGCACTTTCGATTTTTCCATTTGTTTTTGTATAAATACTCTCTGCTTTAAGTTTAAGTTGGTCAATTAATTTTACTTGCTCCTGCGGCGTAAGTAGTGATGCACAGATTAGTTTAATACGAGCGGTATTTAAAAATTTTACCGGATTATCGGATGTCCTTGTAACAATAAGCCGTTTTAATTCTTCCATTCCTTGCGCGGTGATGGTGTAATAAACCGCTACTCTGCCGCCTTCTGAAATTGAGCGTCTGGAGATAATAAAACCTTTTCCTTCCAGTCTGACAAGTGCGGGTTTAATAGTTCCTATACCTGGTTTTGTGTAAATTGAAAAATCTTCCGCAATTTTTTTTGTAAGTGCATACATTGTAAGTTGGTATTTGTTTAATAAATACAAAATCAGAAGTTCAATCATAAGTTAAGGGTACCACAAAACAGATAGGTGTACAATATTTGTAACTATTGCTCAGCAGGGAAGAATTTATTTTTAATCCGCTGCTTTGCACAGTCAATCGCATCGTATTCATTGTAAAAAACATTTTCTTTGCCGACCTGTGCCAGAATATTCAAATCCTTTAACTGGTTAAGCACTTCTTCGTTTTTGATAACAAGCATAATCCGTACTCTCTGGTCCTGCAGTCTTATAATAATATCCTCCAGTGCAAAAATTGCTGATATGTCTAACAGAGCATCTGATTCATAGTTTAAAATAAGAAATTTTGTTCCAAGCTGTTCTTCAAATTGTGCGACAAGCTGTGTTGCGGAGCCGAAAAAGAACTGTCCGTCGATGTGTACTGCACGTATCTGGTAGTTATAAGCTTTAAACAGTTGTTTTTCAAGTTCATTAATTTCATCATCCTGAACGGTTTTTACTCCTAGAGAGGTTTTATCTGCAACTCTTTTGGCATATAGAATTGATGCAAGTGTAATCCCTGCACCTACTGCAAATATAAGGTTGTAAAAGACTGTTAATAGAAAAACAACCGCAAGTACGTACAAATCATCTCTGGGCGCATATTTTATAACTTTGAGCAGTTTTGTATCAATAATATCGTATCCGATTTTTATAAGAATACCAGCAAGTACACAGAGTGGAATTTGTTTTGCAAAATCGGAGAAGCATATAAGAACAGTAAGCAGGGTTAACGGATTTATGATTGTTACCAGTTTCGTTGTTGCTCCTGCGTTAATTGCGGCAGCACTGCGCATAGTTGCTGCAGAACCGAACAGAGAGCCTGTTATTGCGCAGAAAAAATTTCCTACTCCTTGTGAAACAAGTATTTTCTTTGGCGAGTTTTTTGTTTTTGTAAGCGAATCTGCTACAAGACCTGTTAAGAGACTTTCTGATGAAGCGATAATTGCAAGGATAAATGCAAAAGGAATGCAGTCAAGAAAAATTTTAAAATCTAATGCAGGTTTGACAAGTTTAGGGAAATTAAAGGAGATTTCTGAAATTCTTGCAACATTAGCTCCTGTTTTTATAGAAATAAAGGTTATTATGATAAGTGCAATAATTTGTGAGGGGAAAATTCTGTTGATCTTTTTAGGTATTAAAAAAACTATTCCCAGTGTTAAAATTCCTAGAATTAATGCAGTCTGATTTACAGGCATGGTAAATAGAGTTTTCACCCCTTCAATCGGAGAGGCAACAACAGGTTGACCAACAAGAGGGTTTAATTGTAAAAAAATAAGTAATACTCCTACACCATTCATAAACCCTGAAATTACTGGATAAGGGACATATTTAACAACTGCGGGCAGCGGGGTTAAACCGATTATTATCTGAAAGATAGCTGCAAGAGCCATAATTGTAACAATTATTTGCAGCCCAAAAGAGTTTGTTAAAATCATTGATGTAAGTATTATTGTAACAGGGCCTGTAGGTCCTGATATGAGCGGACCTCCGAGAAGACCTGCGATAAAGCAAAGAATAATGGCACTCCATATACCTGCGCCTGCACCGAGACCAGTTGCTACTCCAAAAGCAAGTGCCTGAGGTAGTGCAACAATTGAAGAAACGATTCCACCTAAAAAATCACCTCGTATTTGATTTAACACTTTCATTAACATTTATTTTACAATAAATAAATAGAAACCTAATTCAAATACTGTAAAGTTAGCTTTACAAAATTGAAAAGATTTTTATTCCACGTTATTATTATATTATTATGGGAGTATTCTATAAATTTTGGAATAAAAGGTAAGATTATATAAATGGAAGGCAATTATCTTAATTTATTAGCGTCGGATGTAAAGCGTTTGTGGAACGGTTTAGATAGCACCCAGAAGTTTGCAATGCTTGTTATCGTTGTCCTAACACTGGTTGCGGCATCATTTTTCCTGTCAAAAGCACTTGAGCCTGATTGGGCAGTTTTATATTCCGATTTAAGTGAAACAAATGCTGTCAGTGTAATAGAAGGTCTAAAAAAGAACGGACACCCTTATAAATTGTCCGAAGATAAACGGACAATCTTTGTTCCTTCAAACGTAAGGGACGAATTAAGGGTTTTTGTTGTTGAAAATGATATGATTCAGCGTGAGGATTCTGGTTTTGAACTTCTTGACAGTATGCAGTTAGGTTCTACTGACTTTAAGAATAAATTAACCAAACAAAGAATTTATCAGGGGGAATTGACCCGTGCTATAGAGAAGATGCAGGGTATTAAATATGCCAAAGTTCATCTTGCGGAGCCTGAACGTTCTATTTTTCAGGATAAGGATGAAGCGCCATCCGCATCTGTTATGCTTGTTTTGGAGCCGGGTTACAGGTTAAAAACCACACAGGTAAAGGCAATTAAAAATCTTGTTGCTTTTTCTGTTCCGCGTCTTAATCCTGATAGAGTATTTATTACCGATCAGAATGGTGCCAGCCTTTCCGATGAAGTTACTAAAAATTCAACTGACATGGAAAGTTTTAAATCAAATCTTGAGAGTCAGACTGCGGCCAAAGTTACCAAAGTACTTGAAAAGATTGTAGGAATAGGGAATGTTTCTGTTCAGGTAAATGCGGATATTGACTTTAATTCTGCTAAGGCTACTATTGAAAGTTACATTCCTGTAGGGGATACTAATCAGGGGGTAATGACAAGTTCACAGACAGAGATTGAAACTTATGAAAATCCCAATCAGATTCCTGTACAGAATGGTGTCACTGCTAATCCGAAAAATTTGAACTATTCTAAAGAAAAAAGTGCAATAAATTATAGTGTTTCAAAAGAAATTAAACAGGTTGTATACGCTCCGGGAACAGTTAAGCGTTTAACTATTGCGGTTGCTGTTAATAAAATACTTACGGATTCAGAGAAGAAAGAGCTGGAAAATCTAGTATTATCAGCTTCTGGTGGGGATTATACCCGAGGAGATGTAATAACAGTGTCAGGGCTGCAATTTGAAGGTCTTGCAGTTGAGGAGGAACGCCAATCTGCAATTCGTGCAAAATATCAACGAGAAGAGATTATCGGCACAGTTATAGATAATGTACTTCCGCTGGTAATACTATTTGTACTCGGGTTAGTGGCGCTTATAATGCTTAAAAGTATATTGGATAAGTTTGCAAAAGTAAAAATGCCAAATACTCCAGCAACGGGTAATACGATGGTTTCTGTTGCTTCAGGAGGCGAGGATGCGCTTCTACAGGCTACAGAAAAAGAACCGATAATAGAATTTAGAAAAAATTATTCTCAAACACAAAAGGAAGCAAGTATAAATGAGCTTAACGATATAGTAATGCAATCACCGGAGGATGCTGCCAAGTTAATAACATCGTATTTGAAGGATTAATAGCGGATGTCATTGGAAGATTTAAAAAAACAAAAAGACCAGAAAATAACACGCCCGAGCCAGAAGGTTGCTGCACTGTTGATTGCACTCGGTCCAAATACTGCTTCTGAAATTCTTAAGAATATTGGTGATAAAGATTTGCTGGAGCAGATTACTCTTGATATTGCAAATTTGGGTAAGCTGTCGGATGATGTTTTAAACAGTATACTTGAAGAGTTCAAAATAGTTTTTCAAGCTAAAAACTACATTGCTCAGGGTGGTGTGGGCTACGCAAAGCAGCTTCTTGAAAATATATACGGTGCGGACGAAGCAGGCAAAATGCTTGATAGAGTAAATTCTCTTATTAATACTAATCCGTTTCATTTTCTTAATGACGCTGATCCGAGCCAGCTTGCAAATACTTTTTCATCAGAAAATCCCCAGCTTTTGGCTCTGATACTTGCATATATAAGACCTGATTTATCTGCGCAGGTTCTTTCATTTCTTCCTCCGGAAATACAGTCGGCTGTTTCAATGCGGATTGCTGAAATGACTCCTACAAACCCTGAGATTTTATCGGTTATTGAAGATATTGTACAACGCAAATTTTCTGCACTGCTTGTTCAGGATTTTTCAACCGCAGGCGGTGTTGAGTCTCTTGCTAATATATTGAACTGTTGTGACAGAGCTACTGAAAAGAATATTATGGAATGGCTTGATATTGAAAATCAAGAACTTGCGCAGGAAGTTAAAGATTTAATGTTTGTATTTGAAGATATAGTTATTCTTGATGACCGTGCTATTCAAAAAGTACTCAGGGAAGTCGATTCAAAAGAACTTTCTCTTGCACTTAAAGGGGTTAAAGATGAAATCAAGGATAAAATCTTTAAGAATATGTCAGAGCGTGCACAACAAATGCTTAAGGATGATATGGAATATCTCGGACCTGTTCGTGCCAGAGATGTACAGGAGGCACAAACAAAAATTGTTGCAACAATCAGATCGCTTGAGGTTTCAGGTGAAATTACAATTACCCGTGCAAGTGTTGAGGATGAGTTAATTGAATAACGAAAACAAGGGAAATAGCAGAATAAAGAGTTCAAATGTTCAAATAGGCGGTGAATATGTTCTGCCTATTGAGCAGACTCCCGTAACCCAGCAGCAGGCAAAAGTTAAAGCTATTATTGAGCAGACAGAGTTTAAAAAGAAGGAAATGATTGCTGCTGCCGAGGGGAAGGCAAATACGATAATAGAACAGGCAGAAACCAGAGCAACACATATTATTGAAGAAGCGAGGAAACGTGCTGAAGAAGAGTATGAACAAATTAAGCAGGAAGGTTATAATGCCGGTTTTGAACAGGGGATGAAAGACGGGCTAGAAAAATTTAATAATGATGCTGCAGAGGCTCTTAAGTCACTGGATGTTCTTGCGAAAAGCTCTTTTGAAATGAAACATGATATTCTCAGATCTGCGGAGAAGGATATTGTAGAGCTTATTAATGCGATTGCTTTAAAAGTTTGCGGTAAACCTCTTGATGATAATTTACTTTATAAGATTACAGCAGAAACAATTATGCAGCTTCCCGACAAGGAAAATATTACAATAATTGTAAATCCTAAACTGGTGGGACGTGTATCTTCGTATAGTGAACGATTTAAGTATGAAATTCCTAACGTTAAGAGTATAAAAATAGTTGAAGATCCTGCACTTTCTGATGATGGGACGATTATTGAGTCTATATCTTCAAGGGTTGATGCACGGATTTCTTCAAAGATAGAAGAGATAGTAAAAAAACTTCGTGCGGAAGCGTTGAAAAATGACATTTAATAAAGAACGATATCTTGAAATAATAAATTCAACTAATACAAAAAAACTTATCGGGCGGGTTGTTGAGATAATCGGGCTTATCATTGAGGCTGATGGTCCTGCTGCATCTATAGGCGACTTATGTTATATTTATCCTTATTTCGGAGCAGAAGCTATCAGGGCAGAAGTTGTCGGATTTAGAGAAAATCGGATTTTGCTAATGCCATTGGGTTCTGTTGAAGGTGTGCGTCCGGGATCAATTGTCGAGAGTACGGGCAGTGCAATGCAGATAGGAGTCGGTAAACAATTAATCGGCAGGGTGCTTAATGGATTAGGACACCCGATTGACACATTAGGCGAGATTAAGATTAATGATTTTCGTTCTACTACTGCTGAATTAATAAATCCTCTAAGACGAACAAGAATAACTCAGCCGCTTGCACTCGGGGTGCGTTCGGTTGACGGATTTATTACCGTTGGTAAAGGACAGCGGATGGGAATTTTTGCGGGTTCAGGTGTTGGTAAAAGTACGACTATTGGTATGTTTGCCAAGAATACAAGTGCAGATCTTAATGTTATTGCTCTGATTGGAGAACGCGGGCGGGAGGTCAAAGAGTTTATAGAAAATATACTCGGCGAGGAAGGGATGAAACGTTCAATTGTTGTTGCAGCGACTTCTGAGCAGCCGTCGCTTGTAAAGATTAAAGCGGCATTTGTTGCAACTACTATTGCAGAGTATTTCAGGGATCAGGGGATGGATGTACTCTTTATGCTTGACAGTGTAACTCGTATTGCGATGGCTCAGCGGGAAGTCGGGCTTGCTGTAGGGGAACCTCCTGCCACCAGAGGATATACGCCGTCGGTGTTTGCTCTTATGCCCAAACTGCTTGAGAGAACAGGAACAAATGATAAAGGTACAATCACCGGACTTTATACGGTGCTTGTTGAAGGCGATGATTTTAATGAACCAATATCAGATACTGCTAGAAGTATTCTTGACGGTCACATAGTACTTTCTCGTGCAATGGCACATAAGAACCATTACCCTGCAGTTGATGTTCTTGAGTCAATAAGCCGTGTAATGCCTGAAGTTACAAGTCCGGAACACCGCAGGGCTGCAGGTGAATTGAGAAACTTAATGGCAGTTTACAGACAAAATGAGGACTTAATAACAATCGGTGCGTATGTAAAAGGTTCAAACGCAGAGTGTGACAGGGCTATAAGACTGATGCCGGAGATAAATAAATTTTTAAAACAGGCTACACATGAAAAGATTGACTATGACAGTACCATAGCCAATCTTATTAAGCTTAGCGAAATGAAATAAATCTGTATTTGTAAAGAAATTATACTACACACTAAAAACTTATAGAATTTATATAGTTTTTAGTGTGTATACTAAAAACTTGACTTTTTGCGTAAAAAAGTTTATTATTAAGAGTGTTTAATATGATTCAACGAAAAGATTATTTAGATAAACTGATAGCATTTAAAGATAAGCAGCTGATAAAAGTTGTCACCGGGATTCGCAGATGCGGAAAATCAACTTTGTTTGAGTTGTATCAGGAGTATCTTTTAAAAAATGGTGTAAAAAAAGAGCAAATTATAAATATTAATTTTGAAAATCCTGAATTTTTTAATTTGCTGAACTATATGGATTTGTACAATTATATAAATAAACAAATAGATGAAAATCAGCAATATTACGTGTTTTTGGATGAAGTGCAAAATGTAGAACATTTTGAAAAAACAGTTGATGGTCTATTTATCAAAAAAAATGTTGATGTATATATTACCGGTTCTAATGCGTATTTTTTATCAGGTGAACTTGCGACATTATTATCAGGACGGTATGTTGAAATAAAAATGCTGCCGTTATCGTTTGCAGAGTATATTTCGGGATTAAAAGAACAAACTGATTTGTCAAAAAAATTTTCCAATTATATGCAAAATGGCGGTTTCCCTTATTTACTTGAATTGGGTAATGATAAGAAGATAATACATGATTATTTAGCAGGGATTTATAATACAATAATTTTAAAAGATATAGTACAAAGAAAAAAAATATCAGATATTACTGTATTAGAAAGTGTTATAAGATTTTTATTTGATAACATCGGTAATAATACGTCAGCAAAGAAAATCAGTGATACTTTGACATCTTATGGACGAAAGACATATTCGTCTACAGTGGAGAACTATCTGAGTGCATTATGTGATAGTTTTATTATATATAAAGCCAACCGGTTTGATATTTCCGGCAAACAGTTGTTAAAAACGGCTGAAAAATATTATGTAGCGGATTTAGGTTTAAAGCAGATATTATTGGCATTACAAAAACCGAATATCGGTCACAATATTGAAAATATAGTTTATTTAGAGCTGTTAAGACGCGGGTATCAGGTTTATGTAGGTAAAATAGGAAGCTTTGAAGTAGATTTTGCAGTGATAAATAATGACGGGATGGAGTATTATCAGGTTTCTAAGACAGTAATGGATGAAAATACTTTGGAAAGGGAATTGAGGGCGTTGCAAAGTATAAAAGACCATAATCCTAAATATCTTTTGACATTGGACGAGGTGCCGCCTGTATCTCATAATGGGATAAAACAGTTGAATTTAATTGAATGGTTACTGAACAAGTAATTATTTAATTAGAACCGGTTTAGCTACACACGAAAAGATTGACTATGACAGTACCATAGCCAATCTTATCAAACTTAGTGAAATAAAATGATTTTATGCCCAGGCAAGATGTCTTAAACTGCTGCCTGATACATCAGGTGAAAGCTCTCCGTTAATAGCGCTGATTCTATTGTAAGTTGCAGAATTAACATTTATATTACCGTACTGATCGCCTCCCCAGACGGCATCTATACCGGAGGTGCCTGTAGTACCGCCTGTTTTACCGCTTCCTCCCTGCTCACTGCCGGGAACGGGTTGTACACCGCCGGTACGCATATTATTAAATCCGCCGGTAAATGGAAGGTACTGTCCTAATTTTGTAAAATCCATTGTTGTTCCTCTTCTTTTTCTTATTTATATAAAGTATTTTTATATATGAAAATTGCTAAAATTTTACAAAAAGTTTACAAATTTAAACAATTAATATAAACATGTAGAAATGGTAAGTTTTTTTTAACCGGCAGCGCCAGAGGAAGAGTATTTTCTCGCTCCCTTCTCTGTAGTGTCAAAAAGTAAAAGAATGTACTTTCTTTTTCTCTTTTTATTAGGTTGTGAAGTTATCATAACAAAAAAAGGCGGGTAATCAGCCCGCCATTGTAAAGCACATAACCGTTCACAGCAC
>CAYVMC010000032.1:0-19449 GCA_964452495.1 uncultured Muribaculaceae bacterium | reverse complement strand
TGTGCTGTGCTGTGCTGTGCTGTGCCATTACCTGTCCTATTTTTTCTTACGGCAGGGTGATAAGCCCCGCCAGAAATAATTATATATTACCGGACTGTTTTTTGCAAATTATTTTTGTATCTTTATAACCTATGCCTGATAAATGCTTAATTGACAAAGGAGTAAAATAAGTTATAGAATGATTTTATGGCAACAGTATATTTATGTTTAGGCTCAAATACCGGTGACAGAATAGGTTATATTCAACAAGCTGCCTCTCTGCTTAAAAGTACGGATGGTATCAGCATTGTAACGACATCGTCCTTTTATGAAACAGAACCCTGGGGAATGGATAGTGAGAATCTGTTTGTTAACGCTGTGATGCAGGTTAACACAATTTTATCTCCGCAGGAACTGTTGAATTCAATAAAATTGATAGAAAAAACGCTTGGCAGGGTAAATGATAAATCTGATGATATTAAATACTCAGACAGATGTATTGATATAGATATTATTTTTTACGAAGACAAAATTATAGAAGAGCAGGATTTAATTATTCCGCACAGGCTTTTTCATAAAAGAGCATTTATGATTGTTCCTATGCTTGAAATTGCGCAGGATTTTGTTCATCCAAAATTTAATAAAACCGTTTCAAAACTTTATGACGAATTAGAAAATCCGGAGATGGTTTGTCTATATGGAACACGCTTGTAGAATTGCATTAATAGGCGGCGGGCCGGCAGGTGTTATGACGGCGGCTCTTTTAAATAGAGATTTTGATATAACAATTTTTGACTATAAACCTTTGCTTACAACATTATTACCCACCGGCGGCGGCAAGTGTAATATAACAAATGCAGAGCCGGATTTCAGGGTATTTGCATCAAATTATCCCCGCGGTGAAAAGTTCTTGTATTCGGTGTTATCCAGATTTTCATCAGCAGATACGATTGATTACTTTGAAAAAATCGGTGTTAAAACGGTTATTCTTGATAATGGCAGGGTATTTCCTGAAAAGATGGATGCAGGGTTTGTACGGAGTAAACTTCTTGAACAGATAAGGCATTGTAAAGTAGAAAAAGCCAGAGTTGTTGATATTTCCGGCTCATTTGGAAATTTCAGGGTTAAAACGGAAAAGGCAGAGTATTTATTTGACAAAGTTGTTGTAACAACAGGCGGACATGGTGATTTTGGTATATTTAAGAAATTGGGAATAAACATAATTCCGTCTAAGCCTGCACTCACAGGATTGTGTACAGAAAAATCTTATAATGGAATAAACGGTCTGGTTTTAAAAAATGTTATTAATCTGGAAACAGGGTTGAGCGGAGATGTTTTATTTACTCATTTCGGGATATCGGGACCGCTTGTATTTAAGATTTCTTCTTTAAAAGCCCGTGAACAATTCCCGTATGCACTGAGGTTTGATTTAACCGGAGGCATGGTGTTTGACAGTTATTCATTTCAGGAAATTTTAAACTCTAATTCCAAAAAAGAGTTAAAAAATATTCTGTCTGAGTATTTGCCTAAAAACTTTGTTATAATGCTTTTAGCTGAATTAAAAGTTGACAGCGGGATAAGGTGCTGTGAAGTGAACGGTAAAGTAAGGGATTTAGTAATAAAAACATTGAAGGAGTATAAAATCATAATAACAAAACCCCGTACTGACGGTGAAATAGTTATGTCCGGAGGAGTTGATTTGAAGTATGTTAATTCAAAGACACTGGAATACAAAAACATTTCCGGATTGTATTTTGCGGGAGAGGTTCTTGATATAGATGGTTTTTGCGGCGGATTTAATCTGCAAAACTGCTGGTCAGGGGCTTATATTGTTGCACAAACAATAAACGCAGGCTGTTAGATTTTCCTGCGTTTATGAAACTAATAATTTATGTTAAATCTTAAAAACTACGTCTTAAATCGGTCATGTCTGTACAGTAATCTACGGTTCCTGCAATACAGTTTATTTCTCCGTCATTAGATACAGTTATACCTCCTAAATCCGTTGTTTCATTATTACTTTTAGTAGTAGAGTACTTAATAGTATATGGAGGAGTTGTACCGCTTATGCTGTATTCAATATTGTCTCTTATAGAATAAAATGTTGCGGTACTTCCACTTGTCTTGACATCGGATGCTGAGATACCTAATTTATCTGCAAAAATTAGCGGGAATTTATTACTGCCGCTGAATGTGCTGCTTGCATAAATACCCTTTGTTGGTGCGTCAGTATTTGAGAAACCGTAAGAGACTGATGTTGTATCTTCATCAGGGTATAATGATGAATCGTTAATCATATCTCTTACAATTGTTCTTGAGGCAGTATATGCACGTAAAAACTTTGCTTTATTAATATCCGGCATTATTCCTGAAATTACGCGTGCAAGTAAAGTCCCTATAATTCCTACAATACCTATAGTTAAAAGTATTTCCATTAGAGTAAAAGCTTTTCTTTTCATAAAACCCTCATTTCTATATGTAACAATTCTATTTTATTTTTTTTCTTTATGCAAGAGGGGGGGGAAGTATGAACGGGAAATATTCTGCCGTTAAAATGCCTTGGTATGACTGTAGTGGTTTTAGTTACTCTTGAAAAAAGTCAGTAAATACTGTAAAATTATCTGGATGGTTAACTTTGTAAACAGTAATATCGACAAAGATAATATAGCTAGTATAAAATCCACCCATATAAGTACTTTTTTGCGGGAAAATAGTACTGCGGAGCTTAAAAAGATATATGAATTTTATTCATCTAATCAATCTATGCTTTTTTTGACCGGATTTGGCGGTACGGGAAAACGACTTATTATAGAACATTCAGAAGGCTTTCTTGCACCGAATGTATTAAGATTGGAGTTTGATTGTAAAGCTGCAACCGTATGTGATGATATTTTACTCCACTTTATTGATATTATGCAAAAAACACCTGATGTAAAAAAAATTCTATCCCCAAAAATTGAAAATTTTGCTAAAACGCTAAGCCGTTATATAAGCGTTTGTACTTTCCCCATTCTTATTTTTATTAATACTTTTGATAATGTTCAGGAAAAAAATGCAAAACTTATTCTTGATTTTTTATTTTCGGTGGCAAACTATAACAAGGTTAAAATAATCATTACAGCAAAAACTTTTGATTCTGCGTTGATTCCTGCAGATGTTGATTATGTCAAAATTATTTCAAAACCTTTAAAAAAAGCTATTTTCACGGAATATATCCGCTCAAAAAATATAGAGTTCAATGAGAGTGAGATAGAAGAATTATACAGGCTTACGCGCGGATATTATTACTATACCAGGCTTTCTTCCTGTGTGGTTGTAAACATGGGAATTACACTAAAGGAGTTTTTACTAAGATGTAACAATGCAGGTAAGATTTTTGACAGATATCTTTGCGATATTGCAATATCAATACTTCCTCTTCCTATCAGAAACTTCTTCTGGTTTTTACTTCTATTAAGACACGGGATATCCTATGATGCATTGAGTATTCTTAATTTGTATGATGAGATGTCTGTAAAGCACCTTTTGAAAAACGGGTATATATACGAGACAACAGGTGTTATTTATGTAAGTGATTATTTCCATTCCGATGTTGAAATAATTATACCAGTAAAAATTAAACAAAAATTACACAGGTATCTTGCAGATATTTATAAATCACAGATAAAAGAAAAACCTGAAAACAGGGTGCTTAAATTATCCCGTCAGTCCTTGAATGCGGAAATTGAGTATCATATGAAACAATCAGAAAGCTCAAGTGAATTAGTTAACGAAATTATTGAGCAAACTGAAACAAAAGCTGCTAAACAGGCGGATGTGACTAAAACCAAAGATTCGGCAGTTCATCAGATTGTCAAAAGTAATGAAGAAGATTTAGTTAAGCGTGCAGAAGAATATACGGCCGGTTATAAGTATACGGATGCCATAGATGTTTATAACAAACTGCTTGAAATCCTTAAGGACAAGAGACGTATCATTGATACTTATACTGCCCTTGCCAGAATTTATACAAAGCTTTCTGAGTGGAGTAAGGCACTTCATTATTTTACTCTCGCAAAAGAATTCTATGAGGATAATAATGAGCCTATAAACGTCAATTATGTAAAGTATGATCTCTCTAATGTCTATTATAATATGTTTAATCTTGATGCGGCTAGGAACATGCTTAAAGAGGTTATTTTTTCTCAGGATTCTCCGGATGGGCTTATGATTGACGCTTGTTTGCAGCTGGGGAATATAGAGGATTATGCGCAAAACTATGAAGAAGCCTTCGTTTATTACAAACAGGGTGTTGATTCAATAGATGAAACAACCTCCAAAGATACGGCGAACGAATTATATTTCAGATACGCAGTTGCACTTGATGAGCATGGAGAAAAAGAGCTTGCGGTTTCTTATTATAACAAATATATAGATTCAGGGGCACAAACTTATCTTTCGTCTGTTTATTGTAATCTGGGTATTATGGCGGAAGAAGAGGATGATTTAAAAAATGCTGAGATATATTTTAAAAAAGCGTATGACATGGATATGGCGAAAAATAATTATGATGGAATATATTACGCTGCAACTCATCTTGCCAATCTGTATTTTGAAAAAGCACCCTCAAAGGCACTCCCATATATAAAAATGGCTCAGAATAGTGCAGAAACACTGAATGATACTTTTTATATAGTACAGGCGCATCTGCTTGCCGGTGATTATTATTATAGAATAAATGATAATGAAAATGCACTTAAAGAGTATGTTCATGTTTATGTGAATGTCAAAGATGATTTTTCAAGGGATAATCTCAAAAAAATAACTTCAAGAATTAAAGATATGGAAATCCGTCTGGGGGCTGAAAAGTATACGGAGATTATGAAAAATTATGGATAGAAAAAAGTTTCAACCATATATGGAAGCCTTTCTTGATGAAAACGCAAAAGTTAATCTTATATCAAAGAATGAGGAAAAATATCTTTTTGAAAAACATATAGCGGATTCACTTGCGGTATCAAGTTTTTTTGAAAAATATCTGCTGCCTGATACTCTTTTGGATATCGGTACCGGCGGCGGTTTTCCTGCTGTTCCTGTTGCTATTGAGTATTCTGATATAAAAGTTTGGGCATTAGACAGCATTGCTAAGAAAATAAGGGCAATTGAAAATATTAAACAAAAATTGGGACTTGAAAATTTATATCCTGTCTGCTCAAGGATAGAAAATTTTAAGGAAAGAAAATTTGATGTTATAACCTCACGCGCCCTTGCATCTCTGGATAAATTACTTATTTATGCTGAACCATTGATAAATAAAGGCGGGTATTTTGTAGCGTACAAGTCAAAGCTTCTTGAAGATGAACTTAAAGCGGCAAAAGGTATTATGAAGAAAACTGGTTTTGTTTTTGTTGAGTCAGTAGAATATACTTTGCCGACGGCAGAATGCCATGTTCGCAGGCTGGCTGTGTTTAAAAAGGGGTAAATAATTAAAAATCGGGTAAATAGGATAAAAAATTTTGTGTTTGTTAGTCATAAAATTTGCAGTTATTAAATACTTAAATTATGACGTTTACAAAAATTTATATTTATGCTCTAATAACACAAGGAGACAGATTAAGGAGGGATTATGATTTCGGAAGAAAGAACATTTGTTGCAATTAAGCCTGATGGTGTAAAAAGAGGATTGATAGGTAAAATTATTGATCGCTTTGAAACAAAAGGGTTCAAAATTGTTGCAATGAAGCTTTTACAGGTAACACCCGAACTTGCCGCAAAACATTATGAAGAACATCAGGGAAAGCCGTTTTACGACAGATTAGTGAATTATATTACAAGCGGTCCTATTGTTGCAATGGTAGTTGAGGGCTATCGTGCAATTGAGAGTGTACGTCACATGGTAGGCTGCACAGATCCGGTTAAAGCGGATGTCGGTACAATCAGAGCTGATTTTGCACAGGTAATGGAATATAATGTAATCCATGCTTCTGATGCGCCGGAAAGTGCGGCAAGAGAAATTGATATCTATTTTAAACCCGAAGAAATTTATGACAGCTGGCAATCTATGCTGGAGATGATTACTTATGACCAGGAACGTTCAGGGGTTTAGTTATGATTTAATACATATTTGCAAGAACTCCGGAGCAAGAGCCGGAGTTCTGCATACTCCGCATGGAGATATTGAAACTCCGATTTTTATGCCTGTAGGTACAAATTCGACAGTTAAACTGGTTACGAATAATAATCTTTATGATACAGGTGCACAAATTATTCTTGCAAACTCATATCATTTATACTTGAGGGCAGGACATAAACTGATTAAACAATTTGGCGGTATACACGGCTGGATGAACTGGCAGAAACCGGTTTTAACTGATTCCGGCGGATTTCAGGTGTTTTCTCTCGCTCATTTAAGAAAAATATCTGAAGAAGGAGTAGAATTTAGAGATCAGAAAGATGGCAAAAAGCATTTTATAAGCCCCGAAGTATCTATGGAAATTCAGCAGGATATAGGAGCTGATATAATTATGGCTTTTGATTGGTGTGCGCCTTATCCGTGTGATTATAAAACGGCGAAAGATGCTATGGAGAGAACGCACAGATGGCTTGAAAGATGCTTTAATGCAAAAACATCAACTAATCAGGCATTATTTCCTATTTGTCAGGGGGCATTTGAAGATGACTTACGCCGTGAAAGTGCAGCAGTTGTTTCGACTTTTGATGCTGTCGGGTATGCAATCGGCGGGGTGAGCGTAGGTGAGCCTCCGGAGATTAAAAACCACCTTGTAGAATTAACCGCACCGCTTTTACCAGAAGATAAGCCAAGATACCTTATGGGAGTCGGAACTCCGGAAGATTTATTAGACGGAATTTTGCGTGGTGTGGATATGTTCGATTGTGTGCTGCCTACAAGAAATGCAAGACACGGTTCATTCTTTACATACGAGGGTAAAAAACAAATTAAAAATGCCCAGTATCATGATGATCCGCGCCCGCTTGACGAAAATTGCGACTGTTATTGCTGTAAGAATCATACACGAGCGTATCTCCGCCACCTGTACAAGTGTCAGGAAGGTACCGGTCAGGCACTTATGAGTATTCATAATATTAAATTCTTAATTGATTTTACTAAAAAAGCCCGTCAGGCTATTTTGAATGATGAGTTTGACAAGTTCTATAAAACTCATTATGAAAAATTAGTTTTAGGGTAAGAGTAGTTGTGATATAGCGAAATAATAACCGTTAATTGGGTTACGGATTTATTTAGATATCATAGAAAACGGTATTATACCGGTAATAATATTTTTGACAACAAATTTTTCTGAAAAGACATAACTGTGTTGCTCCTTATTTTCTCTTGTGGAGTATGGAACTTATATTTATTTATGCTATTCTGTAGTTATGAAGAGGTTGTTTGGTATACTGTCGTCGTTTGTAATTGTTCTTATATTTATGATGCTTATATTCCACAAAGACGTTCCGGCAGAAAAACAAAAGTATATGTTTAAACCTTCACCGCCTGTTGGTATAACTGAAAGGTTACCGGATACAACAGTGACAATAGATGGTGTTGATTATTATAAGTCCGGCGCTGAAAACGGGAAATTTGGCGGAGAATTCTTTGTATCAATAATAGGAGAGGGACCTAAAACTTTTAATCCGTTTAATGCGATGGATGCAACATCTTCTACTATGGGCGGGATTATGTATGACGGACTTTTAACTTCTAATCCAGCAAACGGTGAAGTTATACCCCTTCTTGCAAAAAATTATTCTGTGAGTCCTGACGGATGTGAATATACAATTGAATTAAGAAAAGGTATTATCTGGTCGGATGGTAAACCAATTACGGCAGATGATGTAATTTATACGTATAAAGAAATTATTTTTGCCGGATTAGGCAATACTTCAACACGTGATATGATGGTGATTGATGGAAAATTGCCGGATATAAAGAAAATAGATGATTATACAGTGAAATTTACAACTTCAAAACCGTTTGCACCGTTTTTGAGACAGTTATCTGCGCCAATTGCACCGGAGCATATTTTCAAACCGGTTTCAGATAAAGGGGCGGATGCGTTTAATACGTTTCTGTCGACAGATATTAACCCTAAAAATCTTGTGACAAGCGGAGCTTTTAGGCTTAAAGAGTATGTACCAGCACAGAGAGTTGTATATGAACGAAACCCTAATTATTATAAGGTAAACGGTAATAATGAAAAACTCCCTTATCTTGATAAATTAGTTTATTTTATAGTTGCGGATTTGAATAACGAAATTCTCAAATTTGAGGCAAAAGAAATTGATATGATAAATCTTCGAGGCTCAAATGTAGCGCGATATAAAGCAAAGGAAGCTGCTTCTGATTATACTGTTTATAATTTGGGACCTGATACGGGTACTATGTTTATAACGATAAATCTTAATAACCGTAAAAATAAAGATGGAAAATACAATGTAAGTCCGGTGAAACAGGAATGGTTTGGTAACAAGTATTTTCGAGCTGCAATTGACTATGCTATTGATAGAGAAAGTATGGTAATGAATATTGCAAACGGTTTGGGGGTACCGCTTTTTACGGCAGAAAGTCTTAATTCTATATACTTAAATAAAAACCTTAAAGGACACGAACAGGATTTGAATAAGGCTCGTCAACTACTGCTTCAGGGCGGTTTTTATTACGATAAAAACGGTAAACTTAGAGATAAAAATGCAAATTATGTAGAATTTGATTTGTTTACTAACGCTGGTAATACAGAACGAGAAGCGTTAGGAGTAATGGTTAAACAGGATATTGAAGATTTGGGAATAAAAGTTAATTTTAAACCTATTGAGTTTAATTCGCTTGTAAATAAACTTGTAAATACCTATGATTACGATATGGCAATAATGGGGCTTACCGGTTCGCCATTGGAACCGCATAGCGGAAAAAATGTTTGGTATTCTACGGGGCCTTTACACATGTTTAATCAACGACCGGCAGGTTATAACAGTGATGACAAACTTCCTATGGAAAAAGAGCTTGACTATATTTTTGATGAAGCAGCCTTAAAGACAAATTTTGATGAACGCAAAAAACTTTATGACAGATATCAAGAAATTATATATGATGAAAATCCAATGATTTATTTGTATTCACCGACAAGAATAATAGCTGTAAGAAATTATTTAAAAAATTTGTATCCGGTATCATTATCTGGAATAGGGTATAATCCGGAAGAGATTTATATAGACCGTGAAGATTAGCGTATTTTTGTGTTGCGTTCAATGCCGGTAAATGCTTTTATAATTGCATAAAGTCCATAAAGCCCCAGTCCGCCCGCAAAGATTTTTTGTAGTATGCTGCCGCCTTTTGCCATAAATGTTCCGGCTGATAAACCTATGGGAATTACATTTTCTGCAACTGATGAGAAAAATCCTTTTACGTAACCTTTAATATTACCTTGTATTTTGGGTAGCGGGCTGTCTAATCTCCATTTAAAAGCACTTTCCTTCATTAGACTTTCGACATGACTTTCTTTATCTATACGATTGGAATTTAACCAGGCATCAAGTGTCGCATCTGCCATTTGTTCTTTACCGTAGTGTATTGAAGTACGTTTGCCACGAGTATGGGCATCATAAATTCCGAGTCCTAAACCTCCGGCACCGGCTGTTTTTATTAAAATGTTTTTAAGCGTGATAGTCATGGTGTAAAGCCTCTTTTTTCTTTATTTCTTCAGCCGAAAGCGGATAAGTTACAACTTCTGTTTGAGCAGACATCCTGAGGAGTGCTTCGGTAGCTTGCAGAGCATCTTCTTTGTTTGTCTGGTCATTTTTCATATTGTTTAATAGAGTTACGGTATAATCATTTCCCTGTGCGGTTCCGGTACATAGAAGACTCAGTGCAATTCCTCTTACTGAACCTTGCGGATCCTGTAGCATTTTGTTAACAAGTGCATTAAGTGCAGGATCATTGTATCTTGTTATATCTTCTTCAAATCTTCTTACAATATCTTTTGCTGCCTGTAGTCGTACTTCTTTATTAGGATTATTCAGATAATTTTCCAAGGATTTTATGTAATTATCGGTCAATGCAACAATTCGTTTTTTACCGGTTGGAGGTTCTTTTTTTTCTTCTTTTTGTGGTTCGGGCTGCTGCGCTGCGGGATATGGCGGATATCCGGGATATTGCGGGTATGGCGGGTATGCCATATATGGAGCAGGATAAGGATACCCTGAATATGTTTGTTGCTGCGGGTATTGAATGTTGTTATTTATTTCGTTGTTATTATTGTTGTAAATTGAACCGTTGGGAATACTGCTCCAAGGGGTTTGTGCCGGTACCTCAGTCTGATTTGTTAACGGGTTTGTTACAGGCTGTGGCAATGTTCCTTCCTGTGTTTGTGATGTGGCAGGAAGATTGGATACACCTGTATTGTGCTGATGTTCTACGGGTAAGTTTCCGTTTCCGCCCATATTTACAGCTGGATTGATTATTTGTATGTTAACACCCGAATAGTTGGGAACTTGTAATTGTTTGTCAAGATATTCAGCCATAATTTAACCTATACACTTACTACTAATAATATAAAGTATAAAATACTGAAAAAGTTGCTATTTTGTAAAGTTATGTAAATAATAACGGTTTTGAGGTGCAGAAAAATTTTTGTGGAGGTGTTAAAATATAGTGTGGTTTTTAAAGGAGTTTAGGTAATGCGTATCGAAAGTACCGGTCTGGCTTCTGTTGGATTTACATCTAATCGTAGCCGTCTTGACCAGAAGGATAAAATTTTACTTTCAACACCTGCGCTTGCGGCGCTGAGTACTGCATATAAAAAACGCAGGGGAATGCCATCTAAGATGATTCTTGAGGGGGCAAGGAGCGGGCTTAAATGGGGAGCATTTTTATTATCTTTGTGTACAATGCTGGGAGCGAATAAGTTTTTGACAAAGAACTCAAAAAAGGTTAGAGATTATGAAAATAATCACGCTCTTATCTCAATGGCTTGTGTCGGTGCTGCTTCAACCGGCGGATATTATCTCCTTAATGAATTTGGTAATAATTTAGCAAATAATCATCCCAAAATTAGTAATGGTGTGGTTAATACGATAAAAGAAATAGATGAAAATGGTCTTGTAATGGGTATAAAAGAAACTATGCGTGATGCAAGACTGAGTTATAGGCGTATGATATTAAATCAGCCGGATTATATAAAAAAGAGTGCGAGATTTATGTCAAGAATGACAAGGACAACGATGGCATCACTTCCGTATGTTGGTGCAGGTGTTGCATGTGCAATAGCAATTATCAAACCTAAAATGCTGTCGAGAGATTGAGGTGTGAAAATAAAATAATTTGTTTTCGCATAAATAAAGTTTCTTTTTCTTTTATCCCTGTTTTGAATATTAACCGTATCAGCTTTATTTTGCTGTTTACGATTTAAGGTTTAAAAGAACTACTCTTTTGCTTCTGTTATATTCTGGCTCCCTTTACAGGCTTTGAGATGTTCCAGTTCTTTCTGGAATGGTGATATTTTATTCAACTTATCAATTACTGCCGGAAGTTTTTCAAGTACGTAATCAATCTCTTTATCTGTAGTATATTTACTCAAACTGAATCTTATACTTCCGTGCAGTGATGTAAACGGTATTCCCATTGCCCTTAAAACGTGGCTTGGTTCAAGAGAACCGGAAGTACAGGCACTACCTGAACTTGCACAGATTCCTAAGTCGCTCAGATGGAGTAAAATCAATTCTCCTTCAATATATTCAAATCCAATGTTTGTGGTATTGGGAACACGGTTTGTGATAGATGCGTTCATACGTGCATTAAATACGGAACTCAAAATTCCGGTTTCAAGTTTATTGCGAAGTCTTTTTACTTCTTTTGCTTCGTATTCCAATCCGTCTGCCGCAAGTTCGGCAGCTTTTCCTATGCCAGTAATGTAAGGAACATTTTCTGTTCCTGCTCTTAGGCCTCTTTCCTGATGACCGCCTGCAATAAGGGGAAGTATTGAAGTTTTTGCGTTTACATAAAGTACTCCTACACCTTTTGGAGCGTGAAATTTGTGTCCGGAAATACCTAAAAGGTCAATACCATTTTCTTGTACGTTTATAGGAATTTTTCCGGCAGCCTGAACTGCATCGACAAAGAATTTTGTTTCCGGATTTCTGGTTTTAATTATTTCTGAGATTTGTTTTATTGGGAAAATAATACCGGTTTCATTGTTAGCCCACATTATAGATACAAGAGCTGTATCTTTGCGGATTTTAGTTTTTAATTCTTCCAAATCCAGTTCGCCGGAATTATTGACTCCGATGTAGTCGACTTCGTATCCGAGCTTTTCGTATTCTTTATAGGTATTTAGTACGCAAGGGTGTTCGACTTTTGTAGTTATAATATGGCGTTTTGTTGTGTTATAACCGAGAACCCCTTTTATTGCCATATTTGCGCTTTCAGAGCCGCAGGAGGTAAATATAATTTCCCGCTCGTTTGCAGCATTAATAAAATCCTTGATTTTCCCCCTTGCTTCCTTTATAGCATTGTGTGCCTTGCGGCTAAAGTCGTACATACTGGATGGATTTGCATACTCGTCCTGCAGGTATGGAAGCATTTCTTCTAATACTTTTTCATCTACTTTTGTTGTTGCATTATTATCTAAGTAAATCATTTTTATACCTGTATAACTTCTATATCTTTACTTATTTTATCTCTCAGGGTTGTTTCAACGAATGACTTTAATGTAACAAGCGAATTTTTACATGACGAACAACGCCCGTACAATTTAACCATAACCTTATTACCGGAAACATCAATCAGTTCAATCCCGCCGCCGTCTTTTTCAAGTTCGGGTGCGATTATTGTTTCAATAACTTTATTAACTTTTAAAACCATTTGGGTAGAAGTCATTTTAGATTCTTCTATTGTTTTTTTGTTGTAGGTTTCAAGTATATCTTTGATAATATTTTTGCAGCGTCCGCAGGCTCCCCCTGCTTTTGTATAGTTAGTAACATCTTCTACAGTAGTAAGACCGTTTTCTTTAATAGCATCCCATATTTGTTTTTCAGTTATATTAAAGCAAGTACACACAATTTTTTCCTGCTGTGCAGCTTCTTCCTTGAAATAATGTTTAAGCGCATCTTCAAGAGCTTCATGTCCCATAACCGAACAATGCATTTTTTCAGGCGGTAATCCGTCCAGTGCATCTGCAATATCTTTGTTTGAGATTTTTCTGACCTCTTCAATCGGTTTTCCGATAATCATTTCTGTCAGGATACTTGAACTTGCTACTGCAGAGCCGCAGCCGAATGTTTGAAATTTTGCATCCGTTACAATACCGTTATCTATTTTCAAATATATTTTTAAAGAGTCTCCGCAGGCAAGAGAGCCGGCTTCACCAATGGCATCGGCATCTTCTATACTGCCTACATTCCTTGGATTTCTGTAATGGTCAAGTACTTTTTCCGAATAATCCCACATAATTTTTTCCTTTGTCTTACAGCTTGATTTTACCGCAAAAATAAAACTTTTGCATTGCAATAACAGATATTAATATGGTAAAACTATTGTCCGATATAATTAATTACACATTTTCTTCTTCTATTTCCTGTGATGGTTGATTTAAGTAATCAATTCCGCCGACAGCTTTGTAAAGATTTATAGTTGATACTACATAATCTATTTTTGAAGAAATTTCTTCTTCTTCAACCTGTAACATTTCTTTTTCGTGTTTTAAATAATCAAGTCTTGACATTGCGCCTATATCAAACTGCTTTGTTGCAAGGTCAAACTTGTGTTTTTGATTATTAAAAATATCAGTACCGTTGGTGTAGCTATCTCTCATAAGCTTTGCTGACGAAAGAGAGTCATTGATTTCCTGCATAGAAGTTAGAACGACTTTTTCATACTGTTCAAGTGCTTCTTTTAAACCTAACTTGCTGATTCTGAACACAGCCATTTTAGCGCCGCCAGTGAACAAATCAATATTCGGTGAAATTCCAGCAGAGGACATGAAAGTTTTTGGTGTAAACATTTTACCGACCTGATAAGCGTTGTATCCGATTGTACCAAATATTGTAAATGTCGGCAGCAGATTTGCCCTTGCGGTTTTAAGGTCAAATCCTTTTTTTTCAACGTTCAATTGCATTTTTTGATAATCAGGTCTGTATTGAATAAGTGCTCCGTTTAACTCGGAAGGGATTTCAAATGTTGAAACGCTTTCCCAATCACTTACAGCTATTTCGGATGGTGTGCGGCTGCCCAGAATTACCATCATTTGATTTTCCAGTAAATCTTCAAATTCTTTAAGGTTATTCAAATGATTTTTTAATTGTGACAGAGCTTGTTTTTCCGTTAAAACCTCATTGTACCCGCATAATCCCCAGTTATATTTTGTTTCTGTCATTTCAGCAATCTCGGTTTGAATTTCGAGCATGTTTTCATAATTTGAGATTAATTTTCTTGTTTTTATTAGGTTAAAATAATCTGCTGCGAAGTTTGAAATTATTGAAATATAAGCTGCGCGTTCATTTTCTCTTACTATTGCAAGTGATTTTTTTGCAGCACGTTTGTTGTTAAGATTTTTGCCCCATATATCAATTTCATACGATGCGGAGAGTGGTAGTATGAACTGACTTTGTTTATATGTAGGGATAAACATTGAACCGTACTCGTTATCACTGGAGTGGAATATTCTTTGTGCTGTTCCATCAAACCCGATATATGGCAGCTGGCTTGCTACTGCCATTTTTACAGCTTCCTGTGCTTCTTTAGTACGTATATTTGCAATTTTTAAATCCTGATTATTAGTAACCAGCTCTTGTATATATTCTATAAGCTTCTCATCCTGATATTTATTCCACCAGTCCATATTTGTATATGCTATTTTGTAATCTGTTTCGGCAGCATAAACCAGCTGTGAGGTAATAATTACAGATAAGAGCAGCCTGATAAAAAGTTTAATGGTCATTTCTACACTTGCTCCTTGTGTTATTATCATAACACAGTAAAATATTTTTTTTCAATAGATATTTACTTTTATGTAAATATTTTGTAATAAGAGTTTATTATTACGGCAAATTTTTTGTTTTACGTATTTTTGTATGTAATACTTGTACTTGTAAAAGGAGAAGTTAGTGAAGGTAAAGCTAAATCCGTATATTAAAACGGGTAAAACATTAAAACAGGTTATTAAAAATAACTCTCGCAAAGCTGTCCCAGAGAGTGCATCTGATGTATTTGTTTCATCAACTGCTAAACGGGAAAAGGTAAAAAAAATAAACTCTTATGAATATGCCCCATTTTCTGATATTCTGGCAAACTATTCGGAATACGGATTTGCGTCACAAAAGGAATTAAAAGTTTTAGGTAAATACTGTCTTGAAAGAGGACTTGTTTATATCCCTGCACTAGCTCTTGTTTTGAAGATGTATGCCGAGCTTAGCGACGGCTCCGGAACGGATGTTGATTATTGTGTTGATGTTGGGGAGAGAAATTTTATAAATTATATGGATGCAGTAAAAAGCAACGGTAAATTTGACGCTGATAAAATTGCCATCGCTCAAAAGGTTAAGAAGCCGTTTGATTTTCTAAAGCTTGAGTCGAATTTTGATGAGGTAAACCTTCGTAAAAAAGATTACCATATAATAAATGAAGCATTGGAAAATGGTGCGGATGTTTATTTTTTGATATACAGTTTGCATACCCTAAATCAAAATAAGAAGCCATATAAGAATATTATTGAAATGCTGCGACTTGACAAAGAATTGAAAGAAATTAATCCGGCATGCGATTATATGGATTTTATTGCCATAAATTGTTACGAGTCACCTGAAGCCGCAAAAATATTTTACACTCCTGAGGTTGTTAGTGCTATAAATTATGTTTCTAAACCAACGTTTTACCCTGATAATGTCAAAACGGCGCAAGTTGTAAAAGAAAAGCTTTTATCTTTACAAGAGGAGTTCATCGCCGCGGGTGCAGGTAATCAGGAGGCGTATATTACTGTGACGACTTCTAAAGATAAAAATAAACACTGTTTGATAGGTGTTAAACATGCAAACTCGCATTCTTCTTTTTTAGCCTATGAATATGATAGAGAAGGGCAGATGTTATCAATTTCGGAGTATGATTTTGGAAAAGTAACCGGAAATTCTAGAAATGCAGTAATAAATTTTAAGGATTTAATTACAAATACGGAAGTGGACAGAAAATTTGATACAAAAGGACAGTATTCGGATTTTGTTAAAGAGCAGATAATTAAAAGAAAATCACCGGACGGAAAGCTGATAAGAACAGAGTATTATAAATTGTCACAATTACCGGGGATGTATGATATATTTTACGCTTATCCGGACGGGCATATCGAGATTGTTTCAAGAGGGGTAAAAGATCCGCTTACGGGAGAAATTCTTAAGAAGATACATGTGACAACGGCAAATGATTTTGAAAGTGATATGCTTTATAAAGAAGATATTGCCGGAAACAGTACGTATGAGTATAATATTGCAGATGCAGACGGTGTTTGTCTTTTATCAAGAAACCTGATTAAAAAAGTTGTTGATGATAATCATATTGTTTCGGTAATTGACGGTAAAGAGTATGATGTTACATTTGCAGATAATAAAATTGTTGTCACTGAACCGGCAGGCGGTAATAAACAGGGAAAGAAATTTTACTTAAATGTACAAAGTAATACGACTGATGGGGTATCTAAATATAAAAGGCCGGTAGTAATCGGTAATAATAATACTTTCGGGACATTAAAACAAATTTCAGCGGAGTTTCTTATAAATCTAATTAAAAATAAATCTGTAATAAAAGATACTAATAAAGAAAAGACATGTTATATGCCGGTAGAAAACAATATTTATTTTAATTCGGAAGAACATGGCGGGTTTGCATTGGTGCATGAGGGAGTACATGCAAATGATGTGGAAATGCTCGGGAAAACTTTGAAGTATAATTATTCTACGGATAAATCTTTCAGGAAGATGATGAACAAAGAACTTGAATTGGCAAGACAATCGGAGCCTTCGTTGTGTATTAATCGTGATATGAATTATTATTTTAGTATAGAAAATAAAAACAGAGGTGAATGTGAATTTTTTGCGGATTCAGCATCACTTATGTATATGGCACCGGATACGTATTCCGTTGGATTACGGGTATTTAATTTGATAAAAAATTTCCCTGAAACAATGGCACTCGTTACAAGGTTGTTTATTCCTTTTACTAAGCCATAAAATATGAAATATTGAAAGTTACGGGTTTTTCAAATAGGAATATATATTTTACCCCTGTAAGAACTTTCCGCTATTGCCAAAAATCATTTGGATGCATTGCAAATCAGAGTGGAGCGGGTGAGCAGGTTTGATAAAAAAAGGCGGGTTATCAGCCCGCCGTTGTAAAGCACATAACCGTTTGCACGGTTATCTATTTAGGTAATTCACTTTAATGTGATAATTTGTTAACCATTTTTCTTAACTCCGCAACTTCTTTCTTTAAGGCTTTGATTTCCTTATCCTGATTATTAACGCGGATAGTCAACTCGCGGATTTTTTGGCTGTCAGAAGTAACAATTTTGATGTTATCAGCCAATTGCTGTGCGAGTTGTTTGATTTTTGCATCAAGCTCTTTGAGTGCATTAATCATAGTAAAGAACATATCTTCGTGCCTGATTTGTAAGTACCCGTTTTCGTCTTTGGTTACGGCATTAGGGAATACTTTTTGAAGTTCCTGCGCGATAACACCGACGTGCGGAGTTTTTAAATCATCCTTTTTGAAGGTAAAATCATAGACTTTGATACGATTGATTTTATCCATGGCATCAAGGTTTTCGCCTATGATGTCTTTAAGGCGGCGGTCTGAGGTAGCAGTATCAAAAATGCTCGTAGCCCAAGTAGGAGCAGTACAGGTACCCTCATCATCGTTGCCTTGATTTACAGATGTAAAGTGTAATTTGTTCTCACGAATAATATATCCCGCATAACCGGAAGTATTACTAGCTCTAAACCACATACTGGTCCAGTAGGGACTGGATTGGTTAACACCTATAGCCGCAGAATTACCGACTACAATATTTTTTGTAACAACGAGGTTCCCTGGAATGTAGACGGTAGTATTAGCATCACCAAGAACGATTTGATTTGTAGCTGTAGCTTTAGCACAATATCCGATAGCAGTGGAGTTCTCATAAGATGCATTAGCGTACATTCCCAGAGCGGTACTGTGTGAACCAGAAGCGTCAGCCATATATCCTATGGCTGTACTGCTACCACTACCACCAGAAGCGTTAGCTTTATATCCTATGGCGGTACTGTAAGTGCCACTTCCACTAGCGTAGTATCCTATAACATCACTGTAATTGCCAGAAGCGTCAGCGCCAATTCCTATGGCGGTACTGTAAGTGCCACTTACATTAGCGTAAGTTCCCAGAGCAATACTGTTATTCCCAGAAACGTTAGCGAGAACTCCTATGGCTGTACTGTAAACATCAGAAACGTTGGCTTGATTTCCTATGGCTGTACTGCTATTGCCAGAAACGTTAGCACTAGATCCTATAGCAATACTATTATGAGCAGAAGTGTTAGCTATACATCCTATGGCTGTACTGTAATGAGCAGAAACGTTAGCACCATTTCCTATGGCTGTACAGAAAGCCTTACTTACATTTGTGGCAGTTCCCAACGCAATACTGTGGCCATCAGAAACGTTAGCTTGATATCCTATGGCTGTACTGTAAATACTACTTACATTTGCGGAGTCTCCTAGAGCTACACTGTACCTTTCACTTGCATTAGCGCTGTTTCCCAGAGCCATACTGATATAACCAGAAGCGTTAGTCAGAGTTCCAATAGCGATAGCATTGGTACTGCTGGCTTGAGCGGAGCCAGCGTATGAATCAGCTGCCCCTATAGCGATAGCGCCGTTAGCGTTGGCTCTGGAATAGTGTCCTATAGCAATAGCGTTATTTACACGTGTACTTGCACTTTTGTAAACACAACTGCCTCTTCCAATAGCAATGGAATTGTTAGCCATATATGCATTAGCAGTACACCCGATGGTTATTGCTCCATAAGCCTTGGCAGTATTGGCTCTTTCCCCGATAGCAACCGAGTGTCCTGAAGAACGAGCGTTGGAATTGTTTCCAATAGCGATATCAGCTTCAGCCGTACCGACATTGGCGTTATACCCAATAGCAATGGCATAGTTACCAACTGCGTTTGCGTTGTTACCGATAGCGATAGAATAAGGTTTGTTGGCAGTGATATTATTACCAAAGGAGATACCCTGTCCGTTAATGATGTTAATGATACCGACTGGCATATCATCTTCAAGGAATCCTATTTGAGGATATCCGCTGTTGGTAGCGATGGTTAACTTTGGTGTACTAGAAAAAGCAGAAATTTCGCTGTCATTACCTCCGATAACTACAGATACTGCACTCTGATTTGCGTTAAACCCGATATTACCGCCGGTCAGACTTGTCCAGAGACAGCGATCAGAGC
>CAYVMC010000031.1:14032-20088 GCA_964452495.1 uncultured Muribaculaceae bacterium | reverse complement strand
ACATTTTGGATAATTTGTTGTCTTGACATTAAAAAAAATTCCATTAATAAAAAGAAAATGGAGTTAACAACGTATGATAAATAACTTATTTCTTCAACTGGTCTACAATTTTATCCCCAAACATGAATGTCAGCACGACAAGGTTTCGCCAATGTCTGACGGGGAATACTGTCCTGATTGTGGAAGGTATATTGTTAATGAGTGGTACATAACCCGCTGCAAATGCTGCGGAGTCAGATTACAAAGTGTGAAAAAGGGTGAGAGCATCATTCCCGCCGAAAAATTCTGCCACAATTGCGGCGGGAGTGATTTTTATCTTGAAAAATTATCAAAAATTGATTTTGTAAATATTAACTATGCCGTACTTATCAAACGGACAATGGAGGACGGAAGGTTCGTAAGAACAACACAGTGCTGGCAGGAAGAAGAGGAAGGAGGCACCGTATTAAAACTACTGCCGTTCTTTGAGAGGAAATTTAAGTAAAAATATATTTTCTGTTAGCCGGTTAATATACAATCATTACAAAACAATTACACATCCTGCCAGCAACAACACGTAAACATACTACACTATATCAGTAATCACCTGATTTTCAGAGCTTGCAAATATATCTATAAAATCAAATTTTCCGGTATCAAACACACCTTTGTCAGTAATTTTTATTTCCGGAATAACCGGCAGTGATAAAAATCCCATTGCCATAAACGGGTCATTCAACATACAACCAAGACTTGCAGCGGCACTGTTTAATTCATCACAATGCTTGATAACATACTCATAATCCTTATCAGATATTAAACCGGCAATCGGAAGAGGAAGTTCCGCAAGGATTTCCCCGTTATTAACTACCACCTTTCCACCCTGCAATTTAATAAGCCTTACGGCGGCACGATACATATCCTCATCATTTGTGCCTATTATTACCATATTGTGCGAATCATGCGCTACGGTTGAAGCTATTGCACCCGATTTCAGGTTAAACCCTCTTACAAATCCCCTGCCAATATTGCCTGAAGCTCTATGACGTTCAATAACACAAATCTTTAAAACATCATCATCAATATTCGGCTCCGCATACCCGTCTCTAACATTAACTTTTGCATCATAAACCTTTGTAATTAACTGATTGGGAATAACCTGTATAGCTTTTACATGTGCGGCACCATCGTTACCACTGTTTTCACCGCTGCCCCCCGCTGCTATTTTAAAATCAGAGCGTTCAATCCAGCGTACATTTACCGAACCTCTGGTTGCACCTTGAAGTTCTGAGGTTATTTCATAAAGAAGTTTACCGTTTTGAGCAACAACATCACCGCCTTTTAGTACAATCTCCGGCTCAAAGCGTTCCAAGTCAGGCAATATAAGTAAATCTGCCTTATATCCAGGAGCTATTGCACCCACATTTTTAAGTCCGAAATACTCCGCAGTATTAAGACTTGCAATTCTTATCGCTTTTACAGGGCTTAATCCAGCTTCAACACAAGTTTTTACCATACCATTAATATGCGGTTTCAGGTCATGAGGGTGCCTGTCGTCCGTCACAAACATACATTTATCCGTATTATGCGACAGAAGAACCGGAATAAGAGCTTCCAAATCCTTTGCGGCAGTTCCTTCTCTTATCATTATATACATTCCCAAACGCAATTTTTCAATCACCTCGCCTGGAGTTGTACACTCGTGATCCGATGATACCCCTGCCGCAGCATACGCACAAAGATTTTTACCGCTTAATTGCGGCGCATGTCCATCAATACGTTTGTTATACTGCTGTGCAAGTTCTACCTTAGACATTACAACGGGGTCATTATTAAGAACACCGGTGAAATTCATAACTTCTGCAAGCCCTACAACCCACGGACGATCAATTAACATAGATAAGTCATAACTCTGCAAATCAAACCCTGATGTTTCAAAAAGCGTCGCCGGAACACACGACGGGAGAGTACAGTATACATCAAGCGGAAGCCCCTCCACCGCACTTTTCAAAAAACTTATGCCATGCAAACCCAGAACATTTGAAATTTCATGAGGATCAGCCACAACCGTTGTAGTACCGGAAGGTACAACAAGCTTAGCAAACTCCGAAGGCATAAGCATTGAACTTTCCAGATGAACGTGACCATCAATAAAAGAAGGAGAAACAAACTTCCCTCGAGCATCAATTTCTTTGTGTCCGGAATAATTATTTCCAACACCGGCAATAATTCCGTCAGTTATTGCTACATCTGCCACGTAAATTTCGTCAGTAAGCACATTAACAACACCTGCATTCTTAATTACCAGATCCGCCTTTTCCAGCCCTCTAGCTGTGTTTATAATACGTTCATGCCCCATTCATTACTCCTTTATAATATTAAATCAGCAAGTGGAATAAGTTCTTCGAGCCTTCCTGAATCAACAACCGACTCTATTGAAGAATTTATTTTTTCCAATTCTTCCTTTGAAGGGGTTTTCAAATTTGCGGGGAGTTTTAAATCTATTGTATTTCTTGTTTCTGTAAACCCTTTGTTTATTTCGGAAAATTCATTGTAAGAAACAAGGATACACTTATATATTTCAGGAAAATCAGTATCCTTCCCTGTATAGTATTTGTAATCTGCTTTTAACTTATCGATATTAGTTAATATATAATCAACTTCCATATCAGATGATTTTTCATTATACTTTTGACCTAGACAATGATTCCCGATAAAATCCGCATCCTCAGAGTTTTTTAAGTACACCGCCCATAAAAGACATCCCAGATAAAATCCTATATTATTCTCCAGTAATTTAACAATTTTAGGGAAATACTGTTTAAACTTAAAACTACGCTGGCTGAGGTTTTTAAACTTATTGATGTCCCGATAGAGATATTCAACACTTCCCGAATAAACAAGAACATGCCTGCCCCATCCCGGATCAAACTTCACTGTTTTTTCTAATACTGCCATATTATCCCTCCTGTATATTTTCAATAATTTTGTTAGTAAACTCAGAACAGGAAGCCGTCCCGCCTAAATCGGAAGTAAAAACTCCCTGTTGAAAAGTTTTAAATAATGCATTTTTAATTCTTAAACCTGCCGCCTTTTCATTAATATAATTGAGCATTTCAACAGCACTGAGTATAATTGCTGTAGGATTAGCCTTATTTTGACCGGCAATATCAGGTGCTGAGCCATGGACAGGCTCAAACACGGCGCAATGTTCACCGATATTAGCACCCTGTGCAACCCCGAGTCCGCCGATAAGTCCGGCAGTAAGATCTGATACAATATCACCATACAAATTGGGAAGCAATAAAACATCAAACTGAGCCGGATTTTGTACAAGCTGCATACAGCAGTTATCAACAAGAATTTCTTTAAACACTACCTGCGGGTAATCAGAAGCAACCTTCCTTGCTGCTTCCAGAAATAGCCCGTCAGAAAGCTTGCAGATATTAGCCTTAGTAACAACCGAAACTTGTTTGCGATTATTTTTTAATGCGTATTCAAACGCAAATCTTGCTATTCTTTCAGATGCCTGTCTTGTAATAATTTTTATACTGTGTGCAGTGTCATTATCAATCATCTTTTCAACACCTGCATATAAATCCTCGGTGTTTTCTCTTACAACAACGATATCTACATTTTCATAACGTGTTCTAACCGAAGGAAGATTATAGCAGGGACGAAGATTAGCGTATAAGTCGAGTTCTTTTCTTAAAGTTACATTAACAGACCTGAACCCTTTGCCTATCGGTGTAGTCACAGGAGACTTCAGTGCAACACCATTTTTCCTGACAGATTCAATCACTCGTTCCGGAAGCGGTGAACCTTCTTTTTCTATAACACCGGCACCGGCAGTCTGCAAATCCCAATCAAGTTTTACTCCGGCAGCCTCTATAATTTTAACTGCAGCTTCAGTTATTTCAGGTCCTATGCCGTCCCCCTGTATAAGCGTAATCGTTTTCATAAATTCCTCTTTTAAAGTATTATATCACAGTGACAAATCGGGTAAAGTATAATTGAACAATATTTTAATCTCTGCAACTGGTTATAAAAAAATTCCTAACCAAAACTAAACCATGATAGTTCTTACAACAAAAAAGGCACGGTTTATAAATAAACCATGCCTTTTTATTTTTTACACAATCTTTATTGATTGATTGAATTGGTAAGTGTTTCCAACTGTGCCATAATAGCATCAAGTTTTTCATTGATTTCATCAGTTGTAACATTACCTGATTGCAAGTTGGCGATAACCTCCGTTAACTGTGTACCAAGGTTTGTTATACTTGCCATTATATCCGTATTTGTGGATGCTGCTTGTACCAACGCTGACAACTGATTGATACATGTTTGTATCAAATTGTTTGTCGTTGTTAAATCCACATTACTTCCGCCAGTATTCAAATTCTTCAAGATTTCCATCATTTCATTTAATGCATCTACTATTGCAGTTGAATCATTAGATGTATCTTGGTCTAACAATTGTTGTAACAATTCATTGGTTGTAGCAATCATTGATGTTATTGTGCTTAAATCAAATGTTGGATTTTCTTGAGCCGCTAACAGATTAATAACAGTTTGTATCAGGTTATTTGTTGTTGTAAGGTCAACGTTACTACCCGATATATTAATCAGATTTTTAATAGCATCTTCAATAGCGGTTAAATTATCACCAAGTCCTTTAATAGCAGTTATAATAGCTGAAGTATTATCGTCCATCTTTAACCCTAAAGAATCTGCAAGGGCTGCAAGTTGTGCGGCGAGTTCAGCATTACTTTCTTTGATAGTATCTATTACATTACTGATACTGGTATTCATATTTGCACCAATTGACTGCAACTCTGTAATAATACTATTACCCTGTTCAATCAATTGTTCCATATATGCAGTACTTTGTGATGCATAATTCGTAAGAATATTTGTTTGAACGTTTTGATTTTCAATAATTTTTTCAAGTGCAGCAATAATACTGTCGTTGTTTTCACCTATACTAAGCTTCAAATCACCAATACCATCGGCAACACTGTTAATCGCCTTAAGGATTTGATTAAGAAGATCTGTATAATCAGTAAAGTCACCACTGCCACCAATAATGTTATTAGCTTTCTCAAGAAGTTCCGTTAATAACTCATTAGTAATTGTACCAATACCATTACCTTCATTAACAGAATTCAGGATTGTTTCCAATTGTTTAACTATATCCTGCATACTTGCATTGCCTTCTACATAGGCTTCTAGAAGTGCATTTATCTGAGTACCCATATCCTTAATTGCAGTTGAAATAGCATCTCCTGTAGTCTTGACTGTATTTTCAAGGTTTGTAACCATGTCACCAACCTTCTTAATAGCTGCAATAATTTTATCAGCACGTTCATCCGAACTAATTTGTGAATCATCATAAAGCCCCTGAATAAATTCCATCAGCTCTTTATTATTAGCCGAACTTGAATTACTCAACTCAACAATTGCATTTATTAATTTTTCATTGCCTGCAGCAAGATCTTCCCACATAGCTGTGATTGCATCAATAATAGCCGTTGCGTTTTCGTTATTGCTTGCTTTAATAGATGAAAGAATATCCATAACAGCGTTGAAACCTTTAGTATTAACTTCTGTTCCTTCTTTTACTGAAGCAATTATTTCGTTCAGAAGATCTGTGATTTTTTCAGCCGTAGCTGATGAAGCATTAGACATTGATGAAACCACATCAAGTATCTTATTGATTACTGTCGTTTGATTTGATGTAAGCTCATTGCCGCTGTTGACTGCATCTAGTATTTCCAGCAGTACAGCTGATAGTTTTTCAGCTGTTTCTGCATTTGCGGTTTTAAGATTTCCAATTGCAGTTAGTATATTATTGAGCATTGTTGTTTGTTTTTCTGAAAGCTCATTACCGCTATTAACCGCAGTAAGTATTTCCTGTAGTACAGCTGACAGTTTTTCGGCTGTTTCTGCATTTGCTGTTCTAAGATTTCCAATTGCAGTTAGTATATTATTGAGTACTGTTGTTTGTTTTTCTGAAAGTTCATTGCCGCTGTTGACTGCATCTAGTATTTCCAGCAGTACAGCTGATAGTTTTT
>CAYVMC010000031.1:0-13932 GCA_964452495.1 uncultured Muribaculaceae bacterium | reverse complement strand
GATTTCCAATTGCAGTTAGTATATTATTGAGCATTGTTGTTTGTTTTTCTGAAAGATCATTGCTATCTTTAACAGAATCCCAGATACCTTGCAGAATTTCTGTTAACTTATTAGCTGTATCTGAACCGCTAACCGCTATTTCTTGAATAGTAGATATGATGTTTTCATAGAATGCTTTATTTGTTGACCCCATATCATCCATTTTGGCAACTATTTCATTTAATATACTCAAGGCTGTCTCATTAAAATCACTTTGCTCGTCGTTCATTTTGTTTATAGCAGTAAGTATATTATAAAGCATATCCATATTCGCATCTTGACCATCTTTGATTTTGTCAAGAATTTGAGCAAGTAATTCTGCTAAGTCCGAATTGCCTGCAACAACTGAATCCAGAATAGATTGTACAAGTCCCAACATTGTTGTCATTTGATTACTTAGAGAATCCAACTTTTCGTTTATTTCATCATAAGCTGCAAGCATTTGATCATATTTATCTTGATCTTCCTGATGTTGAGATTTCAGCTCCTCTATAAGTTCTCTAGTCGCACTATCATCGTATACTACATTTAGATTCAAATCAGTTGAGGCATCAATATTGTGGATATCAACCTCATACTTCTCACAGCTTGTCAGAGATGAAGCTGCAGCAACACCACCAGCAACACCAACAGTAGTTTTAACAATCTTACCAGCATTACCAGCGATAGCCCTTTCTATTGATGCTACCGCTCTCGTCCCTTTGCCTCTGGTAAATAATGCCACACCTGCTCCCAAAGCAGCAAGTCCTGCCGCTATCCATCCTTTTTTGGACTCTTCTTTGGGCGAAGGAACCGCACCTTTATTATACTTAGCAAGCGGATCATCGGGTGTCTCTGTTTTCGCTTTTGAAAAATCTGCCAAATCCCCTACAGGTGCAGGTTCTCCGGCAAAAGCCTTCGTTAGAACCTCTAATTCTGAGTATGATAACCCGCCTTGTTTAAGCATCATATCCGCCACTTCTTTATCCGTTTTACCAAGTGTTTCTACAGGATTTTTGGCGCGGAAGGAAGCTAAAATTTGTGATACATCCGTCATTTTGAATTCTCCTTTCTTTTGGATTAACACGTACCTGTACTACATTACTTTATCTATTACGGCTTTTTTATAAAAATCTTTAATATTTTTGGAGTAATATTTACAAAACGTTACATTTACCCCCTGAAATTAAATTATAGTAGTAAAAAAAATTCTGCTTCAGGATTATTGTTTTTTTTTATTACCTGTGATAAAATCTTTACAGAAGGAGTGAATTTTGCATGTTAGTGTCTGTAGTTTCCAGTTTATCACCTGCTCAAAACAATTCATATTCAGGAGTTGATACTGGCAAAGGAAATAAAAGCTCTGTAAAAAATAATTATTATGACCATTACAATTATTTTGGGGCAAACAAAGATAACAATTCACAGAATGCTGTTAACGAAATGTTTCATAAAATTGCACTCTGGAGAGAGTTTTGTGAAAAAAATGTTATAACAGACGAATCACAAAAAGAAACATTTAATTATTTGGCTTAATTTTTTAGCTTTAAGGTGGGGTATATTCAAATTTTTTGTTTTAGATACTCCTCTCAAAAAAAGCGTTGTTGAGTAATAGAAACCCTGTTTTGTTTTAATTTTTCTGGAAGTAAAAATCAAGACTCTTTTGTTTTCTGTGTGTTTGTATTAAACTAACCCCATAATGTCAGCATAGGAGTAATTATGTTTAGTACAGAAACAATATATGAAGTAGTTATTTTTTCAGTCGGAGATACTAAAGCAGGAACAAAAATGGGGAAACTGCAATTAAAAAATCCAGAAGATTCATCCCTGCTTAACTGTATTCTATGGGAAGAAACGTTAAACCGGATTGACCCCAAACTATTTCGTTCCGGTAATCTGCTTAGAATTGTTTCAGGTTCTTTTAACGAAAAATATAATAACTGTCTTGTTTCAGCACTCGAATTAATCAAAGAAGCCCGCACCGGACTGGATGAAAAAGAACGTGAAGAAGTTTTCAATCAAATAATCAGATATATTGATGAAATCCAAAATCCGGAGTTAAAAAATTTCACTATTAATATATACAAAGAAAATGAAGCAAAAATCAAAGTCGCACCGGCAGCAAAGCTAATGCATCATAATTATATTGGCGGATTAATGGTTCATACGCTGGAATGTCTTAATTTTGCAGATGTAAATCTTCCATTGTTTGCCGCTAAACTAAACAGAGATGAAGTTATTGCTGCGTGTCTTTTACATGATATCGGCAAAATTTTTGAATACACAATTGATACTGAAACCGGTTTAATAGACTATGATGAGAATTTTAGAAAAGACTGGATTACACACTCACAATATGGATTTTCTGTATGTATGAATGCAGGATTTAAGAATGTTGCCAAAATGATTGCCGCTCATCATGGAAGAGCAGAATGGGGGGCAATAATTGATCTGGGTGAAAAAGACCTGGAGCCGGAACTGTATCTAGTGCATCATCTAGACGATTTATCCGCCAAATTCGGGAAGATAAATATTTCCATGTTATAATTTATTCAGTATGAGGATGATTTATGAAAGTTAGCGTAAGAGTTCCAGCCACATCGGCTAATCTTGGTCCAGGATTTGACTGCTTCGGACTTGCACTTCCTATATATAATACTATTACAATAGAAGAAACTGTTTTACCCGGTTCGGGCATTGAAATAAACATTATAGCAGATACTAACGATACCAGTAATATGTTTTTTGAAGATATCCCTAGAGATGAAAATAATCTCGCATATAAAGCGATTGAACTGCTTTACAACTCTATAGGTCAGGTACCTTCTGAATTAAAAATCAATATTCAATCAGGAATCCCGATTACCAGAGGGTTAGGAAGTTCTGCATCAGTTATTGTAGGGGCACTTCTTGCAGCAAATAAGCTTCACGGTTTTCCTGCAGATGAAACTGCGCTTATATCTATTGCAACTGAAGTAGAAGGACATCCTGATAATGTAACCCCTGCCATACTCGGCGGCGTTGTTTTTTCATCCCTTGAAGATGATGGCAGCATAATATACAGAAAACTTCAATGGCCAGAAGATTGGGATTTAACGGTTTGTATTCCTGATTTTGAATTATCTACCTCTATTTCTCGCTCTGTTATACCTAAAGATATTCCGCTTCCCGATGCAGTTTATAACTTAAAACATTCGGCTATGCTTATTTATGCAATAGAAACAGCAGATGAAGAATTAATGTCAAGAGCGTTAAATGATAAAATACACCAGCCATACAGGGTTAAATTAATTCCCGGAATGGCAGAAATTATGGAAAAATTTAAAAATGAACAAGGTGTCTTAGGTTGTGTATTAAGCGGTGCAGGACCAACTCTGCTTGTCATATCAAAAAATTACAGTACCGAAAAAATCAAGTCAATAACAAAAGAAATTTGGAACGGATTTGGAATTTCTGCCGATGTCAGAACTTTAAAAGTAGAAGAGCAGGGTGCTGTTATATTAGATTAACCACGAATTACTTTAAATTAAGCCTTGCTGGAGTTTCATTAAAACTCCAAGTTGTTCTGCGCCGGAACGCTCGCTTTCAAGCCTTGTTAACTGCTCATCATATTGATTATGACTGTATTCAGTCGCACCAGTATATTGTTTTGTTTCTGTTCCCTGTGATGACACAACCGGCAGGAGCATTTCTCCCGATTCAATCCGTTTAAGAAGCCGTTTATCGGTTGTTAAATCGCCTGATGCCGGAACACCGTAAGACATCAAACATCGGGCAATATATTTTGCTTCTATTTCTTCATTATGGTTGTAAAAACTAATTCCTGACAAGGATAAAAACATTGCACCTCCAATATTCTAAGTACCACATTTCAATGATTTTATAACACCATTAGTATATCAGAGCGTGGCGGAGTTAAAACTCCGCCACGCTCTGATATAATTTAACCATTTTTTTTACTTAAAACTTATAAGAACTTTTACCGAGTCTTTATCCTTATTTCTCTCAAATGCTTCAATAGATTTTTCTACTGGATAAACAGCCGTAATAAGCTTTGAAAAATCAAGGGCTTTTCGCTCCAGTATACGAAGAGCCGGTTTAAACTGACCGCATCTAGACCCGAGAACAGTTATTTCATCAATAACTATAGGAGCCAGATTTAGTTCTTTTCCTGTCGCAACAGTACTTTTCAACACAAGAACCCCACGGGGTTTAGTATGAACCATTGCAGACTCAAAACCCGACACAGAACCCGTCGCTTCAACAACAACATCATATTTTTTATCACCCAATTCATTCAGAAGAATAGTTTTTATCCCAAGTCCTTTTACCAGATTTAGTTTTTCCTGATGTTTACCTACAAGGGTAACATCATAATTTTGAGAGTTTAGTGTCATAGCAGTAATAAGCCCCAGTTTGCCATCGCCCTGCACCAATACCTGCTGGCACGGCTCAATATGAAGCTGTTCGGATATTTCACAGGCAGCAGCCAACGGTTCGGTAAATACAGCCTGTTCATCAGTTACATTGTCGGGAACAACAAACAATACATTTGTAGGAATTGTTACATAATCAGCAAAACAACCGTCTTTACGCCAGATACCGAGAGTATGACGTTCAGGACAGTGACGGTAGTTCTTAACAGCACACCATTCACAATCCGGCTTGTCACAGCCCCAGCTTATTTCCGCAACCACACGTTTACCAACGAGTGACTTATCTGTATCATTGACTTCCTCAACGACACCGACAAATTCATGCCCGAGTATTCCCTGATATCCCATATACCCTTTTGTTATTTCATAATCAGTGTTACAAATTCCTGCAAGAGTAACCCTTATCAAAGCTTCACCCTTCAAAGGCTCAGGTTTTTTATAACTCTCTACATACTGCAAACCCTCATCAAAAACTATTGCTCTCATTTTACACCCTCCTTTGCTATTGAGTATAACATATAAATATATTATTGCTCTGGATACAATAGTTTGATAAAATCTAATTATGCCAAAAATCAGCAACAATGAAATATTAAATACTTTTCCTCTTTTTTTTGAAACAAACCTCAATGGAAAAGATGGTATTAAAAGCATTTTTGAGAAACTTGAAAAAATTTTTGAGTTCACGGAAGCTTTTATTTATTATGTTAATCCGGAAAGCCTGCAATTAAAATATTCATACAAAGAATACCCAAACTACAATACAGATAGTACTTTTCCGTATAATACAAGACAAAAAAAACTTATCTATTCGGAAGATAATTACATTGCAGATGAAAACCACCCGATAATTAAAACTCTAAAAATACAAGGAAAAGACTGTAACTATGCTATATCAAAACTAATAATCCGTCAGGCTGTTTTCGGCATACTGGTACTTGTAAGGAATGACGGTAAAGTATATAATGCAGAGGATTTAGCAATTCTTAAGACTTGTTCGTGTATAATATCCTATGTTATAAAAGACCTTGAACTGTCAAATGTTTTTAAAATTCAATTAAAAGCTTTAAAAGACGGTATTATCGAAAAAAATAACGCATACAAAACAATAAAAGAACAAAACGAAAAAATATTAGAATCCGATAAAGTTAAAAACGAGTTTCTTGCAAACGTATCACATGAACTAAGGACTCCGCTGAATGCAATACTGGGGTTTTCTGAAATCCTTGAAAATGGTATGTATGGGGAATTATCAGAAAAACAAAAGGAATTTGTCAATGAAATCCGTGTTTCTGGATTAAGGCTGCTGGGTATGATTAACGAAATCCTTGATATATCAAAAATTGAGGCAAAAGCTGTAAAAATCTCATGCAGCAAATTCAGTATTGACACCCTTTATACAGAAGTCTGCAATGTACTTGCACCGCTTGCTGCCAAGAAAAATATCAAAATGATTAAAGATTTTGAAGATGATTTCGAAATATACGCAGATTACCAGAAAATGCAACAAGTATTTTATAATTTAGTAAGTAATGCCATCAAATTCACACCGGAACACGGAGAAATATTGCTGGGGGCAGAACACAAAAAAAACAACATTATATTATCCGTTCATGACAACGGTATAGGAATAGATCCAAAGTATCACGGGAAAATATTTGCAAAATTCGTTCAACTGGATTCCGCATACACCAAAAAAGAATCCTCTACAGGTTTGGGACTGACAATCACTAAAGAACTTGTCGAACTTCACGGCGGAAAAATTTCCGTTAAGAGCGAAGTAAATAATGGTTCTACATTCATTATCAATCTGCCGGTTTTAAAAGAAAAATAGTACTTCTCAATTATTTTTTACTCAGGCAATACTTCTACAAGTGCAGAATATGCCATGTCAACAACCTTATACATAACCTCTTCTGAAATAATCAAAGGAGGATTAAAATATAAAACATCTCCGAGCGGACGCAGCAAAAGCCCCTTATCCAAAGCTTTTTTATAAATACTGTATCCTGTACGCAACGCAGAATTAAACGGCTCTTTTGTTGTTTTGCTTTTAACGAGTTCTATTGCATTAATAAAACCTATATGACGAATTTCGCCTACATTTTTATGGTGGAAAAATTTTTCACTTACGATTTTATGAAAAAGAGCGTTTCGCTCCGGAAGAGAGTCTAGAATTTTATCCTCCTTAAAAATATCGAGTACTGCATTGGCACATGCTGAAGCCAGAGGATTACCGGCATAAGTATGCGAATGCATAAATGCTTTGCCCTTCAAATAATCATCATAAAATGCATCGTAAATTTTCTGCGTAGTAACAGTAACCGACATGGGCATATATCCACCAGTTAACCCCTTCGACAAACACATAATATCAGGAGAAACACCCGCCCAGTCAAACGCAAACATTTTTCCTGTTCGACCATAGCCTGTTGCAATTTCATCAGCAATAAGGTGAACATTGTATTTATCACATAAATCCCTTAACTTTTTTATATATAAAGGCGGATAAACCCTCATTCCGGCAGATCCCTGCAATAGCGGTTCAATAATAAGAGCTGCCGTTTCTTCTCCATAGGCTTCAAACATTTTCTCTGCGTCGATTATACAATCGCACATACAAGTTTCACGAGATTTCCCGTAACGGCACCTGAAACAATCCGGTGCATCAATTCGTTTTACATCAAGTAAAATCGGCTTATAAATTTCCGCATATAAATCTAATGCCCCGACAGATAAAGCACCTATTGTCTCTCCATGGTACCCGTCTGATAAAGCCATAAAACGCTTCTTCTGCGGATTTCCGTTTTGATAATGGTATTGAAAACTCATTTTTAACGCTATTTCAACAGCTGCTGAGCCATTATCAGCAAAATTAAATTTACAAAGCCCCTCGGGCAAAAATCCGGCAAGTTTCCGGCATAGATTAATGACAGGTTTGTGAGTAAAATTTGCAAAAATAACATGCTCAAGTTTTTCAGCCTGCTCTTTCAATGCATTTGTGATACGCGGGTTACAATGTCCCAGAAGGTTGCACCACCATGAACTCACCACATCTTTATAACACTTACCATTAATATCATAAAGATTAATCCCTTCTCCGCGCTCAATAACAATCGGGGGAAGTGTCTCATAATCCTTCATCTGTGAACACGGATGCCAGATATACTTTAAGTCCTCAGCCTGCCAATCCATAACTTACTCCTCACTAAACAATTCCGTTAATTCATATCCGCGCATATCAATATCTGTAGAACCTTCTTTTACAAGTCCGATAACAGGAATATTACACAATTTCTCGATAGATTTAATGTTATCTTCATACATACAATCCCCGTATTTGTATCGGTTAAGAATAATTCCCTTAATATTAACATTACAGCCTTTTGCCCACTGTACCGTTAAAAGAACAGAATTAATCGTTCCTAATCCGCCATCTGCAACAAGCAGACAATCCAGCTTCAAGTCTTTTATCAAATCCGACATAAGATAAGGCTCGCCTTCAAGCGAAATTGGACAGGTAATTCCACCGGCACCTTCAACTACCAGATAATCAAACCGGTGTTTTATACTTTCAAAATCAGCAAGAATTTTTTCTTTTTCTATTTTTATACCAAGATGTCCTGCCGCAAGATGCGGGGAAACCGCTTCTTCAAAAATATAACTCACCGCCTCCGCTGCTTTTTGCTTAAGTGAACCTGCTTTTATTACAAACTCACAATCTTCAGGATGTAAAACCCCGTTGTCATATACTGCGCCGCTTAAAATCGGTTTAAAATATCCGCATTTTTTTCCCTGATTTGAAATACTTTTTACAAGAACTCCGGAAACATAAGTTTTACCTATATCCGTGCCTGTTCCTGTTACAAAAATCATTTTTGCCATACTTTAATTATACGCCTTCAATCTTTATTGAATACATTTATAAGATTACATACGTAACTGTCTTTTGTAATCGCATAATCGCCAATTGTATTAATATACAATTCCGGTCTGGTCGTTTCACCCGCCAGTTTTATTCTCAATGAAATAACAGGTCTTTCAGGAATAGAAATCTTAGGATACTTATGTGACATATAAACCGGAATATGATTATCTGACAATGATTGCGCAAATTTATCAATATAGCTCCAAACTTGCTGCACAAATCTCTCACTCTCAGCTTTATTCAACGTTGCCCGAAATTTATTACTAATTTCTATGTTATCAATTATCAAAGCAGGCTCATTTTTAAAATTAGTACTTATAAAAATTCGTGAAGTTGCAGCAATATTTCCCTGACTATCCTTAACCCCCACAACATTAAATGCCGTATTTAAAAGATAATTGGGAACAGAATCACCTTTACATTCATTAAGCGCGGTACAACAGGAAGTGTAATTCCCCATAAAAATCATATTTTTTGCACCTCTGTCAATAAGCCCGATTGTATAATCTTTACCTGCGCAATTTATATTTTCCATACCAATTCCGGAAAGCCATCTGTTATAATCAAGCCCAAGCATGCCAAATATCCTTTGGGTACCTTTATTTGCCCTGCCATGAGGGGTTTCTGGGTTGGTAATATAATCCTTAAATCTGCCTTCTGTAATTAAGTCAAAAATCAGCTTCAATTCCCCTTTATCTCTATTGTTTGGCTTAATAAGGTGGTGAATATTGTTTCTGTCCCACTCCATAAGCGAAGTTGAATACTTATTATACTTATCTTTATCATACCCAAGTTTCTCAAAAATAATTTTGCTGTAAACATTTAAAAACCGATCTAAATCAAAAATAAAGTCCCCGCTGTGTCCGGTCGGTTCAGAGCAGCTGTCAATAAGCGATGCTAAATCACTCTGAATAGTTTTATGCATAATAGGAATATATTCAACTATCAAATGTTTTTGCTTTCCGGAAAGCTTAATGATTTCACCTTCACTATTTCTGTTTTTACCATGCCTTATAAGTTTATTTATAAAATATTTAGCCTGATAAGGAAGGCTTTCAATATCACTTATACCCAGTCTGAATTTATTAAGCCTTTTCGCTAAAAGCATATTTATATACTCGCTATCCGTTACAGCAAGTGCATTAAAAAGAGTACCCAGGTAATAATTGTTGTTATAGTCTAAATTACGTACAATAATATAAAATTTATCCCGTGTATCCGCACTTAACGAGTTAAAAAAGGCATCCGCAGAATCTTTATCAGTATTTCCCAGTTCAAGATATTTTTGCAGAAAACATAATTCTAAATCCGAAAATCTGTTTTTTACGTCATTCAAATATTTTTCCGGAGCTTTTGCAATAGCAGGACGAATCTTTGATATATGAAACAAATTATCAATAATCGTTTCTCTGCTAATATCAGGACTGGATACAAAAACCGGAAGGTTATCCTTATTACTTAAAAAATTTTTAACAATCTCGACAAACACAGGGTTAGTATTATTACATTTATATTTTAATTCTTTCATAATATAGTCAAAATCATCGGTAAGAATTTTCTCTGCCTTCTCTAAATTTGCAACCCCTTCCGGATTTAACAGAACATTAAACACATCTCTTCCTGATAAACTAATTCCTTTTGAGGTTATTTTATTTAATAAAGCTGCATTTTGGCTGAAAAGCTTTTTATTTTCTTCCGTAAAAGATTGAAGTATAAAAAGGTAATCAGAATTAACAATTTTTTCATGCACGCGCCAATCAAGCAAACTCAAGTTATCAACCAGCCAATAATAATCATCTAATGTAACATTATGCGATATGTTACCTATATCCTTAAGTGTTTCAAAAAGAACTATTATATCACCGAGATTTGTACCTTTAACATTTTTAAACTGTTCTTCAGGCAAAGATTTTAACCGTAATAGTCCTTTTTTAATATTTTCGGCATTATAAGCTTCATCTAATATACTAACAGGTGTTTTAAAAAAAGTATCAATTGGTGTCCCTGATTTTTCATAATCCAATATTATATCAAATTTCTTCAATAATTCTTTATCCGGTATAATTGGAAGATAATAATTATCTGCATATTTAGCCAGCGTAGTATTTTCATTAATCCTCTTTAACACCTCCTGTCTTATCTCTGGCTCGCACTTAAACCAGGAGAACATATAAGAAAGGTTGTACTCCGATAAGGTCTCAAAATACATTATGAACTCATCCGAATCAATATCATGAATAGTTTCTAGTACAAGTGCAGCATCAATATAATCTTTTCCTTTATTAAGAGTCTGCGGAATACTTGAAAAAATTTTTTCCAGTTTTTCTTTATTATTAATTATTGATTTACACGTTTCTTCATCAAGTTGATCAATATACGTTGAAACTATTTCATTAGTATCAAACACAGGTTTACGAGTAATATTTTGAGCCGAAAATAAACACTCAAGCGTACTATATTGTTTTTCCGTAAGTTTAAATTGTGAAATATCAGATAAAGTATGTATATCATATTCGCTAACTCTTCTTCCGGACTGTACCAGAGCGTTTGCCAGTTCGGGGGATTTATTATAAAAATCATTAAAAACATTTGGTGTAATGGCATTTCCATTTAATTTAAGATACAGAGCTATTCTCTCCGCAGGATTTTCTTCTTTATCAGGAAAAAACCGCGGTATCATCGCGACTCCGCCAAGAGAAGCAGCTATTTTGGGAATGATATTTTTTGCACCTGATAAAAACGTCGGGTTTATAAATTTATCTTTCCCCGTAAAAGCAGGAGAAATAACACCTTTTTGCGCAACAGTACGGGGTATCGGTTTACTTATATTATTATTTATTGTCTGTACGGGTGTTATTCGCATGTTAAAACTTTCCTGAGAGTATAAAACCTGTAAAGATTATTAATTGCTACTTTTTTACAATTATTTACATTCACTGATTTAAAACCATTTTTTGTAGGATAATAATCCCATGCCTGACATCAATCTGCAGCAAATCAATATTAACAAAAATATTTTGATGTTCATAACATCTGCAGTATACATTTTAGGGCTATGCGGATGTATGCTGCATCACCCGATAATTTTTTCAGCAGTAATTACCATACTTCTGGCGGCAATTTGTTGTTTAAATATCATTAAAATCAAATACCTTTTTGTCTGGGGGCTGATATTTTATCTGGGACTTTTTAATGCTATGTTCAGAATATCAGACAGTGACATACTTACAAGCATCGCACCGGCAGAAGGAAGTTTTACCGGTCAAATAGTATCAATCCCAAACAGCAATATCGAAAACAATTCCAAATTCTTTTTTAATGTTTCCAAAGCAGATTTTGACCACAAAACTATAAACAATATCAATGCAAAACTGCTTGTCAACCTGAAAAGTGAAACACCGGAGGACTTTGATAAACTCAAAATATCAAACTACTACACAATAAAAGGAAGCCTGCGGCTCCCGTTTAAACCCGGAAACCCTTCACAATTCGATTACGGTGCTTACCTGAAAAACTATGGCGCGCACACAATTCTATACAGCACCCCTGATAATATAACACCGATTGATAAAACTCTTAAAGGTAAAGGGAAATTTATATATAATTTAAATGAAGCAAGAAAAGGAATAATACAAACACACGCTCAATACCTTAAAACTCCAAATCTTGAACTTCTGGGCGGAATAGTATTCGGTGATGATGCAGTAGCACCGCCCGATTATATAAAAACTTCTTTTATAAATTCAGGTCTGCTGCATATTCTTGCAGCTTCAGGTATGAATGTAGCTTTTATTTACGGGTTCTGGTTCATTATTGCCGGCTGGCTTAAAATTCCGTTCAAACTCAGAATTGCCGGCGGAATTCCTTTAATTATAATATACGCTCTTATGACTGGATTAGGTGCCTCCGTTGTAAGAGCCGCTATTATGATAATATTTATTCTTGCCGGAAAACTCATAGACAGAGATACACACAGTATTGCACTGCTGTCTTTTGTTGCATTTTTAATGCTTCTCTATAATCCTTCATATCTAAATAATGTAAGCTTCCAGCTCTCTTTTATCGTAACTTTCGGTATCCTTATATGCGCCCCGCTTATAATACAATTCGGCAATGACGGTAAATTATCACTCAAAGATAAAATTCTTAACAGCATTACAGGAAGTATATTTGTACCATTTATCGCCCAAATCTGGGTTATCCCTATTCAAATCTTTTATTTTAATACAATAAGCCTTTATTCGCTGTTTGCAAATATCATTACTGTTCCATTCCTTGCAGTAGTAAGTTTCGGCGGTTTTGTAAGTTCTATCCTTGCACCGATACCATTTGCCGGCTCTTTTATATGTAAAATTTTTGACTTTGTTCTAAATCCGTTCCTTACTACTATAGTAAAAGTATCAGACTTCTTTTCATCTCTGCCGCATTCGCTTCTGATAACCGTTCACCCATCAATATTACAGATACTTCTTTACTATACGGTTGTACTTGCTTTTGTATATATTATAAAGAATAGAAGCTTTACCAGAACGACTTTTGCTGTTACCTGTACTTTAATTTTAATCCTTTGCCTTACTTTTATAAAACTGCCTTCAAAAAATCTTGAAATAATATTCTTTGACGTACAGAACGCTGACTGCATACTATTAAAAACCCCGAAGAATAAATACATGATGATAGACACAGGCAAATCCGGCTACAAAGGCGGGAAATCACAGGCAGAATTTATCGTCGCAAAATATATGAAAGACCACGGAATAAAAAAGCTTGATACAATAATTATTACTCACTTCGATAACGACCATGCAGGCGGTACCGGTGATATGATAAAGTACGCAAAACCTGATAAAATTTATTTAAACTCAAACAAACAAAAAACCTATACGGCAAAAAATATTTTCAATGTACTTAATAAAAACAAAAATATAGACGTACATTATGCAAAAAATAACGAAATAATATACACAGAACCGAAATTGAGTATAACAAACTACTTTGCCGGATTTAATCCGGACGAAGAGGACAACGAAAATTCAATAATCACACTGGTTGACTGTCACAGAACTAAAATCTTATTTACCGGTGATGCAGGAATAAAAGCGTTTAATACCATAAATTGGAATATACCGGATATTGATATTTTAAAAGTCCCGCATCACGGAGCAGAGGGAGTGCTTGATAAAAATATCATTGACAGGCTTACACCTTCTTTTGCAGTAATTTCTGTCGGTAAAAACCTTTACGGTCATCCGGCAAAATCGACGCTTAACTTACTAAAAGATATTCCTTACGCAAGAACTGACCTCAATAATTCGGTAAAAATCACTGTCACCCCAGCAGGATACAAAGTTTATAACTGGGATATGAAAGATAAGAAGTATAAATTGTTTTTTATTAAAAACAATTAAATAATTTGCAAAAAAACAGCAGGTAATATATAATTATTTCTGGCAGTACTAATCATTCTGCCGTAAGAAAAAATAGGACAGGTAATGGCACAGCACAGCACAGCACAGCACAGCACAGCACAGCACAGCACAGCACAGCACA
>CAYVMC010000030.1:0-20264 GCA_964452495.1 uncultured Muribaculaceae bacterium | reverse complement strand
GCTCTGATCGCTGTCTCTGGACAAGTCTGACCGGCGGTAATATCGGGTTTAACGCTAATCAGAATGCAGTCTCTGCAGTTATCGGAGGTAATGACAGCGAAATCTCTGCTTTTTCTGATATGGGGATTAGTACACCGAAACTAACAATCGCTACCAACAGCAACTACCCTCAAATAGGATTCCTTGAAAATGATAAGCCTGTCGGTATCATTAACATCATTAACGGACAAGGCATCTCTATCGGTAATAATATCACTGCCAACAAACCTTATTCTATCGCTATCGGTAACAACTCCCGCGCTGCTGGCAACTATGCCATTGCAATGGGACGTCAGGCTAACACTGGAAGTTCCGGCACCAGCGAAATCGAACACGGTATATCCCTTGGGTATCAGGCTAACACCGTCGATGCAGGCCACGCCGTTGCTATCGGGGAAAGAGCCAATACTAGGGCTGCTTATGGTGCTGTCTCCATAGGGTGTATTGCTAATACAAACCGATCTGCATATTCCATCGCTATTGGCAGAGGCAGTAATACTTACAATAGTAGCTCCTCTACGGCTAACGCTATCGCCATTGGTCACTATTCCAGAGCCAACGCTAACAGCGCTATCGCTATAGGGGCTGGTGATGATACCTCACTCTCTGCTAATGCCCGCAGTACAAATGCTATCGCTATCGGGAGTAAAGCTAATGCATACAGTTACAGTACAGCATTGGGATATAATGCTAATGCGACAGGAAACACTCAGTGCGAAGCCGACTTCTCCGGCGACAAGGGGAATGCCATTGCCATCGGGTATTCTGCAAACTGTAACGGTGCTAACAGTATTGCCATTGGAAAAATGGCAAATGTAAACAGCTGTACCGCTTCTATCGTTATTGGTAATTATGCTAGCTCCGCTAACGGAAACGGTATTGTTTCTATCGGTAATTATGCTTTCTGTAACGGCAGAAACAGTATTGCTATTGGGACTTATGCTAACAGCGGTAACGGCGCTAGTAGTACTGATACTTATACAATCGCTATTGGATATAGCTCTAACGCTGTTGAAAGTAACTCTATCGCTATCGGCAATCAGGCTAAGGCTAATTATAGCGATAGTATTGCCATAGGAAATAATGCCTGGGGAGGAGAAGCAAGTAACAGTGCCATTGCCATAGGAAATAATACTAGTGCTAACAACACAAATAGTATTGCTTTAGGACGTAATGCCAGGGCATACTCTAAGGATTCAATTGCTATGGGGTATAATGCCAACGTTAGAGGTAGTACTGGTATCGCTATCGGATATAATGCTAATGCTAATCTCTATGGTATCGCTATGGGATATAATGCTCGGGCTAATGGAACCTATGGTGCTCTCGCTATAGGGAATAATGCTGAAGCTAGCGGGCAGTATGGTGTAGCTATTGGACATTATACTAATGTTAGTAATTTTAGTACAGCTGTTGGATATCATGCAACTGCTAGTCATGTACGCTCTACTGCAATAGGATATCACGCAGAAACTACATACGAGGATCAAATCGTTCTCGGTAACAGTAGTACTGTTGTATACATTCCCGGAAGCCTCATTGTCGGAGGAAATTCCGTACTGGGAACGAGTGACGGGAGTGTCTCTCTTATTCGCTCAAAACATCAAAATGATTACGGAATTATGTATACTTATCGTGGAGGCAGCGGTAAGCAGACCTGGTTTTCGGACGATAGTGGCACACTTACTATAAGAAGTAGTGGTAACGGCAGAACCGAGATTAAATATAACTACAAAGAATCAGACCGCCGCCTTAAAGACATCATCGGCGAAAACCTTGATGCAATGGATAAAATCAACAAACTCAAAGTCTATGATTTTACCTTCAAAAAGGATGATTTAAAAACTCCGCACGTCGGTGTTATCGCGCAGGAACTTCAAAAAGTATTCCCTAATGCCGTAACCAAAGACGAAAACGGGTACTTACAAATCAGGCACGAAGATATGTTCTTTACTATGATTAATGCACTCAAAGAGCTTGATGCAAAAATCAAACAACTCGCACAGCAATTAGCTGATAACATCAAAATTGTTACCTCAGACAGCCAAAAAATCCGCGAGTTGACTATCCGCGTTAATAATCAGGATAAGGAAATCAAAGCCTTAAAGAAAGAAGTAGCGGAGTTAAGGAAAATGGTTAACAAATTATCACATTAAAGTGAATTACCTAAATAGCCGGATATTCCGGTTATGTGCTTTACAATGGCGGGCTTATCCCCGCCTTTTTTTTAGCTCTCGATCCTCTAAAACATTAAAAAAATTCTCCTGCATGAGCTTTGCTCCGATAGATGAGTAAATACCTGCATTAAACTTGCGCATTACAGAATCCCGCCTTACCATACTCAAAAAAGAAAGTAATAAAAAGCCCCATCCGCACCGCCGGAAGCAGAGAAAAACCTCGATACCCTGTATTCCACAACAAAACAAGACACAACAGTTCTACAACAATGTTATATAGGAAATTTGTTTCATTAAATATATTCCATGCCTGTTTCCTAATACTATAAACTTATAAGCTAAAACCGGTATTAATCTATAATTTATCACTCACTCTATGCTCCTGTATTACAATTTTACCTATTCATTCCCCCTTCAATTTACCCCTTAATTTACCCCCTCTTGTTTACCCCTTCTTTGTTTCTGATATAATAAAATTACTTGGTGAGGAAAAAAATATGCAGGACATGTTAGAAAAAATCAAACAAATAGAAAAAAAATATATAGAAATCGGCGAAATTCTTATGGATCCTGATGTAATTGCAGACTATAACAAATTCCGCGATCTTTCAAAACAAAGAAAATCAATGGAAGAAACCGTTGAACTCTATTATGCCTGGCAGAAAGCAACAAAAGAAATTGAAGAAGCAAGAGAAATAATGTTTGCAGAAAATGATCCGGAAATGAAAGCGTTTATGAAAGCGGACATTGAAGAAAATGAAAACAAAATAAAAGAGTACGAAGAAAAAATGAAAGTCCTTCTGCTCCCGCGCGATCCAATGGATGACAAAGATATTATGCTGGAAATCAGAGGCGGTGCAGGCGGCGATGAAGCAAATATTTTTGCCGGCGACTTGATGAGAATGTACCTTAAATACGCAGATAAACAGGGCTGGCAGACACAAATACTCTCAAAGAGTGAATGCGAAGCCGGCGGAGTGTCGGAAGTTATTATTTCCGTTAGGGGCGACAGTATTTATTCCAAACTCAAATACGAATCAGGTGTACACCGTGTCCAAAGAGTTCCGGAAACAGAGTCACAGGGCAGGGTTCACACATCAACCGCAACCGTTGCTGTTATGCCGGAAGTAACCGATGTAGAAGTGAATTTAAACATGAATGACTGTGAGATCTCCACAGCACGTTCAGGAGGTGCCGGCGGACAAAACGTCAACAAAGTAGAGACCGCTGTTCGGATATTCCACAAACCTACAGGAATAATGATTTTCTGTACGGAAGAACGTTCACAGCTGCAAAATAAGGAACGTGCTTTAGAAATCCTTAAAGCAAAGCTTTACGATTTGGAATTACAAAAACAAACAAAAGAAATAACAGATCTCAGACGCTCGCAGGTCGGTACAGGCGATAGAAGCGAACGTATCAGAACCTATAATTTCCCGCAGGGAAGACTTACAGATCACCGTATAAACCAGAATCTTAACGTCTGGACTGTAATTGAGGGGGATTTAGACGAATTAATCAATCTCCTGATTGAATACGATCAAAAGCTGAAATTGGAAAAACTGGCGGCAGGTGCATAAATGTTGCGAAAATGTGTCGGTTGTGGCAAACTGGAAGAAGCAGAAAAAATGATTAAGCTGACTAAAGAGTACAAATCCGGTAAAGTCATTATTGCGCCTGACTCAAAGGTATTTGGCAGATCTGCATATCTTTGTTATAATCAAATGTGTATAGTGAAATCTTTTAAGAAAAATAAATTAAATAAAGCCTTGAAGACTTCACAGGAATTGAAAGGATTATTTAATAATGGAGAATACCAGAGTAAGTGAATTAGCAAAAGAACTTGGAATGACAAGTAAGGAAGTAATAGAAAAATTTGCAGAAATTTCTATTACTGTCAAGTCACATTCCAATGTGGTAACTCCGCAGCAGATAAGACGCCTAAAAGAACATTTGGGACAAGCAGGCGGTGCAACAGCTAAAAAACCAAAAGCCTTTGTTGTAAAGAAAACAAAACCTGTAGAACAGCCGGAAATAACAGAAAAGCAGGAAGAACCGGCAGAAAAAACAAAAAAAGCTGACAAGCCGCTTATTGAAATCGTTAAAAAGAAGGCACCTGCCGAACCGGTAAAAAAGAACGAGCCTAAAGTAGAACAAGTCGAAGAAAAGCCGCAAGTAAAACCTGAGAAAAAAACAGTAAAGGTTGAGCATACTAAAATAGAATATCCGGATAAAAAAACAAGCCGGATAGAAATCGTACGCAGGGCACCGCAAAAACCCTTAATAGAAAAAGTTGAAAGGAAACCTGCAGACAGTGATAAACGTTCTGCTGATGGAGAAAAGAAACCGTTTAAAAAAGACAATAATCAAGAAAAAAAGCTTGTCGAAAGACGCATAATTCCTCAGGAAATATACGATAATAAAGGTTTCTCCAAGAAAAAAGATAATAAGAAAAAAGATAAAGACTATAATTCTAAACAGGAAGAGCAAGAACGGATTTCTTTAGAAAAAACTGCAGCGCATAAGCATAAGAAAAAAGTTCATAAAGAAAGTGAAGAAGCTGAAGTAACGCAATTAGTCGTAAATCATGCCATGACAATCAATGAACTTGCGGAAAAAATCAAAAAAACACCCGCAGAAATAGTTAAGTTCTTGATGTTTCAAGGGATTATGGCAACAGTAAACCAGTTAATTGATGTTGACGTAATAAAAAAAGTTTGTGAAGAATACGGGTTAGAAGTATTAGATGAAGACCTTGATGCTTATATTGAAGAAGAAATGGAAAAAGAAGAAAAAAATAAAGCATTAAGTGAAGTAGATAAAAAATTATTAAAGAAACGTGCTCCGGTCGTTAGTATTATGGGACACGTTGACCACGGTAAAACCACACTTCTGGACAGTATTCGTGCATCTAAACACAAAATTGTCGCAACCGAAGTCGGAGGTATCACCCAATCAATCGGTGCCTACACAGTATATCTGGATAACAAAAAAGAAAGAAAAATCGTATTTGTAGATACTCCGGGACACGAAGCGTTCACTGAAATGCGTGCAAGAGGCGCAAAAGCAACAGATATAGCAATCCTTGTTGTAGCCGCAGACGATGGTATAATGCCGCAGACAGTAGAAGCAATAAACCATGCAAAGGCAGCAGATGTTCCGATTATTGTCGCAGTAAACAAAATTGATAAGCCGGGGGCAGACCCGTCAAAGGTTCTTCAGCAATTAACCGAACACGGTCTTGTACCTGAAGAGTGGGGTGGTGACACTATCGCTGTTAAAGTATCCGCACTTCAGGGACAGGGAATCGATGAACTGCTTGAGTATATTTTATTGTTAGCCGATGTTCTTGACCTCAAAGCTAATCCAAAAGCAGAAGCAAGCGGTGTTGTTATTGAAGCCGACTTAGACAAGGGTAAAGGACCTGTAGCAACATTACTTGTTCAAAACGGTACACTCAGAACAGGCAACTGTATTGTTGTAGGAACTGCTTGCGGACGCGTAAGAGCGTTGTTATCAGACTCAGGAGAAAGAATTACCAAAGCTGAACCGTCAACACCTGTTGAAGTTTTAGGTTTAACAGAAGTACCGCAGGCAGGTGACTATTTTGAAGTAGTACAAAATGAAAAAGAAATGAAGGCTATCGTTGAAAAACGTAAAGAAAAAGAACGCAATAAACGCCTAGATGCAATGCTGCCAGCACATATAAGGAAAGATGCTATTCAAAGTAAAGACGGAGATATTCCGCAGCTTAACCTTATTATCAAAGCTAATACATTCGGCTCAGCGGAAGCTGTTTCACAGTCAATCGCACAGCTTGAATCAAAAGAAATTATAACTAAAATAATCCACGTAGGTGTTGGTGATATTTCAGAGGCAGATGTAATGCTTGCATCAGCATCAGGGGCCTTGATTTTAGGTTTCACGGTAAAAGAAGATTCAAATGCACTAGCCGCAGCTGAACGTGAAGGTGTTACAATAAAGAAATATGACATTATTTATCAGGTTCTTGAAGATATAGAAAAGACAATGATTTCACTCCTTGAACCAGAAGTAAAAGAAATTGCTCTCGGTAAAGCAGAAGTTCGTCAGGTATTTACAATAGGTAAGACAACAAGAATTGCCGGATGCTATGTAACTGAAGGTAAGATTGTCCGTGCTAAAAACGCAATACTTATAAGAAACGGTCAGCAAATATTCAAAGGAGCAATTGACCAGCTTAAACGTTTCAAAGATGATGTTAAAGAAGTTGCGCAGGGCTTTGAATGCGGTATCTCTTTCAGTAAATGGAATGACATTGAGGTCGGAGATATAATTGAAGTTTCTACAACCGAAGAAGTCGAAAGGACAAGTTTATAATCCCCCAAAGGTTAAGCTATAATGTCAGCTACATAGAAAGGTAAAATCATGTCACTACGAAATGAACGTGTAAGAAAAGAATTAATGCGCGATATATCTGAAATCTTAAGAAAAGAAATCAGAGGATTATCAGGGGTTGTTTCTATAGTTGATGTAGAGGTATCGCATGATAATTCTTACGCAAAGGTCATTTATAGTGTTCTCGGTTCGCCAGAGCAGGTTGAAAAAGACAAAGAAATTATAGAAAAAAATACACCTAAAGTCCGCTATGAAGTTGGTAAGCGCATAAGATTAAGATTAACACCGGAAATTAAGTTTGTTTATAGTGACGGACTTGAAAAAGGCTCTAAAGTTACTGAACTCATTGACAAAATCTCAAAAGGTGAGATTTAGTGTTCGGGTTTCTTAATGTTTATAAACCCTCTGGAATAACATCACACGATGTTGTTTCAAAACTGCGAAAAATTACAGGGATTAAACAAATAGGACATACCGGAACATTGGATCCCTTTGCAGAGGGAGTTTTGCCCATTTGTATAGGAAAAGCCACCCGATTAATTGAATATTTAGCCGATGATAAAGCCTATGAGGGTGTGATACAGTTTGGTACATCAACAACTACTTATGATAGAGAAGGTGACATTGTAAATTCCAGCAATATAAAAGTGGATGAAAAACTTGTATTACAAGCTCTTAAAACGTTTCAGGGTGAAATTGAACAAAAACCGCCGGTCTTTTCTGCCATAAAAATAAAAGGTAAAAAATTATACGAATACGCACGCTCAGGAGAAAGTGTAGAAGTTCCCGTACGTAAAATTACAATTTATAAACTTGAACTTTTAGATTTTGATTTTGGTAAGCAGCAGGCAAGAGTCTATATAGAGTGTTCTAAAGGTACTTATATCCGCTCTATTGCAAACGATTTGGGGGCTGCACTCGGTTGTTACGGATTTCTTAGTAAGCTTATACGAGTAAAAGCCGGTAAATTTATGGTTGAAAACTCCCTCCCGCTAGACGAATTTGACATTGAAACCGTTAAAACATTATTAATACCACCACTTAAAATGCTTGATTTTAAACAGTATGAACTAAACGAAAATACGTTTGCAGCTGTAAAAAACGGCATGAAAATTAAAGCATCCGGATTTAACAATGGAGAGCTTACAGCTCTGGTCTACAACTCTGTTTTGGTTTCTGTTGCACAGTTTCAAGATAGTGTTTTAATCCCCCAAAAAGTAATGATAAATTAAAACCCTTTGACTAACCAACTCTACTCTTTTATAACCTAAACTTCAGGTCTGTTTAAAACCTCTTTGGTAAGAGTATAATTATCAACAAGGTTTGCGAGTGTAGGCGGCCTTATATTTTTGTTATCAATATTCAACCTGAGGTCTGTAGGAATAAACATTGCATAATTCATGTGATAAATTTTACCATCTGTATCTATTAACCGTAATGCAATATATTTATGGTATCTGCCATTATCCTGTAAATCGTCAATAATACGGGGAACCATTTTGTCATACTCTTGTATGTCAAGTTTTATATTGAATTCTTTTAGAAATTCCTTCATCCTTCCAGTAGAATTTAAACTTGTATCAATATAATCAAGCTTGCTAAACAATATTTCTAAAGCATTATCAACATCTCGTTGAGAACTAACATACTTATTAGCCCCCTTTAAATCTTCCAGATATAAAGAACAAACTTTACTCATAACCTCCATTATAAGCTCCAACATAACATTTGTATCAAACTCTCCGGCGTTTTTGGTCCTGGCAGGCAAACTACGAGTTAAAACATTGAATTCTGGATACTTAAACAGAGGAGTAAATGTTACTAAAGCATTTGCAATATTTGATGTAAATCTGTCTCTTAATCTTGCAGCTTTTTGCCGCTCCCCATTACGTTGTGCCTTTACCGAAGCTATATAGGATGCATTAAAAGGATTGAATGAGAGGTTAAAAGCCTTTAGCTGTTTCATATTTTCAGGTTTTGCAAAATGCGCTGCATACTTTTCCGCACGTTTTTGAAGTACCGGATTCTTGTAATACCAACCAGAAGTATCAAAAACTGTAAGTCGTCCAATATCGTTATAAACTTTGGAAGAAAGCTCTGTAAAATCATGGGATTTACCATTCTTATCCTTTAGGATAATATTCATACAATCCGCATCATAAAACAGCTCTGTTGTTTTATAAATAGGGTCATCAACCGTAAGCTTCCCCCCAAATAAGTCAAGTCCATGAAACCGTTTACGTAATTTTTTAAAACCATTTGCAATAGAAGAAAAATCTTCAAAACTCATTTCTGTTTTACTAGGCCTCGCATCAGCATAACAGTAACCACACATATTAGTACACCCGCGCTTCACGGCAATTACGTGTAAATTTTCTAACAGATACTGTATTTCCTTCATTGAAAGTCCCTTAAATACTTTTATGCCATATTGCAAGCCTTCAAATGGCTCCATAGAGAATTCCCGCAAAATGAATGGGGTTTCAAAAGTTTTTGATGCCAGGAAAAATGAGTCCGCATAACATTTGGCTTTGATAAAACGATTAATATCCCTAACAGCGGTTAAAATATTACCTTTGAAAACAGGAGAACAACCTGTCGTAACAGTCGTTTGAAGTACCCGTGTTTTAGGAGCTGCTATTACCGTGTCCTTTATCCGATTACTTGGGTGACTATAATTATTAACAACCGATAAAATCTTCATATTTGAATAAATCAAATAAATAATTATTTTTGCTATTTATAATGTATATTATTAAGTTTTATAAAGCCACCTACAAAAAAATTTAAAAACCTTTCTCTCCCCTCTTTACAAAAAAAAATCAGCATACTATAATAAACTTGCAAAGATTGGTCTACCCAATCGAAATGCTGAAATAGAAATAGTATTTAGGCAAACGTTTGTAGAATTTAGCAACAATACTTTCTATCAGCAGTTCAGTAAAAGGTATTGATAATTGAATAGATATTTTGCGGGGGCTTAGCTCAGTTGGTAGAGCATCTGTTTTGCACGCAGAGGGTCAGGAGTTCGAATCTCCTAGCCTCCAATTTAAAAGACTCATCCGAACACTATCGGGTGAGTTTTTTAATTGCGATAACGGGATTGTTATGTATCGGGGATTTTGACATAAAGTAACACGAGTTTGACATGTTTAGTCGAAAGTTAATCCAGACAAATAACCTGCTGCCATTCTTGATATAAATCGTCTAATTTATATCTCGTATTCGCTGGGCTTGTTGAAGGCAATTTATAACATTTGTATTTTTCTAATAACTTTGAAAAATGTTTTTTAAAGGCTGAATATGCCTTATTGCCATTTAAACAGATGTATTGTATATTCGAAAATTTTTCTAATAATTCAGTAATATTGTTTGGTATTTCATTTTGGATATTAAAATCCAGACTGTTATTTCGTTAGCAAGATTAAATAACATCCCAAAACGCAATTTTGTTTTTTAATAAAATTTGTATTTTATCTTCATAACCAAAATCAGATAAATTATCGTATTACAAATTTTTTCCATTATTTTCCAAAACCTGTTTTGCAGGTGCGCATATTACTGTTGCTCGCTTAAAGATTTTGTTTCAGGGATAGAGCCAAGTATTAAAATTTCAGATTTTTTATCTATGTTTGGTAAAAAACTTTGGCAAGTTTGTTTGTCTGATGTTTTTGTTATTTTATTATGAATATCGTCGCAGATTAAATCATTTAAAACAATTCCATTTTTACTCATTTTTTTTAGCTTAAAAATTCCCGTTAAATTGTTTATGCAAATAATTTCTCTTATTAAACGAGTTTTATCGATTCCAAGTGCATCTGCTAATGTTTTATAATCAGAAAACTCCGGATGTTCTAAATAATAATCAAGAATGCAAGCCTGAAGTTTATTAATATAAAAACTCTTTCCACTCAATCCAACTGTATATTCAATATTCTGAATTTCTTCTTGTGGAGTTGTTATGATGTTATTTTTTGAATTTCTTTTTTGATGTCTTAATCTTTTTTCTCGTAGTTTTTTTCTTCTATATGATAATTTTAACGATTCAGATAAAACTTCTAAAACGGCAGCAGAATAATCACTATTCCCTATTTGATAATCAATCATATTCAAATAATTATAAAAACATTCTGCTTTTTCGGGGTATTTTTCTAAAAAATCATTTATAAGGATATTTCCTTTAAGACTATTACACTCTTGACAGCAGATAACAATGTTTTTTACTTTTGTTTGTCCATTTGAACATCTAGGAATAATATGATCATTTGTACGTTCATTCATTGGCATAACTTTATTGCAGTACGCACAAATACAACTCAAATGTTTTAATTTTTGTAAGTTAATCATACTTCTTCTATAAATGCTTGATTTTCTTGCATTATATCATAATATTAAATTAAAAAAATAAAAGAGGTAAATTATGAATATTCAACATAAAATTAATAATAAAAAGCCTTTCTTCTAGTAAAAGCAGAAAAGAGATTCAAAATAAGCAGAAGCAAAAAACGGTCATATATTCAAGCAACTGCGGATAAAAAGAATAAAATACGGTTTAACAGAATTATTCGTAAAACAAAAGAAAATATTGGTCAATATTGTAAATATAGAAAACATCACAATTCTTAGGATATCTGTGATTATTTAATATATGAGCCGGATAATCTTAAATTTTACAGAAAGTAATTATAAAGTCGGGGCTTAACGTCCTGACTTTTATTTTTTAAGGAGGTAATATGGTATCGTCATTAAGATATACAGTTAACAAGAATTTTGGAAAAATATGCTACTTACATTATTTTAGAAGGATGATAAAAGATTATGAGTCAGGCAAGTGGGATTTTGATATAAGAACTATTGTAAAAAATATAAAAGTTGATATTCCTTGTCCCAAATATATTTGTAAGCGAGGGTTTTCAAAACGATTATGTTTGACAATATTAGATGATAAACTGTTTATGAAAGAATTTGATAGATATTTGAATGGTTATGTCCGCCCAATTCAGGAATTAAGAAAAAATCTAATTTTAGCCAGAAGAATTTTTGTTTCTAAATACGGTTATTTTACTAAATACAATCAAGATTGTGCATTGGCTAATTATAGGTGTAAAAATTGTAAAAGCAAATCTGAATGTGATTTGTCTAAAAAATTAAATAAAAAAGATGACCATATATATAAACTTACAAGACTTGCAGAAATATTATACGGAAACTTAAATCACGGTCACTGGGCAGATTTGGTTGAATAATATTTGTGTTGAAATGATACAAAAATTATTAGTAATAGTTGAAGTACCTATAAAACAGAGTTAAATTGTAAATACAAAATACATATTTAAGCTTAGGTGTCCGAGCCTCATTACCTATAAAAACAGCCTTTGAACACCATTTTAACTGGAAGTGAACAAGAAAAGAAATCCTTAAAACGCAAAATCCGAAAAGATTTTTACAGGGTAAAACAACAACTCTGTTTAACAAATTATATGATTGATGATTTGAGATTCTGTAAGAAATGTGCAAATTAAGCTCAAAAGTCGTGTAAAAAATGTGTGAAATCTAGCCAAGAGTAATGTCAAAAATGTGCAATTCGTGGTTTAATAAATTTGCAATATGAGGATTTGTGCATGGAACAATACGCAATAAAGCAATTGATTGACGGAAAAAAACAAAAAGAATCATAAGCCGCTTATAATACAAGGTGCAAGACAAGTCGGTAAAACATGGCTTATGCAAGAGTTTGGTAAAAAGTATTATGAACAGGTTGCATATATTAACTTTGATGTTGATATGAAAAGTCGAGAGATTTTTAATATAGACTATGATACAGAACGTTTAATTATTGATATCGGGCTTGTAACAAAAACTAAAATTAATCCGAAAAACACCTTGATAATTCTTGATGAAATTCAAGAATGTCCAAAAGCTATAACTTCCTTTAAGTATTTTCAAGAAAACGCTCCACAATACGATATTATAGTGGACAGAAGCTTCCACGAAGGGACGGGGTTTCCTGTCGGCAAGGTTTCATTTATGAATCTTTATCCTTTAAGTTTTGAAGAATTTTTATCAGCAATGGGAGAAGAAAGATTTGTTACTCTTTTAAATAAAAAAGATTTTAAAACAATACTGTTATATTGGCGGAATGCCCGAGGTTGTAAATGATTTTATTGAAAATAAAGACTTTGAAACTGTTAGAGACCTTCAAAAAGAAATTCTCACCACATACGAAGAAGATTTTACAAAACATATTCCTTCAAATACGGTTGCAAAAATAAGGTTGTTGTGGAAATCGATTCCTGCACAATTAACTAAAGAAAATAAGAAATTTATATATGGTGCAGCCAAAGAAGATGTCCGTGCAAGAGATTTTGAAGCAGCTTTGTTCTGGTTGATTAATAGCGGTTTAATTTACAGAGTGAATAAAATTACAAAGCCTGATTTACCGATTACGGCTTATGAAGATTTTAATTCGTTTAAATTATTTGTATTGGATGTAGGCTTACTGAGTGCAATGACAAATTTACAAGCAGAAACGATTATTGATGGTAATCGCATATTTGAAGAATTTAAAGGAGCTATAGCTGAACAATACGTTTTACAACAGTTTAAGGCAATTAAAGATTTACCTGTATTTTATTGGTCAAATGAAACCAGCAGGGCTGAAATAGACTTTGTTATCCAAATAAAATCCGATGTTGTTCCAGTTGAGGTGAAGGCGGAAAGAAACTTACAAGCTAAAAGTTTGAAGGTTTATATGGAAAAATTTAAACCAAATTATGCAATAAGAACATCAATGGCAGATTATAAAAAACGGATAATTTAATTGATTTACCGTTATATTCACTTGAAGTAATTAAAGAAGGATTATAATTATCAATTTTGGATGTTTTTCAAAAGACCAATTAAAAAAATTTTTTTAATATTTTACAATTGATTACTTAATACATAAATAGGAAGTTTCAATGGATATAATTATTGACAATAATATAATACGCAATGGGAATATTGAACAAATATTATACAAAAAGTAAAAAATGGCGAATTTACACTCTATGCTTGCGCAAAAAATTTTCTCAATTAGCTCCATTTTTAAAATACAAGTGTAAAAGTGGACAAGAAAGAAGGGAAGTTGTAAACTAATACCCGATTCTTGCATAGATTCCAACTTCTTTATATTGAGTGGAACCATAAGCTCCAATAGAAAAAGTTCTTTGGGTATCAAGCTTTTTATTATATTCCATATCAAATGCCATATCACTTTTAAATGCCGCTGCATTTATATTTAAAGAAGAGTTTTTATTTATTTTATAGTTACAATTCCCACTTATACCAGGGTTATTTTCTCTCAAATATGCACGTCCAGTAAAAGAAACTAAAGGCTCGCTATAACTTACATTTAATTTTAATGTATTGCTAAAAGGATTATAACCTGCACCTGTTGATAAATATGAAGAAGAACCCTCCGGTGACTTTTTAATATTTAATTCAATTGTTTTGTCAAAAAAATCAACTTTTGTATTTAGATTAGTACTTTTGTTTAGCTTTTTATATGCAGATAATTCTGTCCCCCTTATTTTATACTTGACATCATCAAAAAATGCTGATTTTTTCTCCACAACAGGAGTTCGCGGTTGAAAAACTGTATTTACCGCGTCTGCAGAAGTACTCATTAAACCATTTTCTATTCTATCCTGAGTAATTACAGGTGTTGTCCCATAATCAGTTTTTTGGGGAGATATTATATCATTAACCTTATCTAATAAATCTTCACCCTTATCTTTTAGAAGCTTAATTTCATCAGCAAACTCTGTATGGATAGATTTGATAATTTTTTTATCATTATCCTTATAAGATATTGCGTCAATAAACATATTTAGTTTATTTTCATTTGGTTCTGGCATATACTCCCTCGTAATATATATATAAAGTAATTTTAGTTTCAAAAATTGACTCTTTTATAAAAAATTATTAATCTGAAATATTAAATAAGAAACACCTATAATAAAATTTCAGACCTAAAACAATCGTTTCTGTTCACATTTAATAATATAAGACTTCTGGCTGCCTTGTTGAATTTCATCTGATGCATTTAATGTTCCTAATATCAGTGGGGATGACGGATCATGCTTTGCAAAATTTATTTTTGCAATCTCCGGATTACTATTTGCGTAACAATACTTACAGCCATTCGGACAGGTATCATAATCCCCAATATTACGGGTTTCCATACATCCGCACCCTCTACGGTTTCCGGAATGCTTTAATGTTTTAAATTTAACATTATTAGCATTTCCTATAATTTCTGCGGTCAGGCAACCGGAAACTAAAATTCCAAACTCTGTATAATCATTTTCCGCTGCACACGTTTGAATCGTCATATTATATTGTTTTGCAACAGCTCCAAGCATTTTAGCTATTTCTATTTTCTCCTTATCCGTCAATAATACAATTTCAGGCATATTATTCTTCAACTTTTTATACATTTCAACAAAACTAAAAATACATCTGTCAATATATGGAGCCAGCCTTGCAGACATATAATCAAATGTAGTGTAATGTAAAGATTTAGTATATTTATCAGTCAAAAGAACCGGATCATATCTCCAGGCAATTCTTTGCGTTCCAACAATTTGCGAAAGTTTAATTAATGTTTCAATACTTTTATCAATATTAGGTACATTCGGTTCAATATCTTTACCATAGGCAGTTATTGTATAATGGAAATAAGTATTAAATTTATTTGTTATATCTTTAATATATGGCAATATTGGCTCGTAATTTTTAGAACAGAATATAACACAGTCAACAATATCAGGATTTAACTCGTACCTTGTAACCTTGTTGGGAAACAAAGGGTTTCTTGAATAGACAAATCCTTCTTCAAATCTTTTAAGAAGCCATTTTGTATAATATTGAACAACATCCGTTCTGGAACCAGTATTAATTATCATACCCGCATTTTATCACTAAATACATATAATAGTTAATTTTTACGTTCCTTTTTTAATTATTTATATCCTTCAAAAAATTTGTAAATAAAGGAAATATTCTCATCGCTCAATTTATCTATATTTTTTATTATTTTAACTTTCATTTGTTCTACAGGCTGTAAATGATTAAAATCAAACAATGCCTTCATTTCAACGTTTAGCCTATTAGAAATTTTTTCAACAGTCGGCAGTGACGGAAAGTGTCTGCCGCTCTCAATACCGCTTAGCGATGTTGTTTCAATATCTATTAACTCTGCAAGCTGCTCCTGCGTAAGCCCTGCTTCTTTTCTAAGTTCTTTTATCCTTTTTCCTAATAACCGCTTATTGTCCATAAAAAATATCCTGTGTTCATAATAGTTTATACAAGGTTAAAAAATAAGCGTAAATAAGATATATTTTTACAAAAAACTACGTAAATAATCATAATAAGTTATTGCATAATACGTATTTTTTACATAAACTATACATTAAATACATAGTATATTTAAAGATAAACCTTAAATAACAATACTATGCTTGTTAAACATCAAATAGATTAAAAACGGAATTAGGAATGGAGTACATTTATGGAAAACGAATTAATCTTCCCAAAGGTTTCAATAATAGTACCTGCATACAATGTAGAAAAATATCTTGAAAAATGTATATCTTCTCTTGTCAACCAAACTTTACAAGAGATAGAAATTATTATTGTTAATGATGGTTCTACCGATAGAACAAAACAAATTGCAGAAGAACTTGCCAAACATGATAAAAGAATAAAATTCATTTCACAAGCAAATAAATTGCAGGGAGCCGCAAGAAACGCAGGAACAAATATTTCCACCGGAGAATATCTAGGTTTTGTTGATGCTGATGACTGGGTAGATTTAGATTATTACGAAAAATTATATCTAGCAGCAAAGAAATATAACTCGGATATTGCTCTGGCAAATTACATCCGGATAGGAAACGGGAAAACAAAAAAACGGCTTAATATTGATAAAGAAGTATTTGTGACATCTTTGAATGATAAAATTAATATGTGCAGCCAAATTAAAAATCCGTGCCCCACAAATAAAATTTATAAGCGGGAATTATTGATAAAAAACAACATCGAATGGGAAGAGGGTGTTTATTGCGAGGACAAAGTCTTTACGCTTAAAGCAATTTATTACGCAAACGGTGTAGTTTCAGTACCCGGAATTAATTATTACTACTATAGAAATCCAAATTCAACTGTTAACAAAAAAGACAAAAAACACTTAAAAAAAATACTTGCTGATAAAAGTAATGCATTGAAAAACACCATACAATTCTTGCGAAAACAAAATGCTCAAATCTTAGATTGCAAATTTTGGGTCACTAAAAAGAAATTCAAAATTTTTGGTATTCCGATAATAACAGTAAAAGAAAGTCTATATACAGAAAAGATTACTTTAATGGGATTATCATTATTTGAAAAAGCAATAGAGTCTCAGTATGATTACAAAAGAAAAAGAATAAACGTCCTCGGAATAAAAATAACCTACAAGAACAAAAAATGGCTTTCTTGTTCTGATATTGATAATCAAAATAAAAATAAGATTAACTTAGAACTCCCGGCACCTAAAACAGGTAAGAATATCCTATTTATCGCAGAACGCTTTATAAAAGCCGGCGGTATAGAAACACGGCTCTTACAGTATATTCAAGGAATGAAAGCACAGGATGAATGGAATATTTACCTGCTCTCTGAATTTAATGAGAACCAGAAATTATTGCAGGAAAATAATTTTTATTTAAATTTTGATGCAAAAAATTTCCAACAATGCCTTGATGAAATTATCGATAAATATCACATTGATTTTATTGAGTTTCAGTTTAAAAATTCAAAAGTACTAAAACAACTGGATATTGAATATCTGAAATCAAAGGCAAAAATCGGCTGTACAATTCATAATAGGGGTGTTAAAAATATAAATTATATTAATAAATTAGATTATACAGTAATTGTCAGTTATCTTTTGCGTTCCAGATATAAATCAGTAAAAAATGCTGTAGTTATTCCTAATACAATAGACATCAGGACAGTACCCGCTTGCCCCAAATGGGAATATAAAAACCAGAAAATTGCACTGCTTGTATCAAGAATAAACACAGATAAACTAGAATCAATAGAATGCTTTATCAAATATTGCATTCAAAATCACTATGAGTTTAAGATTGCAGGAGAAGAACATTCACAAAAAAATATTAAGCACAAACTAATTAAAAAATATAAGCTTAAAGAAGAAACTTTTATAGGTAGAATTGATACACTACAGTACCTTTCAGAAAATATGGAAAATATACTCTTTGTCGGCGGGGTCGGACTTGTTATTTTGGAATGTGCAAGTTTAGGTATACCTGCATTTTGCTGCTCAAACTTTAAAGGAAAAAATTATTCTTTTGTTACACGTAATAATATCAGTTTCTTTAGCTCTAGTAATTTTACTATCAGTAATAAAACACAAATAAGTAAAAAAAAGAAAAAAGAATACCAATTAGAAACAAATCATATCAAGAAATATAATGTATTAGACTATATTCAAGAAGAAATAAACTTCATAAACGCATTATATAAATGGCAGCAGATTTTATTTTTAGGTATAAATGCAGATTAAATAAAGAGAAAATTATCTCCGTTTTATAATATGCTAGAATATAATTATGACAGAAATACAACTGCTAATTGGCGATATTACCAAAATCAATGTTGACGCTATTGTGAATGCAGCAAACAAAACATTACTCGGCGGCGGGGGTGTGGATGGTGCTATTCACAGGGCTGCGGGTAAGGAATTAAATATTGAGTGTGCAAAACTTAACGGATGCAAAACCGGCGAAGCAAAAATCACAAAAGGTTATAATCTGCCGGCTAAATATATTATTCACACTGTCGGACCGGTTTGGCGGGGCGGCAGCAATAACGAAGAAAAATTACTTACATCCTGCTACAAAAATTCTCTTAATATTGCGGCTGAATATAATTTACAAACTATTGCTTTTCCGGCTATTTCGTGCGGAATATACGGCTTTCCGATTGATAAAGCCTGTAAAATCGCAATAACTACTGTTCAAGAATATATTTCCGCATATAATGGTTTCAAACTTATAACATTTATAGATATAAATGATGTTGTTATTGATACTTATAAAAAACTTCTTTTATAATAGTTATTTTCTATATTCCAACTTTAATTATACTTACAAAGCACAGATATTCATTTAATATAAGTATTTGATATTTTACGGATATGGTTCATAATAACAGTATAGACCATTTTTATTGATTAAGAATAGAGAACCATGACCAAGAATGAGTATAACAGACTGCGGATATACTGTAATTTGGCACTGATTGCAACTGCTATTATTTCAGGGCTGTCATTTGTTGCACAAAAACTCGGAATGGTTTACATCGGTCCGTTTACATTTAATACTCTGCGCTGTTTCATTGGATGTTTTTGTCTGATTCCTTCTGCTTTTATTTTCAAAAACCTTGAACCACATAAACCACTGGAATATACAAAGAGAAATTTAATAAAAGGCGGACTTATCGCAGGGGTAATAATATTTATTGCATTTAGCATAAATCAGTTTTGTATGATACACACAGATGCAGGGAAAGGCGGTTTTATAACTTCATTATACATTTTATTTGTACCGCTGCTTGCAGTATTTATGAAACAAAAACTACATGCCCACACGAAACTGAGTATTCTAATTGCAATCATAGGATTATATCTATTATGCGTAAAAGGAACAACTCATTTTGAAATATGGGATTTGTTTCTGCTGATAAGTGCTTTTTTCTTTGCACTGCATATTATGACTGTCAATCAGTATGCAAACAATACTCATATAATAAAACTTTCCTGTCTCCAGTTTTTTGTAGCCGGAACACTTTCATTGCCGTTTATGATAATTTTTGAACATCCAGAAATTTCGGCTATACTCGCAGCCTGGAAACCGGTTCTTTTTATAGGAATTATAGTAACCTGCCTTGGTTATACCCTGCAAATTTTCGGACAAAAGGCAACAAAACCCGTAGTCGCCGCCCTTATTTTAAGCTCTGAAGCCATATTTGCCGTAATAGGCGGTATCACAATCTTAGACGAAACTTTATCGACAAGAGAAATTATCGGATGTATCGTAATGTTTACGGCTATCGTCCTATCACAAATCCCGCAGAAAATAAAATCCAACAAAGGAAATATCATTTATGCCAACACAAATCATAAACCAAATTTTCAATAAAAACGTACACTGTACAACATTAATAATACAGAAGTGCTAAATTGTAATTTTGAAGTCCCTAAAAACGATAAATCAGTTTAAAAGAATACAGAAAACTCAGCGTAAAAAACTGCAAATTTTCTCTCTGATACAAAAACTACCATACCGGAGAATATCATAATAATCCGTTACATGTTAAATTATTTAATTAGCAGGGAGAAAACATGATTAAAGATAAAACATTAACACTAAAAGATTATAGAATTATACGTATAATGCTGACAGGGGAAAAACCACTGGAACACATAAAGGAAATAGGCTTACCGGATACAGAAATCAAAGAACGAATAGAAAGAATGAAAATAATAATCCCAGAATTATATAAACTAAACACCACCAAATGTAACGAAATGTAAAAAAAAGGTAAAAAAAATTAAAGTTTTTA
>CAYVMC010000029.1:0-23740 GCA_964452495.1 uncultured Muribaculaceae bacterium | reverse complement strand
GCGGGGCTGCTATGGCACCAGTTATTGGCGGCGGATTTAAAGCTGCTGGAAAGGCGGGAAACAAGTTTGCCGGATTATTTCATAAAACAAATATAGATATAAACACAAATAATATTCCTTCAGATGCTGTTTCTAGGGCTGATGACATAATTCCTGATATTAGTTTAAACCAAAATTTACAAGATAAAAGTATGATAGGTGTCAACAATGATAAACTTTTGTCACCAGAACTTGAGACGGTTAAAGATATTTTATCGGCGGATGATATTTCTACAGTTAAAACCACAGCTAAAACCGTTGAAAAACAGCAAGATGCTATTCCGATAACCAGTAATTCAGAATTTATTGATGAAGTGACTGCTCAAAATATAGCATCTGGTAAGGTTGATGAAAGGCATATCAATGATTTTATACAGGCAACTTCTGGTATCTTTCTAGAGCCTGAATACCGGAAAGTGCTTCCTCTATTGACTAACAAAAAAAGTGAAATTGTACTACGCCTATTAAATAACAAAGTAGAGTGTGATTATTTCAAAATTAGGAAGTTGCTGGACGATTTAAAAACAGATAAGCAAGTGGATGCCCTTAATAACTATTTTAACCAAGTTCAGGGAATAAAAGCCTCAGAAATCAATTTTGGTGGTATATGGACATTCCTCAACTTGTTTGATAAAAATGAAACTTTAGTAAATGAGATGCTTACAAGAAATTGCTGTACTGGCGACTTAATCTCAATATGTGTATTAGCAGATAAAATAGCGGATACAAATATCTCTATGGAGCCGTTATATAAAATACTTGATAGTATCGATACTAAAATAGCATCATCAAAATATAAACTGAATGGTCATAAGGCGAAAGACCATGTAATAAGCTTTTTCTCAAATTTTTGTGATAAAACATCATATTTTACAGAAAGTGAACTTGATAAAATTTATAAGTATGTAGATAAAAATGCATTTAATGACGAAATTATCAATGCTATCTTAATAGCTGATAGAATTTCAGGAGAAAAGGTTACTCCTAAAGATTTTATGTTTATGCTTGATAATAACTTCTCAGATTATGCTGATGAAATATGTTCTATCGCTAAATTTACCGGAGAGAGTGTTTATAGCGTTAAAGATTTTATTGATAAGTGCGAGGCTAGATGGGGGATAAATCCTAAATGGGTTGATGAAAAGAACTATAAAGTATTGACAGCGGTTTCTAAAATAAATGACTCTTACGAATACGATGTTATCTCTAAAAGAAATATTTCATCTTTATTAGTGCATACACAGTGGGAAGATATAGAGTTTAATGAGAGTGAAATTATAAAGATTATTAACAGTTTTATAAAAAATAATAAAGTGATTGCAGACACATATATTTTAGAAGAATTTATTATAAAGTCAAAAGGCAAGAAATTATTAGAATATTTTGCTGTAAAGGACGATAATGTTCCTCTTTATCAGAAAACAGCATCTGATTCGTATGAAAGTACGTTTAATAAGTATTTTGAGCGCGGCGAAACTTTTGGTTGCAAAACTTTTGCAGAGTTTGAAGAATATTTAAAAACATGTACAAACAGGGCGGAAGCAGGTAAACTGCTTGGAAAAATAAGAAAAGAAACTCTAGATGATTTTATGTCTAATCTTCCTGAAAAAATACAAACAATGGTTGTCGGGAAAAACGGCACATTTACGGCGAGTGACTTTGATAAAGTTCTAAAACAAATCAATGCTGATAATGATTTAAAATGGATTTTTGCTGATTTGACAGAAGGTAACCTTGTTCCTGAAGAGGTTATAGAGTTTGCGGTATACAAGTTTGGGGATGATGTGGTAAAAAATTCGGCTTGGCATTATGCAAATAAAAACTTCAACGATAAAATAGACTTAAAAGATTTTAATAAACAATTTTTCAGTGCTAAAGAAATTTCTGTTTTGGAATTGGAAAAGATGAAAAAGATGGTACAACAGCAGCTGATACCAAAAGAAGCCTTTGAAACTATTCTTGATCATGAAGGAGAGGCGATACCACTATATATGCTCGTACAAAGTGTGATAGGAGAAGGGCATCTGAGAGCACTTGTACATAATGAATCTGTTACGAAATTTTGGCAATATTTTGCGGATTTAATCTCGTTGGGAAAGGGAAATGATACTAATATATGGCGTGAGATCTTCCAGGCTAGAGGTACAAGCGGAATAATGAAGGATAATGAATTTAAGCAACTGCTTGCTATTAGTACTGCTTTAAAAGATAGTGACGATTTACAACAAGTATATAACGTGTGCTATAAAGATGGTGTATTTGATGTAGAAAAAGCACTAAATGAAACCAAAAAACTTATAGGAAAAGGGCTTGGGGGAAAATATGCAGAGTTTACTCCTGATTTTGCAGGATGGGATATTGAGTACTTGCCTTACCTGCTCTCTGTGCTGAAAAAATATGCTTTAAGAGATGAAGATGCTTTGCTGCTTCGTAATCTTATTACTTCTTCACTGGATAATAAGTATAAAGAGTTTTTATTTGCAAATGGTACTCCAAATGGTGCTTTGAATATTCAAACACGTAGAAATTTTAAAGATGCAGGTTTGGATTTTGAGCAATGGATGGAATATGACGGAGTAAGGGAATTTGAATTTAAACCAAAAACAAACTCTAATGATGCAGTTTTAAAAAGTCTGAATACAGATTTGAACATTATATATACAGATGATAAATTGAAAAAACTTCTTGCAGATTATGTAAAGGATTGTAGTATAGCTTATGACGGCGTATCTTTGTATGCAAAAGACGGCGGGAATATAAAGAATAGTGATTTACTTCAGTACACAAATCAACTTCTGAAATTTACTAAAGAGTGTGGTATGCATCTAAAAAATGCTAATTTAATGGATTTAAAAGACCATTTTGCAGCAAGAATAAAATCGTTAAAAGAATACAGTTCTGTTCCTGAAAGTGAAAAACTTTCGATTAGTTTGTGGAAGCGTGATACAAAACATGATTTATTTCAGGGGCATTACTGCCAGTGCTGTATATCTTTAGACGGATGTAATAAGCAAGCTATTATTCATTCACTCTCCCATGTTGTGGATAATATCATAGAGCTTAAAAACTCTGCAGGAGTGACAATTGGTAAAGCTAAGGTTCTGTGGATGACAGATAATATGACAAATGAGCCGGTTTTACTTGTTAACGGTTTTGAAATAACAGGAAATAAGGCTTATAATGATCAGGTAAGGGATGAGTTTGTTGAGTTTATGAAATCGTACTCAAAAGCGGTTGCCGGTAAAGATGTTCCAATAGTTACAGGTCGAACATATCAAAAAATTAATTATGAGGACTTGCCTGAATTTACTTCTGATATAAATTTGATAGGTCAATTCCCTAATAATACTTATCACCTGGATTCGTTTGCCGAATTACAAAGTTCATGGCCCACTAAACTTGACGAGTCCAAAAAACTTACTACAAAAATCTTATATATGCCGGAGAATTACGGTTCAAGTGTTACAAGTATAAATGCAAATATTAGTAAACAATTAACAACTCTCATAGATAAAATAAAAAATATCAGCGGAATTAATGGTATAAATGATTGGAATATCGAACAATTCATAAAATCTATAGATAGTTACACGTATAAAGAAAAAGAAATACTGGAAGATAATATTAATGTCTTTTTAAAGAAACTTGCTAAATTGAAAAATCCTGAAGAAAATGCTGTAGAAATAAGCCTTGCATTTGATTTACTTACTAATGCAAGTGCTAAAGCAAGAGTTAGCCATTTTGCGGAATTACTTGGAGAAAGGACTCTTAATAATTCAGAGAAAAATACGCAGTTAATTGCAGAATTGCTTGATTTGAATGTTTCACCGGAAAGTACAGGAAAAGGAATGTGGCTTGTTCCTGATAGCGAAAACTCTGTTTACGGAAGAGTAAATGGAAGAGGAAAATCAGTATCTTCTATTGAAAGTAAATTGGTAAAAGAAATACTTGATTTAGAAGTTAAGGATTTATTGGATCCTACATTAACGGCACTTGTTAAAGATTCTTATGGTTTCAGGGTTATCCCGGGGGCTGCTCAGAGATTAGATATAGATATCAATTTAATAGTAAAAAATGCGGCACAAACTCACAAGGATGCTTTTGAGGGAAGTAGTATAACTCTTTCTGATGCGGTTAGTGATTTTTATAATAACGGATTTAACGGAATGCTCTGGAGCCGGCTTACTGACTCTCAAAAGCGTGCTGTTAGAGATATTGCAATAGAGAACAGAAGTGATCGTTTTGTTAATAAAATTATTGAACTTGTGTCGGAAGGTAAGATTAGTATTTCAAAAATCAGTAACTATTCAACCTCTTGGGATGAAAAGCTTCCATATTTTTCAGCAAATCAGTTATATCGAATATCTGATGCTGTGGAGCAGAAGACAGGTAAAAAAATTCCTGTTGTTTCCTATGATGGTGAGGGTTTTATTCATGCTGGTTCAACGCGCGATTCCGGTTATACTGCGGGGCAGATGAATTTAAAAATTGAGGGCAGTGATGATTTGATGGAGCTTCAATTCCGTGATGCAGAAGTTGATGTTTTTGCCGAACTTGAACATGTTCCTTATGATATTCAGGAAAACAAACTTACTGTTAGAGGAAACAAATACAATGTATATAGAAATGTTTTGAATAATCTTACGGATAGCGGTAAAAAACTTTATGAAAAATATAGAAGTGATGTTTATACTTATTACAGACTTAAGGCACTTGGTATACAAAATTGTACTAAACCTGATATTACGAAAATGTTTGATGACGCAATAAAACGCGGAGAAAATGTATTTAAGGATTCATATACAAATATAACAGAACAAAATAAGCAATTGTATCTCATATCTGAAGATGGATTGGCTGCAGTTCATGAAACTTGATAAATATCAGTGAAATCGATATAATGTTGAAAGGTAATAAAAGCTATGGACATAAAGAAAGTACAGTCATCTGATAATATAAATACAAAAGGATTAAAAATGGATTCTAAAAAAACTGTATCGGCATTAGAAAGTGTACAGAGTACTGTAAAGAAATTATTTACACGGGCAGAGCGAGAGGTTCCAGAAAACCTTGATTTTGTACCTGTAGTGGAAACTATTGTTAATAATACTAAAGAGTACAAGCTTAAAATTATAGCGGATCCGGTTGATATAAGGAATTCCAGACGGGTTATATTATCTTCAGGGATTCCTGATACACAGTATTCTGCAAGTCTATCTCTCACTAAAGGGACAAAAGCTGAAATCTTGAGAGAATTATCTGAGGATAACTTTTCAAAACAGGTTCTTAAATACATGAAGGAACTTGAAGATGCTTCCAAATCACTGGATTAACATATTTTATTTTTTATGTTTTTCACATGTTGATAATAAAAATTAAGCACTTAATAATTAATTTAATCTTTTATGACTATACGTGAAATACTACTCTGTAAGTAAAAATTTATTTGTGCGGATTTTTTGTTTGTATTATACTAATGATATAGCCAGATTTGAAAAAGAGGGGATATATGATGACACAGAGCAGTTATGATGCCAGTAATATACGTGTATTAGAGGGGTTAGAAGCTGTCAGAATGAGGCCCGGTATGTACATTGGGTCTACATCTCAGAGAGGTTTGCATCACTGTATTTATGAAATAGTAGATAACTCTATTGATGAAAGTCTTGCAGGTTATTGTACGGAAATTCATGTAACTATTCACAAAGATAACAGTGTTACAGTTGAAGATAACGGGCGCGGTATCCCTGTTGATATAAAGCCGGAATCAGGTAAGTCCGCACTTGAAATTGTGCATACGGTGCTTCATGCCGGCGGTAAATTTGGAGATGGAGGTTATAAAGTATCCGGCGGGCTGCATGGTGTTGGTGCATCTGTTGTGAACGCTCTTTCAGAAAAAATGCTTGTTGAAGTATCACGTGACGGGTATGTATGGCGTCAGGAATACTTACGGGGGGAACCGACAGGACCAGTAGAAAAAATAAAACCAACTACAAAAACAGGAACAAAATCTACTTTCTGGCTGGATCCGGAAATATTTACTGAAACAACCGAAATTGACAGAGATATTGTTGCTACCCGTTTTAGGGAGATGGCATTCTTAAATAAGGGTTTAAAAATCGTTATGCATGACGATGTTTCAGAAGCAGAACAGGTATTTCATTACGAAGGCGGAATAGGCAGCTATGTTTCATTCCTAAATAAGAATAAAACTGTTCTTTTTGATGAACCGATTTATATTGATAAAATGGTTGATAAAATGAAAGTTGAAATTGCTATGCAGTATACGGATGCATACAATGATTGTATACTCTCATTTGCCAATAATATTAATACTCATCATGGCGGAACCCACTTAACAGGATTTAGAAATGGTATCACCCGTGTATTAAACGATTATGCACGTAAAAATAATATTCTTAAAGATTCAGACCAAAATCTTTCCGGTGATGATGTAAGAGAAGGGTTGACTGCAATTGTCAGTGTTAAAATTGAAAATCCGGAATTTGAAGGACAAACAAAAGAGAAGCTTGGTAATCAAGAAGCTATGGGTGCTGTTCAGGATACTATAAGAGAAAAATTCCAAGAGTGGCTGGAATTTAATCCTAAACTTGCAAAGACAATTATTGAAAAAACTTTGCAAGCACAGCGCGCAAGAGAAGCTGCAAGAAAAGCAAGAGAACTTACCAGACGTAAATCTGCACTTGAAACGTCTACTCTCCCCGGCAAACTTGCAGACTGTTCCAACCGTGAACCTGAAAAATGTGAGATTTTCCTTGTTGAGGGAGATTCTGCAGGCGGTTCTGCAAAACAAGGTAGAAACAGAATGTTTCAGGCTATTCTACCATTAAGAGGTAAAATTCTTAATGTAGAAAGGGCTCGCCTTGATAAGATTTATGGTAACAACGAAATTCAGTCTATGGTACAGGCATTTGGTATTAATATTAGCAAGAATGAAGATGAAATTAATCTTGATAAGCTTCGTTATCATAAAATTATAATTATGACAGATGCAGATGTCGATGGGGCGCATATAAGAACATTGTTATTAACATTCTTCTTTAGATATGCAAAGCCGTTAATTGATAACGGGTATGTATATATTGCACAGCCGCCGTTGTTCAAGATTACAACTGGCAAAACGTCGGAGTATCTTTACGATGAACATGCTCTGGATAAGATGCTTAAGGAACGCGGGATAAAATCTCTTAGTCTTTCAGATAAAACAAAGACTAAGGTTAAGTCCGGTGATGAGTTGCTCACACTTTTACATAATATGAGTACGTTTTATCGTTCTTATAATAATCCAATATTGAATATTATTCCTGCTGTTGTACTGCGAGGGTTGATACGTTCAGGTATTAAGGCTGAAGATTTTGAAGATCAGGCAAAAATGAACGAAATTATTGCTTACTTAGACCACTATTTAAAAGATCACGCAGAAAATTATGGGATTACAGAAGCAAAAAATTACCGTGTAGAAATTAAATACAGTCCAGAAGTCGCAAGATACGCTATAGTACTTCATACTACAGATGATGATTTTGTCCTGATTACTTCAAATATTATAAAAAGTAATGAATACAAACGTTTAAGTAATTCCTATCCGCTTATCCGTGATTTCCTTATTGAAGAAGAAAAGATTCTTATACTGGAAACGGATACTGAGCAAATAGAAATTAAGTCTTTTGAGCAATTACAAAAACTGGTTGATGATAGAGGTCAAAAAGGTTTAACTATTCAAAGGTTCAAAGGTTTAGGTGAAATGATGCCGCAGCAGTTATGGGAAACAACTATGGATCCTGAGACCAGAACTTTATTAAAAGTTAGCATAGAGGATGCTATGATGTGTGACCAGTTATTTGATATATTAATGGGTGATAAAGTAGAACCTCGGCGAGATTTTATTGAAGCAAATGCTGTATATGCAACAAATATAGATACTTAGTTTTAGTAAGAAGAGGTGTAGTAATGAAAAAAGAACTTATTTTCCTTGGTCCGCCAGCATGCGGAAAAGGAACTCAGACTGATAGGCTAGCTAAATTTATGAATATTCCGCATGTCGATACAGGTTCTTTATTAAGAGCAGAAATGAAAAAAGGTTCTCCGGAAGGTAAACGAGCGGAAACTTATGTTGCAAACGGTCAATTAGTACCGGTAGAACTAGTCGCAGAAATTATTAAACTACGTTTGGCTCAAGATGATTGTAAGGAAGGATATATTCTTGATGGTTTCCCTAGGAGCATGGAGCAGGCAGAAATCCTTGAAAGACTTAATGCTGATTTAGATAAAGGTATAGAAACTGATTTTAGAGCAATTTATTTTGATGTTAATCCTGATGTTCTATTATCAAGGATAGTGAATCGGCGTTCCTGCCCATCATGCGGAACAATTTATAATGTTAAATATAATCCGCCCCAAAATGAAGGTATATGTGATAATTGCAACACTGAGTTAATTCAGAGAGCAGATGACACAGAAGAAACAGCTAAAAAGCGTTTTGATACTTATTATGAACAAACTGCACCGTTAATTGATTTTTATAAAAATAAAGGTGTATTAAAAGTGTTAAATGCAGAGGGCGGGATTGAAGAAGTCTGGGAAAGACTTAAAGAGGTTGTTGGTTTATGATTAACCGAAAATCAAAAGACGAAATAAAAAGAATGCGGCATGCAGGATACATTGTTGCACTTGTACATCAAGCAATGAAAAAAGCTGTGGAACCGGGAATTTCGACTTTAGAACTGGATGATATAGCATATAGAGTAATAAAGGAAAACAAAGCTATTCCTACTTTTAAAGGATACAGCGGATTTCCAGCATCAATTTGTACATCAATAAATGAACAGGTAGTCCATGGTATTCCGTCAAAAGATGTAATTCTAAAGGCTGGAGATATAATTGCTATTGATGTTGGTGCAACGTTCGGTGGTATGGTTGGCGATAGCGCGTGGTCTTACGCCGTAGGTGAAATATCTGAAGATAAAAAGCGGCTTATGAAAACAACAGAAGAAGCTTTAATGGCAGGCATTGCACAAATGCGTAATGGAAATGTTCTTGATGATATTTCAGGAGCTATTGAGGATGTTGCAAATAGAGAACATCTGGGTATTGTGCGCCACTATGGCGGACACGGCGTAGGACATGTTATGCATGAAGATCCTTTTTTATTTAATTATCGTGTAGGTGACCGTACAAAGATAAAAACAGGCATGGTTATAGCTATAGAACCCATGTTAAATCTTGGGTGTGATGATGTTATTGTAGCAGATGATAAATGGACTGTATTAACTAAAGATGGAGCAGCATCGGCGCACTTTGAACATACAGTATTATGTACAGATGGCGAACCTGTTATGATGACTACTCTTATGGAATAAGGCATAAAATCAAATTATAAAAACAAAAATCCTGAAATATTTATCATATTCAGGATTTTTGTTTTACTTTAGATACCTAAATTTTATAAGCGCCCACAGTGCATCTAATCCGTCTATGTACGATATTTTTTTACCTTCACTATAGCTTCTTCCATTGTATGAAATAGGAACTTCTTTGAATCTTGCTCCTTTTTTTAGCATTTTGGCGGTAATTTCTGGTTCAAAGTCAAAACGTTCGGACTCTATATTAATATCTTTAATAAACTCTGCTTTAAAAGCTTTATAACAAGTTTCCATATCGGTAAGAGTTGTTTTAAATAAAAGATTTGTAACATAAGTTAAAAATTTATTGCCATAATAATGTGATGTAACAGATGTATTAGAGTTGTCCATGTTTAAAAATCTTGAACCATATACAACGTCAGCTTCATCTGCAAGCAAAACTTCGATTAATGATTTATAATCATCCGGATTATACTCTAAATCTGCATCTTGAATAATAATTATATCCCCAGTTGCCTGAGCCAAGCCAGTCCTTAATGCGGCACCCTTTCCTTTATTAACTTTATGATATAAAACTGTATAAGGAATGTCAGCGTATAGCTTTTGTGTTCCATCTATAGAATAATCATCAATTAGTATAATTTCTTTTTCTAACCCGCAAAAATCAGCATTTTCAACTTTCTCTAATATTTGCATAAGGGTATTAACTTCATTGTATACTGGAATTAAAACTGTTATTTTTTTCATACTGTTCCTCTTTAGTATAAGTATAACATAAAATTGTATAAATACTTGCTAGCTATGCAGATTTAGTATATACTTTTAATATATGAACGGGTGTGAGATGACTTTACAAGATTTTATTTTATCGTCTGTTAAGGATATTTCTGAAAGGAAGTATAGTGAAAGCGAATGGCTGATAAAAGAACATCGTTCAATATATAGGGATGATTCTTCAATTTGTCTATCATTGCTCGCCATGCTTGAGTATATGAAAGGTAATTTTAACCTCTCTTTGCATTATCTTGATGATGCTAAGTTTCTTGCTGATAACGGTAATAAACCAGTTGATATTATATTAAATGAAGTAATTACAGGTTTTATTAATTATGCAGAAAAGAATAATTCCCTTTACACAATTAATTATAATAAAGCAAAAAAGCTTGCACAGAGTAAAAAAGAATTACCTTTTTTCAATAGAATAACAGAACTAATTGCTGCTTATCCAGGGGGGAGTAATTATACGGCTTCAGCGCAAAAAGATCCGCTTGTTGCTCTTGTTAAAATAGGGCAGGCTGTTGGCGCAGAAAAAAATATAAAAAAACTGATTCAAACCATTGCGGAAGAAACAAAGTTTGCAATGAAATCAGACCGCTGTACAGTATTTCTTTATGATAAAGATACTAATGAAATATATTCAATAGTAGCATTGGGGCTTGGCAGCGAGGAACTTCGTCTTCCTGCCGGTAAGGGGCTTGTCGGATATTCTATAATGAACGGTGAAACCATAAATATTCGTGAAGCATACGATGATCCCAGGTTTAATAGAGACGTGGATTTATCTACAGGTTACAGGACAAAAACAATTCTTTGCATGCCTATAAAAAATATTAACAATGAAATTATCGGTGCATTTCAAGTATTGAATAAAAATGATGGTTATTTTACCCGTGAAGATGAAGATTTATTGATGGCAATTGCATCAAGTGCCGGTATATCACTGGAAAATGCTCAATTGTTTGAAAAACAAAACAAAATGATTGAAGAGCAAAAAGTAATTTTAGACAGCTTTATTGATGCTCTTTCAACTTCTATTGATGCGCGTGATAAAATTACATCAGGGCATTCTTCACGTGTCCGAATGTATTCTACACTTATAGCAAGAGAATTTAATCTTTCAGAAAATGATATATCTATATTAGAAAAAGCAGCAGCCCTACATGATATTGGTAAAATTGGTATAAAAGATTCTGTTCTTCAAAAAGAAGGAAAGTTAACACCTGAAGAGTACAAGCATATTCAAGAACACGTTGAAATAACACATCACATACTAGAAAAAGTACATATGTCCGATGACTTTGTCAAGATAACTGATATTGCATGTTCGCATCATGAAAAATATGATGGCAGCGGGTATTACAGACACCTTAAAGGTGAAGAAATTCCGTTTGGTGGTCGTATTCTTGCAGTTTCTGATGTTTTTGATGCAATTACCTCAAAGCGTCACTACCGTGATAAAATGTCAATCCAAAAGGTAATAGAAATTATTCAAAATGGTGCAGGTTCACATTTTGATCCATCTGTTGTTGATAAATTTTTACATATTCCGCTTAACAAAATCGTTGATGTCTTTTTAACAGAAAATCACTTAATTCTGGACATGAAAGATTATGAAACTCTATCAAAATATAACTTCACCGATTTGTATAAAGCGATTACATGCGGGAAGTTAAAAAAACTTGTTACCGCATTCAACAAATACTATGTTGGAGCGGAAAAAAATGAGAACAGGTAATAAAAAACTATTAACATTGCTATTTATATTATTTTCTTTTTTACCTGCTGTATGTGCTGATGTTATTGAGGGATATGGTATTGATTATAGCAGAAAAGATGCTTATGCAGTCGCAAAAAGTAAATTTGCTCTAACGAATGTTAAAACAGCGCATGATGAGCTTGCAGAGATGATAGAAGATGCGACAAGCAAAGATTTTGTTTTACTTGATATCGCAATTATGCTCTCAGAGTACGGTTTTTTTGATTTAGCGGATAATATTTTTTCCAAAATTGATGATTATTTAATATCACAAAATTACATTGATGATATTAAGCATTTTTATTATCCCGCAAAGAGAATGGAGGTAAAGGATTTATTGTTTTTATCTGAAGCATATTCAAATATTATATATAATAATTATGCACAAGAGGCTGTTCTTGATGTTATTAATAATACGGAGTTAATCAGGGAGTATAATGATTATGTTTTTTATATTCTTGCTCTCGGGTATTATGAAATAAAAGATATTGAACAAGCAAAAAACTATATAACAATTGCTTTAAGTCTTAATCCTAGAAATGTGAATTATAAAATTTTAAAAACTAAAATACTTTTGGAAGATAAAAATAAAAAGCCTGCAATTAAACTATTTGAAGAAATAAAAAAAGAAAATTTTAAGATTGTAGAACTACAAAATAAGATTTCTGCATTAGAGCAATACCTTCTTTATAAAACAGAAAAGGACGATAAATTAAAAGATTATCATTTGGGATATTACTATTTTCTTGAAGGAAAAACTAATTTTGCACAGAAGGTTCTTTTAAATGCACTTTCAAATAATAAGAAAATTAACAGAGATATATATGCTATTCTTGCACTCTCTTATTTATCATCTTCTGACAGACAGGCAAGAGATAATGCTGATAAGAGTATTAAAAGCGGAGGAGAAACTTTCAATGCCCTCTATACCTTAGGTATTTTAGAGCTAAGAAAAGAAAACTATAAACAGGGGCTGAAACTTCTTAATAAAGCAAAAAAATATGAAAAAGATACTTGTAACGCAGATCGCTTGATTGCATTAATTTATAAATACACAGGAAAACAAAAACAGGCTGTAAAATTGTGGAATAAAATAATAAAGAAAGTTCCTGAAATTTATGAAGGTTATTATTACCTTGCAATGGAACCATATGTGGATAAAGAGGCATTATTAAAGAAAAGTTTAAGTTATAATGTTAATTTCCCGCTTGCATATTACAAACTCGGGGAAATTTATATAAATAGAGAAAATTTTGAACTAGCAAGAAAATATTTATATAATGCGCACTATATTGACGAAAATGATTTTAGATATTATTATTATCTAAGTCAATTAGAATTGCAGCAGGGAAATAATGCTCAAGCGGAAAGTTATTTGAATACTTGTACAAGGCTGGAGCCAAATTACAGGGTTATATTAGACAGGGAAAAGTAATTGAAAAGTAATATTCTGATAGTAGAAGACCATGAACTAACCAGATTCGGATTAAAGGCTACCTTTGAAGGCAGTGACGTAGCAGACGTTATATATGAGGCAAATTCTGCTGAAAGCGGCTTAGAAATTATTCTTAATAATCCTGTTGATCTGGTTATTATGGATTTAGGTTTGCCAGGAATTGATGGTATTGTTGCAAGTAAGAAAATCCGAGATTTAAACAGTGACATAAAAATTATTATTTTAACCTCTCATAATGATGAGCAAGAAGTTATTTCGTCACTTAAAGCGGGTGCTAATGCTTACTGCTCTAAAGAGATTAACCCTAAGAGACTATTACAAGTAGCATCATCAGTGCTTGAGGGTGCATCGTGGTTTGATCCTTCTATTGCGCATATAGTATTAAGAGCTGTATCAAACACCCAAATGAAGGATGTTCCACAGTATAAAAAGGATTATAATTTAACAATCAGGGAAAAGCAAATTCTTAAATTGATAACAGAAGGGTATAGCAACATTGACGTAGCAAAAGAATTGTGTGTAACTGTAAATACAACAAAAGCTCATGTCGCAAGTATCTTACAAAAGCTGGAAGTAGAAGATCGCTTGCAGGCTGCTTTAAAGGCATTAAATGAAAAATTAGTATAAGAGGGAATTATGGATGGTTTAGCTTCAATATTACTGGTGGACGATAATCCTAAATACTTGGCTGATGCACTGCCTATGTATGGTTATGATGTTACGGTAGTAACAAATGGTATTGATGCATTAAAAGAATTAAGTAATGAAAATAAAGGATTTGATCTGGTTTTGCTTGATGTAATGATGCCTCAAATGAACGGGTGGGATACGTTAAAAGCTATAAGAACTAATAAAAAACATAAATATTTACCAGTTATAATGATTACAGCCGTTAATGAAGATCAAAAAATTGTATCAGGACTAAAAATAGGTGCAGATGATTATATAGTAAAACCTTTTATTTTACCTAATTTACTTGCTAGAATGGAAGCTATTTTGAGACGCTGTAAATGGCAAAATGAAAATAGCGGTAAAAAAGATGTGGCTATAAACGCAAATACAGATATTGAAGCACTTACATCAAGAGAAAAAGAAGTACTGGCTCTTGTAGCCAAAGGGGCTACAAATCAGGATATAGCTGACAAACTTTTTGTGCGTGATGTTACTGTTAAAACCCATCTTAACAGTATTTTTAAAAAGTTAAAAGTAACAAACAGAACGCAAGCCGTATTACTGGCTATGCAGATGAATTTGATTAATTAGGAGTTAAAACATGTTGACAAAAGATGAATTACTGAGACTTGTAGAATCTGATGTAGAAGCATTTAATGCCGAACTGGCTAATGCAGGAGAAGCTGGCGCAGATTTAAGTGAAATGGATTTTAGTAATATGGTGCTAAGTGGTGTTGATTTTACAAATGCTAATTTGAATTCAGCCGGATTTAGTGATGCAAATCTAAGTGAGGTAGTTTTTACTAATTGTGATTTAACTTCGGCTGATTTTACGCGGGTAAATTGTGTAGAATGTAATTTTTCGGAGTCACTTTTAAATGGTACTGATTTTAGCTATGCTAAGCTTGATTATTGTAATTTTTCAGAAGCTGATATGGCAGGTGCAATTCTTAATGAGACAGATTTAACTAATTCTGATTTTTCTTGTGCCTATAATTTAAGTGCCTGTAGATTTGATGATGAAACTATCTGGCCAGAGGATGACTTATTGCCAGATGATTTCGATGCTGTGTATTCAGATGATTTGTCATCACTTAGAGATGATGAGGATTATGACCAACAGTCTGATTATTAAAGGTTTTTTAGATATTCGATAATATCTGCTGATTCATACATTTTTAATCCATTTTCTTTATTATATAAGAATGGTACCTGTCTTTTCCCACCAAGTCTAATTAGGGTTTCTTCTTCCGTTGGATTTGTTATATCGTGTTTTGTGTATTTTATGTCTTTTGAGTCCATAAATTCTATTACTTTTTGGCAATACGGACATCTTTCTAGTTCAAATAAATCAAACATACTGTTACACTCCTTACATGATTAATATTGAAACAAATCTTAAAAACTTACTATTCGTCGGTTGTTGAATTTTATCTCTATGTTATCATAATCATATAGAGAAAAGAGGTAAAAATGAGCGGACATTCAAAATGGTCGACAATAAAACGAAAAAAAGCAAAAGTAGACTCTGCCCGAGCTGCAGAGTTTCAAAAGTATTCAAGAGAACTTATTGTTGCATCACGCTTGGGAGGAAGTGATCCAGCAGGAAATTTCCGATTGAAAACAGCAATTGAACGCGCGAAAGCCGCAGGACTTCCTAATGATAATATTAAACGTGCCATTGAAAAAGGTGCAGGTTCTTCAAGTAATGAAAATTATGAAGAAATAATTTATGAAGGTTATGCCGAAGGTGGTGTTGCTGTTGTTGTAGAAGCAATGACTGACAATAAAAATCGTACGGCGGGCGATATAAGAAGTTACTTTACAAAATTTAACGGAAATCTTGGAGAAACTGGCTGCGTAGGCTGGATGTTTGATAAAAGAGGTAGTATAACATTTGACAAAAGTATTGACTATGAAAAATTGTTTGAAACGGCAATTAATCTGAATGCTGAAGATATAGTTGAGGAAGAAGATTGTTATAAAGTGCTTACATCTGTTGCTGATTTCCAAAGTATAGTTGAAGGTCTTGAAAAAGAAGGATTTGTTTCTACTAATGCCGAATTTACTCGTATTCCTCAGAATATGATTGAAATAACGGATGAAAAGGTTGCAACAAATATTCTCAAACTATTGAGCAAATTAGAAGAACATGATGATGTGCAAAATGTATATGCAAATTTTGACATATCAGATAATCTTATGGAAAAAATTGATATATAATAAAGGAGTACTATGAATACAGTAACAATAATAGGCCGGGCAGGTCAGGATGCTGAAATTAAATATTTTGAATCAGGAAAAGTGAAGACATCATTTTCACTTGCTGTTAACCGCTGGGACGCAAGAACTAAAGAAGAAGTAGCTGACTGGTATAATATTGAAGTTTGGGATAAGCAGGCTGAATTTGCGGGTGAATATATTAAACGTGGTCGTCAGGTTGCTGTAGACGGCAGGATAAGTATTAGTAAATGGAATGATGCATCAGGTGATACTAGAGAAAGATATTTAATTGTTGCCAATAACATAAGGTTATTAGGCTCAAAGAGGGATGCTGAATAATGTTTATATCTGATTTAATCGGAATAATTGCTGATGATTTGACCGGTGCAAATGATACTGCACTACAGATGCAGCAAAAAGGTGCTTCAACAAAAATTTTGCTTGAAGAACGGACACCATCTGAGTCGGCTCGTGAGAATACTCAGGCTTGGGCTATTTCAACTGAAAGCAGAAATTTATCTCAGGAGGCTGCTTATAATCGTGTTAAATCAGTAACAAATTTTCTGAAAGATAATTTTAATTTTGAATATTACTATAAAAAAATTGATTCTACACTGCGGGGACATATTGCTATTGAAACTTTGACAGTTCTCAAAGAACTGGAATATGATGCAGCAATTGTTATTCCAGCTTTTCCGGCTGAGGGAAGAATAACTGTTGGAGGGTATCATTTATTGAAAGGATTACCTATTTCAATGAGTGATATGGCAATGGATCCAGTATCTCCCATACTTGAATCACATATTCCGACAATGTTTAAGGAACAAGTTGGAGCAGAACATGAGGATATTATTGGGTGTATAGAGCTTAAAACTGTTATGAACGGGGCAGGACCTATATTAAAACGGTTAAATGAGTTGATAGAATCTGGTAAAAAGCTAATAGTAGCTGATGCTGTATCTACAACAAATATTGAGCAGATAGTTCTTGCTATTAATAAACTTGAATATAAAATTCTTCCTACAGGAACAGCTGCTTTTGCAAAAGTTCTGGCAAATGTTTGGCTTGGCTCAATAAAAAAGCATGATGAACAATTAAAAATACCAAATCTGCCTAAACTTATATTATCAGGCAGTGCGACCCAAATTACCGCAAAACAAATAGAACGATTGGAACAATCAGATGATTTTCAAAATGTGTATATGATATCCTTAAAAACAGATGATATCATTAATAATAAACAATCTGTAATTATTGAAAAAATTCTTGATAATTTAGGTAAGGATAATATTATTCTTGTACATACCTCCAGTATAATGGATGATTATGAAAATATTTGCGGAGTTCCTGCTGATGAAAATAGTTCAAAATCATCATTTTACCAGAAAATAACTGATTTCCTCGGAGTCATTGCACAGGAAATTTCGGCTGCACGTGATATTATTCTCATAATGATGGGTGGCGAAACTTCTTATAAATGTTGCAAAAGTATAAACTCAACAGAACTTGATATTATGGGAGAAGCTGCACCTGCTATTGCCATTGCAAGAAACGGTTATAAAAGGTGGATAGTTACAAAATCTGGAAATTTGGGTACAGCTAATACTCTTGTTGATATTTTAAATTATTTAAATGCTCATGAATAATTATTCTGATAAAATAGCTATTACAACAGGTGATCCAAATGGTATAGGTGCAGAAATTGTTATAGAATCACTTAATACGTTAAAACTTAAATCAGATAAATTTGTTGTAATAAGTAATGAAGATGTATTAAAGAAAAATGGGAATTTGCGTTCAGATATTGAAGTTATAAATTTACCATACAATGGCGAAATAAATGAAGGAAAAGATACATCTTCTGGTGGTGATTTTTCATTCAAACAGCTTGAAGTCGCTTGTACTCTCCGTCCTAAACGAATAGTGACTGCTCCTGTTTCTAAAAATGCAATGCATCTTGCTGGACATATGTTTAACGGACAAACAGAGGTGCTGGAACACTTTCTGGCAAAAAACGAAGAGAAAGCAGAAATGCTTTTTCTTTGTAAAGATTTTAGAGTGCTTCTTCTAACCCGCCATATCCCGTTACAAGAAATAAGAATTACAAAAGAAATGCTGCGCTCAAAAGTTATCAGGTTATACAACTTTTTTATATGGCATACGCATATCAAGTCTCCAAAATTTGCTTTATGTGCCCTAAATCCTCATGCAGGAGAAAATGGTATTATCGGGAAAGAAGAAGTCGAAATTTTAACCCCTGCAGTTAGAGAGTTACGTATGCAAGGGATTGATATAACCAATCCTTTTAGCGCAGATACTCTTATGGCAGTCGCGTTACAGACTGCTGTTAAAAATAAAAAACAACCTTATGATTGTTATATTGCGATGTATCACGATCAAGGACTGATACCTGTTAAGGCGGCAAGTATTGATGAGACTGTTAATATGACAATTGGTCTTGATATAATAAGGACTTCTCCAGCACATGGTACGGCGTATGATATAGCCGGAAAAGGTATTGCATCAGAAAAGTCGATGTTATCAGCAATTAAAACGGCAATGGATTTATAAATTTACATTTATACACACTTCATTGAATAGAAATATTTTTTAAGTTAATCTTAATTTGTAACAGATAACTGCGGGTGATATATGGATAATGGTACTATAGAAAACGGATTTATAGTTGACCTTAGTAATACTAAGAACACCTCTCAATTAATATATGAATTGAGTTCTATTTTAGATTTACCTGAAGCGCGAAATAAAAAAATATGCTTAAAACTGGGGGATACTGATTTGAATCAATCGCAGCTGCTTAGTATAAAAGCACTTATTGATTCTATGCAAGGAGAAATCGGTCTGATAGATACATCTTCTGCACAGACTAAGTCTGCTGCTGAAGAAATGTCAATACTTGTTTCTGAATTAAAAAATGAAATCGAAACTGATACATCACATTCGGCAACACAGGAAGAAATTGATACAGTTCTAGGAATTGTAACAACTGTTGATGATAATAATGAAGCTAAGGAAGAAAATGTTCCTTTGACTCCGATTGCTGATTTTAGTGAGGTTGTAGAAGCTGCAGGTCTCGTTCTTAATGGCGACAGTAAGTATGTAATGATGGACACAACAGGAATACTTCCTGATGAACAAAAAAATCATGAAGAAAATCCTGAAGCTCTGCCAACTTTGTACTTAAATAGAACTTTACGTTCAGGACAGACAATAACCTATGAAGGCAACATATTTATAGTAGGTGATGCCCATCCAGGCAGTGAAATTATAGCTAAAGGAGATATAACTGTATGGGGAATTCTTGGCGGTATTGCTCATGCTGGTGCTCACGGAAATGTTAATGCCAAAGTCCGAGCATTGAAACTAAATGCAATCCAGTTAAGAATTGCCGGACTTTATGCAAGGCGTAATGATACATATAATGTTCCGTATATTCAAAAATCTAATGAATTTACACCGGAAGTAGCAGTGTTGGAAAATAGCAGTATAGTAATTTACAAAAAACTAAGGAGAGATGAATGAGCGGTCGTGTAATAGTTATTACTTCAGGCAAAGGCGGAGTAGGTAAAACCACTACAAGCGCTAATATAGGAACAGCTCTTGCCAAAGCTGGTAAGAAAGTTGTGCTTATAGATACAGATATTGGCTTGAGAAATCTTGATTTGCTTTTGGGACTTGAAAACAGGATTGTATATACTATTGTAGACGTTGTTGAAGATCGCTGTAAGTTAAAACAAGCACTTGTAAAAGATAAAAAAAATCCGAATCTTTCTTTGTTGGCAGCTGCTCAAACCCGTGACAAGTCTGCTGTTTCCGAGGAACAACTAAAAGATATTTGTGAAAAATTAAAAAAAGATAATGATTTTATCTTAGTAGACTGCCCTGCGGGGATTGAACAGGGGTTCCAAAATGCTGTTGCAGGTGCTTCAGAAGCGATTGTGGTGACAACACCGGAAATGTCTGCTATACGTGATGCTGATAGAATTATTGGTTTACTTGCAGCAAAAGAAGAAATTGAGAGCTATAAGCTGCTCCTAAACAGGGTAAGACCAAATCTCATAGCAACAAATGATATGATGAGTGTAGAGGATGTCGTGGAACTTCTTGCATGTGATTTAATAGGGATTATTCCTGAGGATACAGGAATTATTTCATCAACCAATAAAGGTGATCCAATAGTTAACGATGAAAAATCTCTTGCAGGTCAGGCGTATAGAAACGTTGCAAAACGAATTATGGGGGAAGAAGTTGAATTTTTAAACCTAGAAGAAAATAAAAATTTTATAGGTAAGATTAAAAACTTCTTTGAGAAGACTATTAAAGAAATAAAAGCTAAGATATAAGTGGGGTAAAAGGAAGATGAGTTTTTTTATAGACTTTTATAATAAGGTTTTCAGCTTCTTTAAACCTCAAGATATTACAGAAAGTAATGTTAAAGATGTTGCAAGAAGTCGTTTAAAACTGGTATTAATGCAAGATAGAACAAATCTTACTCCTAAAGTTCTTGAACAAATGCGTGGAGAATTGATTGATTTGTTATCCAAATATGTTGAACTTGATAAAAATTTGCTAGAACTTAATTTTGAGCAAGAGGGTGATCAGGTTGCTCTTATGCTTTCTATTCCTGTTATAAGGGCAAAGGATGAAAAGGAAATAGAAGAGGCTCTTAAAAAGGATTCATTGTTAAAAGGAATTCAACTTGTAGAAGATGAAGATGATGTGGAATCGGAAGATTCTGCCGATACTAATACGGAAACACAAGAAGGGCTAGAGAATGAAGATAATAATAACCCCAAGGAAGAGAGTGTATCAGACGAAAACATTTCTCAAGAAAGTACAGAAATTCAAAAAGAAACCATTGAAGAAAAGAATGGTGATTCTGAGTTCAAAGAAGAAGAAAATACAACAGAGAATGTTTAATTAGCAGGTTATAAATAAATGAGGTACGTTTTTATTACGTACCTCATTTATTTTTATTAACTATTTCCTTTCATGTGCCGGAGCAGGAAATTGAGAAGGAGGTTGCTTTGCTCTGTTTTCATCAGCCGGATTAAATTTTTTGTCTGGAGCTTTTAATTTATCCGGTGCTGGGCGATCACCTTTTATCGGTTTTTTACAAGTGCAATCTGGTGCCGGTTCACCTCTGTGATGAAATTGTGTCATAGGTGCCGGAGGTATCATCATACCACCGCCATACGGAGCAGGCGGAAATTTAGGCTTCATGGCATGTCCCATAAGAATTAGCGCAAGTAAACAACCTACAAAAGAACCGCAAACAATTATTAAAAATTGTTTAACACAGCTTTTTTTAATTTCATAAACTTCTTTTTGTTCTTCACTCATAAAAATATCCTTTCTTTTATCTTGTACACAGATAAAACGATATAAAAAATAAAAAGTTCATTTTTTTTAGTAAATTTTTATTTACATATCTTAACAATTAATATACTTATATGGTTGAAAAGGATAAAAATGTGGAATATAATAATTATACATGGAAGAATAAACTATCAGGAAGGAACGTAAAGATGACAATATCATTCAGCGGTTTGGCTAGTGGTTTAGATACCGATTCATGGGTAAGCGCTCTTGTTTCAGTTAAGCAACTTAGTGTAACTTCGTTACAAAATCAATTATCTGAAATTGAACAGACTCAGTCAACTCTTTCAAGTTTAAAATCATCTTTTACGGCTTTACAAACAGCACTACAAGCATTGACAGACTCTTTATACAGTGCGTCAATGGATATTTTTGCGTCAAATGTTGCAACATCAAGTGATGAGTCAGTCTTTACAGCTACGGTAACAACGGATGCAACCCGTGATACTTATGACATAACGGTCAAACAGTTGGCCACAAATACGACGGCACAGGCAGCTGATGCGGTAAGTGAAGTCGCTGACGGTAATACAAAACTTTCTGATTTAGGTATACAAACAGGTTCATTTAGTGTTTATGTTGATGGAGTAAGAACCGAGATTAATATTGAAGAAAATTATACAGTTGCAAATCTTCAATCTTTACTGAGCCAAGCAGGAGTGACTCTTTCAATTGATGAAGAAACAGGTATACTGTCATTAGCTGCAACGGATTCTTCAGCTGAGCTGGGTATTGGTGCAAATACTGATACATCAAATTTTGTTTCTTTATTGGGCTTAGAAATTAATGACGAAGGGGTTTATGAGTCATCATCGTCTGTTTATAAAGTAAACGGTTCTGTTTTATTGACAGATGAAAGTGCAGGGTTTACTACTCAAATTACTGCGGGGACCTTTACTATAGGTAATGCAACCTTTACAATTGATGAAACTACTACATTGGATAGTCTTATTGCAGAAATTAACAGTAATGCTGATGCAAATGTTTATGCTAGCTGGGATTCTGCAAATGGTAAGCTTGTGTTACGTTCAACCGTAGAGGGGGCTTCGTATATTAATATAGAAGCTGGAACCAGTAACTTTACGGATGTAATGGGATTAACCTCTACAGAATATGATGATGACGGTGAAGTTGTATCTACCCGCTTAATTACTTCAGCACAAACTCTTGGTCAAAATGCTATTGTTAATATAAACGGTACTGATATTGTATCTACTTCAAACACAATAACTTCGGATGTTTCAAAACTTACCGGTGTAACATTAACTCTAAAATCTGTAAATACTGATGAAACGGGTAGTACTACATTAACGATAGAACAGGACACTTCAGGAATTGTAGAGGCACTTACTGAGGTTATAGACGCATACAATACATTAATGTCAGAAATAGATACAGATACAGCTATTGGAGCTGATTTGCACGGTGAAACTACCTTGAATGCAATATACTCATCAATGCGTAACATTATGAATTCATCAACTGATATAGATAATATTTATACTCTGCTATCACAAATAGGTATTAGTACAGGAGACGCAAGCAGCACATTAGCTAGTGATACGGTATCATTGTCTTTAGATGAAGATACTTTAGCAGAGGCTCTGGCAACAAACAGTGATGCTGTTAAAGCGTTATTGGTAGGGACAAACGGTATATTAAGTTCTTTAAAAACAGTAGTTGATAATGCATTATATACAGGTGGTTATTTTTCTACAAAAGAATCGTCATTAAGTAACCAGATTTCTAATATGGAAAGTAAAATCGAAAAACGACAAGCATCTGTTGATTCTTATCAGGCTCGATTAGAAGCTAAATTCGCAGCAATGGAACTGGTAATATCTCAGTTAAATGCTAATTATAGTTCATTACTAGGCTAATTTTGTATTTTTTAAGTTACTCCTTGAGTATCAATAATACACAAAAACATACAAATAGAGAATATAAGCTGTAGGCTTATTTGATTATTCTTTTGTTTTTTTTTAATTGTAAATTTTTGTAAAGATTTATCTAAAACTATTAAAGTTTTAG
>CAYVMC010000028.1:0-29637 GCA_964452495.1 uncultured Muribaculaceae bacterium | reverse complement strand
ATCCGTGTTTAGTAACAAAAATTTTTTTCATGTGATAAATATCCTCGCTATTTTCTGCATAGACACGCAGAACAACTATCTTCATCTGCTGCAACAGCAAAATGAGAAACAAACGCCTAAGGTGAACGACCCTCTGACTTCCTTCTATGTGCTATACAATTTTTACCTAAATAGAGACTAAACAGTCACAAGTTTATTATACACAAATTTTTTATTTTATCAAATATAAAAATTAATTTTCACTTTCACCATATAACATTTTATTTAAATCGGCTATTAAATCGTTAAAATTAGTGCGTGATGACGGGTTAACACTTCTGTTTAATAAATATTCGTTAACAGCTGTAAGGATTTCTACAAATGTATCTTTTGTGATATTTCCATCCTTATAATCTTCAAAAATTTCAAGAAGATATGCGTAAGTATCATTGCCTTTATTAAACTTTATTTCAATAAACTTATTTTTAATATCTTCATCTTCTATATCAACATTTAATATGCTGTTATAAGTGAGAGCTGATTTGTGTATTCCCTCAACAATTTTTAGTACGCTCATATATTTCTTGAGTTTATTTACATAATCTTTCAAAACAAGATAATAACTGTTAAACGGTATTTTTTTTATCTTATATTTTGTTATTAAAAAATCTCGTAAAAACATCATAAGATAATCTTTATTGTTATAAAATAGTTGTTCTATTTCGCTCCATTCGTATTCTGCCTCTTCTTCTTTAAGAAAATCTCGGATAAGTAATATTTGATTAAGCTTCGGGTTATCAATATTATGAAAATAATAAAAATCCCTGATTTGTGGAAATTCCGTGCTTGTAAGATTAGTATTATATAAATACAATCTGTTTAGTTTTTCCATAATGTCTTTTAAATCATAATTTCCGAGTTTTAATTTTGTCCAGTACTCATGATATGTACAAAAAATAACTGTTTTTTTATTTTTACCGGAAATTCTATCTCCAAGCAGCAGCGGTTCATATATGTCATTGTTACTGCCTTTTAATATTATTTTAGGACGTCCGTTATGCAGCAGGTAATTGGTTTTTATTTTCCTTATTAGAAGTTCGTTTCGTTCTGTTGTATTTTTCCAGCATTCGCATACTGCAAATAAAAATAAAGAGAGACCTATAAGCCTGCTAGTACCATCTACAATATACTGTTCACCTACTTTTATCGGTTTGGTGTAGATGACACCGAGATTTGCACATTCCTTTATATCAAACATATCAAAAATGTAATTAGACAATTTAGAACTGTACAAATACTTTTTTGCATAATCTAATGTATACAAACATCCGGTACTTTCCAGAAAATCAAGTGCCTTAAATAACTCCATGTAACCGCCAATCTTACGCAGTGAGGATAAAACCGCCACCCTGACAATTTTGTAATTTATCGCCCTCTATTTTTGCTCTCAAATTTTTGATATATTTATAAACGTAATCACGCGGAAGTCCCAGTAATGTTGCCAGATCCTTTGCATAAACTGTTTTGTTAATATTTGCAAGTAAATAATCAAAAACTGCCTGCTCTCTATCTGTAAGAGATTTTTTCAACTCTATATTAACCTCAACCGTAATTGCCGGATTGTTTTCTTTATCCGCTTTTAAAGACTGTTTATCTTCCTGTTGTTTTGGTCTGCTTATAGAAAACGGTGTATGAGAAATCTGACGTTCACGTTCGAAGGCTCTCTGTGCTATGGCTGCAAATTTATCCTGTTTATTTGTTTTGGAATGATTACTTGTTGTCATCTTCTGTTCATTCATAACCATATCAACAACATCGTTTGTTGGTTTTGCTTCTTCTATTAGTTTACCTAACCTTGCTGCATACTCCTCTAAAGTTATTTTTTCCAATGAGCTTCTCCACTGCTTAATTTCCTCTTTGGTCAAATACTCCGCCATTATTATCTCCTATAATTCCCATGTGATAATTAGAAAAATCTTTTGTTACTTTTAATTTAGCATAAAATTTGTTTTTTGAATCAAAATGTTTCACGATGTAAATTTTTTTGTTAAAACTTTACAAAATTTACAATTAGTGCATATCTGACATGTCCGAAAGTTTGCTAAAAAAAACGTGTATGAAATCCTTAATTTTTTATCTGATTTTGCTGCTTTCTCAGTAAACAAGCTACGTTTTTTATATAAGGGTTGATTTTTCAGATTATTTGTTTTACAATGCACTTGAAAATTACATAATTGCGATGGGATTTTATAATATCATTTTTTATATGTACAGATATTTCTTCTAAGTCTTATTGCAAGTTCCGGCTAACAATTAGGAAGAGGACTTATGATTAAAAAATTATCACTGGTATTAGCAGCTATTACAATATATGGTTTCAACTGTGCTATTGCAGCAGAAATACCTGCTGATACGGTAAAAGAAAGTATTATTAAACATTCTCTGGAAATGGATGTTGATCCGGCATTGGCACTCAGTCTGGCAAAGAAAGAATCTAATTACAATCATTCATTGAAAAGCCGCCATGGTGCAATCGGGGTATATCAATTAATGCCTTCTACAGCTGCAAAGCTCGGGGTTAACCCTTATTATCTTAATGAAAATATAAAAGGCGGATTAATGTACTACAAGATGATGTATGATATGTTCGGATCTACAGAACTTGCCCTTGCCGCTTATAATGCTGGACCGGGAAACGTGAAAAAATACAATGCTATTCCGCCCTTTGCCGAAACAAAACATTTCGTATCAAAAATTATGGCGGATTATAACGCTCTAAAAAAGGATCCTGATCCTATTCTGCTGAAAATTATGGATCAACAAAAGAAAAATTTGGAACTTGATACAATTCCGGTAACAGAGCTTACAGCAAGGGAAGATGTCCCAGAACTTCCGCATGATAATGAAGTTCCTGAGATTAGAGAATCATCAGTTGAAATGCAGACTCTTTAAGGATTGTAAACATTTAAAATAACCACTCTGCGAAAAAAACAGAGTGGTTTTGTAATTTATACAGTATTATCCTGATTGTTAACAGTTCTTAATGTTGAAAAAAAAATATAAGGATGATACACTTGAGGAAGAGAAGGAGGGTATTTATGACAAGCGGGACTATGGTTAAATCAGACAGCAAACTTGTAAAAGAGGCTTTGAAAGTTCTTGGGAAAGATAATTTTGCACTCATTATTCATGGCGGAAGTTTTCCGGCACTAAAAGGTGAAGATACCGGCTTCGGGACTTACAACTCAAGCGCAGGGCATGCCCTTATAAGTTATGCTGAAAACTATTTTAATGCCATCCAGCTTGGTCCTAACGGAAAAACAAAATCAACAGACGCTTCTCCTTATTGCGGTACAATTTTTTCCGGTAATCCGTTGTTTATAGATTTAAAACAATTAACAACATCTGAATGGGATAATATTCTCCCTGCTGGTGAATTTGATAAAGTTGTTAATAATAACCCTAATGCAGATAAAGGAAAAACTGCATATTCATATATTTCAAGAGTACAAATTGATGCACTTAAAATTGCATACGAAAATTTCAAAAAATCATCAAAGTTTACAAAAGCTTTTGATAAATTTAAAAAAGATAATGATTTTTGGCTGTCTAAAGATTCGTTATACGAAGCACTTTCTATTGAAAATGGAGGGGATTACTGGTATAGCTGGAAAAATAAAGATGATAAAAATCTTTTAAATCCGTCAAATGATGATGATGCTAAAAGATATAAAGCAAGAATTGATGAGATTTCTAAAAAATATTCGCAAGAAATTGATTTTTATAAGTTTTGTCAGTTTGTGCTTGAAGAACAGTCTTTAAAGACAAAGGAATTTGCACTCAAGCACAATATTAAAATGATAGCTGACCGTCAGGTTGCGTTCTCTGACAGAGATGCCTGGGCTTATCAGTCTTTGTTCCTTGAAGGGTATTCTCTTGGCTGCCCGCCCGATTATTTTTCAAAAGACGGTCAGGCATGGGGTTTTCCTGCAATGAACCCTGACAAGCTTTTTGACAGGGAAGGAAATCTTGGCGAGGGCGGTGAATTGATGAAACGTCTTTATAAAAAAATGTTTACAGAAAACCCCGGCGGAGTCAGGATTGACCACATCGTAGGGCTTATTGATCCGTGGGTTTACCGCTCTGACAAAACTCCTAAATGTGAAGATGGTGCAGGACGTCTGTTTTCTTCACCGGAACATCCGTTCCTGTCTAAATTTGCAGTAGCAACCCTTGAAGACTTAGATTACACATTGGAAGCTGATAAGGAAAAAAGGGTAAAAACTCTTAATGATGAACAGGTAAAGTTATACGGCAGATTTGTGGAAAAAATTGTTATTGCTGCCGCTGAAGAATGCGGTTTGGATAAAAACTCAATCGTATGTGAAGATCTTGGAACATTAACTAATCCGGTTGTTGCTGTTATGGAAAAATACCAGCTTCAAGGGATGCGCTTAACCCAGTTTGTTGTTCCCGAAAAACCGGAACATCCTTATAGATGTAAAAATATTGGTGAAAATGTTTGGAATATGGTTGGAACACATGATAATCTTCCGGTCTCTTTCTGGGCTAAATCAATGATAAATACTCATGAAGGGTATTTGCATGCAAAGAATCTTGTGGAAGATTTGTTTGCTGAAGAAGAAAATAAAGACGATATAATTGTTAAACTTACTATAGATGCAAATTATCTTAAGTTTGTAAAACTTGTAGAAATTTTTGCATCAAAAGCACGTAATGTCCAAATTTTCTTTACGGATTTCTTCCAGATAGAAGATGTTTACAACCGTCCCGGTACATCAGGTGATTCAAATTGGTCACTCAGGCTGCCAAATAATTTTGAATCAAAAGAAACTATTAATCTGCAGGAAATATTAAAAGCTGCAATTATTGCACGCGGACATAAATTCGCAGAAAAACATAAGGATTTGTTGGCTAAATTAGGATAATAAGTATTGAAAAAACTACTCTCAATATTGGTTCTATTAACAGGATTAGCAATTGTACCTCAGCAGTTAGGTTACGCTGCAGAGAGTGCAATACCTGTTGATGCAAAACTTGAATATAATCAGGGAGTGGATTACTACAAACTCGGGCTGTATGATAAAGCTATAAAATCCTTCCGTGAGGCTATTAATATTTATCCCGATTATATCGATGCTTATTATAATCTTGCAACAATTCTTGATTATACAAACCAGCACTCGGAGGCATTATCGGTATTTAAACAAATACTGTTAAGAAACCCGAACGACTATGAGTCTGTATTTAAAGCTGCTCAAATTTGTGCAAAAATCGGTGATTATAATAATGTTAAGACTTATGTAAATATAATACCTCCGGTAAGTGAGTATTATAAACCAGCACAGGCACTTGTTGAAAAATTAACAATAAAAACGGACACACCGGAGCCGGCGGTAAATCCACAGTCTAATATAGCAAAGACAGTCGGTATTTATGAAAATATTGTAAGTCCTACAGGGATAACCTCAGATTATGCGGGTAACATTTATATTGCAACATTTACTGATAACACAATCCTGAAGATTACTCCAGATGGGAGGCGGCTTATTTATGTGAAAAGTCCTAAACTCAGCGGTCCGATTAGTCTTGCAAGCGATAGAGTCGGCAATATTTATGTTGCAAACTATAATGCAAATAATGTTTTAAAAATAACTCCGGATGGTAATGTTTCGGTGCTTTTAGACGGAGTTGACAAGCCTTATGGACTGCATGTAAATAATGATCTTTTATTTATATCATCTCAAGGCAGCAACTCTGTAATCAGGCATAAAATCGTACGCTAAATGTGTTTTTGGTGCGATAAAACAGCCGTATTTTAAACCTGTTAAAAATAACAAATTAAATTCTTAATTTTTCATTAAGAAAATTAATTATTTTGTTTTTCGGATGTATAAATAAATTATAGAAGAAAAAGGAGGAATATATTATGGCAATTAAACCATTAGCAGACAGAATTGTAATCAAAGTTATTGAAGATACAGAACAAACATCAGGCGGTATTTTTATCCCTGACAGCGCTAAAGAAAAACCGCAAAAAGGCGAAGTGGTTGCAGTTGGCGCAGGAAAAGTTAATGATAACGGCGATAGAGAACCGATGGATGTTAAAGTCGGCGATGTTATTTTGTACGCTAAATATTCAGGAACAGACGTGAAAGTTGATGGTGTTGAGTACAAAATACTTTCTGTAAAAGATGCATTAGCTATTATTGAATAATTACTGGTAAAGGAGAAATAAAAATGGCAAAACGTATAGTTTTTCAAGAAGAGGCCAGAAAATCCCTTCTTAAGGGGATTGATGCAGTTGCCGAAGCTGTAAAAGTTACATTAGGGCCTAAAGGAAGAAACGTTATTCTTCAAAAGAAATTCGGTGCACCGCAAATTGTTAATGACGGTGTAACTATCGCAAAAGAAATTGAACTTCAAGACGGTTTGGAAAATGCAGGCGCTCAATTGTTAAAAGAAGTTTCTTCTAAAACAAATGATGTTGCAGGTGATGGTACAACAACCGCATCTGTTCTTGCTCAGGCAATAGTTAAAGAAGGGTTAAAAAATCTTACGGCAGGAGCTAACCCGATATCTATTAAAAGAGGGATTGACCGTGCTGTAGAAATCGCAGTAGAAAAAATTAAAAAGGATTTATCAAAACCTGTTAATACAAAAGAAGAAATTGCTCAAGTTGCAGGTATTTCTGCAGGTAATAACTCTGAAATCGGTGAATTGATTGCAGAAGCTATGGAAAAAGTTGGTAATGACGGTGTTATAACTGTAGAAGAATCAAAATCTTTTGGTACAAATCTGAAAGTTGTTGAAGGTATGCAGTTTGATAAAGGTTATATTTCACCTTATTTTGTTACAGATGCTGAAAGAATGGAAGCAGTACTTGAAGATGCTTATGTTCTTTGTATCAACAAGAAAATCAACTTAATTGCTGATTTAGTTCCTATTCTGGAACAGGTTGCACGTGACGGTCGTTCATTACTTCTTATTGCTGAAGATGTTGAAGGCGAAGCTCTTGCAACATTAGTTGTAAACACTATGAGAAAAGTTTTAAGGGCTGTTGCAGTTAAAGCTCCAGGATTTGGCGATAGAAGAAAAGCAATGCTTGAAGATATTGCAATCTTAACAGGCGGTCAAATGTTTACTGAAGAACTTGGTATTAAGCTTGAAAATGTTACTACCGACATGATGGGACTTGCAAAACGTGTTACTGTTACTAAGGATGAAACAACAATTGTTGTTGGTAATGAAACAAAAGAAGCTGTTAAGGAAAGAGTTAATTTGATTAAAAAACAAATTGAAGCATCTGACAGTGAATATGATAAGGAAAAACTCCAAGAACGTATGGCTAAGCTTTCAGGCGGTGTTGCCGTTATTGAAGTTGGTGCAGCATCAGAAGTTGAGCTAAAAGAAAGAAAATTAAGAATTGAAGATGCACTTAATGCTACAAGAGCTGCAAACGAAGAAGGTATTGTACCGGGCGGCGGTGTTGCACTTGTAAGAGTACAACAAGATCTTGAAAATAAACTTTCAACTCTTGCATTTGAATCTGATGATGAAAAGAGCGGATTTAAAATTCTTACAGCTGCATTAGATATTCCGTTAAGAGCAATAGCAAACAATGCAGGTGCTAAAGCAGATGTAGTTATTGAAAATGTACGTTCTGAAAAGGGTGCTTACGGCTACGACGCATTACTTGACAGATATACTGATATGTTTACAGCAGGTATTGTAGACCCAGCAAAAGTTACACGTTCTGCTCTTGAAAATGCAGCATCTGTTGCATCTATGTTGTTAACAACAGAAGCAGCAGTTGTTGATATTCCGGAAGAAAATAAAGCCCCGGATATGCCTATGGGCGGAATGGGCGGCATGGGCGGTATGATGTAAGGATTGCCAATGCAAATGTTTATATGATAAACGAAAGAGGAGGAATTTTATCCTCCTCTTTTTATATTTTTTTGTTAAAAATTCCCTTAATGTTTTATCTCGGTGTCTAATATTAAAACGCATTTTTTTTATCTATATTTGGGTGGTTACTTATGTTGGAGAAAATTATGCGTATAGAAAATATAACACACACTGTAGCAACACCTGTTTTTAAAAATACAAATGAAAATGATGACAATGCTCTTAAAAAACGAGGAAATCAAACAGCAGGTATTCTTCTTTCTTTATCCGGACTTGCTACTTTAGGATTGGCAGGAGCCGGCATTGCTTACGATAAAAAATCAAGTTTAAAGATTTTTAATGAAGTTGTTAGAGAGAAGGGGATTTGTTTTAAAAATGGAGTTGCATTATTGAACAATGAGAAATTTTCCGGTAAAATTAAATATTTGACTAACAACAATCTTGTAAAAACAAGAATTTATAAAAACGGCTTGTTATCGGGAGTTGATACTCAACGTAAAAATGGCGTTTCTACCCGTCTTTTGCTTGAAAGAAATAATTCGGGGAAGATAACATCATTTGTATTAAAACGATTGGAGCTATGTAAAAAACTACAAACAATTCATACAAAGAAAGTTTGTGATACGGTTTAATTTATAAACCGGCGGTTTAAGTGTTATACAAATTGCGGTTTTATAAGGAACTTAACGGCTTTACCTTCAATATGCTGCTGCATAGCATATTCCAATTTACTTAACGGAAGGGCAGCCGTAATGAGTTTTTCTACTTCAACATTTCCTGAGGCTATTAAATTAAGTGCCATGCGAAAATACTTCGGGGTATGGTGGAAAACACTCATTAGTTTGATGTCACTGTAATGCAGTCTGGTGGTGTCAAAAGTGACAGTAGAACCGGCTTTGCAGCCTCCAAAAAAGTGAACCGTACCGCCGGGGCGGACGCATTCAAAGATTCTTTCCCAGATTTCCGGCAGTCCCACACACTCAACTGCTATATCAAGTCCTTTGCCTTCTTCTGTGAAAGATTTAAATATTTTTTCAGGATTTGGATATTTCTTTAAATCTACAATTTCATCTGCGTGTGCAAATTCCTCTGCCAGTTTTAACTTTATCGGGTTTCTTCCTGCCACAATAACTCTTGCACCTTTGAGTTTGGCAAGTCTGGCAAACATAAGCCCGATGGGACCAATACCTATAATCCCGACTGTATCGCCGTCTTTTATTCCTGTACGTTCTACTCCGTGGACAACATTTGCAAGCGGTTCGCAAAATGCAGCTTTATCAAAAGATAGATTATCAGGCAGAATAAGTGTGTTTTTCTTAACAATTCGCTCAGGTATAACAATATATTCTGCGTAGGCTCCATTTAACAAATCCAGATTTTCACAAAGGTTATATTCTTCCCTGCGGCAAAAAAAACACTCTCCGCATGGCGCTGAATTTGCTGCAACAACTCTGTCACCGACTTTGAAACCGGTAACACCTTTACCCAGTTTTGTTACAACACCTGCAAATTCGTGTCCGAACCCAGAAGGTATTGATTTAATTAAAACCGGATGTCCACGGCGATATGTTTTAACATCAGTTCCGCAGGTCAATGCTGATTCAACTTTTACTAATATTTCTCCCTCCGCAAGCGGTTTAATCATTGTTTCTTCATATTTTATATTTTGCGGCCCATAATATAAAACAGCTTTCATATTTACTCCGATATTTTAATAAATGCTTTCATAATTTTATTAGAAATCGCATCATTGAAAGCTTCTTGTATATGATCTAACGTATAATTCGTTACTAGGTTTCTTACAATTATTTTTCCTGAACCAATCATATCAAAAGAATCCTGTAAATCCTCGGGAGATGGAGAATAACTGCCTAAAATGGTTAGTTCTCTGTAATATATATCATTATTTTTATATCCGTTATTCTGCGGAGTACTGGAGAATACATTTATTTTTCCTCCGTTTCTTACAAGAGTAATTCCTGCATCAATAGCTTTATCAGAACCTGATGTCATAAATACGGCATCAACACCCAGTCCATCGGTATTTTCAAGAATAAAATCTTTTGCTTTATTTAACTCAAGAGAGTTAAAGCCGATAATCCCGAGGCTTTCCGCAAGGGCTATTCTCTCTTCAAGAATATCACACCCGAATACGCTCATTCCGTAATTAACAAGAGCCTGGCCCATTAATAATCCTATAGAGCCTAAACCGACAACAAGAACATTTGCATTTTTTGTTAATTGTGTACGTTTTATTGCTCGAATACAGCATCCTAATGGCTCATAAAAAGAGATTACTTCATCAGGAATACTATCAGGGACTTTTCGAGCAACATTTTGCAGGTGTTCTTCTGTCAGATAAATTCTTTCACAGAAGCCGCCCGGAACAAAGTTAGTTTCTTTAAAATGCTTGCACATTGAATAATTGCCTGCTTTGCAGTAAGTACACTCAAAACAGGGAACATGATGTGATGAAACAATCCTGTCCATAAACTGAAAATCAGTATCAGAGTTAATTTCAATAATATCTCCTACAATTTCATGTCCGAGAACAGTTCCGTTTGGAGCAAGATTTTGACGGTATTTAACAATATCGGAACCGCAAAGCCCGCATCCACGAACCTTTATGATAGCACCTTTATTAACCCCGAGTGTAAGATTTTCAATTTCTTTTACTACAATTTTTCCATTTTGTAATTCAGCACATTTCATAACACAGTCATTGTAACATAAAATACAAAGTAGATGGATATATATATTTTAATAACGTGCTTAACTAATACAAATTGTAACAAAAAATTAACATAATTAAGAAATATTAAGTTCTGTTTAGCAAGGTGAAAATCAAGATATAAACATTATTTTAGTAAAAATTTTTGTTAGATATTTCCTGATAAGATTAAAGTTTTTCTAAAAAATGCCGTAGTACATGAAAAAGTAATAATTTAAAAATAAGGAGTATAGCAAATGGACGTAAATTTCGGCAATTTAACAACATCATCAGGGGTAAAAATTAAATTTGAAGACATGGACAAAGATGGGGATGGTGTTATTACAGAAGAAGAGTACGATGCAGCTTTAAAAGAATACGGACTGGACTCTGTTGAATTGTCAACTGTTGATACAAACGGTGATAAAGAAATTTCAAACGAGGAGTTTCAAGTTTGGGAACAAAAAATACAAATGGAAGAAGCACTTGCCCCTTATATCCAGCAGGTAACAACTGATTTTATTGGGTCAAATAGTGCGTATGCAGCGGATATGACTGCGGCACTTAGAGCATTAATTGACACGTTTGCAGAAGAATATGTTGAAGAAGGCAATAATGTTTCAAATATGGCATTAGAGTTTGAAACAATACTGCCGACAAAATATGAAGAACTAAAAGAGGAAATATTATCTAACACTCCTGAAGCTCTTGCTGAAGCAGAAGCTGCGCAGCAAGCTGCGGTTAAATCTGATATACTTGATGAAATACTACAAGATATCGGGGGGGGGGTAGATGATTCTGTCTATAGTATATTAATAAGTAATCTAGGAGCTATTTTAGAAGCCGAGGCAGATACCTTTATTGCAAATTATACCGGTGATAATCTGGAAAAAGACTTGAGAACTCATTTACAAGAGTATCTGGCATCATCTGAATATAGTAAAATAGAAGATGAAATTCTTGCCTGGCAAACTAATACTTCAGGTTCTAAATGGGATTATATTGACTCCGGTGAACTAGAAACATTAAAGGATTATGCAAAAGAACTTTTAAATGCAGCCCTTGAACAAGGTTTTACAGTTATGCTTGACGGATATAGTTATACTAGTGCATCGTCTCTTGAAAGGAAAATAGATAATTATACTGATGGGCAAGCATTAATGGATGCGGTTAATAAGTTCATTGAGTCACTGGGAACGGAATCATTGCTGGAAACTGAAAAAGCTAGTGCAATTGCTGAAGCAGAAGAAGCCGCAGAAGCTGTATTTACTTCGATATCCGGTGCAAGTTATGCAATAGATATAAATACTATCGATTTCTCTAACTTAGAGGGATATTATGATAATGAACAGATTACTGTAAAGGGTAAATCTGGTCATGATGAAAACATACAAGAAGAAATCAGAACCAGAATCGAAGAGAGCGGTATTAAAGACCAAATGAAAGAGCAAATTAAAACAATGCTTGAGTCACAAGGGCTTTCATTTGATAAGGTAGAAGTCATATTTGAAAATGTTTATAACTCAACATTGGCTGAAATCCTTGATGGTGTAGAATCTTATAAGTCAAATTCTGCATGGCTAAACAAGAATAAAAAATATACATCTAACGATGGTATACAAACAATTGTTCAAAACTTTATTACCGCTTTTAATACAAATATAGCTGCAGCTATTGATGAAATGAATGCATCTTCAACAGATATGGATTTACAGGATATTGATTATGCACAGGCAGCAGAAGAAGCTGGAGTAAGTGAAGGAGTATTAGAGGCTCTTAAAAATGGAGATGAAGTATCTATATGTACTGTTCAAAATGGGTCAGAATTAGATGTATCTTCAGCTGAAGATTTGCTTGATGCTCTTGAGTCTCAACTAAAAAGAAAAGCAATAAGTATGTGTGATGCTAATGGTATTGAATTCGATGAAAATGTATTTAATACAATATTTGCAAATTCAAAAGGTTCAACAATTGCAGATTATGTTACAGTAAGTGTCTATAATGCAAAGATGATCAACCTCAAACAGGAGTATGATACATTTAATCCGAGTACATTAATGACAATGTTTACCAATGATTTTAAAACTAGTTATACTGCTTGGGTTGAAAAACAAAAGTCAGAATAATGTAGTACAAAATTTATAAGGCCGGTGATTATTATGGTCAGCCGGCTTTATAAGTTTATATTACACAATAATATTAAATTTTGTAACAAGTATCTAAGTAGAAAGCAATTTTAACAATAGAAAATACTTTATAAGAATATAACACGACGGATAAAAGTTTATTCTTCATACTACACTTCACACAAAAGATATTAGAGCCTGCTGGCTCTTTTTTTTTTGCAAATTATTACGTGGGCTAAAATTTTGATTAAAAAAACAAACTTATAAAGATATTTGTATACTTCAGGTGGTGAAACGTTTGACTATACTATTTTACCAGAGTAAGTGACAGTTCTGCCTCTAAAGAAGATTATACTTAGTAGAACTTGAAAAATAGTATTTTTTATGGGAAAGAGTACCTATCCTGCTATGATAAGCGGGAGCTTTTGGGGAAAAACTTAATCCCGTCTCAGTTAATAAAAAATCTTGAATAGAAAAAATGTTTATGATACGATTATTAGGTATGGTTTAGCCGTACAGCTTTGCAGTTAGTAATTCTTTATCGGTTATTTCAACGGAATTTGAAAATTAAATAGGTTATTAATGTGTCGATGTGGCGGAATCGGTATACGCGCACGTTTGAGGGGCGTGTGGAGAAATCCTTGCGGGTTCAAGTCCCGCCATCGACACCATAAAAGAGATGATAACAAGAGTTATCATCTCTTTTATTATTGAAATAGTGAAGGCTTAAATCCTTATATGCGGGATTAGCGACCTGTGAGCAGAGTGCGGAGGACTTTTGCAAAATGAATGGAATTCTTTGAAGCAAAATCCGTAGACACGTTTATTGCGAACAGGTCAAGACAAGTCCCGCTATCGACATTTAACTTTTTAGAGCATTCTATATGGGACTCTGTTTTAGCTAGTATTACTAACAGTGAACTTACAAAGGATTTGACAGATAAAGTATATGTTTTGATTAAACCTTCCGCTGGTATAGATGCAGTTTATTATATTATCTTTGTATTTTCGATGCTATTAAAAAATTCTACATTATAATTTAATACATCATAATATGGTTAAAATTTTTCTCACAAAGGAAATAATATAGATATATGATGACATAGATATATGATATGAATTAAATTATAACTTGTATATAAATATGGAGGAGAGTAATTATGAAAAAATATGCCTTATTTTTTGCTACAATAGCAGTTATGACAGCTTCGCTTTCGTTTGCTTATGCTGCTGATGGTACAACGGTTCAAAGTGATACTACAGCATCACCCCAATACTCTAATGCTAATCGTCCGGAGCCACCAAAAGATAAAAACGGAAATTATATGAGACCGCCGCAAGGAAAATTCGGACAAGGTGCTAAAGGTTTCTCTAAAGGAACTCCACCGGAACCACCAAAAGATAAAAATGGAAACTATATGAGACCGCCGCAAGGAAAATTTGGACAAGGTGCTCAAGCATCGTCTAACGGCACTCCACCGGAGCCGCCAAAGGATGAAAACGGAAATTATATGACTCCGCCGCAAGGAGCATTCGGTCAGCGGCCTCAAGCATCGTCTAACGGCACTCCACCGGAACCGCCAAAAGATGAAAATGGAAATTATATAACTCCGCCGCAAGGAAAATTCGGACAAGGCGCTCAAGCATCATCTGACGGCACTCCGCCGGAACCGCCAAAGGATGAAAATGGAAACACTATGACCCCGCCGCAAGGAGCATTCGGTCAGGACACTCAAGCATCATCTGACGGTACTCCACCAGAACTGCCGAAAGATGAAAATGGAAACCATATAAAACCACAACAAGATGATAGCTCTGATGCTTCACAAAATGAGTAAGCATAAAATAAATTAGTCGGTGAATATAAAAATGGTGATTGTTTAAATAGGTGGTTATACCTTTAGTCCAAAATATTTAATTATTTAAACACACAATTGCCTTTAAGATACACCGGCATATAACAGGATAAAATAATTATACTTATAATATTTTGTTCTTAAGTTTTAAAACTTCATACATTTTGAATGCCTTACATATTTTGTAAGGCATTTATTCTGAAAAGATTGTTTTATATCCATAATATTTTCAGAATTAAATAAAAATAAAGATGTTGCTTGGTATGCTTGCGGTGTGTTTAAGCTGTTTGCATTCATTACCCATTTGTAGTAGTATAAATTAATAATGAGGTGGGCATATGGAATTCTTTAGAAAAAATAAGAAGATTATTATCGGGATTATTATAATATCGTTTTTACTCTGGACTTTTGGTGTTGGTATTTTAATGCTTTTTAGCATGGGACGATAATTAATGAAAAAAATCTGGTTGTTTCTTGTATTAACTGCCTTGATATGGTTAGCCAGCGGAGTACAATTCTCTGTTTTGGCAGAGCAGGATATTGCACAAAAACACCAGCAGACAAAGGAAAAAATACAAAAGTTAAAATGGCTCGAAAATGTTGAAACAAACAGGCTTTATAAAAATCAGCAGAAACTTGAAAATGCAAAAAATTCTTTAGCCTATTCCAAAGCTCAGCTTGTAACTACCCAGAATGAACTTGCCGATATGGAAGTTAAGCTTTTTAAAGCAATGAATGAATATAAAGAACTTAATGAGACCCTTCAAGCACATGTGAGAAATATTTATAAAGTTAAGCGTAGAGCAATATGTGAATTACTTCTTAATGCAGGTAATATTAATATTCTGGTTGACAGGTTATATTTCCAAAAAATCATCCTTAAAAAAGATTTTGATCAAATGGATGCAGCCAAAAAGAAAGCTCACGAAATTGCAGTTTTAAAGACCACTATTGAATTGCGCAAACGCAATTTGGAACAGCAAAAACGTATAGCTGAAAGCCAGCAGGTTTATATTCAGAGTGCAATATACAGAAATGAAACAATGATTAATAAGCTTAGAACTGACAGAGCGTATTACGAAAAAACAGAAAGAGATCTTGCCAGACAATCTGCAAGTATTGGTTCTTATATTAACAGGGCTGGAAGTTCTGATGTAAAAGTGGCATCAGGATTTATAAAGCCGATTAGCGGACCTATAACATCACCTTTTGGAACACGTGTTCACCCTATTTTTAAAAGTACTTCTTTCCATTCAGGTATTGATATAGGTGGTCCTAATTTGGGTGCGATAAGGGCTTCTAATGCCGGTAAGGTTATATATTCCGGTTGGTATGGCGGATATGGAAAGGTTGTTATACTCGAACACGGAGTTGTTAACGGAAAGCCTATGACTACATTATATGCCCACATGAATACAATTAAAGTAAGCAACGGACAGTATGTAACGAAGGGACAAGTTATAGGGTTAGAAGGAACAACCGGTTATAGTACCGGACCTCATTGCCACTTTGAAGTCCGTGTAAACGGGCAGCCTAATAATCCGGTAAATTATATAGGACAGTAATATTGAATATCAAATATAAAATACTTTTAATATCTTTTTTCTTAAGCGCAAATTTTGCTTCCGCTGCATTATGGGGCTTAACATCTCCGGCTGATTATACGGGAGATAGTATAATCGGACCGCCGCTTAAAAGTGTTGAACAGTCAGATGAGCCTTCAATATCTTCCAAAAAAGAAACAGGTACAATACCGCCTCTGAAAAAAATACGCTTGAAGTATCAGGAACGTTATAAGAAGTTCTTTGGTGAACAGTCTCCAAATCAGTTTTTGGATCCTGAAACCGTTTTAGATGCGGTACTTTTAGATAATCCTGAGGCATTAATAAATGATGACTCTCAGGATGATAATTTGTCAAAGAAAAAAGAAAGAAAAAAAAGGTTTAAAAAAAATAAAAAGGATAAAAGCGAAGTAGAAGTTTCTGATAAAATCCAAAATCAGGAGCAGGAAAAAAAGATAACAATTCAAAAAGATAATACAGATGCTCCGCATGACCGTGTGATTATGAATTGTGAAATCATGGATTATGATAATGAAAATGCTATAGTTACAGCTCACGGAAATGTAGAAATTATTATACCAAGTCAGGGGGTGGCATTATATGCTGACGATGTTATTTTTGATAAAGTAGCAAACACCATTACTGCAAACAACAAAGTTTTAATAAAAAAAGGCGGTATGGAAGTAGTCGGTGATTATATTTTCATTGACCTTAACGAAGAAAATGCACTTCTTGACCGTCCGATAAGTACTTTTAACCAGATGGAAATAAATGCCAAAGAAGCAAACTTGCACGAGAATGTTATTACACAAACAGATGGTTCTATTTTATTCAAAAAAAGTTCACCATTCTTTTTCCGTTCAGGAAAACGAGGTCCGAGAATGGAACAGATGATGACTAAAAAAGAAGATATGCTGAGTGATGATTTAGAAGAAGGCAGATACAAAGTAAAAGTAACTAAAATGGTTATTAACAGTGAGAAAGAACACGATACTTTTCTGGTTCAAAAAGCATCAATTTATAAAGACGGGAAGAAGATTTTAACCCTGCCCAGAACAAAATTTTATACAAATAAAAATCATGATTATGCAGAAGGTGATTTTATAGAAATAGGTTCTAAGCGTGATGCCGGTGTTTATTTAGGACCGGGGGTCGTGTTTAAGCTCCCTAAAGGAGCTGCACTTAAAGCTGTTCCTTTTGTAAGTTATAAAGACGAAATAGGATTTGGCGGATTGCTGCGTTTTAATAGCGGAACTAATGAGACTTATCTGTTATATGGTTCCCAGCGGGATAAGTTTATCGGACGTGGTATTCAAGAATTGGATGATAATTTAAGAATTGAATATGCAACAAATGATTATATAGATGAGTGGTTTTTAGGACGTGCCAGACCTAAATACGGTATTAGTCTTGTTTACGATAAAAGTTATGAGAATAAAGGATTTTTTGGTGATGAACGTGATTTGAGATTTAGACACAGGGTATCCGGCGGTTGGTATAAAGATATTGAAGAAGACCGTTACTATCGTGAACTTAACGGAACAGGAAAAGAAACTACAAGATTTAAATATATGGCTGAAGTAGACCAGACGTTGTGGGATAGGAAAAACAAAGAGGATTTGACGTGGCTCAGATTAAGCTTAGTTGGGCAACTGTCATCTGCATTGTATGGTACCGGTGATACACAAGTTGTAGCCCGTATTGGACCACGTCTGCATTCACAGTATAAACGCTGGATGCAAGATATAGGTTATTTCCAATCAGCATTTCAGGATGATACTCCAATGCCTGTATATGATGCATACAGGTATGGGACATCAAACGCTTATATCAGGGAAACTATTAAGCTAAATAAAATGCTTGCTCTTTCATGGCTTGGTTCGATAACATTATCTAATGATACTTATACAAACAAGTTGTTCCAGGAATGTGCATTTTATGTTTCTGTCGGTCCTGATGATTTAAGGTTGAATGTCGGTTATGACTTTGTTCGGGAAAACGTATATTTTACTGTTGATGTCGGGATTGATCCTAAAGGAACTGAAGTAACTTATGATAAGCTTGAAATTAAAAATCCTGATAATTTGGGTAAAAAAAAGGATGATACACCAAAACCTCAATCGATACTAGGTCGCCCTAAAAAAGCACCGGTGCTAAAAAATGCAATTGTAGAGGAGATAACAATTTAATGGACTTACGTGAAGAGCTGGAAGAGTTAATAATAACGTACGGCAAGAGAATGGGAGAAAAAAATTTTACACCGGGTTATTCGGGCAACATTTCCTGCCGTTATAAAGATGGAATACTTATTACAACTTCAGGTTCTTCTAACGGATACTTAAAAAAAGAACAAATTGTTTATATGGATTTTAACGGTAAGTCTCTGGAAGAAGGGAAAAAACCTTCCTCTGAAAAACTCTTGCATATAGAGTTTTATAAAATACGTCCGGATATAAATTTTGTACTCCATGTCCATCCTCCTTATCTAAGTACATTTGCTTCTGCGGGAAAATCCCTTGAAGAACCTGTCATGGCAGAAAATGTATTCTACTTCGGAGCAATTCCTCTTGCTGAATACGCTATGCCGTCATCAAGAGAACTTGTTGACAGTACTGCAAGATTTTTTGATAAGTATGATGCGGTATTAATGGCTAATCATGGATTTATTATCGGAAGTTCTGCTATTGAAGATGCCTACCTGAAGCTTGAACTTGCAGAGGCTTACGCACAGACAGTTCTATTTACTAACCTGATAGGTGGAGCAAAACCTCTAACAAAAGAACAGGCGGATGCGGTTCTTGCACTAAGAGAACCGTTTAGTGTAAAAGAATAAATCCTGTTTTAAGTATTTTCTAAAAGCTAAAATATAAGGGCTAAAGTTATGGGGTGTGAATTATTTGAATTTGATAAAGGATTTAATATACAGATAATCGGAACGGATGAAGCCGGAAGGGGACCAGCATCTGGTGGTGTTTTTGCAGCGGCCGTAGCTTTTACAGATACAGATGCAAACCTTGAACAAGAGCTGTGTAAATTAAATGATTCTAAAAAACTTTCAAAAAAAAACAGAGAGGAACTCTACCGGATTATTAAACAGAATACGATTAATTCTGTTGTTTGTGTAGAAGTTGGTGAAATAGAAAAATTCAATATTTTAAACTCTTCCTTAAAAGCAATGAAACATGCCTGTGAAAATGTTATAACTCATTTTAACGAAGTAAAAACACTAACCCTTGTTGATGGAAATAAACTGATAAAAAATTATGATTATCCGCAAAAGTACATTATCAAAGGAGATGCGACATCTGCTTCAATTGCCGCTGCAAGTATTCTGGCAAAAGTAGAACGGGATTGGTATATGGAAAAACTTGATATGGAATATCCGCAATATAATTGGCGGCAAAATGCAGGATATTTAACCAGCCAGCATATTGAAGCAATAAAAAAATTTGGTGTAACTAAATATCATCGCAGGTCTTTTCTTAAAAACATACTAAATGAGAGCAAACAACTGTCATTATTAAGCTAATTGTATAATAAAGATTAAATATATAAAAAAAGGAGAAACGTTTGTTTCTCCAATATTGTTGTCTAATTGTCTTTGTCTAAGATATATATTTATTATGATGCATTCGCTAATTCATTTGAACTGTATGGTTCAAGTTTAAGATATTTTGATGGAGCTTCTGCTGTAGGTGAAGAATCTTCGCTCAAGTTTTTAGATTTTGGTTCAAGTTTAAGATATTTTGATGAAGCTTCTGCTGCAGGTGAAGAACCTTCACTCAAGTTTTTAAATTTTGCTTCAAGTTCTTTTATTGCAGCTTCTTTTGCTTCAAACTCTTTAAGCATTTCTATTCGTTTGTTTTGTTCTTCTATACGCATTCTATTCCTTTTGTTATATTTTGCACCGAGTTTATTTGCAGGTTTCATAATTAATACAGGAACAACATATCTATAAATCATACCGAAGATGAACAGAGATTTTACAATGCCCATGCCTTTAATTTTGAAGTTTAGTTCTCTGGTTTTTATAACGTCTCTTGTATAATCTTCAGCATTTGCGATTAGTTTTTCCGGAGTTATTTTGCTAGAATTAGGCAGCAATTCATTTGTTTTCATTAAAGTATTTTTAATCTTCTCAATTGTTGGAATTTGAGCATCACTTGAAAGTATTGTATTTGCTTTTTGGATAGCTTTTTCAATATCTTCGGTCATAGGAATTTTTTTGTCGCCCAATTTTTCATTTAATTTCGAAAGAATTGCTTTAACTTCATCATAAAGTCCTTTATAGTCTTTTTGATTTTCAGTAAAGTTCAATACATCATAAGATTTATCAACAATTTTCTTTAAATCTTTATCATCTAACAATGCAATTTGTCTGTTTTTAGAAAGCCTGCTATTTGCTTTTGTAATTGCATTATTGACATTATTTTTTAAAGTATTTTTTGCTGTTTCATCAAGAGACATATCTGCATTTTGTATCAAAATATCAATATCTTGTTTTACTGGCACTTTAACATCAGCAGGCAACTTTTCATTTGCTTTTTTGATTTCATTTACTCTTATTTGCTTCAAGAATAATTTCTCATTTGCTTCTTCAATTTGTTTAGTCAATTCTTCAGGAGTCATTTCCAATTGAGTTGCAGCATAATTATGAGTAACTTTATCCCATTGTTTTGTAAGTTTGTTATCAACCAGATAAGCAAGAACAGTTGAAGCAACGTAAGTCATTGCGTCATTAAGAGCAAGTGTATTCCTGCGCTCATGATTCAGATTATCATTCTGCAAGGTCATAACTACATACATTGTTGAAATGATAAGTGAGTTAACTGCTGAACATAGATTAACAACATTCAATTTTTCAGTCTTTTTACCGAACCATTTTATAAATCCGGACTGCATTAATTTCCCGTAATAGTTTTTTGCTATTCCTTCTATAAATTTATCGTATACTTTTACATTGTTATTTTGTGAGCCTTTAAAAGTCGGTGATGCCGGCATTTTTTGAAGATATAATGGTTCTTCATAATTATTGCTGTCAAAATATTTATTGTTGTAATTGTTTTTTAAATTATACGTTTTAGGGGTAGTTAATTTAGGTTGTACATTGATATTCATTATGCCACCTCCTTTTCCTGAGTGGATAATACATTTTGGGGTGGAGTTTGCCCGCTATTTTCTGTTGATTTATTTTTACTGCCTCCTTTTTCAATACCAAATGCGTATTTTAGAATTGGAGGGATAAGTGCGATGGTAAGCATTGCTTTCGGAATACCAATAGAAATTTCAGGTATCATTTCAATAAACTTACATGTATTTTTAAAGATTTTGGATGATTGGACTTTTCTTGCTCCGAGGGAGTCTAATCCGTAAAAGTCAGCCATTTTTGCATTCATATATTTAGCCGGATTACCTTTAAATTTCTTGACGGCATCTGTAAATGGTTTCATAACCAAACAGGTAACTCCAAAACCTACAAAAGCAGATGATATTGCGTGTGTTGCGGCATGGTAAGCATCTTCCCGGTCATTTTTACCTGCCATTAATATGTTTGTTATAGGACGGAAGCCGCCCGCTACAACAAGAGCAACACCGTTTTGTGCAAGAGCTGTTTTATTTTCAAAAAATAACAGCATCTTATTAAACAAGCCGGAATTATACATATATTTGCTCACTTTGCCGGGGCCTTTGCCCATAAAATTAATAGCAGCTACATTATTATTCCTCATGTCGCTGCTATTAATATTGTTATTTATACTATTTCTCTCGTCACACAATGCCGTACTCTTTCGATGGATGTTGCGCTCATCATACATACTCTGCACTGGCAACTTAGACTTTAATCTGTTTTCTGATTGTAAAAAATCAATTTTCATATTTGCCTCTTTTTAATAAGCTAATCTGTCTACACAATTATTCTAAAACAAAATATAAATTTTTTTGCCATATTATTTACATTTTGTTACAAATATTACCTTGAGGATATATAAACTCATAGTATAACTGAATTTATATTTTTTATTTCATTATCTGATATATTAACTTTTTGTGATATTGATAATATTAAGTATATACAATTTAAATCCAATGTAGAAATTGATAGTGTTCGGATGTAACTAAAAGTTGTTTTTTCATGCCTGAAATTTCACTTTTGATAAATTTAATATTGAGTTTATTTAATTTTGCAAATAAATGTTTTGCTGTATTTTGTTCTCCAGTGCGTTCAAAATCATCTAAAATAATAATAAAATTATCGCTTAGATTGTCGGGGATGAGGTCAAGAATATTTGAACGAGGAAATAACTGCTCTACCCCACAGGGGGCATCAATGACTATAAAATCAAATTTTTCATCAGGTTTAACAAAGTTCTCGGATTGATATTTCAAACTGCCGTCAGGAAGGGTTGTAAGTTCTCTTAACTCTATTTTTGTATTTTCCGACAGATCCAGTTTAGGTGAAAAGGTATCAATCCAATCTTTATTATTATCTATAATAGTTAATTTTACGTTTGGATTTTTATTTTTAGCATATTGGGAGGTTATTTTACTGGATTGCCCCAGCCCAAGTTCTAAAATGTTTTGTAAATTAGAATTGTCTAGTATATTGAAAAGCAAAAATAAAAACGAATAGTTTGCAGCACCTTTAGATGGACAAAACGATTGATTTAACAGCCACTTTGAATCTTTTATACTGTCTTGGAAATAATTTGCGTAAAGATTTTCCTTTAATAATCTGTTATTTTCATTTAGTCGTTTTATAAAAAGCTTGATATCCTTGTATATTGGAATCCTCATTACTACTCCTGTAACGTTTTATTTTATTAGCATTTTAAGAATTTCAGAAAATTGTAATTCTTTAATAAACTTAGCTCTCTTACGGGCTTCTAACTTATATTTATAATACTACAAAAGATAATTGTTTAGATAATTGTTCTTGTATTTTGTAGTAAACATTATAAGTTATTTCACAATCTTTAAGAGCTCTGTGATGACCTTCAGTGCTGATGTTAAAATATTTTGCCAGATTTGAAAGTTTATAACTCGGCAGATTAGGACAGAATTTACGTGCAAGCTTTACGGTATCTAATTTTTTATTATTTAGTTGTAATCCCAGATGTTTTTCCAAATTATGTTGTAAAAAACGGTAATCAAAATTTATATTATGTCCTACAATACAATCATTTAAAAGAAATTGATAAAATTTGCACAGTGTACTTTGAATATCAGGAGCATCACTGACCATATCGTTTGTAATTCCTGTTAGTGAAGAGATAAACGGATTAATAACACCGTATGGCTTAACAAGCGATGAAAACTTATCTGCAATTAAATTGTTTCGTACTCTGATTGCAGATAATTCTATAATCTCATCCTTTAGCGGTGAAAGCCCTGTTGTCTCAATATCTACTATTGTGTAGTCAGATAAAAATCTGTCTTTTTCCATACCTGAAATTATACCTTGTATATAGAATTTTTACAAATTTTTACCATTGTAATTTTTGTACTTTTATGTGATAAACAAGTTATGAGAGAGATTTTGAAAAGCAAAAGCTTTACAGCATTTTTACTTTTATTATCAGGGTTTATTGTTTATACAGTATTTTTGGTTATATTTATACAACCTGTAACAGCTATAGATATAAATGCTATTCTTGCAATTAAACGTTTTTTTGAATTTCTTCCGCTGGGGCTTGTTGTTGCAATAACCGATTTCGGGATTACTTCATATTTTATCCAGTTTTTAATACCGTTGTTTATAATATGTATTTACTTAAAAAAATATATTACGTTTATTTTGATAACTGCTGGTTATCTGCTTGTTGTTCCATTTACAAGGGTGGTTAAAAATATTATAATGCGTGATCGTCCTGATGTTCATTTACAAAGAGTAGCCGAAACTGAATTCTCATATCCTTCCGGTCATTCTCTTACTGCATTTTTTTGGGGGGTAATTCTTTTATACCTTATCAAAACCTATGTAAAAAATAATACTGCAAAACGTATATTATTTGGTGTTATTATACTGTGGATGCTTACGGTTCCTTTTACGCGCGTGTGGCTCGGTGTGCATTTCCCGACGGATACATTAGGCGGGGCTCTTTTGGGTTCATCTCTGTCATGTTTTGTTATTACACTGGTTGACTATTTCGACAACAAAAAGCATTAAATTTAATTATTAACTTTGAATAAATCATTTTCAATTAATTTTCAATGTCAATATTTAAAAAGAATTAATTGTATAAAAAACACTTGCAAAAATAGTGAGTTCGGAGTATAATTAAATCGTGAATAAAATCACGATAAGGAGAATAAAAGATATGGCTACAAAAACAAAGAAAACAGTTGAAAAGTTGGAAGAAACTTTAAATCAGTCAACTGTTGTTGAGACTGTTGAGCAGCTCGAAGGATTAATTTCCAGAGTAAGAAGAGCTCAAAAAATCTTTTCTACTTTCTCGCAGGAAAAAGTAGATGCAATATTTAAAGCTGCGGCAACTGCTGCAGATAAAGCACGTATTCCTCTTGCAAGAATGGCTGTTGAAGAAACAGGCATGGGTGTTATGGAAGATAAAATCATAAAGAACCACTTTGCATCAGAATACATTTACAATAAACACAAAGAAGCAAAAACCTGCGGTATTATAAGAGAAGATAAAACCAATGGTATTAAGATTGTTGCTGAACCACTCGGTGTTCTTGCAGGTATTGTCCCTACAACAAACCCGACTTCTACGGCAATCTTTAAATCTTTAATTTCTTTAAAAACAAGAAACGGGATTATTTTCTCACCTCACCCGAGAGCAAAAAAATCTACAATTGCGGCAGCAAAGTTAGTACTTGATGCGGCAGTTGCAGCAGGTGCTCCGGCTGATATTATAGGCTGGATAGATGTTCCATCTGTAGAACTTTCAGCCGCATTAATGAAACACCCTCATGTTGATTGTATTTTAGCAACCGGCGGTCCTGGAATGGTTATGGCTGCATACTCATCAGGTAAGCCTGCATTAGGCGTAGGACCGGGCAATGTTCCTGCAATAATTGATGAAACAGCTGATATCCAAACAGCAGTGTCTTCAATTATTATCTCCAAAACATTTGATAACGGTATGATTTGTGCTTCTGAACAATCCGTTGTAATTGTTTCTGACGTTTATGAACAAGTTAAGAAAGAATTTCAATATAGAGGTGCTTATGTATTGAGCAAGGAAGAAGCAGATAAAGTTGCTTCAATCATCCTTACACCTGCAGGCAGTGTTAACCCGAAAATTGTAGGTCAATCTGCACACACTATTGCAGAACTTGCAGGAATTAAAGTTCCTGAAAATACAAAAGTTCTTATCGGCGAAGAAAAAGAAGTTGCGGTAGAAAATCCGTTTGCACACGAAAAACTTTCTCCGCTTCTTGCAATGTACAAAGCTAAGAACTTTGAAGATGCGGTAGAAAAGGCACATGACCTTGTTATGTTAGGCGGTGCCGGTCACTCTGCTGCACTTTACACCGATGCAAGAGTACAGGACAGAATTGATTACTTTGCAGAAAGAATTCCGACTTGCAGATTGTTAATCAACTCTCCTTCTTCACAAGGCGGTATCGGTGACTTATACAACTTTAAGCTTGAACCGTCACTTACATTAGGCTGCGGCTCCTGGGGCGGCAACTCTGTAAGCGGTAACGTAGGCGTTGAAAACTTATTAAACTATAAAACAGTAGCTGAAAGGAGAGAAAATATGCTTTGGTTTAAGGTTCCACCGAAAGTTTACTTCAAGAGAGGCGCTGTTGATTTAGCCCTTAAAGAACTTCAAGGCAAAAAACGTGCATTTATTGTTACAGACCGTTTCTTATTCAATTCAGGTGCTGTATATAATATTACAAACGTACTTGATTCTATCGGTATTGATTACCAAATCTTCTTTGATGTAAAACCGGATCCAACCCTTTCTACAATCAATGAAGCAATGGCTATGATTAAACCGTATGAACCGGATATCTTTATTGCATTAGGCGGAGGTTCTCCGATGGATGCTGCTAAGATTATGTGGTTAATGTACGAACAACCTGATACAGTATTTGAAGATATCTCAATGAGATTTATGGATATTAGAAAGAGAATCTGTCAAATTCCTGAACTTGGTAAGAAAGCAACAATGGTTGCAATTCCTACAACATCAGGTACAGGTTCGGAAGTTACACCGTTTGCAATTATTACTGATGATGAAACTCATGTTAAATACGCAATAGCTGATTACGCACTTACACCTAACATGGCAATCATTGACCCGAACTTTGTTGATGGTATGCCAAAAGGTTTGACTTCAGCATCAGGTATTGACGCATTGGTACATGCTATTGAAGCTTACGTTTCTTCAATGGCTACCAACTTTACAAACTCTAATGCTTTAGAAGCTTGTAAGTTAGTATTTAAGTATCTTGAACGTTCGTACAATGACGGTGCAAAAGACCCTATCGCAAGAGAAAAAATGCACTATGCTGCAACTATTGCAGGTATGGCATTTGCTAACGCATTCTTGGGACTTTGCCACTCAATGGCACACAAGCTCGGTGCTACGTTTAACGTTCCTCACGGTGTTGCAAACGCATTGTTAATCAGACAGGTAATTAAATACAACTCTACTGATTGCCCGCATAAACAATGTATTTTCCCGCAATACAAATTCCCGTCTGCTAAACTTAGATACAGCCAAATTGCTGATGAATTAGGTTTAGGCGGTAAGAACGAAGATGAGAAAGTTCAACTTCTTATCAATGCGGTTGATAACTTGATGGGCAACATCGGTCTTCCGAAATCTATCAAAGATTTTGGAGTATCAGAAGAAGACTTCTATGCGAAGTTGGATAATATGGTTGAATTAGCATTTGACGATCAATGTACAGGTGCTAATCCGGCTTATCCGCTTATGGAAGACATCAAGAAAATCTACATCGACGCATTCAACGGTGTTGTGTAGGATCCGATTATTTAATTGCGGCGGGGATTTTCCCCGCCCTTTTAATTAGGAGAGGGAAGAGAGAGAATTCGGAAAAAAAATAGGTATTTGTAAACTATCATTCCTTTGACGGTAATGAACTTATTTTGAACTTACAATATTAAAGGTGGGTAATGACAAAAAAAATTTCTGACAAAACAATAAACAGACTGACCTTGTATCATTGTATTTTGACTGATTGTATAAGGAAAGGTATTGACAGTATTTCTTCAACAACAATAGCCGGTTTACTGCGTATTGACGATTCGCAGGTAAGAAAAGATGTTGCAACGCTTGATAATACTGGGAAATCCCGCGTTGGTTATGATGTTAAGGAATTAAAATCTGCTATTGAACACAATCTAGCATTCAGCAAAGTTAAAAATGTATTTATAGTGGGGGCGGGAAATTTAGGTTTTGCACTTGCGAAATACAATAATTTTTCAAACTACGGACTAAATATATTGGCTTTGTTTGACAACAATCCGCTTAAGCATGACGTAGAAGTTGGCGGAAAAAAGGTTTACCCGATAGAAGATTTAAAAGGACAGGCTAAGAAGATGGATGTTGATATAGCCATTCTTACAGTGCCTTACAATGCAGCCCAGCAGGTTACGGACTATATGGTAGAGGCTGGAATAAAGTATATCTGGAATTTTACTCCTGTTGTCCTTTCCGTACCTGATGATGTTCAGGTCTGGAATGAGAATTTGATGGGAAATTTCCTTCAATTTACTTATAGCAAATAATTAATCTCCCCAAAATCTTTATGTGCTATGATGTAAATATAAATAAGATTTTGTACGTTGAATCAGGTATGAAACAGAAAATATGCATGGTGTTGTTAATTAATAATATAATTACATATTCAGGCAATACCAATAGAAATTAATAAAAATAAATAAATTTATGTCTTATGGTTTATAGGGAGGGACATGAGGTAACTATGTATAATCCTAAATCTGCAAATGCAGAAGAATTTATTTCACATGAAGAAATTTTAGACACACTAGAATGGGCTGAAAAGAATAAAAATAATGAAGGATTGATTGATAAAATTCTCGATAAAGCGCATTTAAGGAAGGGGCTAGACCACAGAGAGGCTTCTTTGCTGCTTGCCTGTGAAATAGAAGCTAAAAATCAGGAACTGTATTCACTGGCAAAGGAAATTAAAGAAGAGTATTATGGAAACAGGATTGTACTTTTTGCCCCTCTTTATCTTTCAAATTATTGTGTAAACGGATGTATTTATTGCCCGTATCACAAGAAAAATACCCACATTCCACGAAAGAAAATGACTCAGGAAGAAATAAGACGTGAAGTTATAGCATTACAGGATATGGGGCATAAAAGACTTGCAATAGAGTCGGGTGAAGACCCTGTTAATAATCCGATTGAATATATTTTGGAATCAATACAAACTATTTATGAAACAAAACATAAAAACGGAAGTATCAGACGTATAAATGTTAATATTGCGGCTACTACGGTAGAGAACTACAGACGTTTGAAAGAAGCACAAATCGGAACTTACGTTTTGTTTCAAGAAACGTATCACAAAGAAAGTTATGAGCGACTCCATCCGACAGGGCCTAAACATAATTATGTGTATCATACAGAGGCGATGGACAGAGCAATGCAGGGGGGAATTGATGATGTAAGTCTAGGTGTCTTGTTTGGACTTGAACGGTATAAATATGAGTTTGCCGGATTGTTAATGCATGCAGAACATCTTGAAGCAGTTTATGGCGTAGGTCCTCATGCCATAAGTGTTCCAAGAATCAGAAAAGCGGATGATATTGATCCAACATCATTTGCCAACGGTATTGATGATGATACATTTGCTAAAATAGTGGCTTGTATAAGAGTTTCTACACCTTATACGGGTATGATAATTTCAACAAGAGAAAGTCAAAAATGTCGTGAAAGAGTTTTGGAATTGGGCGTTTCTCAAATAAGCGGCGGCTCCAGAACCAGTGTTGGCGGATATACAGAACCGGACTATGAGGAAGATACCGCGCAGTTTGATATAAGCGACAGGCGTTCTCTTGATGAAATTGTAGCGTGGTTATTAAAACTAAATCATATACCAAGTTTTTGTACTGCCTGTTATTCATCTCATAGAACTGGTGAAAGTTTTATGGCTGTTTGTAAAAATGAGCAGATTCATAATTTCTGTACGCCAAACGGATTAATGACTCTGAAAGAGTATTTACTGGATTATGCTTCACCAGAAACAAAGCGATTAGGTTTTGAGGCTATTGACAGAGAATTAAAAAAATTCCCTGAAGGAGAAATGAAAAATTTATTATTAAAAAATTTGGATTTAATCTCTAATGGCGGCCGAAATTACAAATTTTAACCTTGCTATCAAATTGAATAAGTTTTTATTAACGTAAACATTTATATTTGATATTGTGCAAGCTTGTTTACAGCCTTTTATGCACCAAAATATACATTATGATGCATATAACGGCACAATTGAGTAAA
>CAYVMC010000027.1:0-31210 GCA_964452495.1 uncultured Muribaculaceae bacterium | reverse complement strand
CTCAAACCTTTTCTTTTTACCAAAAGTTCAATATTCACATACTTTATATCGTCACTTTGAAGAAAAACTTTAATGTTTTGATGAAAAGTTTTACAAAAATTTACAAACCTAACAAAATATAGATGGATAAGAAAGTCGCAAATCAATAGGATGTCTTAAGAAAGTAAATATTTCTCGTTTTTCGCCTAATTTTTCCTTAATTTATCAGGGGTGCGGGTAATGGTGGTATTCTATAACAATACGTTTTTATTAAAAATAACAGGTTTCGCTTTAAACGAAACCTGTGTTTTATGTGTTATTACAAACCGGTACTCTATCAGAGAGACGTACAATTTGTGAAATAATAGGTTCGAACTCCCTGAAGTACAATCAGGACAACAAAAAAAAGCCTCTAAAAAGGCTCTTAATTTAAATGGCGGGAACGACGAGGCTCGAACTCGCGACCTCATGCGTGACAGGCATGCGCTCTAACCAAACTGAGCTACGCTCCCAGTAACTCAAGTGTACCCCAAGCGTATTTTTTTTGCAACATGTTTTTTTAACAAAGTACAAAATACTAATTTTGCACAAAATAATTTTCCTTATTATTACATCAAATTCTATTCAGTATTGAAAGAATACGGAATAAAATCTCCTTTAATAATTAGCATACCCCTGCTTCTGCTGTTGTACACACCCTATTACTTTTTATTTCATTAACTGTAGGAAAGACGCTGTAAAAAACGCTTCTTTACTTATATGCTTTTAACAAAACAATTCCTCTTATAGGTTTACCTCCTTGTTTAATTTTATTAATCATAAAACCGCTTATTCTTATACAAAAGGAGTATCGACATGAAAAAAATCGTGATTTTTACCGCCGTTGTTTTGCTTTTTTCTTCCCAGTGTTTTGCCGGTGTGCAAATTCATAAAACTTCACCTATAGGTGGGTTGAATAATAGTTTTTACAACCGCAATCCTATTAACAGGAGTTTGATTAGAACTAAGCTGAGGAATATAAGCAATAATAATGACTTATCCCGTATGGAAAAAGCGTTATTTCGCAAAAGTTATAATAATGAAAACATAAATTCCCGCCTCGACAGACTGGAAGAAAATATGTATGGCAGGCACATTCCAGGAACATTAGGTGACCGTTATAGAAATCTGGCTAACAGCTTTAATTATAATAATCCGGGATACTATAGTAAGTACAGCAATTACGGGTATTATCCATATCCGCCATTGCCCAAAATGAGTCTCTGGGATAGAATAACTAACTACTTTACCGGTACTTCCACAGGAACATCTCCTTCAATGGATGGATTTTTTGCGGAGCAGTATTCAACATCCCCGTGGGGAAGAGGATATTACAGCTCTAATAAGAACTACGGTACAGGGTCTTCTGTAAGAATTCTTGATTAAAATGGCAGAGTTTAAAAATTAATTGCTGTTGTGAAAACTGGTTAAACTAAAAAATAATGCCGGAACTATCCGGCATTATTGTCTTTTAGAAACTTATGCAACTAAATATGTATTATGATGCATATGTCGGCATAATTAATTAAAATCTTTAGTTTTTTGGAATATAAATTTACAATGAGGTAAAGAAATAAAATAATTTCTGTAACAATACACTGGTTATATTTTTCCTGTGATTGGCGGTTATTAGCCGAATACCATATCATTTATCTTTATTTCTTCAACTATATAGAAACATAACGGGATGGGAACGTAAGCAGCCAATAAAATAAATATTTAAAATGCTTTAGGGTTTTATGCAACCTTATACATAAAATGGTGTATAAAATACAAAGGACAAATGTATATGGGCGATGGACAAATAGACGGCAGATTTGTTATAAGCAACGGCGGTATTACTCAGGGAATAGCAAAAGAATTGAACCTGACGGATGCTGAGTGCAAACAGTTGGGCAGTATCTGGCTGAAAATTATAAAAGAATTTGACAATCCGGATAATATAACTGTACAAAACAATCATGATACAAAGCCTGATTCAGCTAACAATTATCTTGTGCATAAAAACGCAGTCGTTTCATTCAGTAAAGAGTGTTGGAGTAGAATAGTCGGTTTAATAAATGGGGCGTTAGGCAAAAATATTCAGGTTGAAGAAGTTATAACGGAACAGACGACAGCAGCCGGCACCGGTGTACAAACGCAGTCAGCTGGTGAAATTGATGGGATAACACAGGAGCAGATGGCACGGCTTGAAGAACATAAACAAATCGTAGAAAAATCCGTGCAACTATTAAAACAAAACTGGGAAGCATCCGGACTCGGGGAGCATTTTAAATCCGAAGAGGACAAAGCAATTTTTCTGCAATGCCTTGATGAAGTGGCCTATGATGCCCAAACGAGCGGTGCAGGACATGCTGAGAAAGGCATTATTTATATTGAAACTGATAATTCTCAATGTAATGACATTACAAAGATGACAAAGTTACTTATTCACGAGGCAAATCACGCATTTTTACAACGCAAGGTCATGCAGAACGGAACATTAAATTTCCCGACGAAAGCAGAGGAAATTGAATGTGAAACCCTTGCCTTGACATCAACATGCCGATTAATATATTCAAATCCGGAGGAATATGAAGATTATAAAATTTATGGAAGATATATAAGTGAGTACGTTGATGAGTCTATAGTTCAGAATAATCCTGAGTTTACAAATTGGTTGAACGGGTATCAGCAGTTGGCAGATAATTTGAACGGTAATATCACGATTCGCCATAGCCCTTATAAAAGCAGTGATAATGGAACAGTTGAATTAAAAAGCGGTGATATTATTACCATTCAAGGAGAACAGCCAAGAACAATAGGTGCAAGCTGTTTTGTTGAAGGGCGGGGGGATACGGCAATTGCACAAATGATAATGCATCACAATGATTTTAGTACTCCTGATCTCTTCGGGGACTTGATTTTTGATACTCTGCCGGCAACGGATGAAGAATTTAGACAAGAATATGGCGACAATTTTGATATAAGTAATTTTGAAAAGGTACCGTTTACCGTTTCAAGGAAAAATCCTCAGACCGGTGAAACAGAGGTGGTTTATACAGGAGTAACACTTCGGGGAAAATAATCATTACTTAATTAAAACACAATATGCACGGGTTAAAAAACTCTACCGATTATAAAAACTTTCCGGCCGGTTAGTATTTGAAAGTACAATTTCACGGTACTCGTTTTTATCAATATCAACACCCATTGTTTTTATATCAAGTTTAATGCGTTTTTTACGTGCTTTTTTCTTTTTATCCTCTAACATGACATCACTTCGTTATTGTCGTTGAGTAAAACTATTTTGGGTTTGTGGGTTTTAAGTTCTTCTTCGGAGTAGTAAGCGTAAGCAATGATTATGATTTTATCGCCCTTTTGAACTTTTCTCGCGGCGGCTCCGTTTACGCAGAAACATTTTGAACCTCGTTCTCCTTTTATTACATAAGTCTGGAAACGTTCGCCGTTATTAATATCCAGTATATCAACCTTTTGCCACTCGCTTATTCCGGCTTTTTCTATAAGTTCTTCATCAATCGTTATTGAGCCTACATACTCAAGATTAGAATCAGTGATGGTTGCTCTATGTATTTTTGAACATAAAAATTCTTTTAACATAATTTTCCTCACTCCCTTTATTATATCAAGAAAGAATTTTTCAACCGATATTAATGTTAATTTTTATTAAGCAGTATCCTTGAGCAGTTACTTCTTTGAGAGCAGATAAAGATTTTTATCGTATAATTAAATAAAAAAGAGGATTATTATGGCAAAGATAAAGATTGGTATACTGGGTTTTGGTACGGTCGGCGGCGGGGTTTATAAAACACTTAAGGATTTTGATGAGGTTGAAGTAAAAAAAATTCTGGTAAGAGATATTTCGAAGCCACGTGACATTTCACCGGAGGACAAACATCTGCTGACAGATAATCCGGATGAGATTGTTAAAAATCCGGAGATTGATGTAGTGGTAGAGCTTATGGGCGGGATTGAACCTGCAAGTAATTATATTCGCACATCAATTGAAAATAATAAACATATTGTGACTGCTAACAAAGAATTACTTGCTAAGCAGGGTAAAGAACTTTTTATGTTTGCAGAAGAACATAACAAAGTAATCCTCTACGAAGCAGCAATTGCAGGCGGTATTCCCGTAATTATGCCGGTTAAGACAATTCTTGCAGGCAATAAGATAACAAAAATACAGGCAATCCTTAATGGAACAACAAACTATATACTTACAAAAATGGACAAGGATGGTGCTGATTATTCGGCAGTACTTAATGAAGCACAAGAAAAGGGGTATGCAGAAGCTGACCCGACAAGTGATGTAGAAGGCTTTGATGCCGCTTACAAGATTACAACACTTGCAACAATTGCTTTTGGCAAAAGAGTTCATATTGAAAATGTTTACCGTGAAGGGATTTCAAAAATCAAACTAAATGATATTAAAGCCGCAAATGATTTAGGACACAAAATTAAACTTATAGCACTTGCTACAATGGATGAACATGGCAGGGCAGATGTACGTGTACATCCGATGCTGGTACCTGAAAACTTAACCCTTGCACATATTGACTATGTGACAAATGCTGTTGAAATCAGCGGTCATCCTATAGGGAAAATTGTTCTTTCCGGCCCCGGTGCCGGCGAGTTTCCGACGGCAAGTTCGGTTGTGGGTGATATTCTTTCAATAGCTGCCGAGTTTGGCAAATCTGATTACATTCTGCCGATGATGCGCTGCAAGCACTCTCAGGATGCGATACCTGTTGACATCAAAGACACAGTCAATAAGTATTACCTGTCATTTACTGCACCAAATACTCCGGGGATTATAGGGAAATTAGGTACATTGTGTGCTAAACACAATATCAGTCTTCAAAGTATTGTGCAAAAAGGGGTTAAAGATGATAATACAGCAAATATCGTAGTTATTACCGAGCTTTGTCAGGAAGAAAATATTAGAAACGTAATTAAAGAATTTGAAGAATGTACACTGAATAGTCTTATAAGAGTAGCAATATAGAGGTTTTAAATGTATAGAGGATTAATTGATAAATATAGAGAATATTTACCCGTAAGTGATAGTACGGAAATTGTAACTCTTAATGAAGGTAACACCCCGCTTATAAAGGCAGATAATCTGGCAAAAAAGATTGGGCTAGAAGCTAATATATACTTGAAATTTGAAGGCTGCAATCCGACAGGCAGTTTTAAAGACCGTGGTATGACAATGGCAGTGACCAAGGCAAAAGAAGCCGGTTCTAAAGCTATTATCTGTGCAAGTACCGGTAATACAAGCGCATCTGCTGCGGCTTACGGAGCAAGTGCAGGTCTTGAAACTTATGTCCTCATTCCTGACGGGTATATTGCACTGGGCAAACTTTCACAGGCAATGATGTATGGTGCAAAGATTATTGCTGTAGACGGAAATTTTGATGTTGCTCTGGAGTTTGTAAGAAAAATTGCGGAGGAATATCCGATAACCCTTGTCAATTCTGTAAATCCGTACAGAATTGAAGGACAAAAAACCGGTGCGTTTGAAATTTGCGAAGCCCTCGGCAAAGCTCCTGACTACCATTTTATTCCTGTAGGTAATGCAGGTAATATTACTGCATACTGGAAGGGGTACAAAGAGTTTTATAACTATAAAAAAATTGACAAACTCCCGCAGATGATGGGGTATGAGGCAGAAGGCTCCGCTGCTATTGTAAGAGGAGAAAGAATTATGAAACCTGAAACTCTTGCAACTGCAATTAGAATTGGAAATCCTGCAAGCTGGAAACAAGCAGAGGCTGCACGTGACGAAAGCCATGGCGAAATTAGCTGTGTAACTGATGTGAAGATTGTTGAAGCGTATAAACTGATTGCTTCAACGGAAGGTATACTGGCAGAACCAGCAAGTGCGGCATCGGTTGCAGGTTTAATAAAGGCTCATTCGGAAGGGAAAGTTAAGGCAGGTTCTGATATTGTATGTATCTTGACAGGTAACGGACTTAAAGATCCTGACAATGCAATTAAGTTTTCAAATTCGGATGTCAAAAAGACTTCATCTGATATGAAAGATGTTATCAAAGCAATGGGGCTGTAAAAATTTAACACAAGTTTAAATCTTTCTCTAAAAAACAAGAAAGAGTAAATGATGTTTTTTTATATTGCTAAGCTGAAACAAAACAACTTAATACCGGTTCTTAAGATAAATATATAATAAATAACGAGGCTGTTATGGTCAAAAATAAAATTAAAAATGCAAAACGTATTGTAATAAAAGTTGGCACAAATGTTTTACGGAATGAAGACGGTGAAATAGCACTTTCAAGGATTTATTCATTTATTGAAGATATTGCGAAACTTGTAAAATCAGGACGTGAAGTTATCCTTGTGACCTCCGGAGCGGTAGGACTTGGCAGAAAACGTTTGGGGCTGGATGCCAAAGAGGGTGTTGCATTTAAACAGGCTTGTGCTGCAATCGGGCAGGGAAAACTTATGTCCATATACTCTCAGGGATTTGATGCCCTCGGGGTTATCGGGGCGCAAATTCTTTTAACAGAAGATGATTTTCATTCACGCAAAAAATACTTGAGTCTTAGAACAACTTTAACAAGACTTTTACAGTTAAATGTTGTGCCTATTATTAACCAAAATGACACCGTTTCTACGGTAGAAATTGACGAAGAAATGAAAGAGCGTCTTGTTTGTTTTTCAGATAATGACAAACTTTCAGCACTTGTGGCAAGTGAACTGGATGCAGATTTAACCATTTTGTTGTCAGATATTGACGGACTTTATGATTCCAATCCTAAAACCAATCCCGATGCAAAACTTATAAAAGTTGTACATGAGATTAATGATGAAATACTATCATACGGAACGGATGCATCAGAAGGCGGGAGAGGCGGTATGAAAACTAAGCTGCAAGCCGCACAGGTTGTCACACGTTCCGGTGGGACGGTTATTATTACGAATGGTAAAATCCCGTACATTATTGGTAAAATTTTTAATAATGAGGATATAGGAACGGTCTTTCTGCCGCACAAAGAAAGCCTTAGCCGGAAGAAACGCTGGATTGGTTATGCAACAAATATTATCGGTAAAATTAAAATTAATGATAATGCAAAAGATGCCATCATCAAGAAAAAGAAAAGTCTGCTGCCTGTCGGTATAATAGATGTAATCAATGAATTTAAGCAGGCTGAGGTTGTGTCTATACTTGATGAACATGGAGAAGAAATAGCCCGTGGTATGGTGAATTATCCGTCAGAAGATATTAAAAAGATTATCGGATGTCATTCGGATGATATTCATAAGATATTAGGCTATAAAAACTACGATGCAATAATAACACGGGATAATATTACGATTCTTTAGTTTTATCAGACAAGACTCGTTTACTGTTATTTTTTTAGCAATTCACCATCAGTTGCATAAAAATCATTAACCGCCTGTTTAAGGTGGTTTAATCGAAGTATTCAGTGAATTTTAATGTTTGTAAACTTTGTGCGATAATCTAGTATATAATTAATTAACAGGAAAAAAGGAGTTCCCGAATGTCTTATCCGAATGTAGAAGAATTAATAAAAGTTATTGCAATATTGCGAAGCGAAAACGGGTGTGAATGGGATAGACAACAAACCCATAAATCTTTGCGTCCGAATATGCTTGAAGAAGCGTATGAAGCCGTTGATGCAATTGATGACGGAGATATAAAAGAACTTAAAGAAGAACTTGGGGATGTCCTTTTGCAGGTTGTTTTGCACGCTCAGATTGCAAAAGATAACGGCGAATTTGACATAGAGGATGTAGCGAAAGAGTTGACGCAAAAACTTATTCACCGTCATCCGCATGTATTTGGAAATACAAAGGTTACTTCAACGGATGATATTCTAAACAACTGGGACGTACTCAAAAAAGAAGAGAAGCCGGAACGTAAATCAATAATGGATGGGATTTCAAAGGCTCAATCCGCACTGATGACTGCACAAAAGATTTCCAAACGTGCGGTTAAGGTCGGGTTTGAATGGGATTGTGAAAAATCACTTCTTGATTGTATCAAATCTGAATACAGAGAGTTTGCACGTGCTGTATCTGAGGGAAACAGTGAACACATGGAAGATGAAATGGGAGATATTTTCTTTGCGACAGTAAATCTTGCACGCTGGCACAAGATTGATGCAGAACAGGCACTTTTAAGGGCAAATAAGAAGTTTATGACACGATTTAGAAAAATGGAAGAACTGGCGGTAAAACCACTTCAGGAATACTCCTATGAAGAATTTGATAAATTGTGGCGTCAGGCTAAGGGTGTATTAAAATAAATAAAATTTCCATAATATATTAGTGCCAAAGATTAAAAGCTATGATATAATCTTGTTATGTTGAAGGGATTGAAGTATTTTGGGATTATTATTTGCCTTGCAACAACAGGTATTGTTTGTCAGGCAAATGAAGAGTATCTGATAGTTCCCGTACCGGATACAATTGTTGCACCTGTACCGCTGGATCAAGCAGTTTATACTAATACGGCTGAATTTTTCATGCCTTATATCATAAATGAAATAAACAAAACCAATTATATGCAAGCCCCAACAATAACGGATGTGAGAAATAAGATTCAAAAAGATTACTGGTTAACAAAGTCTGCTGCTAAGGTAATGGATGATTTTAGAAGATATTATGTTTTAGATTTCAACTTTGCCAAGAAAGTGGGGGATTTGTACAATACAAATCTGGTTTTATTTTTAACGTCCTCGCTGGATGCTACAAACTATGTTATGCGTCGTACCTGGTGGACTTTCTTTGAAATTCCGGGGGCATCATCACTTGATCCTGCTATAAAAATCAATATTTACAGTGTTTTAATAGATACTGATAAGAATATGATTGTATGGTCAAAAACTTACCAGAAAACAATAAGTACTGTAGAAAACAGAATTGTTCCAACCGGTTATACTCCGCAAACGGAACAGTTGCAACGGTTTAAAGATTATTCGGTTTATCTCGCACCGAGATTTGCACAGAGTTTGCAAAATACGCTGCTTACAGCCTCCCAAAAGGTAGCTGAACCTAACATGATTCATACAGACTACGGGTCTATTGATAATGTATTTACAAAGAAATACCGTTCATTAAGAAAAGAAATTAAGGATGCTATGGTAGTTCCTGCCGCAAAAATACGTGAAGTATACGGCAAGATTCGGGCGAAACATCTTGAGGCAAAGGAACAGCGTGAAAAAGATAAAGTACAAAAAGCTATTGAAAAACAGAATGACGGTATTGAGCCTGTAAATTCCTTGATATTCTTGAACAGCGTAGAGAACAACGAAGTTACGCCTGCTGTAGAAACTCCTGCCGATGTAAATGTACAGGCAGCACCGGTAAATGCTCTGTCTGCAGTTGAAAATGATAATGGGAATATACAGACCGATTCTCTACAGGTTGAGGGCAGTGTTGTATCAGAAAATCAACCTGCAGATATGGAACAGAAAGATGTCATTACGGCACCTTCTTCTTCTGAGGAAAAACCTGCAGTAAATGTCACAAAATCAAAAAAAGATAATGAAGATAATATTGTAAAAATTAATAGTACCCAAAATCAATCTTCGGTTAGTGATGAAGAATTGCCTGTTGATTCATTAATATATACGCAGCCTACAAATTACGGGAAAGAGAATGACTATCTGCCGCTAAAACCCCGTATTAGAGAAATAAATATTGATGATACGGTTAATTCGTTTTAGAGTGTTTGTTTTTTACAGAAAAACAGGTGATTATTTCTACGAAGAGTAATATTATGGCGGTTCAGGCAGGAATATACATTTATTATAATTTTTGATTTTATGAATACTGTATGAATAAGAAAAAATTAATTTTTTACTGGCGAACCCTTAACAAAATTAAATAATTTGTCTATAACAAAGGTTTGGGCTATTATAAAAATATGAAAGATGGGATGATTGTTGTAGTCGATGATGAAAAAATAGTAACTTCTGCGTTTAAAACTCTTTTAACCGTAGAAGGTTATACTAATGCACACTTTTTCAACAATCCAGTTGAAGCACTTAATTTCCTGAAAACAAATCAACCGGCTCTGGTAATATCAGACTTTTTGATGCCTGAGATGAACGGACTGGAATTTCTTATCAAGGTTAAAGAATTGTACCCCGAAGTAAGCAAAATAATTCTTACCGGTTATGCTGATAAAGAAAATGCAATAAATGCTATTAATGAGGCAGGTATTTACAAGTATATTGAAAAGCCGTGGAATAATGAAGATTTGCTGATAAATATAAGAAATGGCATTGAACGAAGTTATCTGGTGACAGAGTTAAGAAAAAAAATTGATGAACTTAACTCTGCCAAAAGAGAACTTGAAAAATATTCACATTCGCTGGAACAGCTTGTGGAGGAAAAAACAGCGGATATTATTTCTGCTAACGCAAAGATGACAGGTATAATAACTCACTGCGCAGACGGAATTATTATAATAGATAGCAATGGAACAATCGAACAGGTAAATCCTGCGGTGGAAAATCTTACAGGACTTAGTGCGGAAAGGATTTGCGGTAATGATATTTCAGAGTTTGTATATAATGAAAAAAAGAATGTAAAATCCTTTTTAACCGGTGATAAGAATGAAGTTTTTGTGAGAAATTGTTTTACAACAAATCCGCTAAGCAATGCTCACATCCCTGTTGAAATAAGTTTTGCAAAATTTAATCAGGAAAAGGATAAAGAAACTCATTATGTTTGTGTTTTGAGAGATGTAAGCGAACAGAAAAAAGCAGACAGGCTGCGGGATGATTTTATGGCGACTCTTACTCATGATTTGCGTACACCGTTGCTTGCCGCTATTCAAACGCTTAAATTCTTTCTTGACGGAAGTCTTGGAACAATTACGGAACGCCAAAAATTGCTTATCTCTACTATGTTAAAAAGTAATGAGGATTTACTCGGGTTGGTCAATGCATTGCTTGAGGTATTCCGGTATGATGCTGAAAAGCTTGTTCTAAAAAAATCGGATTTTGTATTTAATGAACTTGTTCTTCAAGTTTATAACGAACTTAAACCGCTTGCAGACAAGAAAGAAATTGAATTTATACTTGACAATACAGATGAGGATTTGCTAATTATTGCAGATAAAACAGAATTAAGACGTGTTATATGTAACCTGTGCGGAAATGCAATTAATTATACACAAACCGGCGGAAAAGTTTCATTGGTAATCAAAGCAGAAAGTAATGACCTGATATTTTCTGTTGCAGATAATGGAAGCGGTATTCCAAGGGAAGATGTTCCTAATCTGTTTCAGAGGTTTTCACAGGGTACAAGTGCAAAGCGTTCTACCGGTACAGGCTTGGGACTTTATCTTTCAAGACAGATTATTGAAGCGCATGGCGGTAAAATTTGGCTTGATACCATGTTAAATAAGGGCAGTGAATTTTCATTTCTGCTTACAGATGTTATAACTAGTCGTAATAGTCGAAAAACAGGGGTTGCAGTATGATAAAAGTATTGCTGATTGAGGATCATGTACTTGTAAGAATGGGGCTTTCACTGCTTCTGGAAAAAAGTGAAGACATTACACTTGTGGGAGAAGCAGAGGACGGGATACAGGGAGTTGCAATGGCAAAAGAGTTGGCGCCGGATGTAATTCTTATGGATATAGGGCTTCCGGGCATTGACGGGATACGTGCTACCCGCAAAATTAAGGAAACAAATCCAAATATAAAAGTATTAATTTTCACATCCCGTGACAGCGAAAAAGATGTATTTGAAGCTTTTGGTGCAGGTGCGGACGGATATATTATGAAAGGTGCTTCACCTGAACAGACAATTTCTGCAATCAAAACAGTAAATTCTGGTGCTGCATGGCTTGACAGTGCTATTGCAAAACTTGTTTTAAATAATATCAACAGTTCTAAAAATCAAATTACAAAAACAGGTGTTACAGAAGTTAATTCAAATGCAGGTAAACTCAGGTATGGACTAACCGATCGTGAGATGGATGTTTTGATGCTTATGGTGTCAGGCCAGTCAAACAATGAGATTGCAGAGAGTCTTGTTATAACGAAAGCAACTGCCAAAGCACATGTACACAGTATCTTGCAGAAACTTTGTGTTGGTTCACGCACGCAGGCAACAATTACTGCAATGAAAGAAGGTCTTGTTTAATGTTCTCGGAAACGGCTGCCGGATTTTATATGATGATGAAGGTCAAGCTTCAAAATACGGAAATTCCGTTTTTGAGAGAGAAACCTCCTGTTGCAAAAGAATATGAATATCAGCATAAAGCTGATAAGAAAGAAGTCAAAGAGGAGTATGAGAAGTCAAAGATGCCGGAATCCGGTTTTATGCTGCGCTCAGAGTATGAGGAAAGGTCTTTAAGTAAAGATAAAAATACTATAGAGGTGGAACCTGCTCAAACGCCGAAAGAGTATGGAATGAAATATGTTCCGGTACCAAAATATAAACTTGTTAAGTACAATCTTACTCCCGGTTTTACAGAACTTCAAATTCCGCGGCGTTTAAACTTTGATAGAGAAGTAAACGGAGAAGGTATTGTATCATCGGATTTCACGTTCATGGTATATCCGGCAATTCACTATTATGCGTATGCAGATTGTACTTCGACTGATTTGTACGTTATACCGCTTGATGCATCGCTTTCAAAACTTGAGCGGGTAAAACAGGCAAATATAATAAGACGGGAAGCAGAGCCTATTTTATCGACCTCTAAAGATATTGATACGCCGTATATGTTTAGAACCCTTACTCCTGTTGATTTTACGATGGATAATAAAAAACTTCTTATCAAAGAAAAAACGGGATATAGGTTTGATGGTATTTGGAAAACGGATTTATGGATTTATGATTTTGAAAACAAAAAAGCTACTTCTCTGCCGGAAGTGAGAGAGGCAATTGTAAACTATTGGGCGCAAGCAAAGGGAGTAAATCTTGATGAACACAGATGGGATATTTATCCTATGGGATTTGATGAAAATAATCAGGACAGAATCATTGTTTGTGCGTATGCATTTACAGGAGCAGCACCTGTATTTTTAGGGACTTGGAGTATAGATACACAGGGTGATTTTAGTAAATTACAGGCTTTAAACGGTTCATCACTGCCAATAAGTATTGTTGGCTACAGGCTTGAATATGATGGTAATGAAACACGTGAACATACTGAGACAGAGGCAAAAAGGCTTGATAAGCAAGAAAAAGAACAAAAAAAACAGGAAAAGAAATTAAAAAAAGAAGAAGAAAAAGTACTCGAGCAGCAGTATAAATTGAAACTTTATCAAAAAGAAATGGAATTTTTATTTAAACAGCAGCAGCTTATGCAGGATTATAAAGGGAATGGTAGTAATTATACAGGACCGACCGGTGGGGTGTAATGTAAATTACAGGCTGTTTGTATTGTGTGATAATAAATTCTTGATAATTTTATTCCCATTATTGTAACGAAATCTTGTCAACATGTTTACAAAAAAACACAATTAGTTGTAAAATATCATTAGGAGATTATCACAAATTGTCCGCTAATAATTACGAAAATTTTGATAATATGGAAACTTCGTTTCGTAAATCTTCTGTAATTCAGGAGCGTATGGGGCTTGTTTCGTCTCACATGTACAAGCAATTTCTTGATTATCAGCATGCAACCATTAATACATCTGAAATTTTTGCTGAGATGATAGAGAACTTTAAAGTGATGGCAGACTCTTTTAAGCAATCATTTGCTGCCCGCGGTATTCCAACTCAGAAGATTTATGTTGATTATGACAAAGACAAAACGATTGTGATTATTAATATTTTGTGGCATACCATAAGTCTTACAACCCGCTGCAATTTTGAACCGCAGGCCCTTTTCAGGGATGATAAACCGCCTTTCTTTTGCGGCAGGGTCATGGCTCTTAATGGAGATTATAATGATATTGTGGAAGGAGTTAAGACACGCTCTGAAATTATGGAGAGGCTTCTTGAAAAGGAAGTAGCATCTCTGTATATTCCGGCAGATAAATCGCAAGCTTGTATATTTAAAATTAAACACCTTTCCAACCGTGAATTTTTTCTTAATAATACGGATGCCTCAAGAGAATTTGTATTAAAAGTTGTGGAAACAATCTGTGGCGGAGGTGTATATCATGAAGAAGGGCAGCGGAAAAGCTTTAATATATAACTAAATACTTGTCAAAACCCGAAAAATTTAGTAGTATATATACATCCACTATACAAATTATATCCGAGTTAATAAAAAGTAGTATTAAGTACATATTTACATCTTGAACGCATATTTCTAGAATTCTGTAAATTTTTTTTAAAAAGTCGTTATATATTTGTAATCTTGTGGAATATGGTTAATAAGGCAGTTTAAACAAATAAAAAAAAGCTAGGCACTTAAAAGTTCAAGGATGCTTGGACGTGCCTATATATACTTATGGAGATACACTAAGTTGAGCGTAATCGAATTTAGCGGTTTAGTAACTGGTTTGGATACCAACTCGTGGGTAGAAGCACTCACGGCGCTCAAGAATGCAAAAGTTGAGGAACTGGAAGCAGAGAGAGATGCAGTTGTTGAGCTTAAGGATGTGGTTTCAAGTATAAAATCATTCTTCACTTCATTCAGGACTGCTTTAGAAAAGCTGACGGATTCTAAGTTCGGGATTGATTCGATGGATCTTTTTGTTCAAAATCTTGCCAATTCATCAGATGCTTCAGTAGTAACTGCAACAGCCTCATATACTGCCTCAAGGGATACTTATGAAGTCGGAGTAACGCAATTAGCTACTTCTACAAAAGTTAATACAGCAATAAGAAAAACAATTACAGTTACTTATACTGCCGATATGAATACAAAACTCACAGTATTAGGGGCTCAAGAGGGATATGTATCAATTAATGAAAAAGAAATTCAAATTGAAAATAGTGATACTATAGGGAGTTTAATAGATAAACTTGCGGATATAGGAATAACTGCCACTTATGATGAGGATACGGGGAGATTTACAATAGAAACAGATATATATGAGATTGATCAGGGAACAACCGGTGTTTTCGATGCTCTGGGGCTTGAATTTAAAGAGATAACTGGAACTTCATCTGATGAATTACGGGTTGAAGGGTATGTTACAATTAAACCTACAACTTTGTTATCAGATATTGGTGCAGTCGGCGGACGGATAATTATCAATCAGGTCGTTCAAAACTTAACTTTTGATGCGGATGCTACCGTGCAAACTTTCCTCGATTATATAAACGACAATTACGGTGCCGGTACGGCAACTATGGATGATGAAGGATATATAACTATTTCAGGCATTGATATAGAGGAAGTAGATGGTGGTTCCAATATTATAACGGCACTGGGGCTTACTGAAAAAGTTGATTCTGTTACATCTTCCAGCGGTAATCTTTCTTATGTTCAAACGGAAGCTGCCACATTTGATACTAAACTCGGTAATATTAATACCACTTTTTCTGATTACAGGCTCATTCTTGGGAATGGAAGTTCAACTACAACGGTCAATCTTTCCTCTACATCAAGTCTTAATGATGTTAAAACTCAAATCGAGTCATATGCTACAGCAAACGGAATGGATGCTGAGGTTTCAATTGATGAAAACGGTGTGTTAACAATTACCGGTGACATCGATAGTTTATATGTTACAGGCGGAGTTGCAACAGGCTTGGGTATTGAAACTGATAAAGTTAATGGAACGTCACTTACCAGTTCTTATTTGGAATATTCAATTACTTATACTGCCAAAACTGATACAACTTTTGGAGATTTGGGTATATCCGGTACAAATCTTACTTATACAGTTCAAAATGAGCGAGGAGAAGATATTGCAGTTGATTTACAAGTTACATCGGATACAACAATACAAAGTTGGTTTGATTCATTAAAACAATATGGAATTACTGCCTCTATTTCTGAGCAAGGTGTAATATCAATAGAAGGAGGACTTATAATAGGTGATTTGGCAAATGCTCTTGGACTATCTTCTGTTATTTCGGGTAGTGTTATAGCAGAAACTTCAGTAGTATCAAATCAGCTTGCAGGTACTACCACAACGCAGGCTACAATGACTTCATCACTTGAATCTCTTGGTATTACTTCTAATCAGATACTTACTATTAATGTTAATGGTACGAATACTGTAAAAACCTTTACGGCTTCTTCTACTCTGCAGGATATTGCAGATGCTGTTGCAGCTGCTGGCGGGGAAATGACAATTGTAGATGGACAATTAAGTGTTACCGGAGTTGATAAACTTTCGGGTTCTCTTGTTTCGTCTTTAAATCTGGATGAACAAACAGTTCAGGGTACATCAATGTACAATACTAATCTGGCATATACGGTTACATCTATTGCAACAGAAGCGACACAGCTTGCATCCCTTGGAATAAGCGGTACAAATTTGAGTTTTTCAGTATATGATGATGAGGGTAATTTCCAAGGAAGTGTTAGTCTTACATCCACATCAACAATTGGTGATTTATTTACAACTCTTAAAAGTTATGGCATAGATGCAAGTATAGATGAGAATGGAGTGATTACTCTTGACGGTGGATATATTACAGGTGGACTGGCAACAAGTTTAGGTTTATCATACAGCGTTAACTATACGTATGTTTCAAATACTACGATACAGTCTAATGAGCTAAGCGGTACAATCACTACTACAGCAACGATGACCTCAACACTTGATGAACTGGGTATAAGTTCTACACAATATTTAACAATACTACAGCAAGGTTCTACATTTATTCATACATTTACATCATCATCGACATTGCAAGATGTTGCGGATGCTATTACTGCTGCAGGTGGGTCATTCTCATTTGAGAATAAACAAATTACAATATCCGGAGTCGGAAGTATTTCTGGTTCTTTGCTGTCAGGACTTGGATTAACGGCGAGTGCGACAGGAAATGCTACCACGATTAAATCAAACGGCGTAACTTACACTGTTGGTTCAATAGCAACAGAAACGTCAAAGTTCTCGGATTTTGGTATTGAAACAAGCGGAAAATCATATAATGTATACTCATCTGATGGTACACTGCTTGCATCAAATGTTACATTGGCTGCAAATGCAACTGTTGGTGATTTACTTACTTCGCTTGCTTCTTATGGATTGTCTACATATATTGATTCAACAGGCTCTATAAATATTTCAAACGGGTATATTACCGGAACACTGGCAACAGCATTAGGTATTTCTTCACAAGCATATAAGACTAATGTTGTAAGTGTAACATCAGTTTCAAGTTTGATACAGGCTGAAGTTTCAACAGTGGCTACATTGCAAACAACACTTTCGCAGCTTGGCTACAGTGGTACGAAATATCTTACAATTAATCATGATGGTACAATTACTACTTATACATTTACTGCATCTTCTACATTATCAGATATTTCTGATGCAGTAAAATCTGCAGGCGGTGATTTTGATCTTATTGATGGTGCAATTTCAATATCTGGAGTACAAATTTCAGGTTCACTGGCTACAGATTTGGGTATTGATTATAAGGCAGGTGATTTCACTTATACAACGGAAACAGAGACCCAGATTATAACAAGAACAATAGATGGTATACCTACGACAATAGAACAAATTATAACGACAATAACTACAACTTTAACTCAGACTGACACTTATGTTTATAGGTCGGATGCTCAAACGTATCAAATACAGACATCTAATTTTGATCCTACAACGACTTATCTTTCACAAATGGGTATTACAAATGGAACGGTAAATCTTTACGATGGATCGACAGGAACGACATCTGCAGTATTTACGGTGACATCAACATCAACTCTTAGTGATTTAATGGCGGCATTAGAATTACAGGGTATTTCTACAAAATTTGCTGACGGCAGGCTTACACTTACAGCAAGTGAAGACTTACAGCTTCAAAATGGTACTTCAAATCTAGTGACTGGTCTAGGGCTTACACAAACCATTGTTTACCAGACATTAACGCAAAATACAACATCAAATGCACTGGATAATGTTTCAACAAATGTACTTACTGCAACAACATCACTTGGTGATTTTACAGACACTGCATCCGAAAGGATTGTAGAATTGACCATCAATGGTCAGACTGTTTCAAGAACCTTTTCTGCATCAAACACAATTCAGGATGTTCTTGATTTTATGTCTGAAAATGGTATTACTGCAACAATGAATAATGGAACGTTTAGTGCTTCTTCAACTTATCAAGAATTTTCTATTTCAGGTTCTCTAGGGGAAGTAATACTTGGCAGTGACCCGACAATTACCAGTTCTTCTAGACCTGTTCAATGGTCTGCTACTTTGAGTGATAAGGTAGAAAGTGCAGCTATTAACGGTGATACAAAACTAGTAAACCTGGGGGTTACTACGGGAGATGTTAAAATTTATGATAACGGGACATGGATTTCAACAGCATTTAGTATTGATGAAAATACTACAATTAACGATTTAATATCAGCCTTGTCAGTTTATGGGTTTACAGTGTCATTACAGGACGGTAAACTTAATATTACTGCTGACTCGGATATGTATATTGTTGATGAGACATCAAACCTTGCTTCAAAACTGGGCTTTACCAGAACACAGGAATATACAACAGTTTATGAATCCTCAACATCTTCTGATCTTTCATATACGGTTGTTAAAACCATTAATACATCTACAACTCTTGCAGAACTAGGTTTTGACGAAGGTTCTGATTTAAGGCTTGTTATTGACGGAACAGTTTATTCTCTGGGGTTCAGTGCTAACGAAACCATGCAGGATGTTATAGATGCCTTGAGTGTTTTTGGTATTACCGCGGCTATTAATAATGGAACTTTCAGTGCTTCTTCAACCGAGCATACTTTCTCTATATCAGGCGAACTGGGTACTAAGCTTACAGGCGGGTCACCTGTTACATCAACTATTACAACCGTTACCGGATATACAACAGAATTACCACAATCAGTTAATAACGTTACAATAAACGAGGATACTAAGCTTGTAGATCTCGGAGTTACTGAAGGCAGCATTAAACTTTATGATAATGGAAACTGGATAAATACAATAATCAGTATTGATAAAAATACAACAATAGGAGATTTTATTGCGGCACTTGAAGGGTACGGATTTACAGCTTCACTTGATGGAAATGTTATAAGTATTAGTGCGGATTCTGATAAATATATTGCAGATGAGACATCAAATCTTGTCTCAAAACTTGGTTTGACTAACAGAACACAAAGTATAGTCAGTATATATGATCAGACAAATTCAAATACTCTTACAATGGTTCGTACTTACGAAGTATCTGAAACAACAACTTTAAAAGATTTAGGTTTTGAGTCCGGAGCATCCCTGCGGTTTGAAATAGGTGGTGTTATGCAGACCATCGGCTTTACCTCGGATGAAACGGTTGGTGATGTAATCGCATCATTAAACTCTTTCGGTATAGAAACGGAACTGCAAAACGGTATTTTAACGGCAACTACTACAGATCAAACTTTTGTATTAATGGGTACACTTGCTGATAAACTTACAGGTGCTGCACCGACCTATATAACAACAGAAAAAGTACTTTCTCACCAATCAGATGAATTAATGACAGATGTTACATACGTTGCAGATACATCATCTAAGCTTTCGGATTTAGGGGTATCAACCGGTTATATTAACGTATTACAAGATGGTGAAATTGTATCAACTATTGCAATAAGAGACGATACCACTATATCGCAATTATTTAGCGCATTAGCTGCTTATGGTATCGCCGGCAGCATTGATTCAGGTGGAAAGATTACAATAGAAAGTGTTGGTGATGTAACGCTTATTGATGGAACATCAGATCTTGTAACAAAACTTGGATTGGACGATAATATTTACTCTAATACATATTACGGTACAACACTTGTATTGGAAGATAATGTAAATGCTGCAACAGAAGATACTCTTCTATCATATTACGATACAGCGGGTAGTACTTCTGAAGGTTCAATTTACCTTTCAATATATGATCAGGATGGTAATTTAACCAGTGCAGTTATTAATATTGAAGCGGATGATACTATTGGTACATTAATTGAAAAGTTTGAAGCAGTTGGTTTAACAGCATATTTTGAAGATGGAAAATTTTCATTCCATAACGGTATGGGGACTGTTGAAATTACCGGCGGCACATCTTCACTTGCTGCCAATCTTGGTCTGGGTGATGCCGTACTTGAACAGTGGATGCAGAATGATGTTGCAATAACGTATGAACAGGATGAAATCAGCTATTTGTCAGTTTCCAATTATGCGGATAATACTACTACACTTGAAACTCTGGGGGTTACAGATGGTGAATTTACGCTCGGTGTGAACGGTGCTATGATAAATATTAATGTTGCAACAACTGATACTCTTGCAAATGTTATGTCAAGAATTTCAACAGCAACTAACGGTTCTGTAACTGCATCATTAACTTCTGATGGTAAATTTGTGCTTGAAGCGGCAGAAGGTGTTGAACTGGTTATAAGTTCATCTACTGATACAACAAATCTTGTTACAATATTTAATCTGTCTCAAGATGGTTCTAATGTTATTACCGGAAACACATCATTATACAAAGCTTCTTCAAGTACGAAATTAACGGAAAGCGGTGTTTTCCGTGAAGGGGATATTACAGAAGGTACATTTACTATAGGTAATGCCGAATTTACTATTACAAGTGAAACAACTATTGCATCTCTTATCAGTGCAATAAATAATTCTGAAGATGCTAATGCAAGTGCATACTGGGATAGTATTAACGGTAAGCTTGTTATCACTTCTTCAAGTCTCGGTTCTACTTATGTAAATATTTCTGGCGGAACAAGTAACTTTACCGAGATATTTGGATTGACGGTGGTAGATGCCTCAGGAGAGGAAAGACTTACAACTTATAATCAGGAACTTGGAAATAATGCGATACTTACAATTAATGGTACACGCATTGTTGCGACATCAAATACTATTACCAGTGATATTTCAAGAATAGAAGGGCTTACAATTAACATCAAGGGTATTACCGAGGGGTCATACGTTACTATCACTGTCGAGCGTGACACGCAGTCTATTATTGATGCGGTTCAGGAAGTACTTGATGCATACAATACTATGATTGCAGAGCTTAATACTGTTCTGGCAATCGGAGGTGACCTGCATAATGACACAGCATTAAAAAGTCTTAAAAACCAAATTACATCAATATTCACATCAAGTGGTACAAATGGTGTGTCATTGTTTAAAAACCTTGCAGCAATAGGTATTTCAACAGAAAGTGCAAGTTCTGCCATGCCGTCCGATATTTATTCGCTTTATCTGGATGAGGATAAATTTGAGGAAGCACTTGATACATCAGAGGAAGCAGTTAAGCTTTTACTTGTCGGAACAGATGATAACCCCGGAATTTTAATAAGGGTTGAAACTATTGTTGAAAATATGCTTTCTACATCGGGATATTTTACAACTAAAACCAAATCTCTTGAAAGAGAAATAAGTTCATTGGATACGAAAATTGAAAAGGCACAGGCACGGGCAGATGCATATAAAGCAATGCTTCAAAATAAATTCAAAAATATGGAACTCCTTTATTCAAAAATGCAAAGTGCGTACAGCAGCTTATTATCAAGCTAACATACGCTGGTTTGTTTTTTGAAAAAGTGTTATAATATAAAGGGTAGTTGGGTTTAGTATGATAAATTATGATAATTTACTAAAAAAAATTCCTAAGGTAAAAAAAATACTTGATGATGGTTCAAACACTAATCTTTACCACTATACTAAACCTGAAAAATTATTAAGTATCCTTGAATCAGGAACAATAAGGTTTTCAAATGCTCTTTATCTGAATGATAAAGAAGAAGTAACATATTCTTATAAGTTAATTGTAAGCCTTATTAACGAAATTCCGGATTTGAATAATGGGCTTTTTTCCAGTATAAAAGATTATTTTTATAAGAAGTATAAAAATATTATTGATGGGGATGATAATTTTTTAAACAAGTATGAGTATTATACAATATCGTTTTCAACGGATAGTGATAATCTTACTTTATGGAACAATTATTCAAAAGGTCAAACATATACAGGTTATAATATCGGTTTTTGTAAAAAAGATTTGATAGATGATATGGAGCGTCAGGGGTTTAAATCTGTATACGGGAATATTATTTATAATCAGGATACACAGATTACTATATTAAAACTTATTTTTGATAAATGGAATAAGCAGTATACAAAACTTCTCAGCGGAAAAAATACGGGTAAAAATGCGGAGAAACGTCAGGATACACTGTTTGAACTTATTGATATTTTGAGTATTATAAGTTTGTTTTTTAAAAACCCTTATTTTAAGGATGAAAAAGAGTACAGGATAATATTTATAAGCCATTTCAGTACAAATACCCATAGACAAACAAAAATTTTTGAAAAAAACGGACTGTTTATTCCGTATATTGAATACAAGTTTTTAAAACGAACTGTAAGTTCTATAAACATAGGTCCGACACTGGACGAGAATATTTTTTATACAAGTACTTGCCGTATGCTTGCAAATTTTGGTTATGAAAAAAAGACTATTAACCGTTCAAGAATACCCTTAAGGTATTAATCACTGTATTTTATAATTTTTCATTTATACAGAATAGTTGTATCAACGAAAAAAAATTCTGGTTTTATATAGCGGAAGTATTAATGTAAATAGGCAGGATAAACAAACCTGATAATATAATAACTGATAAAATTAAACCGTTGACAAAAAATATTGTTCTGGTACGATAATTAATGTCGCAAGCCCCCATCGTCTAGAGGCCTAGGACAACACCCTTTCACGGTGTAGACAGCGATTCGAATTCGCTTGGGGGTACCATATTATAATTAGGAGCCGATAAGGCTCCTATTATTGTAAATAGGCAAGACTTTCCAGGGGTTCGAAACTTCTCTAAATCGCAACTTATTCTTTTAGGCAAATTAGTTTTTGCAATCTTTGCTTAGTATCTAATTCACCATTAAACCATAGGGGTTCGATATTGTTTATTGTATTACATACATATTCAGGATGGTTTTTAAAATCATCCCTAGGTAATTCGTCTATTATTATATCAGCCTTTATTTTCTGCTCTCTTATCGTATATTCTTTTGATTTCATTTTAACTAAACTTTTCTGAGATATAGAGTTAATTCTTCAAGGTTCTTATTGAGCTTTCTAATGCCTTCTGCATGCTCTTTAGTGTTTGTGTTATAAATTCAACGATTGCATCAAAACCTTGTTCTTTAATAAGTTAAAGCCCTGCAGATATGAGTTTTCGTTTTGGCTTCTGTGCTGCTGTTTGTCTTTTATTCAAGTAATCCTCATGTTTATAACCATAATAATATATTGTTGACTGCAAGTTATGACTCATAGTCAAGAATATGAATATCTAATTTAAAAAATCATTGTATAGGAACTATATTATAATCATTGCTTTAACAGGCTGCGGAAGGAATGACCGGATTGGGAATGATTGTTACAATGATTATAATGAAAAAATTTTTACAAATAAGTGCAGGCAGACTCAATGGATTATTAGATATATGATAAAAAAAATTATAATTACTGACATATTGTAATAATATTTTTTCTATTTACTTTAATTTATTATTGGAAAATTAAAATTTAGAGAACTAAAAAACGACTTGCATCTTAAATATTGGTTATATTAACATTGCTATGTAGTATGAAGGAGAAATGTTGTTTATGAAATTTGAAAAAATTATTAATTTTTGTAAAAATCACTTAGATTTTAAATTTTACAATGTTAACTATGTAGATATTTTTCTCCTTCTGATGATATATCCGGCTTGTAAATATTTACCGTTGTCTTTTGCCTATGAAAATTCGTGGTTTGAAAATATTCAGCTGGTTGTTTTATTCTGGGGGGTATTTCTTGCTCTTACGACAAAATTTAATAAAACATTTTTTAAATTTGTCGGGCTTGTAATTGGTATTTTATTAATTCGTGAAACAAATTGCTTGAGAACGATTTTTTTCTGTGTTCCTGGTGAACCCAATACTTTTTATACTTGGAAAGAGATTAAATATGGTTGGATTTACCATCCGCTTTATGGTTGTTATATTGCGTGGACGGGTGTATATTTTCTTTGGAAAAAACTATATTTGAACTTATGGAATTATATTACAAATATTAGATTTCCGGTGTGGAGTTGTTTGATTTTATTTTTTGCAATATTTTGTGCATGGTCAGGGGAGGAAATCTTTAACAATATGATGTTTGAGGAAACATCAGAGCTTCTTGCCTATACAGCACTTTCAAATATAATTTATTTATATACAAGAAAAAAAGAATTTAATACAGAAGACGTTTAGTATAAGATGTTGTTTGATATTTAACAAAATTTTTTTGTTATGTAAATAATGAGAAATTAACAGAGAGGCTAGAGAACCAATTTACTCCGTTTTCTCCAGAGCTGGATTGCTACGGGTTATTTGCCTTTACTATGACTATAAAACTTCCGAACAAATTTCTCAAAAATAATACTTTCAATCTGCTGTTTGGATGAATGTTTCAGGGATTTAAAATGCTTTTAAATACAGGAGTTTGAGTTTGTAGTGTCACTACCGGATTAATTACAAACTGGAACAGCCAGATTATAAACAGCCGGAACAAAACCGCACTATAAAAGAGCCTGTAAAGGCTCTTTTTTAAGGAGGAGGGATTCTTTTCTTCGGATTTGATAGCCTGCAAATTAATTAATTTGGCTGTATTTATTTGCTATTGCATTGAACTTAGCCATATAATTTGGATCGTTTGCTAATCTCAATTGTCGTGCTAACATGTTGGTCATTTTGTAACCCCATTCAGCACTATCAGATGCATAATTTACTCTTGATAATATTTGAGTGTATAAAGTATTGAAATCAGTATTTTCAAGATATCTTCTATCGATAGCAATAAATAGTTCGCCATTTTCAAATGTTATATATACTTGATTATGGTCAGGTGATGCTTCAAATATTTTCAATGGAAGTTGTTCTGGTAATGCTTCTGTGATTAAAGCCAATTTTTGTTTTTCAACAATCGTACCTTCAATAGGAACGACTTTGTTTAATTCTTTCATCACATTGCTGACAGTCTTAAATCCAAGTTTTGCCAACGATTCATCTGCAATGACGTAACCTTGAGATTTTAAGTCGTTAATGTGATCAATATTGCTCTTCATATACGGATCAGCAGCTACAACTTTTTGACCGTCAACATTGAATTTTAAATATCTGTTTTTTGCTTCTTCAATAAGTCCCAATGCAAATCCTTCTTCAGGAGTTATTTCTCTTCCATATCGTTTTAATACTCGTGGATCTTTAATTGACCAGAATCTTTCTAATTGTTGGATTGATGACATTAATTCTTCGTCTTTCATACTTTTTGCCATACAAGTTGCAATAGATTTTATTTCTTCACTTGTTAGACCACGTCTGTCACAATCATTTGCAATTTTGAATCTTTCTTTATCTTTAGTAGTAAGTTCTTCCTTGAATACAATTGAAATACCGTTCAATGCACCTTCAAGTTCACCATCAGATTTTACGGCATATCTTTGGTTATAATACAAATTACCTTTTTCATTTTCATTCAAAATTCTAAAACCAAATTTATCATTTTCAAAATCTAATCCTTTGAAATCAGGATTATCTGTGTGTTGATAGAAATCTTTAGCTTTAATAATTGATTCTACCAAATCGGCATTTGCAGTTTCAAATTCAACATAAGTACCGTTTACTCTTTGAGAATTTTCGTGAAGGGTTCTTGTCAGGTGCATCTCTTCACGCGGTACTCCCTCTTCTCGTGCAAAATCCATTGCCCAATCACCGGATGCAAATGTTATTTTATCTGTTACATTAGCCCCTAAGAGAGATTTTGATGCCATTTTGGCACCTTCACCATATCCGCCGGCTTGGGTTTCATCGCCGGTTTTAGAACTTGCAGCGATGTTTTTCAAATAGAAATAATTATATTCAGATTCGCCTGAAATTTTAACTTTATATTTTCCGTCAACCTTTTGGATATTAATTTTTACACCATCGAGTGTTCCGCCATGACCATCATAGAAGTTCTGCAAGATATCTCTTGCCACCATATCATAAGTCCATTCTTGAGCGCTATTATAGTCTAACATCAATGGAGTATTTACAGTCCTATCTAAGATGGTTCTATCTTCGGGTTTAATTTCAGTTGAACCTTTAATAGGATGTAATTCACCGGTTACAGGAATTTCAACATTTAAACTTCCTGTTGTTTTTAATGTTTCAATGTGGTCTTTATAAGTTGTAAATTGATTTTCACCACTTATTCTGACACCTTTTTTAGGACTTGTATAAACATATTTACTACGAACAACATTTCTTGGTTCAGGTTTTGTTTTCTTTCTGCCAAATATTTTCTTAAAGAAGCTTGTCAAAATGTTGTCATTAACTTCAGATTTTGTTTCGTTTTTAGTGGTTTGTGTTTGTTGTGTTTTTGCTTTTTCTTCTGCTTCGGTTACAACTAATCGTAATATATCCGAAATCATTTGATCAATTTCTCTAACTGTCATTTGGGGATATGCACTATTATATTCGGGAGTTTTTTGATTTACTTCATTATATTTTTGAGCCAATACTCTCAATTTTTGACCGAAAGACGGATCTGAATTACTCATATCAACAATTAATTGTTCTAATTTTATTAATCTGTCATTAAAAGATTTAGCACCATCACCGGCAACTTTATGAGAAATTTCGTGTAGCCAGATTGCGACCAAATCAAAGAAATCACTACTATCGAAATAGTCAGCTTTTACCCAATGTCCTTGATAGGTTTTATTATACCTGCCTTCAGATGTAATTGCTTCTGCTACAGTATTATCTTTTTCCGATGGTTCATAAAGATATTTGGGAGCTTCTGCTTCTCCTCTTGTAATAATTCCGCAGTTTGCCAGATCAAGATTATCACTAAACATCTTTATCGTTTCTTCTAAAATTTGCAGTTTATGTTCTTGTGCTTCTGTCAATTCAGTTACAGGGGTTCGTTGTTTTTTATTAGCATTCATATATTCGTATAACGTAGGAACTCCAACAAGAGACATTTCTTCTGTAACAAGAGTTTTTCCCATCATCTTTGCAAAATGAGCATCTTTATTGTTAGAATAATAATCAACTGCAATGTAATCATCATGTCCGAAATCTATTTTTAATTTTCTTTCGTATGCAATATTTGCAAAACCTTTCAAGATGTGAGTATTTTTATTTTGGTTAGCAAATAAAAATACTTCTTTCATATTTCCGATAATATTTATTAATTCTTCATCTGATAAAGTTTTTGCATATCTTGTAATCATATCAGTAATTTTTTTGTGAGTTAAAGCAACACGATTACGACCAGTTTCTAATGAGAATGATTCGCCATTGTTTAATTTAGTCAAAGCTTGATCTTCAGGTTTTGTTTTGAAAATCAAAGTCATTCCATCTATAGTATTGTCAAGCCCCTCAGAGCCTTCAACTTCATATCTCTGAATTACATACAAATTGCCCTTTTCACCTTCAGGCAAAAATTTAATTCCAAAGTATTCATTTTCAAAATCTAAGTTAGCAAAATCTTTATTTTGCGGACTGTAGAAGTAATCTTTTGCTTTTAACAATTCTTTTACTAAGTCAAGATCAGTTGTTTCAAACTCAAGACTTGTACCATCTTGTGCTTTTTCAACTTCGGTTAAAGTTTGCATTATTTCTGATTCTGATGCTTTTTTAGTTTTATCAGCAGTGAAATCAAGTTCCCATTTGCCGGCACTATATTTTACGTGATCAGCTCCTTTTGAATATAAAAGGTTTCCAAGAACAATTTTTGAGCCTTCTCCATGTTGACCGGCACTCTTTGTATCATTTACTTTTGAACCATAACCAAAATTAAGAACTCGGTCATAATCATATATCCCCTTACCTGATATTTTTACAGAATATTTATCGTCGACTTTTTCTACCTGAATATCAACACCTTCCATTGTGTATCCGTTACCATCATAGAAATTCTGAATTAAGTCTCTTGCTAGTCTTGAATTTTCCCAAGGACGAGTTGCACCAATGTTAAGAACAATATCGGTAGAAACTGCTTGACCAAGACGACCTCTGTCTTTTTCTTTTATTTCAGCACGATCGCTTCTTGTCGGATTCATTCCTCCTTTATCTTCAATTGAAAGTGTAATTTTACCAGTTGTTTCTAATTGAGATAATAGTTGCTCTGTACTCGGCAATTCTTCAACAGAAGTTAACACTCGTTTACTATTGTTTGATGGATCATATTTTATCGTCTTTTTAGGTACATAACCCAATCCACTATTTGTTTCTAATTTTCTTTGCCTTTCGATTGCTCTATATGTACTCATATCGAGTTCAAATCCGCCGTCTAATCTTGCTTGAATATCTGCGGCATATTGAGCTTCGTTAAATTCTGTTTCACCTCTGTCCCTGATTGGAACTTTAAAGTTTTCCCATTCTGTATCTGACATCTTGAGCATTTTGTCAAAATTTGAACTATCAAATTTTTCTAAAAGCATTTCAGGTCGCCTTTCAAGAACATTTACAACTTTATTAAAATCTTCATCTGTACAGAATGCTAATCTAAAAGCAACTTCAGAAGAGCATTTTCTCAATAAATCATGACGTTTATCACAGTTTGAAAAATCAACATCATTATTTAATACAGACTCAATTTCATTGAATGAGAGGTTTTTATTACGTTGAATTACGTCTTCAATAATTTTAATAGTTCGGATTGTATAATTTTTAAATTTTGCTTTATTTAGATTTGGGAATGTTGTAGTTAGATATTGCATATCTTTTTCAGTAGCAGTAGGTTCAAAACTAGATCTCTTACGAGCCAGATTATCTTTATATATTTTTAATTTTTCTTGTATATCTTGTATTCTTAAATCTTTAGCAATACTACTTATATCTGTAGTTTCAAAAACTTTGCCTTCGCTAATAGCTTTGATAACAAGAGTAACATCTTCGTTATTGCTTCTTAAATAATCAGGATTGGATGCTATCCTTTTGTATGCATTATATTTATTTTTATCAGTAACAATGGGGACTATTAAATAACTGTAATTAATTTTCGTATCATTCCATAATTCTTTAAACATCTCAAATTCTTCTTGGGATTTAATATCATCAAATTTTAAACCATCTACATCACGACGAAGTTCATACTCTCCTATTCCTATTCCTATTCCTATTCTAAATGAGGAATCAACTTGTTTTAAGTATTTATAATTTTGGGCAAAATTATATGACAAAATATAATAAAGATCGGATGCATTATTGACACCAATAGCATCAATAACATCTGCTTGTTCTTTAATTTTTATTGCATCCAACATTTTTTTAATATCACGTACCTCGAATGATAATAAATAGCCGTCTCTTTTATTAACAATAGCTGTATATATGTTGCTTTTAGCATTCAATTCTTCCATTGTTTTAGCATTTTCAAATAATGCTTTTATTTGATTTTTATCATCTAATGATAATTTTTTTAGCCCATCAATGCTTTCATTTATTGCTCTTAATTTATTTCTACGCAATAACATTTCTTTTTCTGTGAACTGTGGTTCTTTTAAATTTTTAGTTTTTGTAATTCTGTCATCAATAGAAATTTCTTCTTTTATTTCGGTAATATTGTCTTTATTATATCTTTCAAGAAATGAAACTTTTTGCTCTTCAGTATAATTGGAATCTTTTAATAAATTATAAACTTCTATTTTTGCTTTTGCATCTTCTGCAGTTACGTTTTTAAAAATTTCCAAATCACTATTAAGAACAATAGTTTTTAGTAATTTAGTATCATTTTGAATAGTTTTAATTAAATCTGATACAGCATCGACATCTATAGAACCGTTTTGAATTGCTTGTATTGTACTATTTATTGTAAGTTGAGTTGATGAAAATACTTTTATCATTTCCATTTTGTTATGGATTGTCTTAAGGTTTTCTTTAGTTGTTTCTTTTATAAGAGTCATGGCAGTATTTTTATCAATAGAAGATGAAGACAATTCTGATGCAATTTTTGTTTTAGCAGATAAATCTTCAGGCTTAATATTAATAATCTCATCAGTCTTGTAGTAATCAGATAGATTTACATTCTCTTTTATGATTGTTATTGTGTTTTCATCAATGTTATCTAAATTCTTATAAAGATACTTTATTGATTGTTCATCTATTCCTTCAGTTTTAGATGCTTCAATCATTTTTATTTTTGGTAGATTATCTTTACTACATTTTTCAAGAATTTCAATTTTTTGTTCTTTAGAATAAGAGGAATCTTTTAATAAATTAAAAACTTCTATTTTTGCAGGAATATCCTCTGCTTTAACGTTAAAACATAATAATGGATTATTAAAATCTTCATTGCCTTTTATAAGGTCAAACATGTCTGAATTGAAATTCATTCTATCTTCCGACATTAAACGTTCATATTGTGAGACTAATGATGGTTCCGCACCGGATTGTTTAATATAACTTAAATCCTTGTTCATTTTATTGATTTTTTGATTTACTGCATCTAATGTTGTGTCTCCGGATTCAGATATCAACAGAGCCTTTGTATTCGGTGAAATTAACTCACTATTCTTTAATAAATTAAATGTTTCTATTTTTGCAGGAACATCTTCCGCTTTAACATCACAAAGTATAGAAACTCCAAAAGATGAATTTAAAAGTGCCGGATCATCTTTTAATGCATTTAATAAATCCATATTAATTCGATTGACATTATATGCAATTGATTCAATAGTACCTGCTTTAAGTCCAAATTTTTGAAGTTCTTTTATAAATTCGGATTTTGAAACTTCAGAGTTTGGCATATTTGTTTGATTTTCGTTATAACTAAAATCTAATTTTCCATCTTTAAAATGATAGCCTTTGTCATTTAATTCCATTGTGAGAGCAAGTAATTCTTGGCTAACTATACCTGTTTTTTGTGACTCTTCCTGTAATTCATTATACCTTTTAATCATATCGGCATCTTGAATTTCGGTGTCAACTGTATTGACTTTGATGTTTTCGTTTTCAGCTACAGTTTTTTGCCTAACCCCTGTCACATCATTAGTTGAATATCTCTGTCTATTAACTTCGATTTCAACTTGTCTGT
>CAYVMC010000026.1:0-33037 GCA_964452495.1 uncultured Muribaculaceae bacterium | reverse complement strand
TTCTTTCTTTTAATGCTTGTTTAATCAGAGCTTGTTGTTCAGGAGAAACAGCGGAATTGGTTCTTTCCAAAGATAAGCCATTATTCACAGGTGTTTGAGTATTTTCAAACAGTGACTCTCCAATTTCTAATAATGCAAAGTTATTACTTTTATCAGAGAGCATGGCAGAAATGATTTCGTTTTCCGATAATGTTAGATTATTATCTTCATTAGAGAGCATAGCGGAAATGATTTCATTTTCTGTCATTGTTTTATACTCTGGATGAGTCTCAAGCCACAGAGCAATCTTTTGTTGTATAGAAAGATTTTCTTTCATGCATTCCTTCCACACTAGGTTGTTTACCTTATATAGTTACGGCAATATGGGGTAAAATCTTTAATAGTTTAAAGTGATTTTTTACATTTTGTTACAATTTGTTGATTATACAAAACCGAAAACAATCTCCTCTAAATGGATGAGATTTCTCTATGTTTGCTAAAGTTTTCATTTTCTATTGCCGTATATATTATTGAAGGAGAGATTGAATGCCAAAAACAAAGAACTGTCAGCAATTCATGATTTTGAATGATTTTAAACCGGAAACGGTTATTGAATCTTTTAATAATTGTATAAACAAGTCTAATAGTCAAAATATGAGTGTTGATATTTCTTTCCTTAATGTAATGGATGCAATAAGAGTATCAACCTTATGTGCAGCAAGTCATTATGTAAAATATCCTGATGGTAAGATTAACTGGTATGTATCCTCACCGGAGGTCGAGTGTTTTTCAAAGGCACTAAATCTCGGTAATTCTAAGTATCTGGTAAAAAATAATAACACAAGACACCTTAAAAAGGTGAAGTAGCACTAACTAAATAAACCCGGGAGTATTAATTTATTCTCCCGGGAAATTTCGTTGGCTCGAAATTAAGATGTTTGCAGAGTAAATTGGAAAGAGTTTAGAATTTTATTTCGTTTTGATTTTAGTTATAACGGATAATCCTGGAAGTATGGTGTAATCATTCATATCCTCGTCAAATACAATTTTTACGGGAACACGCTGAACTATTTTTACAAATGATCCTACGGCGTTTTCCGGCGGGAACAAACTTGCTTTTGCTCCGCTGCTCTTTTGGATGGTATCTATTTTTCCTTTAAATGTTTTATGCGGAATAGCATCAATCTTTATTTCAACCGGCATATTTTTTACCATTCCAGCAATTTGTGTTTCTTTATAATTAGCTACTACCCATAAGTTATCAGGAACAAGAGTAAATAAAGGCGTGCCGGGCTGTACAAGCATACCTTTTTCAACTTTTCTGTTGACAACGGTACCGTCCTGCGGTGCAATAATATCAGTATATTCCAGAGAAAGAGCTGCTTGATCCATTTGAGCCTTGAGAGCGGCTAAATCTGCATCTGCAACATTAGAACGATTATCGGAAAATAAGGATTGTTCAGCATTTGTCAATTGTGCTTTTGCAGCTTCAAGTTTTGTTTCCGCATTATCAAGTGTTTGTTTTGAAACAGCACCTGCTGCGTACAATTTTTGGTACCGTTCAACATCTGTCTGAGCCAGTTCAATTTGAGCATTTGCAGCATTTAATGATGCTTTTGCATTTTGCTGTTCTAAAAGAGCCTTTTCATACATTGCTTTAGCTTTATCGTACGCTACAATGTAATCCCGTTTGTCAATCCTTGCGACAACGGTTCCCATTTTTACCGGTTTGTTATCTTCAACAAGAACTTCAACAATTTCTCCTGAAACCTTCGGGGCGACAGATACGGTTACTGTTTCAATATATGCATCATCGGTTGATTGATATTTTGACATTTCATACGCAATAAAACCGATGACAATTGCTGCAATAACGATAAGAAATATCATTATTTGCTTTTTGGGATTTAGTTTATTTTTTGTATGTATTTTCCCGTTCATTTTCTTGATTTTTCCTCTGTTAAATCTGGCTTACTATACCTTTTCCCAATGTACTCTGTATTTTTTTTAATGTTTTACGTGTTTTTTCAAATTCTTCTTCAGATACTTCGTCGTAAATATATTTAAGTTTTTCACGTATTTCGGCTGTAATTTGAGCGAGAATATTTTCTCCTGCACCGGTAAGGGAAACTTGTTTTATTGGTCTGTTATTCCTTGTAATAAGTACTCTTTGAACAAATCCCTTTTTTTCTAATGTTTCAACCAATCTGCCGGTATTCGCACGATCCTTGAGTATTAATTTAGCCAAATCTCTCTGACAAATTTCTGGATTACAGTAAATTACATCAAGTGCAGCAAACTCATCAATTGTAATCGGATATTCTTTTGTTGAAAAATACTGCTCGCCGTATAATCGAAAACACTTGGCAGTTAATAAGAGTTCATAATATAAAGAATCTGTATAATGACTTTCTTTAATCATAATAATTAAAATCTCAATTCAAATATGTTGTTTTTATTACATGTTGCATTCGCAACATCAATATGCTATCATTTTCTTGAAATAAATGCAAGTATAAATTTTTACTTAAGGAAATTGGTGCTAAAATAATGCTTGAAAATTGGGGAACGGAAATGAAGAAAATAATAGCCTGTTTAATAATTTTATCATTCGGGTTTATAAATACACTTCCCGTGCTTGCGGCAGGTAAGGTTGAAAAAGCGCAGATAGAAACGGTTGAAACAGAAAAACCTGCTAAAAAACTTACACGGGCGGAAAAACGTGCACAGAAACAAAAGCAAAAAGAAGCAAAGAAAATTAAGCAGGCAAAAAATAAGCTTGATTATATTAATATGCCGTGGTTTGAACAGTTTAATGATGAGTATTTAAATGGATATATTGTAAAAGCGGTTGAAAATAATAAAGATGTACAAATGGCAACGATTGCTGTAGATGAATATTATCAGGCTGCACGTGCACAAATGGCCGGGGAACTTCCAACTGTTAATGCCGGTTTTTTACCCGCTTATACCCAGAGTGATATGCTCGGTTCTTATGACGGCTGGTATTTTGGGTTGCCTATTCTTGTTAATTATGAGGCTGATTTATTCTTAAAAAACCATGACAAAACAAAGTCATCTAGAAAACTCTATGAAGCTTCAATTATTGATGAATGTGCGGCTTATATAAGTGTTGCATCGACTGTTGCCAGTGTTTATCTGAATATAGTAAAACTTGATGAGATTATTGATATTCAGGAAGAGATTGTAGAACTTAGAAAAGAAATCTTTGAATTAATGCAAATTTCAAATGAGGAAGGTGTTGTTTCCACTTCTGATTTGGTTAAAGCGCACAAATTGTATGTATCAGGTCAGTCAGAATTGACTGATTTAAAAAAGAAGAGAGCAATGTTGTTAAACCAACTGGCGGTTCTTATTGGTGAAAGCTCTGATAAGGCGGAAAATTTTGAACGTTCCAAATATTCTGATATAAGCTTTGCAGGAGTTATACCGGAGGAGATTCCATCGGTGGTAATTACAAAACGTCCTGATTTTATGAAGGCTGAAAAAATGGTTGAAAAATCAGGTATTGATGTAAGAGTGGCGAGGAAAGAGTTTCTCCCGTCAATAAATATAGGCGGCTTTGGAGTATTTAATGCTTCTGATTTAGGAAGTTTATTTACAACAAATAATTTTATCTGGGGATTAAGCGGTGGTCTTGTTGCAAATCTGTTTACCGGCGGTAAAAAGGTTGCTAATTTAAAAATGAAAAAGGCGGAATATGAGAGAGTTCTCAAGAACTATGAGAAAACTAACCTTGTAGCAATTCAGGAAATCAATGATTCCATGGTTTCAATAAAAAATGACCGCAAAAAATTTGAAGATAATACTAAAATCCTTAAGCTGGAAATTCAAGATTATAAACTCGCAGAGTTAAAATATGAGACCGGTATTATTTCGAAACTGGATTTGAATCAGATGAGGGAAAACCTGCTTGATGTTAATAAACTTATCGTTGATAATAATTGCGAACTTTGGGTAGACTATATTTCGTTATATAAAGCAACCGGAACAAATCTTTAAAGAAAATACTTGTAATTTAATTCTCTTATATTACAATAGTTAAGCGGAGATTTTAATAGGATAGCCCCTTGTATGACAGAGAGGAATAGTGAGTATCAGAAGGCGGTTGATACCAGTGATATTTTATACGCGGCAGGAAATAGCCTCCCGCTGTTTTATAATAGTCAATACGATCTTGGCAAACATTTGACTGTATGTGAAGAAAAAAGCAGTGAGTATAAGCCGTTATTAAATGAACATTTTACCCTTGCCAGAATGAATATTTCTACTAAGACAATAACTCCGCCGGAAATTAATATGAACAAGCCTAGAAGGAACTTCCTTTTTATAAAAGGAATAAATGATGAAAAGAAATAAAGGTTCTTGTAATAGAACCGCAGACGGTTAATAGCTGGTTTCGCTTGTATAATGACAAATAATGCTAAATTTTTGTTTTTTCATTTTTTTGTAGAATTAAAAAAGCTTTTTATGGTAGAATATTCTTAAGTAAGGACTTGAATAATGGACTTTAGAAAAATTTTATCCAAAAATAATTCAATAGATATAGAAACTTGTTTACCATACGCTCTGGTATTAGTTACTCCTGATGGGATGATATCCTGGGTTAATGAACAATTTCTTGCGGATATAGAAGCTGAGCGGGATGTAGTTATTTCTTACCATTTTGATATATTTTTTGAGAGTGGATTTGCAGCAATACAGCGTTCGGCACAGACCGGTGTTAAGGAGTTTGTAAAAAGAGAAGCGACGCAAGAGAGTTTTGAAATTTTAGCAAAAGAGATTGAATGCGGGTATGTTGCTGACTTAAGGAAAACAACACAAAAAAACACTGGCAATACATTTGCCACTGTTGAGGATACTGCCAATAAAAATAAAAATAATCTTATTGTTAAGATGGCAAATGATATTAGAGCTCCATTGCAGTCAATTATAGGATTTGCTCAGGCTTTGTTGGATGGACTTGGTGGTCCGATTAATGAGAAGCAGGATAAATATACCAGAATAATATATAAAAATTCAAATGAACTATTGTATTTAACTGATAAGTTTACCGAACTTGCAAAGTCAGAAATGGGTTTAATAGAAAAAGATTGTAAAGTTCTTGATATTGTTAATCTTGTACAGCAGACGCTTAAATTTGTTGAACAGCTGCATAAAGATGAGGGTGTAGAAATAAGATTTGAGGTTGATCCTGCGATTAAAAAAACATTTCAGGCTGACGAAAATGGTATAAAATTTGTTGTGCAAAATATTTTGGAAGCCGTTTTACGGTATATGGATATTGGAAATATAAGCGTTGTACTTTCTGTTCCTTCGACCTCAGTACTTGAGGAGGCATCGCTTAATAACGGAATTTTGATTTCAATAGTTTGTAGTGGATTAAGTATGTCAGATGCAGAGTTAAGTATTATATTTAATCCTTATACAACATCAGATACTGTACCCAAGCGTTTTATTGCACGTTCTATTGCACTTACCAGTGTTAAAAACGTTGTAAATAATATGGCAGGACAAATATGGGTTACTTCGGAGATTCTAAAAAATACAACGTTTAATATATTAATTCCTATAAACGAGAGAGATTAGTATGGCTGGTGTAGAACTTAAGAACATAAAAAAGAGTTATGATGGCAAGCATAACGTTATTGACGGCATTGATGCAAATATTAAGGATAAAGAATTTGTTGTAATAGTAGGCTCTTCTGGCTGCGGTAAGTCTACTATTTTGAGAATGATAGCAGGTCTTGAGGATGTAACGTCTGGTGAAGTCCTTATCTCTGACGAGGTTGTTAATAACAGACCTCCTAAAGACAGAGATATAGCATTTGTATTCCAAAATTATGCGCTTTATCCTCATATGAGTGTATATGATAATATTGCTTTCGGGCTTAAGATGCGCAGGTACAAAAGGGCAGAGATAAAACAAAAAGTTGAAGAGGCGGCTGAAATATTAGGTTTAAAATCCTGCCTGAATCGTAAACCAAAACAGTTGTCAGGCGGGCAGCGCCAGCGGGTTGCCCTCGGACGCGCAATAGTCCGTAATCCTAAAGTGTTTCTTATGGATGAACCGCTATCAAATCTTGATGCAAATCTTCGGGTTAAAATGCGTTCAGAAATTAAAAAATTGCATAAAAAGCTTGAGGCAACTTTTATTTACGTGACACATGACCAGACGGAGGCTCTTACTATGGGTGATAGAATTATGGTTCTTGATAGGGGCATTGTTCAGCAGTTTGATACTCCGGAGAATATCTATGTACATCCTAAAAATAAATTTGTTGCGGGATTTCTTGGACAAATGAATTTTATAAATTCGGAAGTTTCTGATGATGGGTTTATGATTAACGAATGTAAAATAACTCCCGAAGAAGAAATAATGAGACGTCTTGATGGTATGCACGAAGTGATAATAGGAATAAGACCGGAGGCAATGAACGGTGAGGACTATATAATAAAAGTTGTACCTGAGTTTACCGAACTTACAGGCAGTAACAAAAATATTTATTTCAAATTGAATGGTGTTGATTGTCAGACAATTGTTCCGGCTGAAACGGATTTAGAAAAAGGTTTAAATATAGGTATTAATGTAAAGGATTTATATTTTTTCGACAGCTTTTCTGGTGAAGCTATTTAGGTGTAAAATAAGTTTGAAAACACAGAAAGTATATGTTAATATAATGTAAGTTTAACAAAGGAGGATGTATGAAGAAGGTATTATCAGCGGTGATTTTGTCAGGTTTGTTATTGACAATGGCTCCGGCAATGGCAGAAGGTACTCATGGGACGAACGGTCAGGTTTCATTAAAATCAGTTGGGGCAGGTGCCTTATCTTTGATTATATGGCCAGGGTTAGGGCAGATTGTTAACGGGCAGAGCGATGAAAAAGTAATAACACACGCTTTATTAGGTCTGACAATTCTGTTTAGATTTTGGTCTTGTTATGATGGCGTTGTTGACAGACAGGGCGGTGTTTGGAAGAACAGAATATAATTTTATTAATAGTTTACAAAAAAAGAGCAGAAAATTTTGCTCTTTTTTTTTGTAAAAAAATATTTGTAATTACCATGCACAGGATATTGGGGACATTTGTCATGCTGTTTGGGACAAATTTTTTTTTAATATTATTGTCTTAATGGTAAAAATGCTAAAAAAATATGAAAAAATACAGCATTATTAAAAAAAATTTACAAATCTAAAGAGTTGATAAAGACTAAATTCAACACTAAAATTTTTTTTGCAATAGGGTTGAAATTCAGTAATTACATAAATTAAAAAATTACATTATATGTACGGTTGACATGTTATATTAGAAATTTTATAATTTTTAGAAAGGAGACATTGCGGATGAATAAAAAATATATTTGTACTGTCTGTCAATATATCTATGATCCAACTGAGAATGATAATGTGTCGTTTGAAGAGTTGTCAGGAGATTTTGAATGTCCAATCTGCCATGTTGGCAAGGATATGTTTGAACCTGTAGAAGACTAAAAATTAAATAAGATTTTGGAGAATAAAACAATTTTGGGATGGGGCAGTTATAAAATTGCTCCCGAGAGGATTTTTATATGCAAAATAATATAGAACAAGAAAGAGTAATAGGTATAAGTTCAGCCTCTAAATCATACAAGGGGATGACATCACCTCTTGCACAAAAAGTGGAAGCGGCAAGTGATATAAATAAAGTAGTAAGTATTCAGTCAGCATCATTGAATGATGTTGTTGTTATAAAAAAGGATGGCACTAAAGAAGAATATAATGTGCAAAAAGTAGTTGCAGCTGTTCAAAAGTCAGCAACAAGAATGCTTGTAAAATTAACAGACACAGAAATAAAAACAATTTGTGATTATGTTGATGAAAAAGTAATAGCATCAGGGCAGAAGGAAGTTCAAATCGCTACAATGCACAATATTGTTGAAAGTGTACTTGAACTTGTTAACCCTAAAATAGCATCAAGTTACAGAAATTATAGAAACTATAAACAAGACTTTGTACACATGCTTGATAAAGTTTATCAAGAAAGCCAAAAAATTATGTACATTGGTGATAAAGAAAACTCAAACTCTGATAGTGCACTGGTTTCTACAAAACGTTCTTTGATTTTTAACCAGTTAAATAAAGAATTATACAAGAAATTCTTTTTAACAGTTGATGATTTACAGGCTATTCGTGAAGGTTATATCTATATTCATGATATGTCAGCAAGGCGCGACACTATGAATTGCTGTTTATTTGATGTGAAGTCTGTTCTTGCAGGCGGTTTTGAAATGGGTAATATCTGGTATAACGAACCTAAGACTCTGGATGTGGCATTTGATGTAATCGGTGATATTGTTATGGCTGCAGCAAGTCAGCAGTATGGCGGCTTTACTGTGCCGGAGGTTGATAAACTTCTTGCTCCGTATGCCCAAAAAACCTATGATAAGCAATACAACAGATACATCTGTATGGGTTTAACTTTTGAAAAAGCAAGAGAAGAAGCTTTAAAAGATGTTCAAAATGATTTTGAACAAGGATATCAAGGCTGGGAATACAAGTTTAATACAGTTGCTTCAAGCCGTGGTGATTATCCGTTTATTACAATTACACTGGGGCTTGGTACAGATGAATTTGAAAAAATGGCTTCAATGACTATTTTGAAGGTTCACGCAAAGGGGCAGGGTAAAAAGGATAATAAAAAACCTGTATTATTCCCCAAAATTGTATTCCTGTACGATAAAGACCTGCATGATGAGGGAAAAGAACTTCATGATGTATTTAATGCGGGGGTTGAGTGTTCCCAAAAAACAATGTACCCTGACTGGTTGTCATTAACCGGAGAAGGCTACGTTGCAAGCATGTATAAAAAGTACAAACGTGTAGTATCACCTATGGGCTGCAGGGCATTTTTGTCTCCCTGGTATGAAAGAGGCGGAGCAAAGCCGGCAGATGATGATGATAAGCCGGTTTTTGTTGGGCGTTTCAATATCGGTGCTGTAAGTCTTCATCTTCCTATGATTTATGCTAAAGCTAAAAAGGAAAGCAAAGATTTTTATGAGGTTCTTGATTATTATTTGGAATTAATCCGACAAATTCATCTAAGAACTTATGAATATTTGGGTGAAATGAGGGCTTCGATTAATCCGCTGGCATATTGTGAAGGCGGTTTTTACGGCGGTCATTTGAAACATCATGATAAGATTAAGCCGCTGTTAGAGTCAGCCACCGCATCTTTCGGGATTACAGCGTTAAATGAACTTCAAGAACTTTACAATGGAAAATCACTTGTTGAGGATGGTGAGTTTGCACTTGAAGTAATGCGTTATATCAATGATAAGGTAAACGAGTATAAAGAAAAAGACCATAAGTTATATGCAATTTATGGTACTCCGGCAGAAAGCTTATGTGGATTACAGGTTGAACAGTTTCGTAAAAAGTATGGAGTTGTGGAACATGTATCTGATAAAGGTTATGTTTCAAACAGTTTCCACTGCCATGTAAGTGAAGATATTACACCTATTCAGAAACAAGATTTGGAAAAACGTTTTTGGGATTTGTTAAACGGTGGTAAAATTCAATATGTTAAGTACCCGATTGCTTACAATAAAGAGGCAATTGAATCTTTAATTCACAGAGCTATGGATATGGGGTTTTATGAAGGTGTAAACCTTTCCCTTGCATACTGTGATGATTGCGGGCATCAGGAGCTTGCAATGGATGTATGTCCGAAATGCGGAAGTACAAATCTTACAAAGATTGAACGTATGAATGGTTACCTTTCGTATTCAAGAGTAAAAGGTGATACAAGACTTAACGACGCTAAAATGGAAGAAATTTCAGACAGGAAGAGCATGTAATGAATTACCATAATATTACAAAAGATGACATGCTCAACGGTGATGGGTTGCGTGTTGTCCTATGGGTGAGCGGTTGTACACATCACTGTCATGAATGTCACAATCCAGAAACTTGGGATTTATCGAGCGGTATTCCATTTGATGATGAAGCTGAAGAGGAGCTTTTTGACGCACTCAAGCCGGATCATATTTCTGGTATAACTTTTTCTGGAGGTGATCCGCTTCATCCAATGAACAGGGAAGAAGTTGCAAGGCTCATTAAAAAATTCAAAAAACTTTATCCTAAAAAGACCGCATGGTTATACACAGGGTATTTATGGGAAGATATTAAAAATTTGGAAGGTATATCTAATCTTGATGTATTGTGTGATGGTGAATTTGAATTATCGCTAAAAGATGAGAAAGTTCACTGGGTGGGGAGTACAAACCAGAGAGTTATTGATGTACCTAGAACGCTTGAATGCGGTGAAGTAATTCTTCATAAATCATAAAACTAATAAGGCGGTAAATATTACATTTACCGCCGATTTTTTAATATTTTAAAACCTGCCGTAAGAACCTATGAATCTAATTTCGTTTGCAAAAGGTTTTAATTCATCTATAACATGCCGTGTGCTTTCTTCTTTAATATGACCATCAAAATCTATAAATACAGCCTGTTTTGTAGAATCTTCCTCACACATTTGGGAGTTTATGTGCGAAATATTTATGTCATGATTTACAAAAACTTTTACCATATCAAGAAGTGCTCCTTTACGATCATTTAAAAAGAGTACAATACTTGTGGTGTCTACTCCTGTTGTTTCAGTTTCGCAATTCCCTATAACAACACATCTCATACTTAAATTTGTGCGGTTATCAATATCATGCTTAAGAATATTCAGATTGTATATTTGTGCTGTTTTTTCAGTGCCGATTATTGAATAGGTCAAATTATATCTGTTCAACATTCCTGCAGATTCTGCCATATCATCTGCTAGTACTATATTTAGGTTTGCAGGCATTTCATTTTTTATAAATGACTGACAGTGGGCAATTGCATTAGGATGTGCAATTATTCCGGTTATTGAATAAAACTCCGTTGTCTTGGAAAGTAGACAATTATGCAGCGGTATAGTTGTCTCTGCAAGGATTTTTACATTAGAATACTGCGGGGATATAAGACACTCTCTTGCTTCTGGAATAACTCCTTCTACATTATTTTCATAAGGAATAATTCCTATAGTTGTCGGATTCATATTTACATACTGTACACATTCTGTAATTGTACGGAAACTTCTTTTGTACGCACTTATTTTATATACATCATAAAACTTGTCCAGTGCTATTTCGCTGTTACTGCCGCCCTGCCCCAAGCAGATAATTTCTTCAATATTTTCAAACATAATACTCTCCTATGGTACAATTATATAAAAAGGAAGTGGTTTATGGCAAATATTAAGTTTGGAACGGACGGGTGGCGTGGAATTCTTGGAAGTGAGTTTAACAACGAGAACTTTACGCTTGCAGTGAATGCGGCAGGTAAATATCTTTATGACCATTATAAACTTGGAAAGAATGTTCTTATTGGATATGATCCACGCAGGATGGGTGACTATTATGCTGGGTTTGCTGCAGGTATTCTTTCCAATCAGGGATTCAAAGTAAAACTTTCATCAAAAATTGTACCTACTCCTGTTCTGGCGTTTTATGCGGGGAAAACTTCTTCATGTGCATTGATGCTTACGGCTTCACATAATCCCCCTGAGTATTTGGGGTTAAAATTTATTCCTGATTATGCCGGACCTGCAACGGATGATATTACATCAGAAATTATGTCTAATATCGGGAAACAAATTATTTCAATTGATTATGAAGAGATTGAAACGGTAATTTTTTTTGATGAGTATGAAAAACACCTTCATAGATTGATTGATTTTGAAAAAATCAGGACAGCAAATATTCCGTTTATTTTTGATGGATTATATTCAAGTACCATCGGTTATTTTGATAAGATTCTTGATAATGCAGGAATTAAATATTCTACAATAAGAATGAAGCATGACCCTGATTTTGGCGGTGGGATGCCTGATCCTAAACCTGAATATCTTAAACCATTGATTAACGAGGTTAAAAAACATGGCTGTATAGGGCTGGCAAATGACGGTGATGGAGATAGGTTTGGTGTAATTGATGAGGACGGGGAGTATGTTTCTCCAAATGAGATAATACCGATTATTGCAAAACATCTTATTGAGAATAAGGAGGCTGAAGGTGCCATTGTAAAAACAGTTGGTTCAAGTATTTTGATTGAAAAGGCTGCAGAGAAACTGGGGGTTCCTCTAATTGAAACGGCTGTCGGATTTAAGCATGTCGGGGATGCAATGAGGAAAAACAAGTGTATTATTGGCGGGGAAGAGTCAGGCGGATTAAGTATCGGCGGGCATATTCCTGAAAAAGACGGTATACTGGCCAATTTACTTGTGCTTGAAGCGATGGCATATTCAGGGAAAACGCTCAAAGAATTACGCAGAGAACTGTATGATTTTGTCGGAGCAAAGTATTACACAGACAGGATTGATTTGAGTTTTACAAACAGAAAAGAAATTGAAAGAGTAATTGACAAATATAAGTCCGCAGATATGGTAGGCGGGTATGAAATAACACGTAAAAATCTTATTGACGGAGTAAAGCTGTATCTTGGCGAAAATAGCACGATACTTATACGTCCGAGTGGAACAGAACCTTTGTTAAGGATATATTTTGAGAGTGCTGACAGGGATATGATTGATTTATTAAAAAAGATTGATTATGTCTAGACTCATTCACTGTTTATATATTACAATAACAGGCAAAAGTCTGGAGATATAATGTTTGCGTTGTTAACGGCACTTACATTGAGAATAGTATCAAATCCCATAGCAAATGCTTGCCAGAAACGGCTTGGCGAGAGTACGTCTTCTCTATTAGTAAATTTCTATGTAACACTTTTAATGAGTGCTGCCTGCATCCTTCCGGCATTTAGTATTAATTGGGCGGATTATAGCTTAGAATTTTGGTTTTATGTTTTTCTTGCGGGGCTTTTTTGTTCGCTTGGAACAATTTGTCTTATCAAAGCGCTTAAAATTGGAGAATTATCCATTCTCGGACCTCTTAACTCATATAAGTCGATTGTGGGGTTAGTCAGTGCTTTTTTAATCCTTGGGGAATTACCTTCTATATACGGCGTTGCAGGTGTTTGTCTTATTGTTGCAGGCAGTCTTGTTCTTATAACACCATCCAAAGACCGTTCAAGGGATAAAAACTTTTGGGTTTCTATTTTACTCCGTGTCCTCGCACTTGTATTTACCGGATGCGAGGCAAGTATACTTAAAAAAATAATTCTTCTTTCGTCCCCTGAAATTTCTTTTATTTTATGGTGTTTTTCGGGGGTGTTATTTGGCGGTTTATTTATTCTGCTGAGTTCTAGAAAATTTGAGATGCCGCATGGTAAGGATTGGAAATTATACCTGACTGCTGCGGTATGCCTTGCTGTAATGCAGTTTTCTACTAATATTGTGTTTGCTAAAATGGAAGTCGGTACTGCTCTGGCTCTATTTCAACTGTCTTCCATAGTTAACCTGTTTTTAGGATTTAAAATTTTTCATGAGGGCGATATAATTAGAAAATTCCTTGGAACAATTGTAATGATATTTGGAGCAGTTTTAATATTGTTGATTTAAACAAAGCTCTTTTATATGATGGGCAAAAAATTTTAAATAAATTTTAATAATTTACCCCAAAACTTCACAATTATTTTTGTTTTTGTTAGAATTTGATAGCAAATACTTTTTATAGGGAGAAATGAAATTGAAAACACGTTTTAAAACGAATAATTGTGGTGAATTAAACCTTGATAATATTGGCGAACAGGTTACTTTATCAGGCTGGGTTTCAACAGTAAGAGATCTTGGCGGGATATTATTTATAGAATTACGGGACAGAAGCGGATTTTTCCAGATAGTTGCAAACCCGCAGATTAACCCTGATGTACATAAAGCTCTGGAAAAAGTCAGAAGTGAATACGTTATTACTGTAACAGGTAAGATTACTAGACGTCCGGAGGAAACTTATAACGAAAAATATCCGACCGGTCAGGTTGAAATGTATCCGGATACTATTGAAATTCTTGCGGACTCAAAAGTTCTTCCGTTTGCAATCGGTGATGAAAATGTTTCTGAGGACATAAGATTAAAATACAGATACCTTGATATCAGAAGTGAAAAAATGCTGCACAACCTTAAGACAAGGCACAATATTGTTCAGGCAGTCAGGAATTATTTAAACGGTCAGGATTTTCTTGAAGTGGAAACTCCTATACTCATTAAAACAACACCTGAAGGTGCGCGTGATTATCTGGTTCCTTCAAGGGTTCAGGAAGGAAAATTCTTCGCACTTCCTCAATCTCCGCAAATCTTTAAGCAGTTACTAATGGTTGGCGGAATAGAAAAGTATTATCAAATTGCTAAGTGTTTCCGTGATGAAGACTTAAGAGCAGACAGACAGCCGGAGTTCACACAAATAGATATGGAATTATCATTTGTTGAACAGCAGGATGTAATAAATACTGTTGAAGGTCTGCTGGTAGAAGCTTTTAAGGCTGCAGGTGTTGAAATTAAGCCGCCGTTCATTCAAATGCCATGGCAGGAGGCTATGGACAGATACGGTTCTGATAAGCCAGATACACGTTTTGGTTTGGAACTATTTGATATTGGTGATATTATTCTTCAATCAGAGTTTGAAATAGTTAAAAAAACTCTCCAAAACGGCGGAATTGTCCGTGGTATTAGAATCCCGGGCGGTGCTAAGTATTCAAGAAAAGATATTGATGATATTACAAAGCTTGCGGTATCATTTGGTGCAAAAGCTCTTGCTAATATTATCTATTTAGAAGATGGTACTGCAAAATCTCCGGTACTTAAGTTTGTGACAGAAGAACAGGCAAAACAAATTCAAGAACGAGCAGGTGCTGTAGCCGGCGATATAATTTTCTTTGTCGCTGATAAGCCGAAACTCGTTTATGACATTATGGGCAGATTGAGATTATACTTCGGTAAATCATTAAATCTGATTGATGAAAGTAAACATAATCTTCTCTGGATTGTAGATTTTCCGATGTTTGAATATTCGGAAGAAGAAGGCAGATATATGGCAATGCACCATCCGTTTACTTCTCCTAACCTTGAAGATTTGGAAAAGTTAGACAGCGGTGATTTGGGTAATGTTAAGTCAATTGCTTATGATATTGTTTATAATGGTACTGAGCTTGGCGGCGGGTCTGTAAGAATTCACTCTTCTGAAGTTCAGAAAAAAATCTTTAAAGCACTTGGATTGACAGAAGAAGAAGCGACAGAAAAATTCGGATTTATGGTTAATGCACTTCAATATGGTACTCCGCCGCATGCGGGGCTTGCAATCGGTTTAGATAGGCTTGTTGCATTGTTATGTCGTACAGATTCAATACGTGATGTAATTGCATTTCCTAAAAATGCAAGTGCAAAAGACCTTATGAGTGATGCGCCGGGTGAAGCGTCAATACAGCAGTTAAGGGAACTTCATATTAAGAGTACTGTTAATCATAATAAATAGGTATTATTTTGACAAAAGAACGCCTTTACTTTGTGGCTGCAATATTAATCTTAATTGTTGGAGTTTTTCTTAAGGGTAAACTTCTACATGTTATTTGACCCGTTATGGCATGATGAATGTTCGCTTGCTATAAACCTTGGTGTTGGATTTGTTATTTATTTTCACTTCCGGCTAAATTATTGAAACACCTTTAAATGTGTAAATGTTGCACTTATTGTATGTTTGTAGTACTCTGATTGGGTATTAAAAGGAGTAATAGAGGATTTAATTATGAAAGCAACAATCGAAAAAGAACCGCAAAATGTAGTAAAAATTCATATAGAAATACCGGCACAAGATGCTGTAGATGCTTATAACAAAGCTTGCAAAAGACTTGCACAGTATGTTAATATTCCTGGTTTCAGAAAAGGAAAAGCCCCTAGAAATGTTGTTGAACAAAATATTGGTGAAGATAGGATTAAACATGAAGCTTTGGAAAGTGAATTACCTAAAATTTTGAGTCAGGTAATTGAGGAAAATAATCTTAATGTCGCAACACAACCGTATGTTGAATCTTATGATTTTAAAATCGGTGAAGATTTAAAAATTACAGCAAAGGTTGAATTAATGCCTGAAATTACATTGGGTGATTATAAGTCTCTTAATCTTGAAGTTGAAGGATTAAAACAGCCGGAAGATGCAGTGGATACACAATTAGAAACTCTTCGCAAACAGGCTGCAAAATTAGAACTGGTTGTTGATAGAAATACAGTTAAAGATGATGTTATTATATTTGATTTTGAAGGTTTTGTTGACGGTAAAAAGATTGAACATGGAGATGCTAAAAACTACTCAATGGATTTAGCAAATTCCGGTTTTATTCCTGGATTTGCCGACCAGTTAGTTGACAGACCGTTAAATGAAGAGTTTGAAATCAATGTTACATTCCCTGAAAATTATCATCAACAGGAATTAGCTGGCAAACCGGCAGTGTTCAAATGTAAGATTAATGAAATCAAAACAAGAATTCTTCCTGAATTGGACGATGAATTTGCACAAAAAGCAGGCCCGTTCAAGACGCTGGATGAATTGAAAGCAGATATTCAAAAATACCTTGATAATCAAAAAGCAAACGCGGATCGTGCGTCATCAGAAAAAGCTTTAATGGACAAAATTATTGAAACTACCAAGCTTGACGTTCAGGATGCAATGATTCAAAGAGAAGCTGATACACTTCTTGAAGAATACAAAAAAAGACTTGCATTTCAGGGATTTACCTGGGAACAGGCTTTGCAATCTCACGGATACGACGAGATTATGAAAGAACTCAAAGAAGATGCTTTATACAGAATTAAAAGTTCTATGATTATCAATAAGATTGCTGAACTTGAAAGTGTAAAAGTTGAACCGGCTGATTTTACGGCAAAACTTTCTTCAATGGCACAAATTTACAACATGGATCCTAAAACCATGCTGAAAGAAATGGGCAGCAATCCGCAAATGCTTAACCAGATTTCACAGCAGGTTTTAACAGAAAAGGTTGTAGAATTTTTATTAGCCAACAATACAATAAAGTTTGTTTAAATCTGAAAAATAATGTATAATGTATCTGGTAGAAAGAAAGGAAAAAGAGATGAGTTATATACCTGTTGTAATTGAACAGTCCAGCCGCGGTGAAAGATCGTTTGACATATTTTCACGCTTGTTAAGAGAAAGAATTATTTTCTTAGGCACGCCGATTGACGATATGGTTGCAAACTTAATCGTTGCGCAAATGTTGTTATTAGACAGTGAAAACCCGGAAAAAGACATTATGTTATACATCAATAGCCCGGGCGGAAGTGTTACTGCAGGTTTTGCAATCTATGATACCATGCAGCATATTAGAGCAGACGTATGCACAATCTGCTTAGGTCAGGCTGCATCAATGGGTGCATTCCTTCTTTCATCGGGTGCAAAGGGCAAGAGAATGGCTCTTCCACACTCAAGAGTACTTATCCATCAGCCTTTAGGCGGTGCACAAGGTCAGGCTACTGATATTGAAATTCAAGCAGCCGAAATCATCAGAATTAAAAAGTCGTTGAATGAAATCCTTGCTGCCAACACCGGTCAATCATTAAAGAAAATTGAGAAAGATACCGACAGAGATTATATCATGACCCCGCAAGAGGCTCTTGAGTACGGTATGATTGACAAGGTCGTAACTAAAGACTCTATGTAATAGGAGAATATTATGTCATCAAATGACAGGCTAAAATGTTCGTTTTGCGGCAAGACTCAGGATCAGGTTAAAAAACTGATTGCGGGTCCTGACGTCTATATTTGTGATGAATGTGTAGAACTCTGTAATGAAATTTTGGATGAGGAGTTTTTTGAAGGAAAAACATCCGGAGAACAAAAACAGAGTGAAGAATCAGAAAAAGATACGGCAGCTATTCCAAAGCCGCAGGAAATCAAAGCATATTTGGATCAGCATATTGTAGGTCAGGATGACGCAAAGAAGGTACTTTCTGTTGCAGTGTATAATCACTACAAGAGACTTTTGCATAATAAAGATAACTCTGATGTAGAAATTCAAAAATCAAATATTCTTCTGGTTGGTCCAACAGGCAGCGGTAAAACATTGTTGGCGCAAACTTTAGCAAAAATGCTTGATGTACCGTTTGCAGTTGCAGATGCTACAACTTTGACAGAAGCCGGATATGTTGGTGATGATGTTGAGAATATTTTATTAAGACTCTACCAAAATGCCGATTATGATGCTCAAAAAGCAGAGCGGGGAATTATTTATATAGATGAAATTGATAAGATAGCAAGAAAATCAGAGAATACATCTATTACCCGTGATGTTTCAGGTGAAGGTGTTCAACAAGCTCTGTTGAAGATGATTGAGGGGACAATTGCTAATGTTCCTCCGCAAGGCGGGAGAAAACATCCGCATCAGGAATTCATACAGATTGATACTAAGAATATTCTGTTTATTGTTGGCGGTGCATTTGTTGATTTGGATAAAATAATTGAACACCGTGTTAAAGACGGCTCTTCAATCGGATTTGGCACCAAGGCACCCGCAACGCAGGCTGAAAAAGAAGCACAGCAAGCAAAGCTGCTTAAAAAATTACAGCCGGAAGATTTGCTTAAATTTGGCTTAATTCCTGAATTTATTGGACGTATTCCTGTTTATGCTGTACTTGATGCTCTGGATGAAAAAACACTTAAGATGATTTTAACAGAACCAAAGAATGCAGTAATTAAACAGTACCAGTGTTTGTTAAAAATGGACGGTGTGGATTTAGAATTTGAAGATGATGCCGTTGCACTTATTGCACAGAAAGCTATAAAACGTAAAACTGGTGCGCGTGCGCTAAAATCCATTGTTGAAGAGCTTATGCTTGATATTATGTATGAAATCCCAGGTAAAGATGACGTAACAAAATATGTCATAACAAAAGAAATGGTAGAAAACATGAATCAGGCAGAGCTTATCCCTTTGCCTCAAAAGAGTGAAGCGGAAATAGCATGAGAAAAACTTTAATCTTAATAGATGGTCATTCTTTGGCGTTCAGACAATATTTTGCGCTTGAGCGTTCAGGTATGAAAACTGCTCAAAATGTGCCTAGCTGGGCTGTTTACGGTTTTTTTAAAGCGGTTTTTGACCTTCTTTTAAAGATAAAACCGGATTTTATTGCTGTTGCATTTGATGTAGGCAGGCAAACGTTTAGAGTTGAAAAATATGAACAATATAAAGCTAATCGTGAAACAATGCCAGATGCTATGCGTGTTCAGATGGGGCTGATTGTTGAAGGACTTAAAGCTTTTGATATTCCTATTTATACGAAAGAAGGTTTTGAGGCTGACGATGTTATCGGAACAATTTCAAGGATTGCGTCAGAAACAGGGCATAATACTCTTATATTAACCGGTGATCAGGATGCTTTTCAATTGATTGACGATGAGGGAAGAGTCAAAGTTTTGATTCCGAGTAAGGGTGAACTTATTGAATATGATAAAAATCAGGTTTATGCAAAACTCGGAGTTTATCCAAACCAAATTACTGATTATAAGGGTTTAAGGGGGGATACAAGCGATAATATCCCGGGAATTAGGGGTATTGGTGAAAAAACTGCGCAAAAACTCTTGGCAAGGTATCCTAATCTTGAAGCAGTGCTTGCAGATTGTGAAAATATACCTGAGAAAGCAGTAAGAGAAAAAATTTGCAATGGAAAAGACGATGCAATTTTGAGTAAAGAACTTGCAACAATTATAAGGGATGTTGATATTAGTTTTGATATTAACTCTGCTTGTGTTGTTATGCCTGAATTAGAAAAGGTTTCAGATTTTTTGCGCGGAATGCAGTTTTATAGTTTTATAAAAAATATAAACAAAATCCTTTCTGCGTTTAATTCTTCTTCAAACTGTGAAACAGAACAGACATCGGAGCAGCAGTTTTTAATTACTCCACAGCGTGAGGAAGGAAGCGGTGCAATACAACAAAATCTGTTTACACAGGTTTTAAAAGAAACTGTAAATGATGCAGGGTTTGACTGTACTATTATGTCAGATGTTGAAATGGCAAAAACGGTTGCTGCAGAATTGCTCAGTACTGATGAAATAGCACTCAAAGCTCTATATTCTGAAGGGAAGAAAGAACTTATGGGGTTTGCTGTTTCTGCTGGTAAAAATTATTATTTTGGTTTGGAATACTTTGATATTTTACGTCCTGTAATTGAGTCAGAGAGTGTAAAAAAGATTTCATGGGATGCAAAATCTGATATAAGAATCCTTTTAGAGCGAGGTGTCAATTATTGCGGATTGAGTTATGATGTTTTGCTTGCAAGTTATGTAAGTGACCCGAATCGCAATCACTCGCTTGATGCTCAGGGACTTGATTTCATAAATCATATTATGCTTGAACGTGGGTTGCCAAATGTTGACGATAAAGTTTTTGCCTGCGATTGTGCTTATACTATTAAAGAATTGGCAAAGTACTGGCGGGAAAATCTTACGGAAAAACAACAGAAATTGGTTGTTGATGTTGAGGTTCCTTTGACTGTAATACTTGCAGGTATGGAAAATACCGGTGTTGCAATTGATGTTGAGTATATGGAAGAACTTTCTTCTTATATGAGAGAAAAACTAGCAGAACTGGAAGATATTATTTTTCAGATGGCTGGAACTCCATTTAATATTAATTCCCCAAAACAAGTCGCAGAGATTTTATATGATAAACTCGGTATCAAATCAAAGAAAAAGAAATCTAGAACTACTTCTGCAGAAGTTTTGGAAGAACTGGCAGAGGATAATGAGATTTGTGATTATATTCTTCAGCACCGTAAATTTAGTAAACTGAAATCAACCTATACAGATGTTTTACCAACGCTTGTTGATAAACGTGACTGTAGAGTGCATACGACTTTTAATCAGGCACTTACTGCAACCGGCAGACTGTCTTCTTCCAATCCTAATTTGCAAAATATTCCGATAAGAACAGAAGAGGGGAACAAAATTAGAGCGGCCTTTTGTGTACAGGACAAAAAGAATAGCGTAATTCTTTCTGCTGACTATTCTCAAATAGAATTACGGCTGCTTGCGCATGTATCGGGAGATGAACATCTGATATCAGCATTTAATCACGGTGTGGATATTCACACACAAACGGCGGCAAAAGTGTTTGGTGTGAAACCGGAAGATGTTACAAAAGATATGCGCCGCAAGGCAAAGGCTGTAAATTTTGGAATTATTTATGGACAGTCTAAATATGGTCTTGCTAAAGCTATCGGAGTGAAGGCTTCTGAAGCGCAAGAATTTATTGATAAATATTTTGAGCATTTCCTGAAAGTACGTGAATATATGGATTATGAACGTGAATTTGTAGCTGAACACGGGTATGTAGAAACAATTTATGGCAGACGCAGATATCTTGGTGCAGAACTTGGCAGTTCTAATTTTCAGATAAGAGAGTTTGCGCAGCGTGCTGCAATTAATCAGCCGCTGCAGGGAAGCGCAGCCGACTTAATAAAGATGGCAATGATAGAGGCAGATAAAAGATTAAAAGAGGGCGGATATAAAACTAAAATGGTTTTGCAGGTTCACGATGAACTTATCTTTGAAGTTCCTCGAACGGAGCTGGAAGATATTAAAATCCTTGTAAAAGAAGCAATGGAATTGGGACAGCCCCTGAAAGTTAAACTGGAAGTTGATATAGCATCGGGGGTAACATGGAAAGAATAAAAAAACTACTGGGATTATTGCTTATTATGTCATCATGTATTTTTGTACCTGCATTTGCTGCTGAAGCACAGGAGCAGCGTATTATTCCCGCAGTCAAAGATGTGAGTCTTACGCCGATAGAAACCAAAACAGAGGAGGTAAAGGCAGTTGATTTTTCTCAGCCGGCAGATAATACTCAAGATGCTTCTTCTAATGAAGTAAGTGCTAGAGAAGAAAGTACTGATACTCAAAATATTGATAATGACCTTCCTGTTGAAGTGCAAGCGGTCCCTGTGAAGGATAATACAACAGAAACACAGGTGGTGGAGTCAGGATCTGTGGAGGAGTCTGTTCAGACATCCTCTGGCAGAGGTGCTGATCAAACTTCTGTACAGCTTGCTGTGCCTGAAAATCAGGTCGTTAATTCATTGACAACTCCGGTGGATATTGAATCAGATGCCTGTGTAAAAATTTTCCAACTTAAAGCGGATGATTTGTTTGAACTAACACTTGCAGCTCTTGAAGCCAATAATTTTGCTATTTGCGAAATACAATCTAGGGGAGGATACATAACATTTAAGGCTGCAAACAGAGATTTTCTCGTTGTTGTATCCGAGATTGATAATAAAAACGCAATACTGAAAATTACACCGGCAAATGGGGTTTACCATTTTGCTCCGGGAATAGTTTATAAAGTATTTGAGTATATTACGCTTAAAATGAAATAAAAAAGAAAGGGGTACCCGAATTATAGTATGAAAGTTAAAATGACCGATGTTTGTACCTCGGGGGCAAAGAGGAGTATCCCATCAGCAGTTGCATTCAAATCAATGAAAGTATCACAGTTTGAAGGTTTCGATTATTCGTGTATCAGACAGCATAAGGCTCCTATTGAAAAATTTAATGGGATGAATGATTTTTATAACTGGGCTTTTGAACATATGAAGAAAAAATTATCTAAAAAAATGATTGGAAAGAGTCCTGAAACCGAGAGTAAAAGGTGTGACATACTAAATAAATGGCAGAATGGTGTAAGGAATTATTCTCCTGCTGTAGCGTTAATTTCTATTGCATCTATTATTAAAGACTTGAAGAACTCTAATGATAATTTGCCGCCTGTTTTTCACAGTTCGGTATTTGAAGAAACGGTTGCTGATATTGAAGGTGCATTAGCATTGGAACCTGAATTTCAATTTGATATGTCAAAAATTTATAAAAAACATCTTAAGGCAAAGTTTGTATCTACAGGAAATGAAGGAGTAGTACGAAATGGCTGGGTTACAGTTCCTTCCACTGCTGAAGATAGTGATATTGAAAAGAATGCTGAACTTTTGAATACTATCTCTTATAAAATGTGGTGTACGAAAGGTGTTCAAGGCAAAGTATATTTAAAAAATTTTAGTTTTAGAATTTATATAGAGAACGGTTTACCCCAAATTTGTATTAGGCTTTTAAACAATACGGTACATGAAATACAGGGACGTTTAAATGATTCTAGAATTCCGGACGAATATAAAAGGATGGTAGAGGATTATATAGAAGAAAATAGATTTCGGATAGATTGTGATACGGAAGATGATCTTTATGGTGTAGATTAAGCTGCATCAATATATATTCTTATCTTTTCCACCAACAAAAAAAAACCTTTCCTTTAAAAGAAAGGTTTGGAATTTTTTTAATAATTCCTCATGTGTAGAAGGTTAGTGTGTAGGTTGTATGAAAGGTTTGGAGTTGTATGTATATTTATAATGTATAGCTTACATATATATAAAGTACATCAGGCTTTCAAAATTGCATGTTTTGAAATATTTGTTACAAAAGTTTACATCGATGCTGTTATATCGTGACCGCCTCGCAAAATATGCGTTAAGATATGCAGTTTATTATGTTTAGTTTAAGCTGTTTAAAATGCTTTTGTCTTACTTGCAATGTTGATTTCGTACAGTAAATACTTCCCTCTTTACTTTTCTGTAAAAAAAATTAAAATTATCTTATGAAACGTTTTTTTCTCTATTTATTTATCAATATCTTGCTAATGCCTGCCGTGTTTGCTTCGACGAATCTTGATGCTTCTGATTACGAGGATTTTGATAATACCTGGGCAGGGCAGAAAGTTATTACAAATCAGGAGTATGAAGATACGGTAAAGGCTTTAGAGGAAAAAAAGAATCAGCAAGAAGAGAAAGAAAAACAAAAAAAACTAAAAAAATTTAAAGGTGAAAGTCTCCATAATGAACTAGATGCCTCACGGGAAGATATACCGGATCAAAGCTTAAAAGATCCAAATCTTGAGGAGCATTTAATACAATTCCCAGTTGATATTATATTAAATGATAAATTAGTTGAAAAAGGATATTATAGAGCGGAAGGTGAAAAGAATAAAAATGGAGTATTTGTCAATCTTTATCAATCGCACAATCTGGTTGCAAAGATTAAGGCTCGTGAAACAGATGATGATTTTGGAGAAAAAGACATAATATTTATAAAATTGTTACCTTATAAAGATGGTGTAATGAAACTTATATATGGTTCAATAGGTTTCAATGCTTATGCCTATCTGCAGTACATAGAACCAAAGAGTAGTTTTATTTCACAGTAGTAAAGGTGATTTTAGTAAGCCTTCTATTCAAAAGCGGAAATGAACTTATAAGATAATAAATCGTTATAAAATTGTTACATTTTTAATAATGAAAAGCTGCTTAAGAGGGCAGTGTTAGTACATTAATGGAATTGACATATTTTCAGTAGATATTACAATAGTATTAGTAGACTAAAGGAGGGTTGACTGATGAGGAAACGTATTTTATATACTTTTGCAGGGATGGTTCTGGTATCAGGTAGTGTTTTTGCTGCATCGAATTATACATATCAACCGGCGCAAACTCAGCCGGTATATCAACAACAGTACTATCAGCAGCCATTAGCACCTGTTTCTTCTTATAACTCTTCTCCACAGTTGACGGGTTCGGTTGTAACTGTTCCTGCGGGTACAACTTTGGGAGTTGTGGTTACTTCTCCTATTAGTTCTGAGTATACAACGCTTGGTCAGAACATTTCAGCGGCACTTGGTTCGGATTTTTACTACAATAACCAGTTGGTAGCTCCTGCAGGCAGCACTGTATCAGGAGTTGTAATAGAGAGTAGTAAAGCAAAGCGTGGAAGTATGAACGGTAAACTTGCAGTAAGGTTTACTCAGATTTTAACACCTTATGGTGTAGCTATTCCTATTTCCGGTGTTATTTCTACGACAGACGGAAGTGGTGTGCTTGTTGGCGGGACGAAACTTGATGTTGCAAAGGATTATGCAAAAGACGTGGCTGTCGGAGCAGGGGCAGGGGCTGTATCAGGGGTTGTGTTTGGTGCGCTTGCCGGCGGCAGTGTCGGTAAGGGAGCTGCTCTGGGAACTGCAGTTGGTGCTGGCGGCGGACTTGTTAAGTCAATATGGGATAAGGGAGATAATGTAGAAATCCCTGCAAACTCTACTATTGACATTGTTCTTACCCAGCCTATTACTGTTAACCCGTCATCTTATGACTATGGTGACTAATATCTATATTCTCCTTACGGATAATACAAATTTGTAAGGTTCAATATAGAATAAAGTTACAAATAAGAGAAAACAATGACAATACTGGGAAATAAAAATATATTCATTGAGGAGGATAATCAGGACGATTTATACACGCTGCCTGCTGTAACACGCAAAGAGCGTGATGAGGGGGTATCCTTTAAAAAATCACTGATGATATCATTTATCCTTCACCCTGCGACTTTCGGGGCATTAATGCTGGTAACAGTAATGCTTGCATTGTTCGGTATTCATCTTACTATTTTCCAGAAACCAGAGTTTAAAAAAGATATAGAATTTGTACTTGTACAGAATGAGGGAACACCGAGAAATCCGAACACAAGAAATCGTGCGGATGTAAATTCTAGAAGCGGCGGTGAAAATGACCCGAAACGTCCGGTATCAATGCCGTCCCAGGCTGGTTCAACACCAAAACCGTCTGTACAGCCTGCTGCGTCACAGCCTAAGCCTAAGGCAACACCAGCCCCTCAACCGCAAAAAAAGGTTACAAAACCTGTTCAACAGCAACAGCCGGTACAACAGCCAAAACAGGTGCAGCAATCTAAGCCTGTACAGGCAGAGGCGGCAAAGCCGTCTGAGGCTAAGCCTGCTCCCCCTACACCTGCACCGTCACCTAAACCTATAGCGGCGCCTAAGCCAGTAGAAAAACCTTCTAGTGCGTTTACGGTTCCTGTTCCTTCGAGTACACCGGTTGGGAAATCGCTGGCAACAGGTCCGGTGTCTGGAAGCGGTTCATCATCTACTGCAAAAACATCCGGTGAATCTGTTTCATTAGCGGGGGTTGGCAGTACATTTGCACCTGCACCCTCACTCTCTCCGTCGTCAAGTAAGGGAGGCAGCGGTCAGTTAGGTAGAAGTGCCGGCGGAAATACTTATAATGCCGGAAATCCGGGCGGTGGTGGCGGTACTCCTGGTATAGATGCACTAAGAGAACCGGATTTTGGTCCTTATATGCGTGAATTGCAGCGTAAAATTAAACTCAACTGGGATCCGCCAAAGGGTAATGAAAGTAAGAGAGTTGTACTTCTATTCAAGATTGCAAAAGATGGCAGACTTCTTTCATGCAGGGTTTTAAAAAGTTCAGGACTCCAGAGTGCGGATGCTGCAGCTCTAAAAGCAGTAGAACTTACGGCACCGTTCAAACCGTTGCCGGCAGATTACAAAGGACAAAACATAGATATCCAATTTACGTTTGATTACAATGTATTTGGAGCGTCAAAATACTAACAGAAAAGAGGATATAAATTATGGAATTACTATTAGATGCGATTAAAATGGATTGGCCGGTATTGTTGCCGATTTTGATTTGTTCTATTCTTGCAATAGGTGTTATTATTAACCGTTGGACTTATTATGCGGCTAACAAACGAGAAGTGGGACCGCTTATTGGTAAGTTATCAAAAGAACTTTCTAATGATAATCTTATAAACGCTAATAATATAGCAATACAGTGCGGCGGGATTTATGGAGAATTAACGGAGGAAGCTGTGAGAATTTACACAGATCAGAGAAAAGGTTTCTCCCGTTCATTTGATATTTCATCAAGTCTTGCTGTTAAAAAGCTTGAAGACAAACTGCCTATACTCGGTACAATAGGCGGGGTTGCACCATTCTTAGGGTTGTTCGGTACTGTTGTAAGAATACTTTATACTTTTCAGGATTTAGCTGTACAGGGTAATCAATCTGCTGCTGTTGCTACAGGTATCGGTTCTGCCCTGATTGCAACAGCATTCGGTCTTGGAGTAGCTATTTTGGCTGTTATTTTTTATAACGCTTTTCAAAATACGGTAAAGGATTTTGAATCAAATTTTCAGTTAATTAAGTTATTATTCTTGAGTTTTGCAGACTCTGAAGAAGAACATTTTCAGGCTGCGTCTAATTCAGGTTTAAAGGTATAAGGTAATTGAACGATGGCAATGAGTTCCGGCAAAAAAAATACAATGTTTACCGAGATTAATATAACACCGCTTACGGATATATTTCTTGTTCTTCTGATTATAATGATGGTAGTGGCACCTACATTTCAATCAATGGATAATGCTATTACTATGCCGGAAATTAACAGCGGGGTTTCAATAGAACACCAGAATGCAACGGTTTCAGTGACCCGTGACGGTAGTATATATTTAAACGGTGAACGTGTGCAAAATGAAAACTTAACTGAGGCACTTTCAAAATTAAAACCTTCACTTGAAAAACAGGAGGTTGTAGTAAAGGCGGATGAAAAAACTAAGAGTTCGGTTATTCTTGAAATTATGAATGCTGCACAGGCGGCTGAGTATAAAAAACTTATTGTTGCCGGTGAACCGCTCAATAAGAAAGACCAGAAAAAATTACAGGAAAATGAACTTGATAAAGATACCCAATCATAGATAATAAGGGAAAAACAAATGCGTGACAGTTTTAATGAAATTAATATAACACCGCTTACGGATATATTTCTTGTATTGTTAATCATAATGATGGTAATTGCGCCATTGTTGGATCAACAGGGATTAAACCTGAAGGTGCCGGAGGTTGTGACTCAGGAACAGCAGGAAAATTTGAATACAAAAGTTATGCGTTTTACTGTCACAAGTGATAATAAATACTATAACGATGATACAGAGGTTCCTGAAGCTGAGCTGGAGAAGGTTATTGCTTCGTCACTTAAGGAGTATAAGGACGGGCTTTTGATACAGACAGAAGAAAATGCGGAACACGGTGCAGTTGTAAAATTGATGGATTGCGCGCGTAATGTCGGAGTAACCAGTATTTCTATTGCGGGGTTGTAACGAAGGGTATTCTTTTACTCTATTCCACCACGGAATTGCAGAGCCTGACTGATGTGATTGGTGTCAATATCTTTTGCTCCGTCTAAATCTGCGATTGTACGTGCAATTTTTAAGATACGGTTGTATTTACGTCCTGATAACCCGTATTTTAATGCTGCAATTGATAATATTTTTTCTCCTTGAGAATCTAATTTACAATATTTTTTTATCTGTTTTGCATTAAGTTCGGAGTTTGTAAATATTCCTTCGTCTTTGTACCGTTCATTCTGGATTTTTCTTGCTTTTACAACACGCTTGCGTATATCGGCAGATGTTTCTGCAGTATCATCAATATTTATCAATTCTTCGGTTGAAAGTTTTGGAACAGTAATTATAAGGTCAATTCTGTCAAGCAGGGGGCCTGACAACCGTGATTTGTATCGCTGTATTTGAACATCCGAACAGGTGCAGGTTTTTGTATTGTCACCTAGAAAACCGCACGGGCAGGGATTCATTGCTGCAACAAGAGTAAATCTTGAAGGATATTTTACTGATAACTTTGCACGGGATACAACAACTTCACCGTCTTCTAATGGTTGGCGAAGAACTTCCAGTACATTTCTTGGAAATTCTACTATTTCGTCAAGAAACAGTACTCCACGGTGAGCAAGAGTAATTTCTCCCGGTTTCGGGTTACTGCCGCCGCCTATAATTCCGTAGGCTGATGCAGTGTGGTGAACAGCCCTGTATGGTCTTTGGGTTATAAGCGGTTTATTTTCCGGTAATAATCCGCAAATACTGTAAATCTTTGTAAGTTCTAATGCTTCTTCAAGGTTAAGAGGAGGGAGTATTGATGCAAAACACTTTGCCATCATTGTTTTACCTGCTCCGGGCGGTCCGCTCATAAGTATATTGTGTCCGCCGGCAGCGGCTATTTCAAAAGCCCGTTTTGCTTTCTTTTGTCCTTTTACGTCTTTAAAATCAACAGTATATTCTTCTGCTTCTAAATCTTTGCTTAAATAGTTTTGCGCATCTATTCTGGTTTGAGGAATAGGCGAATCTGTAAAATGATGTATTATTTCCGCCAGATTAGAGGCACCGTATACATTTATACCATCAACCATTCCCGCTTCTTTAGCATTGATTTTAGGGACGAAAACAGATTTAATGCCTGCATGTTTAAGTGCAAGTACTAGTGAGAGGACACCATTAATACTACGCAAAGAGCCGTCAAGCGAGAGTTCCCCAATAAACCCGATTTTATCAGCATCTCTAATAAGTTCCGCAGAATCGGAGAATATACCTTCTTCTTTTAAAATACCTATAGCAATCGGCAGGTCAAAATTTGTACCTTCTTTTTTTATATCTGCCGGAGCAAGATTTACTACAACTTTGCCTTGCGGGAAAGAAAAACCGGAGTTTTTAATTGCTGAACGTACACGTTCTTTGGCTTCGGATACAGCGGAATCTGGCAGCCCTACAATACTCATTCCTGGGAGTGAATTTAATGTATCAACTTCTACTTCAACTTTATAAGCTTCTATTCCAATGGTGGTTGCTGTAATCGATTTATTAACCATGTTTATAATATAATACAAATATGAGTAAAAATGTACTATTTATTAATTTTGGCGGGATTGGGGATGAGATTTTATTTCTTCCTTCAATTCTTTCGTTTAAGAAGGAGTTTCCCGAATCCAAAATTACTTTGGCTCTTGAAAAACGCAGCAGCGGAATAACGGAGCTTACTTCTGTAATTGATAGAGTTATTTGTGTTCCTAAAACAAAAACGGGAATGATTAAACTTCTTATAAAAATGTGGTTCGGGCGGTTTGATTGTGTAATATCGTCAGGGGGTAATAAGTTAATAAGTATTCTTTTGTTTTTAAGTGGTATAAAGTCCAGAGCAGGTTTTGATACGGGAATTTTAAGCCGTAAACTTTTGACAAGTGCTGTATTTCTTGATAAAAATCGGTATGCGGTAAAAATGTATCACGAACTTGTAACACCGTTTACGTCTATATTCACGGAATTGCCGGTATTTAACAAATTAGAAAAGCAGCCAAAAAAGTCCGGTACTATCCTTATCCATCCGGGAGTCAGCCGGAAGAGTATAAAACAGGGTGTAGTAAAAACTATTACTCCGTATGAGTGGGCAGAATTGATAAAATTGCTTGCAAAAAGCGGCAGGGAGATAATTCTTACAGGAGGTAAGGATGATAAGGAAGTAACGGATATTATAAAATGTAATCTGCCTAAAGACCTTGTTTATACGGATATGACAGTACAGAACTTATCGCTTAACTCGCTTGCCAAACTTATTTCTTCTGCGGAAATATTTGTGTGTTCTGATTCGGCACCGCTGCATATTGCTGTTGGTGTCGGTACAAAGACGTACGTATTTTTCGGTTCAACCGATTACAGAAAGTTAATTCCGGACAACGGGCTGATAATTCCTATATTGAACAATTATCCGTGTCCTCTGCGTCCCTGTCTGTGGGAAAGAAGACAAAAATCCTGTGAAGAGTTAGGCTGTTTAAAGTTTGATTTGGGATTAGTAACAAAACAGATTTTGTCATAGTTTCTGTTGATGGGCTGAAAGAGAGTAAATATTAGTGTATCAGGCGGGTCGGTTTCTATCCTAATGAAAACAAAATATTACGAAAACTTAACAAATCTTCCAATGTAACGAAATGTAAAGATGAGTTTATATTGTGCTGAAATCAAGTTATAATCCCCTATATGATATGATATGATATGATGTGGTGGGGTGGGCTAAAGTTTTTTTAAGTTGTGCCGTTAATACAAATTGTTAGTTATTTTTTAAGAAAGAAAGGAGCAATGTGTATTATGGAAAATTTACAGATGCTTAGAGAAGCATTAGTGCAGAGTGGGCTTTCGCCTGCAATGGTTGCGGAGATGTCTAAAAGCCAGCTTGAGATGGCATGTATGAAACGTAATATTCAAATTCAAAGCGGTTTGAATAACGATGCAAACTGGGGACAAATTGGTGACAGTTTTAGTTTCAGCAAGGATGTGAAACCTACATCCTCGCCGGAGGTTATAACCCCCTCTTCAGAAGTGAAACCTTCATCTTCGACAGAGGATGTAACCCCTCCTTCAGCAGTGGAACCGATATCACCACCTGTGCCAAAGAATATTCCGAAAAGGGCTAGCAGGGTACCTTCATCAATTCCTTCTGAGAAGATTGCGCAGTATGTGGTTGGGGATGAAAATAATAAATATAAAATATTGAATGTGCCTGATGGAACAAGAGTGGTTTATGACGGTGCTGGCAGGCCTGAAAGATACTATAACGCAGATGGGAAAGAAACGCGGCTTATAGCGTATGAGGTTGGAGGTAACGGCGTGAATATGATCATTGATACAGAATACAACGCAAATGGAAAGGAGCGGTTTATATCATATAACTCAGATGGCAGTGTGAATTTCTTCTCTGAGTCGAAATACGACACAGCCGGACATGAAACGCGGCACGTAGTCTATAACTCAGATGGCAGCCTGAGGCATTTCACAGATAATGAATATGACACAGCAGGAAATAAGACGCGTGAGACATTGTATAACTCAGATGGCAGCCTGAAGGATTGCCAAGATTATAAATACGACGCAGACGGAAATTGCACGTGGAGGATAAACTATAATTCAGATGGAATCAAGGATAGTGTCTATAGTTTTGAATATGATGCAAACGGAAAATTAATGCGGGAGACAGAGTATAATCTATAATCCCGATGGCACTGTCAGACTGTAAAATCCAAACGGCACCGGCGGAAAAACTGCCGGTGTTTTAGTATGCAGGTTTGGGGGTTCTGTCGTTTGGTCGAAAGAGAGTAAACATTAGTGTATCAGGCGGGTCGGTTTCTATCCTAATGCAAACAAAATATTACGAAAACTTAACAAATCTTCCGATGTAACAAAATGTAAAGATGAATTTATATTGTGCTGAAATCAAGTTATAATCCCCTATATGATATGATATGATATGATGTGGTGGGGTGGGCTAAAGTTTAAAAAAAAACTGCCGTAAGAAATAAAAAGAGTATTACGAAAAAAATGAAAGGCGGCAGAGAAAATGGCAGATTTTAGTTACACAGTAAAGAATGGAGATCGTGGTTTAACGTACATATTTTTGGATAAAGCGAAAGAAGCTGGGTACGAAGGCGATGCAAGTAAAATCAACTGGAATAATGTACTGAGTGTATTTGATGAAGTGCAGGCAGAAGAGAAGGCAGAGGGCGAGCAGCTATACTCCGGCGGAAATGACAAAACTCGTGCCGGCTGGCGGAACAGTTATATAGTTAAGGCAGGCGATGTAATAAACCTTACGAAATCACAGCTGGATAAAATATATACAGCGATGGGTTTTAAGAAAGTCAACGGAGCAGCAGGTGCGGCTCAACAACCGGCGACAGGTGCGGCTCAACCGCCGGCAGCAGGTGCGACACAACCGCCGGCAACAGGTGCGACTCAACCGCCGGCAGCCGGAGCGGCTCAACCGCCGGCAACAGGTGCTGCTCAACCGCCGGCAACAGGTGCGACTCAATCGCCGGCAACAGGTGCGGCTCAACAACCGGCAGCAGGTGCGACTCAACCGCCGGCAACAGGAGCGACACAACCGCCAGCAGCCGTGACTCCTCCTCCCGCCGTGACTCCTCCTTCCGCCGTGACTCCTCCCGCCGTGACTCCTCCTTCCGCCGTGACACCACCGCGAAGAGCAAGCGATATACCTTCATCTATACCATCAGCGGAAGTTGCGAAGTATTTGCTGCAAAATAAACATAATGCTGGTAAAGCGATATTACAGCCAGATGGTACAACAGTAGTTTATAACGAAGATGGCAGGATTGAAAAATATCTTGACGAAAATGGCAAAACAACGCGGGAAATAAGTTATAACTCAGACGGCATCGTGGATGAATTCAATGATTATAAATACGACACAGCCGGAAATAACACGCGGCGTATAAATTATAACTCAGATGGCATCGTGGATGAATTCAATGATTATAAATACGACACAGCCGGAAATAACACGC
>CAYVMC010000025.1:0-33109 GCA_964452495.1 uncultured Muribaculaceae bacterium | reverse complement strand
CAAATTTTTAAACTCTTCTTTCTTAGAAGAGTTTTTTTTGTTTGTATTCAGTATTATCTATAACACCATAATATTGACAAACTTTTTTTGTTATTTTACGATTTAGTTACGAGGAAATGAAGTGAATATCTTCAGCTGTGCCGCAGCCGTAAAAGCCGGAATGCTCAGACTTAATAATACTTCGGAACAAAGTATTATCAGATGTATAAACAGAATATGAGGAAGGTTTAACATTGAGCAATAATGTTTCTTCTGTAATGCAGCCGCGTGCCGGTTTATGTCCACACGGAATGCCCCCGTCAGCTTGTCCTGTATGTTCTAATATGGGAGGTGGAGGTAGTAGAAAGAAGGAATTAAATTTTAAATCTGCACAGATGCCTATGATGAGTTGGAATCAGTGTGAGGCAATCGGATATTTTTTGAAATCACAGAGACGTGCCGCTGAAAATAATAGATTAAAGTTCAAACTTTTAACCTTACAATTACAACTTCAGGCTGATAATTTCAGAAAAATGAAAGCTAAAATGGAACAATTTGTTTCTATTATAAATAGTTTTCCCGGAGGATTTATTATTGCTATTCCTTTGAAGATTTTTGTTATTCCACCTTTACAGTTTATGTCATCAACACTGGTTAAAATTATCGATATATCCGACAAAATTGCAGCAATATATGGTGAAATTTTGAAAGGTTTGGAAAAGGCAAAAGAAAAATTCAATGAATTTGTAAAAGAAATAAAAAATAAATTCTTTAAACTGTTTGAAATTTTTGGTGCGGAAAATAATCGTGATAAAAATAAAACGATAGATGAAGAAAAAAAGATATTTAATTTTAATAAATTATTAAGGAAATTACGTAAAAAGCGTAATAAGGAGCAAAATGAAACTTGAGCAGGACATAGAAACCAGAATGGTGCGGCGTAATATGACTGATACCCAGAAAAAAAATCAAACAAGCTTGATGGAAGGAGTTGTTGTTAATAATTTTATTAAGGATATTACTCTTGATGAAACGTATGATACACTTGTAATATCAAAACAGACTAAAATGCCTGATAAGCTTTATGAAGTAGAAACCCAAAAGGATAAAGGGCTTCTTCCTCTTTGTGCTACATCGCTGGGGATAATGGGTGCATTATTTCTCGGTACAAAATTTATATCACATATATCTAAGCCGGGGACAGAGAAACCTCCAGGGATTACACGCAATCATTGTATTAACAATGAACTTCACCAGAGTATGTTTAGCATGCTTCATTCTCCTAATAAAAAGACAATACAGGCATTTTCAGGGGTAATTGCATTAAGTTCTATGGCATTCCTTGGTAAAATGTTTATTGATGGCTGCAAAGAAATATGGGTTAGAAAGCGGGAAGCTGACATACAAAAGAACTTACAGGAAAATCTGGTACAGGTAGAAGCACAATGCTTTTCAGGTAAAATCCAAATAATAAGAAGTCTGCTTTCAAATAAGGCAAGACAATTTTCTTTAGATCTGGGTGTTAGCTATGATAATGATGTAACAAGTAAAGGCAGTGTAAACTTTAAGGGGGATACAAAAGAAAACACAGAAAACAGTATTAACTACTGGCTTGTCGCTTTAGGTACTATTGTAGGTATAACTGGACTGGGTTATTTCGCAATGAAAAACCTTAGAAGTAATGCACAAAATATAAAAAAAGGTGTTGATGAAACTAAATTACTAATAGATAATACAATAGCACGAATTAATGAGGGAAAAAGCAAGACGGGAAACAGGGAGGAGCTTGAATATCTGGAACGTTTGTTAGAAACTATTTGGGCAGAGCCTGTGTATATTAAAAAAACTGTATCCCGGCTGAATTTGACAAAAGAAGAAAAGCAAAAACTTACTGAAAAATTTATAGAAAGTGTTACAGCACCTATAGAACAGGCAAATAGTGTGATGGGCGGTTCAGGAAGAAATAAGATTACATATTATTCACATGTGAATGACTATTTGTCTTTTTTCTATGATTGGCTTATGAATAGTAGTAACAAGCAGTTTAGAAATTTGTTTTTAGGTATTACGTCTATAAGTGCATTATCGTATACAGGGAAAAATGTTTTTGAGGCAGTAAAAGAAGTTCAGGTTAAAAAGTACAATGCAGATATTGAACTTGACTTACAGCAAAGGTTAGTAGCCACTGAACTTAGAAACTTCAAAGCAAAAAAAGATTCTGCTATAGAACCATTATGCAGTGAATTTTACCGACAAAAAGTTAACGGTAAATCTAATGAAGATTTAAAAGTGATTGCGGATAATATTTTGTTTGAAATAAAAAACGGACCGCCGTTTGTTTACTCATAGGGGATTGTAATTATGTATGGAACAGTAATATTACCTGATACTAATTGTAATTATTGCCGCTTTGATGAGCAGAAAGTTCTTCCGGTGATAAGAAAGGGTGAAGAAGCATATCAGGAAATTGAAAATAATTTAAAACATGCTAAAACAGAAGAGGATGTTATTGAGAATTTGTATATTTTAGACAGGATAATCGAAAACGGCGGTCAGGGAGCGGGCAAATTGTATCCTGTTCTGGCAGAATATAATAATACAACTTCGCCTAATATACAAACCTTTTTAGCGGGTATATACCGCAAAATAAAAGTGCCTGACGCGTTTGGTCCTCTTTTGGCTATGCTTATCCGCAATGCTCTTAATCCTCCAGATGCACCATTTGATGCAAATGAAGAAATTGGTGGAGCCATTTTAGACTTTATTGCGTAATTGTGATTGTTCTTTTCATTCAGGTTTTAATATTACCATTTCACAATTTTTACAATCAAATTTAAGTGGATATTTTTTTCCTCTATCATCAATCAAAAATAATTCTTCTTTTGATTGACATTTATTAATTGCCCACTTTATACAGTGTTTAGTCCGCATAAGTTCAATTTGTCTTACAGGCATTTCCTTTTCCGGGGCATATTCCTTAATTTTACATCTACAATCTTTATAGAATGCTTCTGCCGCCGTATTATAAACATTTTCGTGATAATCTCCGTAGTCTAAAGGGTATTTTGCAGTTTTAAGATTACTAAATTTTATTTTCGGATAATTTTTAATTCTTTCATTCATAAGTTTTTCTAAAACACTTCGTCTAAATTCATTAAGCTTTGCTGATTGATAAAAATCAACATCCTGCTCAACCTTCAATTCTTTTATATAAAAATCGGAATTTCCTGTTTTTTTCATCCCGTTTATAAAGTTTTCTTTTGCCTGTTGTCTATTTTTTGCCTTTATTCCTGCTGGCAAGGAAAGAGTAACTTTATTACAATCTTCATCGGTAATATGCAAAATATTATCTTTTATTATGATATTACAAGCAATTTTTCTAGTGATGCGACTACTTGAAAGTCGTTTTTCAAATTCAATATCCTGGTTCCTGTATATTATAGTACCAGCAGAAATGTATTCCATCTTATTTGGAAAAATTTTGTCACCATTAGTTTTATTTACTAAGAACCCTTTTAATTCTCCGCTTGGCGAAAAGTAACATAGTCCGTCCTGCGGGTTTATTTTTTGTTTAGTATTTATTATATAGTAATTTTTTACAGATTTTTTTATTTCTCCTATTTGTTCTCCGATGGACTTAGGGGTGTTAAAATTAAAACAGTCTTCTCTACCTCCTAAAAAATACGTTGTATATCCTCTGTTAAAAGTTTTATTTACATCAGGCACAAATCCATTAGTAAAGATGTTTCCTGATGATGTTTTACGGCCATATCTATCAAGTATTTTCCGATAATAAAGGGTTACATTTTTAACATAGTTTTTATCTTTAAGGCGCCCTTCTATTTTAAACGATTTTACTCCTGCTTTGGCCATTTCCTCTATATATGTTGTGACATTGAAATCCTTTAATGACAATAAGTACTTATTTTTTATTAACACTTTACCACTTTTATCACAGAGTGAATATTGTTTGCGGCAGGGCTGCGCGCATTCTCCCCTATTTGAAGAACGTGAGCCAATATACTGGCTTAAATAGCATTGTCCGCTGTATGACACGCATAATGCCCCGTGAATAAAGCATTCAAGTTCTATTTCAGAGGCATATTGTGCTATTTCTCTGATTTGTTCAATGGAAAGCTCTCTTGCCAGAACAATTCTTGGTACATTAATAGATTCAAAAAATTTAACTTTTTCCTTGGTTCTATTATTACATTGAGTACTTATATGAAGCGGTATAGGCGGAATTTTACACTCCTGTGCAAGCTTTAAAATCCCCATATCTTGAATTATAATAGCATCTGTATTTATACTGTAAAGTTTCTTTATTAGTTCAGCCGCCTCATCAAGCTCAGTATCTGTAAGGATAGTGTTTACTGTAACAAATACTCTTACATAAAATTTGTGTGCATAATCTATAATTTCTTTTATGTCTTCCAGCGTATTTCCTGCATTTTTTCTTGCTCCGAAAAATAAAGCCCCGATATATATGGCATCTGCACCTGCATTAATTGCTTCAAAAGCAGTTTCTTTGTCTTTTGCTGGAGCTAGTAATTCTGTTGCACTATTATTCATAGTGTAATTATATCATTAAATACTTGACCTGCGATAAGTGTATGAGTAACATGAAAAACAGAAGTTTAAAAAGAAGGTTGAGTATGAAAAAAATAGCAATAATCAATGGTGGTGATATTCTTAGTGCAATCATAAGTTTTTTTCAAAATAAAGATGTTGAAATAACTGCGGTTGGAAGTACAGACAACGATGTTTTTAAATTAAACAAATTTGATTTGATAGTTATAAACGGACAAATATCTGGGATAAATAAGACTATATTCAAAGAAAATACCGTAATAAGATTGCAACCTTCACTGCTTCCAGCCTTTGATGTAAAGGAGCCTATTAAAAGTGCCTTCCTTGCAGGTGTAAAAGTTAGCGGTGTAACGGTTTGTAAGATTGATAAAGAAGGTCAGCTTGATAAAATTATTGCCCAATTTCCTGTTCTAATAGATAGTGATACTCATTTCAATGAATTTGAAGAAAATATGAAAAACACAGGTGCAATGTTATATCCGATTGTAATTCAATTTATTCTTGAAAATAAGCCGTTTAGTTTTTCTGATATAATGGGCGGCGGTTGCGGCGGAAATTGCGGCAACTGCAAACACTAGTTATTATCTCGCCTTCTATCATTTATAAATTTTTTAAGATCGCTTGAAAGATTTACTGATTGATGTATCATCATATTATATCGTTTCAGATCTCCAATATTCTCCGCTTCTGAGAGTAAATCTCTACTCGTAGTATTTTGGGGCAGATTTTGTTCCTTATGCGTGTGTTTACTATCAATTTTGAACAAAACCGAATCTAAGTTCATATTGTGAGACTGTCCGTTTTTTTCACAAAATGCTTTTACATCCATATTAGCAGGTAATGTATACAGCCACTTTATAGAATGGATATCGTTTGCTGACAAAGATGTAACGCCATACTGATGTGGAGTATACATAATATCAGTATTATAAGGACTATGTCCTAGTCCAAGTCCATGCCCGATTTCATGCAAGATTGTGTGATATACCTCATTTTCAGCCATATACTTTTGATGGATAATTCCATCAGACAAACCTATTGAAATCTCTGCACCACAAAGCCTGCCACTTGCATCGTAATTTGTGTAACAGTGGCCTAAAGCAGTTCTTTCCACCCTCTTCCAATCAATATTTATATGGGATTCAAGTAAAACATTTGTAATTTTATATTGAAATTTACCACAGCTTGCTGCACTCCAAGCATTAAGAGCATCAATAACCATACGCCTGTATATCGGATCTTCTCCTTTTTTTGAATAAAAATTCATCGGCGCGATATACACACTTAGCGGCATAATACACCATCTGATTAATTGCCCGTTTTTTATACTGGAATTAAGATATGTTTTACTTTGCATACTTTTATTGTATAATAAATTAACAGCTTGGTAAATAATTATGGGGGATATTAAATTATGATGAATATGATGAATATTGTAAAGCAAGCACAGCAATTCCAAAAAAAGATGAAAGATATGCAGGATGAACTTGCAAAAACAGATGTGGAAACAGTTGCGGCAAATGGGGCAGTAAAAGTTGTATATACTGGTCAAGCGCACTTTAAATCTTTGAAACTTTCTAAAAATGCAATCTCTCCTGACAATCCAGATAGTGTATCTGACGATACATTGGAAATGTTGGAGGATTTGCTTAATGCCGCTTTAAAAGAGGCTGACTCTAGAGCAACTCAGGTGTTTGAAGATAAAACAAACTCAATTGCTAAGAGTATGAATTTACCTAATATTCCGGGTTTATTCTAATTATGATTTATCCTAAATCTATTGCAAGTTTGATAGAACAGTTTCAAAAATTTCCGTCAATAGGTCAAAAATCCGCTCAGAGAATGGCTTTTCATATATTGAAAATGCCGCTCTCTGAAGTTGAAAAGTTTGCTAATGCAGTAATAGAAGCAAAAAAGAATACATGTACCTGCGAGATTTGTTATAATATTTCAACAGAATCACCATGTGAAATATGTAGTTCTTCTAAGCGTGACCGCTCAATTATTTGTGTTGTAGCCGAAACAAAAGATTTGATTGCAATAGAAAAAACAAATGAGTATTATGGTCTATACCATGTATTGCAAGGTGTAATTTCTCCGATGGACGGAATCGGAGTTGATGACATTCGTGTAAAAGAGCTTCTTAATAGACTAGTTGATGACAGAGTCAAGGAAGTTATTTTAGCTCTTAATCCCAGTGTTGAGGGAGAGGCTACATGTCTATACCTTACAAAGCTGATTAAACCTTTCGGTATTAAAGTTTCGAGAATTGCATTCGGTCTGCCCGTAGGGGCAGACCTAGAGTTTGCTGATGAAATTACTTTAGCAAAAGCTATTGAAGGACGCCGTGATATATAGTTAATAATACCATTAGTATGTATGTGTATGAATTTCTATAAGCGGAGTAATTAAATCACCAGGAGTAAGTCCTTGCTTTACAAGCTCTTTTATAGGTAGCAAGTATTCATCCTCTCTGTCAAATTGTTCTCTTAAAGAGTAATAAGCAATTTCAACAAGTTCTTTTGCTATATCTCTTACTTTATAGTGACCTAATCTTGTTTGTAATCCTTCGCGTGGAACTCTGTATCTGAACTCGCTGATTTTTTCATAATCAAAACGCTCTAAAAGTTCTTCGGCACTTTCCATTGCACTTTTATTGTACATAATACCTTTGTATAAAGCTAAGGTTGAATAAATGTAATCTTCAGGTACACTATCGTGGTTTCGTATTTCTATAAAAGAATTTAATCTTACATCAGGAAATGCAAGGTTTGCATGTAATTTAAAATCCTCAATAGTTGCGCTCAATCCACCATAACCGTTTTCCATAAATTGTCTAAAATTAATTTCTCCATTGATGTTTATAATATTATTTTCCCGTTGTATAAATATCATGGGAACTTCCATCAGAAAATTAATATAATCCTCAAAAAGATTTTCACTGCCAAATTTTGTTCCAAAACCGCAGCGCTCATTATCAGTATTGAGCCATGCCAGCGCTCTGAAACTACAATATCCTGTGTCAACTCCTCCTCTGATTTTTGAATTTGACAGCATACCTGTTGTAAATGGAGACATTCTATTTGCAAGATTAAATTTTCTTAGAGCATCTTCTTCATTTTTATAATCAATGCAAACCTGTATTCCTGCAGTTTCTCTCATCATCACATCCGATAAAATTCCTCCTAAATAATTAGCCATTATTTTGTAGCGTCTTTTAGGATTTAATGGAATAAATCTGTATGTGGAAACCGGTGTAACACCATAATTTAATAGTTTAATCTCGTAACGTTTTAAAAGAGGGGTTAATTCTTTATTTATTCTATCAATTTCCGCTTTAATGTTTTTAATATTTTTTTGCGGTTCAAGACTAATTTCAAACTGACAACCTGGTTCAATAGTTATTGTATTATGTAGTTTTTTTAATCCGATAATATTAAGATCATCAAGAATATAATCCCAGTTATCAATTCTTGCAAAATCTGCAAGAAGTTCACAAATTCCCCATTCTCCATAATAAGAAATACTGCGGTAATCTTTTACTGAAACAGGTATCCGCTCGTACTCAAGTCCCAGTTTTGTATCAGTTTTGCAGCCTGACTTGAATAATTCAACTATTTCTTCTGTCCTTAATTTTTCTCTGCAATAATTCACGATTTACTCCTTTTATTATTTTATCATTAATAAAATAGCAAATAATAAACTAAAAACATTTACCTGTTTGTATTATTATAAATAGTATGAGTGATTACTTGCAAAGAGCAAAATTTTTCAGGACAAAAAAACGTTTAGGACAAAATTTTTTAATTAATTCTGACGTAATTGAAGCTATTCTCTTTTTGGCCGGGATTAATGAGAACGATACGGTTCTTGAGATAGGACCGGGGATTGGGTTCGTTACAGAATTGCTTGTCAAGAGAGCAAAAAGGGTAATAGCTGTTGAACTGGATGAAGATGCTATTGACGTTTTACAAAAGCTCAAAGCAAATAATTTGGAAATTATCCATAAAGATATTTTAAAAACAGACATATCTGATGTTTTTAAAAATAATAATGAAAAGATAAAAGTTGTAGCAAATATTCCTTATTATATTACATCTCCAATTATTGCTCATCTACTGGGAGAAATTGATGACCTGAATAATAAAAACAGAAATTGTATACAATCAATTATATTAATGGTACAGGAAGAAGTTGCAAGACGTATGACAGCTAATGAAGCTACCGGAAATAAGGTGTATGGACTTTTATCAATTTTGTCACAATTCTGGGCGGATTGTGAAATAGTTAAGCTTGTTGGTCGTCGCTCTTTTTATCCTGTACCCAAAGTTAATTCAGCTCTTGTAAGATTGGATATACGGGAAAAACCTCTTATTAACCTGCGTGATTATAAGCATTTTAGACGTGTTGTTAAAGCTGCATTTTCTCAGAGAAGAAAAACACTGAAGAATTGTCTATTACAGGCGGGTTTCACTGGAGAAGCGATATCAAATGCGTTTAAAAAAGTTAATCTTCCTGACACTATCAGAGGCGAAAAACTTTCTATACAGCAATTTGGTGATTTATCAGAGGCTTTAATTGATGCAAATAAAGATTAAAACACCTGCGAAAATAAATCTTGGACTTGAAGTCTTAAGTAAAAGGGATGATGGATTTCATAATATAGCAAGTGTAATGCAGACAATTAATCTGTATGATTATTTAGAGTTTTCATTTACTCCTTCAGAAAAACTAACAATTGAACTGAGCGGTGATTCTAAGGTAATTCCTTATAATGAAAATAATTTAGTTTATAAAGCTATAACACTGTTTTATGATACATTTCCGCAAATTCCTTTTTGCAATATAAAAATTGTTATACGAAAGCATATTCCAATACAGGCCGGTCTTGGAGGTGGAAGTTCTAATGCTGCCGGTGCTATATGGGCTTTAAATAAAGTCTTTAATATGAATTTATTACAGGAAAAAATTGATAAACTTTGTGCTTGTTTAGGTTCAGATTTAAATGTTTGCTATCATGGCGGAACATGTTATGCAGAAGCAAGGGGCGAAAAAGTTACGCAGATTAATTCGCGTTATAATTCGGGGGTATCCGTAATTAAACCAATAAACTTTGGTATATCCGCAAAAGACGGATATCTGATGTATGATAGTCTGGGGCTGCCGGATAAAGAACCCTCAAATGTTGTGAAACTAAAAAAGGCCTTAATTACGGGTACTGATATTGTCCCCTACATGTATAATGATTTGGAAGTTGCCCCAATAAAAAAATTTGATGTATTGAAACGTGTAAAAAAGACGTATCCATCATCAATTATGACAGGATCAGGTTCTGCGTTTTTTGTACTTGATAATAATATTAACAGGCTGCTGCCGGAGAGTGAATACCAGATTATCGACGGTCTGGAATTTACTAACTGTGGAGTCAGTGAAATGTAGAAGTTTATACCGTTACAAGGTTTTCTTGTATTAAGTTTTTTAATTCATCAATTGAATTTAGAACGGTATTAACGAAAGTGCTTAACTGCTCAGGTGTACAATCCCCCTGAACAAGCTCCATCAGGTCAAATCTTGTATACTCTGAAAGCAGTGATGATTTTTTAATAGCATAAATCTTTGTAAAATTAATCTCCGATGTAGAGAATAAATCATACAATTCATCAAGAATTGTTATCTCTTGATGCAGGGCAGTGGTTAAATCCAGTGTTTGAATTTTTAACTGTGCGCCTATAGATACAATATTACAGACTTCACTTGGAATTACACTTTGGAAATCTGTATAAATCATCCCTTTTATGTAGGCGCCAAAATCAGAAGTATTATAAATTTCGGTACCTTCAGGAAGCAGTTTAAGGTTATTTTCACATTGCGGGATAAAGTTTGCAAAATCAACTCTTGTCTTTACCATATTTCCGTTAACAGATTTAACAAGTGTAGTATCTATAGAATAATTATTGATTTGCGCTTTGTTACCTTTTAGTATAAGTGATGTATCATTGTATGCAAGATTATCTTTGAAAGCCAAATCAAAACCGCATACAACAATTTTCTTAAAACCGAGCATTGCGGCACACATAATACCATTAAGAGTTGCGGTGCCAACTGATGGATAAGCTTTAACAAAACCTTCATTTACAAGTTTATTAACAAAATCTGTGTTATTTGAAAAATAAAAATATACTTCTTTCCATTTTTTAGAGGAAATAACACTATCTGCTTTTATATCTGTAATGACATTTGTTTCTGAAACAAAGTCATCATTTAAAGAATTAATATCTGAGTGGTTAATAGCATCTGAAAAGACCGCAAAATCAGGAATAATACCATAATTCTGCAAGGTTGGAAGTACTTTTGATATTGCAAAAACGGTAAATTTATCTCGGTTTAGCCTAATCCGGTCAATATTATCAAGTAAAGACGGTCCAGCTCCAAGTACCAAAGCAGTTCCTTTATTAACTGTATTATCCAAAGTGTATAACGGCTTAATATTTCTATAAAACGTAATATTATTTATAACATTTTTAACCCAGGCTTTAGATACTATTTTTATAGAGTTAATATCTGCTATTTTTGCTCTGCAGGTATTGAACAACATATTTGAAAGTAAAATAAGTTCCTTAGGTTTAATTAGTCCGTAATTTTTAAGGTATAAAATATCAATTTTATCATGCGAAAGATAATGTTCTGAAACTTTTGAACAGCACTCCGAACAGTCATTTGAAATGAAAACTCTGGAATCTGAAAGTATATGAGATAGATCGACATTCTCCATGACAAACCTGAGCAGGTGCAAATCCGGCTCAAAAACGATAATCCTTGATTTATAACGTGTATACACTTCGTCCAGTATATATCCTAATCCTAGCCCATAAATGATTATAAAATCAGTTTTTTGCGGCTCAGACGTAATCGTATTTTGGCAAATATCTATGACACTCTGTACAGGGTTTTCAATATCATCGTACGGAAAATTCTTCTTTGCTAGAGCATAATCTCCTGACTTTGCTATAAAACAGTTAAAATCGTTAGATGCCTCCTCAAAAGTTATACCAGATAATCTCTTTTTTAAACTGCTATTTGAGAGTGCTGCCATATTAATATCAAATGCGCTGTTCAATCTGTAAATCCTCTAATCATGTAATAAATAAACGGACTAATACCTACATAAAATTATACCATAGAAACTTCTTCTTTCAAAATATAATTTAAAACAGTTTCTATCTCTTTTATATCCTCTGTTGTAACAAGTATAGAACGATATTTTGCAGCATTTCTTATACCAGAAATGTAGTAAGGGTAAAATTTTCTAACAAACTTTATGCCAGTAATTTCTCCTCTTAGTTCAATTTCGTTGTATAAATGCTTTCTAAGAGCGGTAATTTTTTCTTCTAATGTAGGCGGCGGTAGAATTTTACCAGATTTAAAAAATTCTTCAATCCTTCCTATTAATGTTATATCTCCAAGAGTTCCACGTCCTATAGCTATACCGGCAGCGCCTGAAATATCAAGACATTCTGCAGCTTTTTCAACAGTTGTTATATCTCCGTTTGCAAAAACAGGAATATCTACATTTTTAACAAGTCCGCTGATTTTTTTCCAATCTGCACTGCCGCCGTACATTTGGGCCCGTGTTCTTGCATGCAGAGTGATAAATTCGGCACCAGCTTCCTGCATTTTCTGTCCGTACTCAATATAGTTCATTTTATCGGCGGTATATCCTAACCGGAATTTTACACTTACAGGTCTATCTACAGCATTACAAACAGCTTTTACTATATCAGCCGCAAGTTCAGGCTTCAGCATAAGGGCAGAGCCATCAGAACCTTTTACAACTTTGTTAACAGGACAGCCCATGTTTATATCAATAATGTCAGCGAGAGGTTCAAGTAATTGAGCCGCTTTTGCCATTAAGTCAGGCTTGTGTCCGCTAATTTGGTATGCAATAGGCGATTGTTCGGGGCTGCGCTTTATTATAACAGGATCATTCACCTGATTTAATGCCTCTGAACTTATCATTTCAGTAGTGATTAATGCTTGTTTTGAATTTTCTCTTATTAATTCGCGCAAAACATAGTCAGTTATACCCGCAAGCGGTGCCAGCGATACTTTTACATCAACAACCTGCTTTATTACATTATTTTTTATCCGGAGCATAGGGTTTTAAATCTTCCAGTCGTTGTGCAGCATATTGCTTATACTCATCATCATTTGGATATTTGTCTAGGAAATTACTGTAAGCATTATATGCGTCAATAAACTTTTGCTGGGAATCGTAAACTACTGCCATTAAGTAATATGCAATCACAATATCTGGAGTTAATTGAACAACTTTTTTATAATCTTCTATGGCTTTTGTTTTATCGCCCTGTGCATCGTATATCATTCCTCTATAATAAAGTGCATACGCATTATTAGGCGAAGCCTCAAGTATTTGATTTATTTTTTTAAGACCTTCTTCGTAATTTTTAGCTTCATAATCACTAATTGCATTCTCTAAAGCATCCATAGATGTTTTTTGTGAAATAAATGTCAGGAGCTCATTAGCTTGCGGAACCTGATTAGCAATCGGCTTTAAGTACTGTTCAGCGTTTGTATAATCTCCTTTTTCCGTGTACATAGCACCAATATAGTATTTAATTTCCTTGTCAGCCGGAGCAAGTTTTTCTGCCTGTTTATAATAATTTATTGCGTTATCAAACTGTTTTAGTCCCTGATAGCAGGCTGCTGCACCAATTAGGGAATCTTTAGTTGCTGGCTTTACTGCAAGATAGCCCTGCAGAGCATCAGCAAAATTACCGGCTGAATAATTTTTAGAGGCATCAGCAATTCTGAGGGATGAACTGTCTTTTTGGATATTTGCTAGAGTTTTTTGTATCTGTGAGTTGTCAGGAAATTTTGACTTAGCAACAGTTAGAACCTGTGAAGCTTTGTCATAGTCTTCTTTTTGTCCATAACAAATAGCAAGATTTATATACGCTTCAGCATTAGAAGAATTAAATTTTATTACTTCTCTGTAATACTTAATTGCTTCATCCAGATTATTATCTTGGTGCATTTTAATTGCATGTTTATACAGAGTGTTAACCATCTGCGGATTTTTAGTAACACTTGATTTCAGGTAAGCTAATGTCTCTTCCGGAGTCATGCTCTGTTCAATAATTGCATCTACTTTTGCTTTAGCAAAACTATTTGATGGATCAAGGGCAAGAACTTTTTTGTAAGAATCAAAAGCCTGATCTTTTTGCCCTGACGCCTCAAGTGCTTGGGCTTTATATAAATTAGCTTCTACATTGTCTGGGTAGAGTACCAAAATAGAATTATATGATTGTAGTGCTTTTACATAATCTTTTTGCTGCTGAAACAGTGTACCAATATTTAAACGCGTTTGTATATTTGACGGATTTATTTGTTCAGCTTTCGCATAATATCTTAAAGCCGTTTCAAAATCATTCTGCTTTTGTTTAATAGCACCTAGATTTGCATAAAGTTCTGCATCATTAGGAGATTTTTGGATTTTTTTCATGTAAATACGCTCTAAAGCGTAAAGAATTTCTTGATCACCATTACTTTGAGACAATGCATAGTTATACTGTTCAACAGCATCATCCTCTTTGTTTAGCTTATCGAGGGTTCTTGCGTACTTTAATCTTACCGGTCCGTTATTTAAATCATTTTCAAGTGCTTTTGCATAATAAGGCAGCGAAGCTTCCTCATTCCCCATTAACTTAAACAAATCAGCAAGTTGTATATAAGAATCGGTTTGAAATTGTTTATCCAGTGCTGCCTGATTAAATTCGTATGCGGCTTCTGCAAATTTCCCCTGCTGTCTTAATTGTAAGGCTTTCTGATACCTGCTTGATGGAGAAGTATTAAAACTTTGCATTTTTAAGCACTTATCAAGATTTTCAGTTGCCTGTGCAATAATAGCAGCAGAACTACCTGATGAAGAATTTGTATTATAATATTTCAGGTAAAAAAGTGCTGCGCGAAAATCGTTTGCGGCACCTTCCCAATCCTGTGCAGTAGTTGCATAATAGGCTCCTCGGGCAAGATATGCATTAATTAGCCCTATTCTTGCAGAATTATCCATAAAGTTAATTCTTAATGCTTTTTTAAACTCTATAATAGCCGTGGAATATTGGTTTTGAAGTAAACTTTCCTGACCTTCTTCATAGTGCTCTCTAAAATCTGCAAATACAGGTGCAGTTATTCCTATACATAAGATAATAGCTGTTAATATTCTTTTCATACTCTTTATTTTACACTAAACATAAAATAAAAATATACTCAATCAAGCATTAATAAACCAGTGCTTGTTATTGAACTCGTTTAAATTAATGTTTTAAATGCTTATTTTATATATGTTAAGTTTTGTATAGTGTCTAAGTTACACTAATAACAACAAATTTTCATTTTGATAAAAATAATATAAACTAACTACTTGACATAAAAACGTAAATATGTAACAATGTAATTGTTGCAGATAAGTGTAAAACAAACACCAAATGCAACAATAACCCCGAATATCATATAAACTCCTAAATAATAAACACTAAAGACCATTAGGATGCAGAAAACAATCCACTCATTAACTGGGTGGTTTTTTTTTATCACATTTTAATAATATACTCTCCATTTAGAACAAAACTGCATAGATTCTCCTTTACCCTGTAGACTCTTTGATATAAACTATTTTTATGGTTGAAAACTGCTATATTCATATACCGTTTTGCAAATCAAAATGTAAATACTGTTCATTTGTTTCTTTAACTTGTTTAGAAAAAATAACAGTATATGTGTATTCTTTGTTAAAAGAAATTTCAAGTAATTATGGCGGAGAAGAATTAAAAACGCTATATATAGGCGGTGGAACTCCGTCACTCTTACAATGTGATTTACTTGGTAAAATACTTAAGAAACTTAATTTTTGCAATGAATGTGAGTGTACTGTTGAAGTTAATCCGGATGATGTAACATCCGAACTTGCAAAATACTATTTAGATAAAGGTATAAATCGAATAAGCATAGGAATACAAACGTTTAATGAGGATATTTTATCTGAAATAGGACGGCGGCATTCGGCAGTAAGAGCTATGCAAGCAGTAAATATTCTTGCTGACACAGGTTTTAAAAATATAAGTGCAGATTTTATATATGGGCTGCCCCGTCAAACGGCTAAAATGTTTATTAACGATTTAAAACTTGCCATTAATTTACCTTTGCAGCATATTTCATTATATGGTCTAAAAATAGAAGAAAATTCTTATTATTCAGTGAACCCTCCGCAAAATTTGCCCGATGATGATTTACAGGCAGATATGTATATTATTGCGTGTGAATTTTTGGAAAACAATGGTTTTATTCAATATGAAATAAGTAATTTTGCCCGCCCGAACTATTACTCCCGTCATAATAAAAATTATTGGGATAATAATTCATATTACGGATTTGGTTTATCTGCGCACGGGTATGTAAATGGATTCAGATATTATAACACTTCAGATTTAGATGCATATATTTCTGCCCCAGCACAAAGTGAATATGCTCATTTTATTACCGACAAAGAAAGGCTTGAAGAAGAAATCTTTCTCGGATTGAGAAAAACCGAAGGTATTAATACTCACCTGATTAATAAAAAATTTAATATAGATTTTGCAGCAAAATATAAAAATGTACTTGGTAAATATTCTCCACAATTTTTAGAGAACAATAACGGGCATTTACGTTTAACACGTAGAGGAGGAATGCTTAGCAATCTCATACTATCGGAATTTATTTAGATTTGTGGTATAATAGACTCAAATATCTGGAGGGTGTCCATGAATCTTATAAAAAAAGCATTTGCGCTATCTAATAAAAACATTGCCTTATTATGTTATTTGATTTTATTTTATTGCCTGTCAGGTGTATACGTATTTATTGCTAAAATGCAAAATCTTAATAATAATATAATTGTATTTTTGCTGTTTTGCATGATGTTTATAGCCTTTTTTGCAGGATTTTTTAATCATATAAAGTATGTTATAAATGAAGAACAGGGAAAAATGCGTTTTCTTGAAGGAGTTGGCGAGTATTTTTTACCAATGCTTGGAGTTGGTGTATTATCATTAATATTTTATGTTGTACCAATGTATTTAACTATATTTTTTATGGAAAAAAAGTTTGGAGATATAACACCAGTTACAGATTTCATTAATAAATTAGCAAGCCAGTCAGGCAGTACTGAAAACTTGATTCAAAACACTGATCCTATGATTATTGGACACACTTTGATATTGTTATTAGTGCTATGGCTTATTTGGGGAATTGTGTCCTTCTTCCTCTTATACTGGGTTCCAGCAGTCTATATCAGTAATAAAAAAAATATTATTAAAGCTCTTGGCACTTCAATGATATTTTTATTTAAAAACTTTTTTAAGACACTGGCTGTGTGCGTAGTTACAGCAATAATTGTTTCTATTATTTCGATTTTGGAAACAATTACCATGAATCTGCCTATTGTCAGCGCTCTCTTTAATATACTTAGCTTATACATTACAGTTGTGTTTATATTTGCTGTATTTATAATATATAAAGATAACTCTAAAACAAAAAACGAAGCTTAAAAAAAGTAAGGAAAGTATGAAAAAGATATTATTAATAATGGCACTACTTGTTGTACCGTATGTTTGTGCAGAAGAAGCGGTATTTTCAAGCATAGAAGCTATACAACAAACAGAAAAAGAAACAAAAAATACTGCAGTAATAGCACCGGTAAATCCTGAAAGAGAAAAGGCTCTTATTAAAGAGCAGACTTTGCAGGAAAAAGTTGGTAATATTGGTTATAGGATATTAAATGCTAATAAGATAGATAAACATATAATTTTTACTTATACAGCGGCGGCCAAACCTTTATTACCTGTTGATACATCTGTAACGAAACGGCAAATAATTTTTTACGATGAATATTTTAAATATACATCAAATGATGATGAAATTGCTGCAATTTTGGCGCGGGAAATATCTAAGGCTGTACGCTCGTATGACGGAGTTTGGGGCGGCTTGATTTCAGCAGCGCAAATTAAGATGGCGCCTAAAAAATATGAGATTTTTGCTGATAAACGAGCTGTGGATTATATGGTTTATGCGGGATATAATCCTCTCGGGCTTATTACTTATATGTATAAGACACATCCACAGAAAAGGTATGATACATTTTCGTATACAAATCTTACATCTAAAAGACTTGCAATTATATATGAATATATTTTTAAAAAATATCCGCAATTTCTGTTGAATAATGAATATATAACAAATCAAGCATATCAAAGCTTTTTGCTTAACTCTGTTAATAATCGTTTGAAACTGAAACAGAAGCTAGAAACAGGAAGTACATTGAGTCCAAAGTATGAATAGATTTATAATTATATTTTTTCTTATATCTTTAATTTTTTATCCTGCTTATGCCGCAGAATTTGTTACTGATGATTTACCTGCAGAGTGGTACAAGGATAAAGAAGTAAAAATAGTTGAACCATATCTTAAGTATGATTATTCCAGTTTAAAACGTGAGAAAATTTTACTTATACCTGTAGAAAAATATTCTACCCCTCATAATGTATATGATGGTATGGAGATCAAGCTAAAAGTAAAAAAGAATGTAAGAATCGGACGTAACCTTTTAAAACGTGATACTCCTGCCTCTGCAATAGTAGAGTTATCAACAACTAATGGAATGACCGGTATTCCGGCAACAATTACACTCGGGCAAGTAAATATTTCTGGATTGGAGCATGATAAACTTTATTGCTATTACGTAAAAGAAGGTCAAAATAGAACAGTGTGGATATTACCTTTGAAATGGGCACTTACCTGGCTTCCGGGAGTAGGTTCATTAACAAGTCTTATAAAAGGCGGTCAGGCTGTTCTTAAAACAACGGATGAAATTCCTGTCTATTATTATTACGATTGGAAATAATTTTAAGTTTTTTCAGGAAGAAATTTGAATATAACCTTTAAAGCAGACTTATTCATGATTTAAGCTATAAGCTTAATTCCGCTGTATATTTTTTTTAATTGTAAATTTTTGTAAAGATTTATCTAAAACTATTAAAGTTTTAGAAAAAAGTGCCGTATATAGTAATATAGAAAAAAAAATAAAGGAGAAAAGAATTATGGGTATGTCAGCAACGCAGGCAAGGTTATTACAATTAACCGCAGAATTAAATGACCTAGAATATCAAGGACAACAGATAAATAATGCGCGTACGCAGTTATCAACAGAATCAGCTACGTACTACAATCAACTTTTAAATATGGAAGTGCCAACGGCGCCGAATAAAACAGATTACACAAATACCGTTTATACATTTTCATACAGTACAGGCGGTTCAACAACAGAAAGAACAATTACAAATATTGGTCTATTAGACACAGAAGGTAATGCAATTGTTACCACCCAGTATACAGGAACAGGATCAACAGTGAGTGCAAGCGGAGACCAAGGCGAAGTTGTTGCAACTACTGAAAAGGTCTTAGATGAAAGCCAGGGTGCTGTTATGGTAAGTAATTTAAATGATTTATACACTGAAGCTGGCTATACAGCAGTAGCAGTAGCTCAAACCTACACAGAAGGAGCAACTTATGTAGATAAAACAGGAGCTACAGTTGATGTAGCAAGTGCAGTAGCTTCAGAAATGGCAACAGGTAATTATATCGGTTCAGATGGTAAAGAGCTAACTTCATATACTATTCCAATGTATACCAAAGGTGCCCAAAAAACTGAAATGGTCGATGATACATCAAGCCCAATCTATGATGATGAAGGAAATATTACCGGTTATGAGCAAATAGAACAAGCAATAGACGAATGGGAACTTGGCAGTGCAGTTAGCGAAAAAGAATTTTTCAGTTCCCTAAATTTAGGAACAGTTTATCAGGTAGTAAGCGACTCAGAAGCTACTGCATACATCGGATCAGCAGCAACAAATGTTACAAGTTATACAGTTAATGGTAAATCAGTATTAACAGCTGATGAGCTTCCAGAAACAGATGAAGCAACCAACGTTAAACAAGCAATAGAACAAAGCGGCTATAATGCAGATGATTTCTACTTTATCTCTGACGGTAATGGTGGTTATGTATTATACCTTAAACAAGACGTTGAGGACGGAAACAGTACAGCTGAAGCGTATGATGTTGCTATTACAGATAGTGCATTATATACAGAAGATTTAACAGGTACACTTGAATTTAGTGATAGCGGTAGGATCTCCAGTATTACAATAGGGGGAGTAACGATGGCTGTTACAACAACTACCGAACTGGATGAATATGCTTACGATCAGGCTTATGAAGAATACAATTACGAAAAAACTATATATGATGAAGAACAATCCTGGATCAATGCTCAACTCTCAGTTATCCAAACTCAAGATAAACGATTAGAACTTCAATTAGAAACTCTTGATACAGAAAGATCTCAAATCACTACAGAGATAGACTCACTAGAAACGGTCATGGGTGATAACGTTGAAAGAACTTACAAGACTTTCTCTGGCTAATATTTATATTAATAAACCCATAATTCAAATTTTTAAACTCTTCTTTCTTAGAAGAGTTTTTTTTGTTTGTATTCAGTATTTGAAGTGCTATAATTTTCTTATAAATATTTTAGTTAGCGAGGAATTTTTTATTATGGAAAAGAATGAGTCAACTTTAGGGATATTACGCCATTCAACTTCTCACATTATGGCACAGGCTGTTCAAAATTTGTTTCCGCAAGCAAAGCTTGCTATAGGTCCGTCAACGGATACAGGTTTTTATTATGATTTTGATATGACTGACGGATACACTTTTACAGAAGAAGATTTAGTCAAAATCGAGCATGAAATGAAGAGAATAGTTAAAGAAGACCTCGTTTTTGAAAAAGTTTTTATAAATGATGTAAATGAACAAATTGAGGAATTTAAAGCTGAAGGTGAAATATACAAAGCAGAACTGTTGGAAGAACATAAAAATGATAATCCAACCCTGTATTTAACAAAAACACGTGACGGAAAAATTTTATTTAATGACCTGTGTAAAGGTCCACACCTTGAATCTACGCGTGATATTAAAGCGTTTAAATTATTGAAGGTTGCAGGTGCATACTGGCGTGGTTCAGAAAAGAACAAAATGCTTCAAAGGATTTATGCAACAGCATTTTGGACAAAAGAAGATTTACAAGCATATCTGGATTTCCTTGCAGAGGCAGAAAAGCGTGATCATCGTAAGTTAGGCGCAAAATTGGATTTGTTTTCAGTAAGGGAAGAAATAGGTGCAGGCTTCGTTTTGTGGCATCCAAATCTTGCGGTTGTTCGTGAAGAAATAGAAAATTACTGGAGGACAGAACATAGAAAACGCGGATATGTTATTGTTAATACTCCTCAGATTGCCAAATCTAAACTATGGGAGTTATCCGGACATATTGATCACTACAAAGAAAACATGTTTTTCATCCAAAAAGATAGTGATGACGAAGAGCAATATATTGTAAAACCAATGAATTGCCCTTTCCATATATTAATATATCAAGCAAATCGCCATTCGTATCGTTCTTTGCCGCTTAGAATGGCAGAACTTGGTACTGTTTACCGTAAAGAAAAATCAGGTGCGCTTTCCGGGCTTACCCGTGTTCAAGGTTTTACTCAGGATGATGCGCATATCTTCTGTACCCCAGAACAACTTGTTGATGAAATTAATGAAATCATTGATTTTGTAGCAGATACAATGGCAATATTCAATATGTCTTTCGAAGTCGAGCTTTCAACACGTCCTGAAAGTTATGTCGGAGAAATAGAAAACTGGAATAGGGCAGAAGCCGGGCTAAAAGAAGCTATGGACAGACGCGGTATGAAGTATGAAATTAATGAAGGAGATGGAGCTTTTTACGGACCTAAAATTGACTTCAAAGTTAAAGATGCACTTGGCAGAACCTGGCAGTGTGCAACAATCCAGCTTGATTTTAACCTTCCAGAACGTTTCGATTTAAAATATCAAGATAAAGACGGTGTTCTAAAAACACCTGTAATGTTGCACCGTGTAATTTTTGGCTCTATGGAACGATTCCATGGCATTCTTATTGAACATTATGCAGGTGCTTTCCCGCTATGGCTTGCACCTACTCAAGTTGCGGTAGTACCTATTTCAAATGAAAAACATATAGATTTTGCAGAAAAAGTATATAAAAAACTAAGAGATAACGGTATCAGGGTTCGTCTTGATGACCGTTCGGAAAGCATGAATTACAAAATAAGGGAATCTTTGCAGGATAAAAAGGTTCCTTATGTCTGTGTAATCGGTGATAGAGAAATTGAAGCAGATTCAGTAGCTGTAAGAAAGCGAAAAATCGGTCAGATCGGAACGGTAAAAGTTGATGATTTTATTGCCCAGCTCTTGGATGAAATAAAAACTAAAAAAGCAGATTAAGAAAGGCGGTTAAATCCGCCTTTCTTTATATTATAAAGGAATTATTGTAATTAACAATTCTTTATGTAAAAATGTTCTGGGGAGGTGTGTATGCCGAATTATAAGCCATATTTGACTGATGATGGTTCTATAGGCTTATATTCAGAGGATTTTTCAGACGTATTCCATTCCCGTACGGGTGCACTCTCTGAGGCGTATGAAAAATTTGTTCTACCTGCGGATATTGATTCTGTTATCAAAAAATATGATGAAATCAATCTGCTTGATATATGTTATGGTATAGGTTACAATTCAAAAGCTTTTTTAAATTATATTATTAAAAATAATTTTTATTATAAAAATTTTAAAGAAGATAAATTTGATAATAAATATAACGCTTCGATAGGTAGCGATAATAATATAATGGAAGAAAAAGGTAATAATATCGAAGCGATATGTGTCGATAATATCACTGCAAATATTTCTGCTAGTGATAATGTAAAAATAAATAGCCAAAATAAAAAATGTAATTTGAGAGAAAAGCATAACAATTTTAACATAGAACTTGAGTGTCCAACATCAGAACTAATGATAAACAAAAAAATATCTATTGATGCTTTAGAATTGGAAAAAGACTTTGTTTATTTATCTCCATTCATTAAAGAAAATTGTTATAACAGTGACTATAAAATTTTACCGGAAATTAATTTATACTTAGTACAATCATTACTCAATCAATGCGGAATAGAATTTATTAATTACTTACAAAATGAACCAACTTTGAAGAAATATTCCAAGTTTTTTGATTTAAATGAGTCATTGAATATCAATTTATATTATAATTCCGGGTATAAAACTAACCAAAGGTACAATTTAGTGACCTTGTTACATAATATATATTATCACTATATATCGAAGCAACCTTGTACCAAATCTACTGATTTCACCGTTGGAGATTATCAGAATGTATCGAAACGATATCGTGTTGATTTATTTACTTTATTGAAAAAAATAATTAGTATAAATTTTCATTTCGGAGATGCACGAACTACATTAACAAAATTAAATAAAAAATATAATTTTATTTTTCTTGATGCGTTTACTCCTGCCAAAGCACCATGTTTATGGTCAGTAGAATTTTTTACAAATTTACTATCAATACTCTATGATGATGGTGTTATTCTAACATACTCTAATTCAGCAAGAATTCGTTCGGCAATGAAAGAAGCAGGATTTTTTATCGGGTGCATTAAGGATAAAAATAACTTGCCCATTGGAACTATTGCTTCTAAATCAAAGTTTAAAATACAAGTTCAACTTAGCCGGACAGAAGAATTACGTCTTGATTCTAAGTCCGGAATTCCGTATCGTGATACCAATTTTAACTCTACCAATGATGAAATTATAAAAAGACTAAATGGAGAAATTAATGCGTCATTACGACCGACAATATCACAAATAATGAAAGGGGAAATGAGTGAATTATAACCTTGTTATTGCAGGCGGTGGAACTGCTGGTTGTGCCGCTGCATATATAGCGGCAAAAAACGGATTAAAAACATTACTTATAGAAAAAAATACATATCTTGGAGGAACGATGACAGGCGCATTAGTTACTCCTGCAATGAAAACACTAAATTCTAAAATTAACATGGAATTTTTCAACGAATTTGTTTCTACATTAAAAAAAATAGGGGGACAAATAACCTACACAGACGGAAACGAAGGATGGTTTAATCCTGAACTTTCCAAAATAGTTCTTGATGAAATGCTTTCGGCGGCGGGAGTTAATATATTATTTGATGCACAGGTTACAGATATTACACTCAGCGGCAGAAAAATTTGTGCATTGAAAGTTGGAACCCCTGCTATAAACACAAAAATATTATCGACATATATCGAACCTGTAGCTAAAAATACATCTTTTTACAATAGCCTGTTATCAGAACATATCGAAACGATTTATTATGATAATTATCCTGTAGAACCCAATATTTTATCAGAATATATCGAAACGGATTATGTGTTAGATGCAACTGCCTCACAAATAATTTGTAAAAATTTAAACTGTAGATTTATTAATGATAATGATAATAAACAGCCCTCAAGTTTAAGGTTTATTGCCTCAGGGGTTGATTTGTCAAAATTTTTACCTTTTATACTGGAATTTGATAAAGACAGAACAGCAACTACAGGAGGTTATATTAATGGAGAAATACATCTTTCTACAGCCTGTACCTGGGATAAAGAATGGGCATTAACACCTTTATTTAACCAAGGGATTGATAAAGGCATATTAAAAGAACAAGATAAAGCTTATTTTCAGATATTTACAATCCCCGGAATGCCACAATCAGTGGCTTTTAATTGCCCTCGTTTTTCAGAATGTGCTGATACAAGCAACACGTACACAAATTCTAGGCTTATTATTGAAGCGAGAAAAGCTATTGTGCGTATTTTGAACTTTTGTAAAGCTTCTTTCCCCGGATTTAAAAATGCTTATATATCTTCAATTGCACCAATGGTAGGTGTTCGGACTTCTCAACGGGCATTAGGCCGGTATTTCTATACTGTTGATGACCTTAAGAATGGTAAGAAATTTGAACATCCTGTCCTTATTTCAAATTATCCTGTAGATGTCCATTCTGATAAAAAAGAAGGTGCCAAGCTTGAAAAAGTATTGAAAGAGTATCAGTTACCGCTGGAAGCTTTAATGTCAGCTGATTATGAAAATTTATTTTTTGCAGGGCGTTCAGTCAGTTGTGATTTTTACTCGCAGGCAGCGTTAAGAATTATACCTTCCTGCTTTTCAATGGGAGAAGGTATAGCTAAATATATCGCCGGATTATCTAATTAATAAATTTTTAAATTATAGTATTCTGTTTTTTAGGAGGAATACTATATGCAATTAGCTAAATCAGAAACAATACAAAATCTTGTAAATGCTTTTGCCGGCGAATCTCAGGCTAGAAACAGATATACATTTTATGCAAAAGCGGCACTTAAAGAAGGTTATAATGAAATCGCAGATATTTTTACGGAAACAGCCTCAAATGAGCAGGAGCATGCGAAGATATTTTATAAATTTATCCCGGATGAATTATATAAAGTAAATGCAGAATATCCGTTTTTCTTTGGTAAAACTTATGATAACCTTCTTGCAGCCTCTGATGCAGAACATGAAGAATGGTCAGTAATTTATAAAAATTCTGCCGAAATTGCTAAAAAAGAAGGATTTAAAGAAATAGCAGAAGCTTTTACACTTATTTGCGATATTGAAAAGTATCATCAGAACAGATATCTTGAACTGGCTAAACTAGTAAAAGAAAATGCTGTATTTTCAAAAGATTATGAAACAGCGTGGATTTGCATGAAATGCGGCTACCATACTACAAGCAAAGCAGCACCTCTTGTCTGTCCTGTGTGTCATCACGAATATAATTATTTTCAAATTTTATGTGATAAATACTAGGCTGTTACATTAAATAGTCTGTTATAGGTTCCTGCCGGCAGCATTGAAGCCCAATCTTGCTGCGGTGTATAGTTCATAAATTCGTTGCCTGTAACTCCTGTCAGGTTATATGCACTACTAAGTGGATTTTGCTGAGCAGCCACTGCTGCGGTAGAATTATTACTTGCAGATGTAGTGTTTGTAGCTGCTGGAGCAGCCATACCTATTACATCTTCTCCATATTTTTCTCTATATAATTTAGAAAGCTCCTGTAAAGCATTATTTACTACCACCATTTGAGATTGTATATTTGCAGCTTTTTCGGCATCATATTCACGAAGTTGTGCAACAATATCTTCGGCTTGGTTAAGATATTCTATATATGATTGAATTTCCTTTCTCAGCATATTTTTTCCTTCTTCGCTGTTATCTGTTGATGACAGTATTGTACTAAGAGTTTTTTCTTTTGCCGATTGAGCTTCACTGGTGACAACTTTATCATAACCTGCTTTTGCTAGATGAGAAAAAACACCACCAATTGAAAAACCAATAACAGTTCCTAGTAAACCGCCTACAAAAGTACCTGCACCAGGAATAACAGACCCAAGTAATGCACCAATTTTACCGCCAGCAGCTGCTCCTGCAGCAAATCCGCTGTAACCAACAACTGCTCGTCCCGTTGATTTTGCGAGTTGCCTCATTCCGGAATCTGTACTATTATTAAAGGCATTCATTACCGATTCTACTTCCTGAACGGCTTCAACAAGAAACATAAACTTATTGCTTATGAATGATTTAGTAAATCTTCCGAGTATATTTGGAGATTTAACAGCACATTTAGCTAATGTTTTTTGTAAAGGTGAAAATTTCCATGTAGAACTTTTCTCTAGCAATTCAAAATATTTTTTATTAAGTGCTTTAAGTTCTGCTTTTGTTATTTTACCAGCTTTTTGAGCTTTACTAATATTTGCATTAATAGTGTTTAAATCAGCATTCAAAAATGGATCTTTTATTTTTAATGCGTCTGTACGAGCACTAAGCTCATTTAGATATATAATTCTGGATTTATTTAATCTTGCATTTCTGCCTGAAAGAGTTTTATCTAAAGGGATACTTTTAACATCCTTAGATTTAAAAAGGATAGGGAATAATGCAGTACTAGTTAACATCAGAGGCGAAAAATTTTCCCAGATACTCGGTTCTGGTGAACTTCCGTGTACAGCATCATACGACTGCTCAATATTTTTTTTAGCTGAATCTGTAATTCCTATTGCTTTAATTCCATCAATTCCCATAATAAACCCTATTTATATATTTATAAAGTCATTTATTAAGCAATAATTGACTATTTGTAACAAAATGTTAAAAATTAACTATTTTTTGTATTTTTTTTTGTATTCAGCTAAACAAAAGACTTTGAGGATATACATGTAAAATTTTTTATAAAAATTTTTCTTATTCAGAAAATTTATAGCATGCTCATATATTTTTCTTACATTCAATGTATAATATAAATATGAGTTATTTGATAGAAGATGCAGAATTAAAAAAAGTTGGTCTCGAATTAATGTTTTTAACACCGCAAAAATATTCAAATCCTGACGGTATAACGGCTGTAGAATTATCAAAACTGGTTGATTTACCTATTGATATTGTAAAAAAGAAACTGCAAGTGCTAAAGGAAAAAAATATTGTTCGGGTGAAAGGTATTAATCCGAAGTACTGGCTTTTTGATGAGTATAATTTTCAGCGTCTTGATGATAACGATGAAATTTTTGCATTATTGTGTAGTTTTGATGATGTTGATTTTGACAGGTATTTTTCATACTAAGTAATATTGATGAAAAATAAAGGAGATAAACTGTGACATATACGGAGTGTTTACCATACGAAATCGAGAAAACAGCAAGGTTGCTTCAGTTAAGCGCAAAACATGTTTTTAATAATAAAATAAAATGCAACATCTCACATGACGAGTTTGTTATACTTGATACATTAATAAACAATCCTGGGATATCGCAAAGTGACTTATCTAAGAAGGTTTTAAAAGGACGTTCTCATACAGGTAAAATCCTGTCATCTCTTGAGGCGAAGAAGTACGTTACAAGAAGCCAGGGAACTAAAAACGGAAAAATGATTTATCAAATTAATATAACAAACAGTGGTTTTGCTCTTTACGAAGAAGTAAGAGTTTATCTGAATGATATAATTCTTCTCTGGGAAACAAAATTTACTGATACTGCAGGCTTGATTAATGAGCTGAGAAAAGTACAAGATTTAGTTCTAGAAAGTGTGGGGGATATATCATTATTGGAATAAGATATAAATAAAGGCGGATATAAAGTCCGCCTTTTTTAATCTTGAAAATATCAATACTTGCGAAATTACTTGATTTCAACAGATGCGCCAGCTGCTTCCAATTGTTTTTTAATAGCTTCAGCATCTTCTTTTTTGATATTTTCTTTAACCGGTTTCGGTGCGCCGTCAACTAAATCTTTAGCTTCTTTTAAGCCAAGACCTGTGATTGCACGTACTTCCTTAAGAACAGCAATTTTGTTAGCACCTGCAGATGCAAGGATAACAGATACTTCAGAAGCTTCTTCTTCAGCCGGAGTAGCTGCACCAGCTGCCGGAGCAGCTGCTACTGCAACAGGAGCTGCTGCTGATACTCCGAATTTTTCTTCCATAGCTTTTACTAATTCAGCGGCTTCTAAAAGTGTTAATTTTTCAATTGATTCTAAAATAGATTCTACATTACTCATAATTTATTCTCCTTTTTGATTAATATTGTGCATTTTATATACTAGGCAGTTTTTTTATCGCGCACTGCTGCAACGGCACGGGTAAGTGCTGCCATAACACCGTTAACAGAGTATACAAGACCTGAGGCAGGTGAATTGATACTTCCAAGCATTTTGGCATAAATTTCTTCTTTCGTTGGTAAATCGGCAAGTGCTTTTGCTTCTTTTGCATCTAATAATTTACCATCAAGAGCTGCCGCAATGATTGCACCTTTTTTAGTGTCTTTAATAAATTTTGACAATGCTTTTGCCGGCATAACTTGATCTTTATACCCGAAAGCAATTGCCACAGGTCCTGTTAATACATCGGATAAAACTTCATAAGGGGTTCCCTTGATTGCAAGCTTTGCCAATGTATTTTTGGTAACCATATAGTCACCATCTTCCTTTTGAAGAGAACGTCTTAAATTTGTAATCTCTTCAACAGTCAGACCTTTATAATCAGAAACGATAGCAACTTGCGCTTTTTCAATATTTGCTTTAATTTTAGCAAGTTTTTCGTTTTTAAAGGCTTTTGTTGACATAATTTGCTCCTTTGTTTATATATAAATATCGGAATTCTCCGTTCGACCCATAAATTAAAAAGATTTTGCGAAGATATTAAACCGCAAAATCGTACACAAAGCTATTATTAATTCGACTGTGTAACCTCGATTAGCCTGACTTTTATCAATTTAACCCTTGGGTAGGAAAATGCTCAAAACAGCCTTTTAATTCTTCCTCCGCTGGGACTAATTGTCTGCGGTTCAATAGTATGGTATCAAAAAAGATTTTTTGTGTCAAATAATTTTTTATTTTAAGAAGCGTAAAAAACTACAGTATCATTCAACTCTATTTTAGTACTCCCATTAGGGACAAAGGAGGAACTGCCACGCTTAATTATTGCAATTAAGAAACCTTCTCCGCAATTTAAATCTTTAATTTTTTTATTTAACCACTGGTGTCCCTCATCTATTGTTGTTTCACAAAGATTTATATCACTTTTTGAATTAATAACTGTTGTTCCGGTCAGCACTTCATCACCGGGAAGCAGTGCTGTATCACCGTTTGGAATTATTTTTTCTCCGTGTCTGTTTACAACAAGGATAAGTGCATTATCACTAATATGGATATCTTTTAATTGCATTCCATGCCAAGGGTGCCTATCAGTAATTTTTATTGTACTTAGATTTATAGCCGATTCTTGCTGGTAATCGTTAAATGTTTTTCTTACATCACAAAATCTGTCAATCATGTTTTCCCTGCGGGCTATTAATGGTAGTAGTGAGCCTTGAATTGCAACAGAAATAAGAACCACTATAAAAACAATGTGAAATAAATCATATTTTAGTACAGCACTATCTGCAACAACAAGTATAGCAAATACAATTGATGCAGCTCCTCTTAAGCCTGCCCAAGAAACAAATGATATCTGTGCAAATGTAGCTTTAAACGGTAGCATTATCGCCGAGACTGCAAGAGGGCGGGCAATAAATGATAGAAAAGCCATAATTAAACAAGCGGGAACTATGCTTTCTGGTATTTTGTGAGGGAATGCCAGAAAACCTATTAAGAAAAATATCAGAATCTGGCATAATGCAGTTATACCATCGAAAAAATAAATCATACTTATTTTATTTTTAATTTCACTGTTTCCAAGTATGAGACCTGTGATATATACACTCAAATATCCGTTTCCTCCGACTAAATCAGGGATAGCAAAAGAAGCGAGTGCTACTGCAACCATAAAAAGGGTATCTGTACCTTCTGATAGAATATGTGTTTTTTTGAATACAAATATAGCAAGACAGGCAATTACTATACCGGTTAAAATACCAATACCGACTTGAGAAAGCAGCATCGGAATAATTGAATTCGCCTGTCCTGAATGCAGAAAAGAGATACCTATAATCGTCAACATATAAGCAAACGGGTCATTACTCCCGCTTTCAAATTCAAGAATAGGTGCGGTATTATACTTGAGATTCAATCTTTTTGAACGGAGTATCGCAAAGACCGATGCTGCATCAGTAGAACTTATTACCGACCCTATTAAAAAACTCTCCGCAAATGAAATTTTGAGAACAAAATAACAAAATGCAGCAGTTAATAAAGCCGTCATAACTGTTCCGGCAGAAGAGAGTAAAATAGCCTGTGCAGTCGCTTTATTATCATCAATTTTTTTTGTACAAAAACCACCGTAAAATATTATAAATAACAAACCGATTGAACACAGTTTTGATGTAAGATTATAATCATCAAATGCCAGTTTAAATACGCCATCAGAGCCGAATAGCATCCCCATAAACATAAAAAAAAGCAGGGCTGGCATTCCCAGCTTATTTGAAAATTTATTAGTAATAATACACGAAAATATTACTATTGCACAAAAAAGTATAATTGTTGACATCCAGTATCTCCCTTCTGTATTTAAGTGTATCATATATTTTTATTTTTACCTAACATTTGTTATGCTATAATGCTTTTATGGATAACATACCAATAAGTGCAAAAAGTGAGCTGGATAAATTATTAAGAGGAAATAGGAATTTTGTTAACGGAACTCCTACTGCTTCAAATATGACTTTAGAAACGCTTAAGAAATATGCCTTCCATCAAGAACCTTATGCAGCAGTACTTAGCTGTTCCGATTCAAGGGTAGTCCCCGAAATAATTTTTGATTGCGGTATAGGAGAATTATTTGTTGTTCGTGTTGCCGGCATTACTGCAGGACCTAATGTTGTTGAGAGTCTTGAGTATGCTGTATACAAACTAAAAGTTCCGCTTATGATTTTATTAGGGCATGACGATTGTGGTGTTATGAAATACGCAAGAGACAACTATCCAAATAAGACGGGGTATTTTGATTCTATTTTAAACTGTGTTTACCCCGTTCTGGATAAAAAAGAAGATATAACGTGTCATAACTTTTTTGCACAACAGCATACATTGTGGGTAGAAGAGTTTCTCCTTAACCACTCGAAAATAATATCCGATGCTGTTAAAAATAACAAGCTTTATATTGCAAAATGTCATCTGGATCATTCAACAGGATTTGTAAACCTTATTTAGACAGCCTATTAATTATTGCATTGGTAAATACTTATGAAGATTAAAAATTTTGTCCGGTTATAAGGGTTTCATCTTCTATGAAATTAATTGTTTCTGATGTTTTTTATAATATAGCACCTGATTCTTTTTACCTGTCCTGCATATAAAACAGTAAAAGAGCTTGTTTATTATTAACGGTTATTCATTTGTAAAAATTTATTCCTCAGGCACAATGTCTTACAAAAATTTTAAAGATCAGAATAACTGCTGGTTTGAAGTAAGACGACAAAAGTGCCACATCATTTTGCACCCGTCAACAATTCAGAGGCAAAGAATCTCTTTAACTATATAAAAAGCCTATATGTAAACTTAGCAGTGAAAAAATTATCTACCAACAAACGAAATCGGCAGTTGGTATCAACTGCCGATTCTAGTAAAAAGTATTAGCCCTATGAACTAAAATTCCATGCGTTATTAAGTAAATTTTCATTCATCTTATCCAAGATTTCTTGTGATATTGACGGTGTATCATACGGAGTGTAAGTAGCTTCATAATTTACACCTTCGTAGCTAAAGGTTATTGTGTATCCACCGCTAGCATTTTCCTGCATATCATATTCAATACCTAAATCTTCAAGAAGTGTAAGTTCGCTAGTATTGCCACTTTTGAATAAATCGATGGCTTGTTCCAATCTCGTTTCAACACTGTTATCTATCATTCCTTTTTCGGCTGTAGCCTTTTGCTCACAAGGAATTTCATAATCTTTGCCCTCATAGTTGAATGTTACAATAACAGCAGCTTGGTAGTCTTTGCTTGAATCTCTTGCTATCTCATATTTAACACCAAGTTTATCAAGTTCATCCGTAATTTTACCAGCATCTTTCTGATTGATTGCATCCGTCAACACCTGTGAAACAAAATCATACGCTGCAATGTAATCATTTCCATCATACTCAAACGTTATAACATATCCGCCGCCAGTATTTTCCTGCATATCATATTCAATACCTAAACCTTCAAGAAGCGTAAGTTCACTAGTATTGCCACTTTTGAATAAATCGATGGCTTGTTCCAATCTCGTTTCAACACTGTTATCTATAGGTGTCTTGTTAGTAGAATATGCTGATTTGCAAGATATTTCATAATCTTCACCTTCATAGCTGAATTTTACAGTATAAAGCGAGGTCTCTATATAGCCTGTTTTATCTTTCTCCACTCCAGTCTTGACATTTTCATACGAAACACCAAGTTCATCTAAAGCTTTTGTTATTTCTTCCATATACCCAGACTCTATTGCTTTTTCTAAAACCTTTGGCAATGTGGTTTCCGTTTCCTCAGCCTGTTCTACTTCATTGACTGTACTAACATATTCTGCTGAAGACACAAACACGTCAACTTTCGTACTTGATTCGTCTGCAACAGTACCACTTTGATCGCTTACAACATCTTCTGAACTTTCTTCAATTGTAAAAACAGTATCATTATCATCTGTAGAGACTGTATTTTCCTCAGCAGCAAGAGATGCCTTTAATCTAACGTATTCTGCTGTAGGAATAAACTTGTCACTTTTCGTACTAGAATCGTCAGCAACAATGTCGCTTTGATTGCTTGTTGTTTCTTCTTCGGTATTTGTATCAAGGTTGTCTACAAATTCTTCTGCATTAATTGTTGCTTTTGGATGAGTTGTAGTTGTATCTATGTCATCATTTATTGCTTCTTCTGTAATTTCTGATACCGTACTGCTTACTGTTTCTTCTTCAGTATTTGTATCAAGTTTGTCTACAAATTCTTCTGCATTAGTTATTGTTTCGAGATGAGTAGTAGTTGTAT
>CAYVMC010000024.1:0-33126 GCA_964452495.1 uncultured Muribaculaceae bacterium | reverse complement strand
CTGTGTCGCTTTCCGGCTTCCGCTTGTTAGTAAGCTCTAGCTTACCGGTGTTGAACCTCACCAGACTCAACTCTTTTATATTATCCGCTCAATTTTTATTGTCAATCTTTATTTTTCACTATGCGGTAATATTTGTTTACATTTTAGACTTTAGAGGTACTTTCCGGATGCGGATAAACCGCGTACCGGAAGAACTCCAAATTTAATGCATATTTTATATTTCGGTTTAGTGTAAATTATAGCGGGCAATCCCGCGTATAGCGCATTACAGATTAGCTTTATTTGCGCAATTAATATGTTATCACGGTCAATTTTTATTGTCAACTATATTTTTCAATTTTTTTATTTTTTAAATCTTAAACGTAGAAGGCCAGCAGCAATTGCTACCAAAATTCCTACTCCCGCGGCTTTTACAACAAGCGGTGTTTTATCTTTATTCCTAGATTTATATTTATTTATATTATTTTTAGTTTCACGTTCAAGACCCTGCATGCGTTTCCTTGCATCTTCACTTCGTATACTGTTACTATATAGCTTCTTATCAGGTCCGCTTACAACACCCATATTAAGCAAACTAGGTTTTATTATATCCATAAATCACTTTCCTTTAAAACAACTGTCCATATCTTAGAAGTTTTTGTATATTATCTTTAGGTAAGTACATATAACCAGGCAAAAGTCGAAATTCAAATATATTCTTGTCAATAAAGCTTTGAAGAGCCATATTCTGATCTACATCTATATACCTAAAACCTAATTTATAAAAAAACTTCGGGCTTGTATCCTCATCAGATATCTGTGCCATATATAATATTACCCGACCACCGGTATCCTCATCAAGCATGCTTTTTTCCACCAATGCCTGTATTGCCTCCGTCCCAGCACCCATATAAGGAGTCGGAGCTTTTATATCAGATATTAAGTAGCAATTATTTAAGTATCTGGGTTCTTGTTTTTCATCCATAATACCGGACAGGAAAAAATTTCCTTCCCGATTTTTTTCCGGCAGAAAATTTAAATATTGCCGGACACTTTTCATTATAGACAATTTTGCACCATTTTCTGGAGAATAATATTCTTCAGGCAAACCTTCGGGTGCCGTTATGAAATCCGATATTTTAATTTTTCTGTACTTTATTTTTGCTTTTTGTTTTTTTCTTTCCTGTACGACACTTACATATCCTGAAATTTCTCTTGTCCCGAGAGTAGAAATTTTTTGGGAAGCAAGCTCCTGATAAGTCGTTACAGGAATATTCCCTGACACTAACATATACCTTTACCTATAAATTAAAACTAACCTTATATATATAAAGTACAAATCACCCTAAAAATTGCCATTATTAAAAGATTCCACTTAACATTTCTTAATATTATGGCAAAAAAACTTTTTCACCGTTTTATAATTAAAGAGGTGTTTATTTATACATCGGGAGGTTTAAATGAGACTACAGACCGTAGGCAGTGGCTATACTGCGCCAATCAACAAAACAAAATATAATAATAGAATACGCAGTTACAATTTACAAGCAACTCAGCATGATAATATTGTTAATTTTAAAGGCAGAGAAGATCATGTTATTTTTTATGGTGCAGAATTTCCTGACTATAATAAAAAGGGTGGAGTTGCCAATGTAATGGGTTACTACGAAAAATTACCAGATGTTGAAGCCGTTATAGTCCAACCTTATTACAATGCCCGCAAAGACTATAATCTATATGGAAAATACACAGGCTCAGTAATGCCATGGCAATTCGGAAATAATTGCAAATATGAAGGTTTAAAAAATCAATATTTTTTCTTAAAGTTAGATACAGACAAAAAAAATTCAGCATTTGAAACTAGTACAAATCTTGATAATAATATTGCAAGTAAAAACATAATTGTTTTAAAAGAAGTTGCTTCAAAAAAAGTTGAATACGGCAAACAGCCCGAACAGGAAATTCGCTTATTCAAAGTAATGAATGCAGTTCCTGTAAAAAATAATAACGACATCATTATTGATTATACTCTGGAAGAATTACCCAAAAGCAACGATGGAAAAACCAGAAATCACTTCTTGATTTATTCAAAAGGAACCGCAGAATTTAAAGAACCCTATGATGACGGTTCATATAATTCTGATAAAAAATCAAATCCTGAGGCTTTCAGTCGTTTTAAACCACAACCTTATGCAGAAAATAACAGAGCTTTTGTCGACTTAAAAAAAGAACTTTGTGATGCAGTCAGAACCAGTGACGGTAGTAAATTTGAACCAGGAACTGTTGTTTGTTCGGATTCTCAAACAGCTTATACTCTTTCATTTATGAGAGATGAAGCCGTTAAAGGCAACCCGGCATTTTTGCCCAAAGATATTGCTCCATCATATGTCATACACAATTTAAGAGCCGGCTATACAGGAGAATGCGGAGGACTGGATCTTGCTCTAAATCTAGGACTGACAAAAGAAGAAATTGAACTAATGCAGCAAGATCCGGATTTTATATATGCAGAAGAAAACGGAACCCTTAATGAATATTTTGCAACATATATTCCGGAACTAAGAGATTTTTCCGGTTCTTTTACTCCGACACTTATAGCATTCCATCTGCGTGAACACTCATATGCAACAGGTCTCAACACAGTATCGGAAGGATATGCCTACGATATTGCAAATAATAATAATATTCCATCCACTCTCAGAGGAGATTGGAAAAGACTATATGATAACAAGCTGGCAACCGGTATTATGAATCCTTTTGAAGATCCTGATTTTCATATTTTCAAGGGTGTTCTTGGCATGAAAGGTTTCCTTGAAGACGATGTTAATGATATAAAAGAAAAACTTATTAATATGGGCGGAAAATATGCCACACTTGCAGAAGAAATTCATCCGTTTGAAAACATTGATGAAACGAAATTTTCTAAAGACGGAGACCGATATATAGTAACAGAAGAAGCCTATAATCATTATCTTGAAAAGAAAAATATAAACAAATTAGAATTCTTAAATCGTTTAACAGATAAATTTGATACGCTTAAAGAAGTAAATAAAGATATTTATAATACTCTCATTACAGGATTACCTAATAAAAATGTAAATCTGATAGGTCGTATTGATAAAAATTTACTTACAACCCCTGAGAAAGCTAATAAATTAAAAGTTTATGTATCCTGGGGTAGACTGGATGCACAAAAATCTCCGGATATTGTTATGGATGCTTTTGATATGTTCTGCGAAGCACATCCGGAAGAAGCTGAAAACAGTATTTTAATTCTTGGCGGCGAAGCTCCGGATACTGAGTATTCTAAAAAAATTCTTACACAAGCAAATAAAATGGCAGATAAATACAAAGGACATTTCGCCTTTATGGAAGCATTTGCCCCAAATAAAATTCTTGCTTTTATTGCTGATATGGCACTACTTCCATCAAGAGAAGCACCATGTGAATTAACTGATATTGAAACAATGCGTTTTATGGCCTTACTTACGGCTACAAATGCCCAGGGAATGGCAGATAAAAATTTTGACCCTGATATTGAATCAGAAAGGGACTTAGCAACAAGTTTTAAAACACCATCAGGATATTATATTTCAGAAAAACAAATTGAAGATTTTCAACAGTTTGATATTGGTGAAAAATACATTGAAGAACGGGATAAACTAAGAAAACAAATCAATACAGAAATGGTTAACCGTTCAATGTCTGCATTCGAGAAAAAAAATAATCAAAATATTTCTCTAGATAAGTATATTGATGCCAACCCCGAACATAAAAAGGTAATGAATGATTTAATTGATAAGTACCGCTCGCTAATTCTCGCAACCGGAGTCTTTACATGTATGGAAAGAGGATTAGCTCTCACAAAAGCACAAAGAATAAAAATGGCAGAAAATGAACTCAATATAAAAACAGGTTGGTCTAATAACCAATTGCTAACCAAATTAAATAAACCTTCTGCTGAACTATATAAAGATATTTTCAGAAGTCATGCTCCAACAGATACCAGTTGTTATAATACTTCCTTCCTTAAAAAATTCAGAGACCACCTACAAACACTGAGAAAACCAGACTCGACAATAGTTACAATCCAGAAAAAACAAAGCTTCATTGGGAAATACGGTAAAATTATAGGCTGGTCAGCCTTATCCGCTCTTATAATAGGAGGACTCGCATATTATATGGGTTCAGAAGCAAGAAACAGTTATTCTGTAACTGGTCTCCCGCAAAGAAAACACCCCAGTACAAAACCGCGTCTTAATACAACAGCATAAAAAGAAACAACGGTATATGTACCGTTGTTTCTTTTTACCATCTTTACATCATCATATTATACTAATCCTATTAATTGAGAATGCAACTGTTCTATTTTTTCATTAATTTTTTGCAATTCTGCATCTATTTGCGAATTCTCAACCCTAGTACCTTTATTAGTCAATACGGATTGTGGATAAACCATTCTATCAACTGTTGTTGTTACATAAGTTACCGGAGCATTAAACATTTTTCCGCTCTTAACTACTGGTCTTTTCGCATTTTGCCATGTTTTAGATTTCCAATCTTGAAAACGTTCAGTTATTGGAACAGATGACTTATCAATTTTCAATGTACTTATAATATTATCAACTGACGCAATATACTCATTATCATTGGCAGGTGTATTTGTCAAATATCTTTGAATAAGCTTTCTTGCCTCTGACTTATCGGCATCTGTTGCCATCCGGTCACTCAACGTTTTAGCTGCTTTTGCAAGATCTGCAGCTCTTGTTTCAACAATCAAACCGGAGTTTGCAACTTGTTGCTGTGCCGTCAAAACTAAATCGTTATAAGCCTTCATTACGTCCGCCGTTGTATGAGGGTTGTTTCTTGCTTTTTGCATTTGTGTAAGAGCTTCGTCCGCAATCTGATCAAAACGTGCAAGTGCTTCTTTCTGTTTTACAGGAGAATTTGCCCTGTACAATGCCCTGTATGCTGCCTTGCTTCTTGTTAATATACGAAGCTGAAACTTTTGTTCTTCCGTAGCAGCATTGCCAAGAGTTTTTAATTCATTTATCTTAGTATCAAATTCTGCCATTTTTTCGGCATAACCACTACCGAACTTACTGGTTCTGATAGCATAAGCATTTTTAGGTGCAACCGATTCAGAAATCTTTATCATATCATCAAATGCCTGAACTGTTTCTTTAGACATACCGGTATTATTGCTTCTATATGCTTTTGCAAGCTTTGAATACCGTTCAAGATTTCTTACAGCCTGAGTATATTCTGCTTCATTTTGGGCAGCATAAACTTTTTCATAGGCCGCAGCCATTTTATCTGCGTATCTTCTATAAGTTGCATCCGTACCGGGAATATCAGCTTTTAGTTTATCCAGATTGTTGGTATATTTATTTTCATAATGTGAATAACCTGTTTTTTCAGAAGCAAATTTATCAAAAGAAAGTTTCATTTGATTAAAATTATTTTTAACGGAATTAGAGAAACCGCCTGCAGTATTAATATCCGCCTTTGTTGCATCAAATGCAAGCTTAGCTGATTGGTCAGGTCTATACCATTTCGGAGCGTCAACACCTAACTTTTTAGAAGCATTTAGCCCGACTTTTTTCATTCCCAAACAAGATAATCCTGTTTGTAATAATCCCGAACCTATATTTTGCCATGCTTTTTCAGCATCTTCATCAGTTTTAGCAAGACCTGCCTGAACAGCACCTGCCCCTAATGTAACAGCACCTGAAGCCAGCGCAAGACCTGCAAGAGCTGCTCCTGCACCAGGAATCAGAACAGCAGCTGCCGCTAAAGCTCCACCGACAACCAGTGTCGTTGCTGTCTTTTTAAGACTAAAATGTCCATTTTCATCAAAGAACATATCCGTAACAAGATTTGTACAACCTTTGGCAAGGTTAAGAAGTTTTTTACCCCAGCTTATTTTCCCGTCATTTTTCCCGTCTTCAGCTATATAACCTGTTTTTTCGGAATATGCCTCCCGTTGTATAAGCTCAGTACCATTATTTGTATTAACTTCCACTACATCAGCAAGTTGAGTACGATAAGCAAACAATTCCTGTAATTGTTTTTCGATTTCTTGTCTTTGTACTTCTTTTGATACTCGAGCAGTTTGTGTACTGCTATTATTACTGCTATTATTAACACTAGAAGAAGATTGGGATGCAGCCGTACCGGTATATGAACCAGTAAACCCAAAGGGAAACGGCGCATATCCCATTCCGGAATTTGCAAACATATATGGCATCGGCAGTTGGCTAACATTAAAATATTTTAAATAATCCGGCATTGGCGGTATAAAATATAATGAATCTATAGCCATATTCCTCCTTTTTATACTTATATAAATATAAAGTCATTCTTGAAAAAAATATTGACTATTTGTAACGTTTTATTAAGTTAATAATTAAAAAAACAATGCAAGCTGTAAAGATTATTAACGAAACGAACGCAGGAAATGGTAAGTTAAAAATATAAATTTTGGAATCCACTCTTATTAATTCAACAAAAAAACGAATTATAGAATACCCCGCAAGATATACTAAAGTTGTTAATCCTTGATTATTATTTCGACAGTTTTTTAGGAGAACAAAAAGAATGACAAAAAGAATTATATCCGCTAAACTTTCATACAAAAATGCAGGATGAAAATAATCACATTCAGAAAATTGAGACGGACGAGCGTAAGGAGGTATGTATAGTTTTAGCAATCCATTATACGGCAAACCGAAGGCTTCATTATTAAAAAAATTTCCCCATCTGCCAGCTGCCTGCCCTATTGCAAGTCCTGGAGCCGCATAATCACATAAGTTTATTATATTTATTTTTTTATTTTTAGCGTAGATAAATAATGCCAGAAAACCGGCAAGAATTGCCCCGTGTATAGAAATACCTCCGGTTCTTAAATTAAATATATCTAAAGGAGCAAAAAAATACTCTTTATAATTAAGAATACAATACCATACACGCGCGCCTATTATTCCGGAGATAATCATCAGAGGAGCTGCATCAATAAAAACATCCGCGGGAAGAATACCAGATTTATTTGACAAGTTATTAGAAACAAGTACACCAATAAGAATAGCAAAAGCTATAATTACACCGTAAGTATATATTTCAAAACCATTAATTTCAGCAATAATTTTCCCCGGAGAGCTTAAAATAAGCCCACTTTCAAACATATTACCCTTCTTCCGTGGCTTGATTATTTTCCCCAGATACAGACTTTTGTTCAGGCAATTGTTTTTCCAGATCCGCGAATTTTAATTTTAACGATGTAAGCTGTGACTCTGCTGACGCTTTTGAATCCTGTGATATATCCGTAAACGTAAGATATTTTTCAAGAGACACAATAGCTCTAGAGTATAAATCAGCAGCTTTTTGCTTATCTTCTGCCGATACTTCTTTAGGAGCCGTAGCATCTGCTGTAGAAGCTTCTGTTATAATTTCTTCGGCATCATGTTCATTATCATCCTTATTGCCGGCAAGGATATCTTCTGCCGCATTGTACTGGGCAACAGCAAGAGAGTAATAGGTATCAGATTGTTCAGGTTTCATTGAAGCCGCTTTTGCCAAGACTTCTACAGCTTTATCATATTTTTCTGCATTGATATACGCAACACCAAGATTATAATTTGTTTCAAATATTGTAGGATCTATGTCAAGGCTTGCCTCAAGACGACCTATAGCCGAATCGTAATCACCTTTTGCAAGATATTCCGCAGCCTTATTATTTAATTCCTGGACTGCAAAATTATTTATACAAGCCGTCGACATAATAGCCGCAAATAAAATTGTTACTATCAACAATGCATTTTTCATTATTACAAATCCTCAAATCAAACCTTTCGTACATTTTAATACAATCATTTTTTTTTGGCAAGAGTATGTCAAATGGCATCTATGCTAGATGATACAACGATTTCAGCCTTTTTATCCGTTTAATAGAGGTTTCAATACAAGAACACAACCTCTTATCTTTAAAACAAAACTCCTTCAACTCTGATATCACGTCATAAGTTTCTCTGTCACTTGCCCTGTATAACAGGATATCAACACCTGCCTGTATTGCTTTAAGTGCCGCATCAAAAAGCGTAAGTCCTGCTACTCCGCCCATATTCATATCATCCGTTATAATTACTCCGTCAAACCCAAGATTTTTACGCAAATAGTTTATTGCAGCAATACTTAAAGAAGCCGGAACCCCAAAGTCTCCAAAACATTTACAGTTTAAATGTGCAATCATCACCATTGGAACACCATAATTGATCATCTCTTTAAATGGTGCAATGTGTATTTCCTCCATCTCATTCAATGATAATTCAACAGCCGGAAGAGTCTTATGGCTATCCGTATGAGTATCACCATGCCCCGGAAAATGTTTTACACAGGTTATTATTCCTTTTTCTTTGTAAACATCTGCAACAGTTTTGGCACCTTTTATTACATCCGAAGGATTATTTCCAAATGCTCTGTCACCTATTACCGGATTATCAGGATTTGTATTAACATCCACAACAGGAGAAAAATTCAAATTAATCCCAAAATCTTTCAACTCATCAGCCATTTCTTGTGTTTGAGTTTTTAAAACACCTTTTTCATAAGCAATCTTTGCCGGTAAACGCCTAGGGTGGATAAATTCAGTTCTCTCAACTCTTCCGCCCTCCTGATCGATTGCAAGAAATGGAGGATATAAAGCTTTATTTTTTATATCCTTTATTATTGTTTTAAAACCTTCTGCTGTTTGAATATCTTTTGAAAAAAATATTACTCCGCCGAGTCCCTTTGACAAAAGATTATCAAGATAATCTCCGGTACCTGTTATAAATATTTGATAAAAATCTTCCTCTCTCATAAAATAATCATATATTTAATTGAGGTAAAAAATCAAATTTTGTTATAATAATTATGATAGCAATATCAGATTTTGGGTGAGTATATGAAGAAGTTTATTATATTGTTATTAGTTGGAGTCGTTTTTACTTCTGTTTTTGCAGTTGATGCTCAGGCAGCCCGTAAAAGCAAAACAAAATCTAAAATATCACAGGAATTTCTTAATGAAACAGAAACCGAAATTAATCGTTTGACAACAAAAATCTATGGACGAGCATTACTTTCACCACAGGATAATGAAAGTCTTATAACTATAAAAATCAAACTTGACACACAAATGATTCAGGGAAGCGCCCCCGAGCTTGCACCGCTTTATTACAAAACAGGCAATATTCTAAGGATGCGTGATATGGACAAAGATGCAATAGAGTGCTACCAAACTATCCTTGAAAATTTCCCAAATACTGCATTTGCACCAAAAGCGAAGGCAGCATTAAAAGATATGGGAGTAGAAGTCAAGGAGCCAGATAACCTAAACGAAGAAAACCTGTCTGATAAAATTCAATAGACATAAGTATAATTCACTCATTACCCACCCTAACAACAATAAAATCAACTGTTTAGATGACATCAAACTCCCTAACCGGCTAGTAGTTATTTATTGAAAATAATTTTAAATTAGTAATGTAATAAATAGGGAGAGTTTGATGAAACTTAGAGTCAGCGATTATATGAGTCAGGGCTTCGCCGAGTCAGATATAACAGTCTATCCGCAAAATGATATTATAGAAATTGCTAATATCATGTTTGATACTAATACAAAATTAGTAAAAGTAGCACTCAGCCCCTGGAATAAAACTTGTATAGGCATATTGGATTTTAACAGTATAAAAGAATTTGCCCGCGGATAGAAGGGAAGAGGGATAACCTAACAAGATTTTTAAAAGAATTTGCAGAAAATACAAAATATTCCATTAAAAAATCTGTTTGAAATTATTACACAAAACCAAACTGCTTAAATCTCCAATTTATAAATAATATACTGCAATATGGAAATTACATGGAACAATATATTTTTCTTATCCATTAACTCATTTACCATAAGATTACCACTTTAATAAACATACTTTTTATCAAAACAAAAAATATTAATGATTATCCTTTCTTCTCTGGATACTCAAAACATGGCGGCGGACAATTTAATCTGCCGCTATATATTTTATTAGGCTTCCTCTTTTTTAAAGGGATTATACGATACTGTTGATGTTTCTGATTCTGAGCCTGATACCCCAAAAGGATTTGCCGCTGTACTCGTTGCTGCACTTAACGTATCAGTTCCTGTCTCTGCTACTGTATCGTTCGTATTGCCTCCTGTAGCATAAGTTGGAGTAAGTGTAAACAAATTTTCCTCATTTGTTAATTCCACAGTTTCTTCCCAATAAGCAGTTGAAATTTCTTGATATTCGGTTGTTTGAGTTGACAATTCCTGCGTACTTTCTCTTAAATCTATTGTATCTTCTGCGGTAGATCTATAATCACTAAACTGTTTAAGAGATTCTGTACCAAAAAACACAGCAGCAGTACCACTCAATACCGATGCAGCAATATACATTGCTGCTGCAGCAGCTCCAAATACCGAAGCTGAAAGGGTTGTTGCTCTGCTTATACATTTAAAACTTGTGTAAGCAGCGGATGCAGCAGATAGAGCAAGAACCGTACCTTGAGCTATTGTTGCTGCTTTTGTTGCTTGGTCTATCTCCCCAACATAATTTGTAAACTCATTAGTATTATTAATATTAGCTGTAACCGTGTCATACCCGGCACCTATTTCTACAATGTCTGCATTAATGCTTTGAGTTTCTTCATTGGTTGTTGATTGCGTTGATGACATTTGTGCTCCAAGAGCTTTCATTAATGCAATTTCACTATCTGTTGCCGTCCCATTTTGATATTTAGTGTAATAGTAATTGTATAATCCTTCCATTTCTGCAATATCGTTCTGTCCTTCCTCATTGGTTTCAAGAGCCTGTTCTTGCAGAGCTTCCATTTCCTCCTGCATCTCTTCCATTGTCAAAACCTGATCTGCTAGGTTTACCTGCTCAGTATATAATTCATTTTGCGCTGTTTCACATGCAGCAACAGCATCTTTATTTGGAGTGTTTGTTTTATACCAGAGCATTGTCGCAAATTGGATAGCTGCAGTTACAAGGAGAGATGTTGCATCTTTTGTAGCAGCCTTCTTAGCCGCGTCTGCAGCACTTTCCGCAGATGCTTGTGCTAATTTTTCTGTTACAAGCCCCGTTGATGATTGAGCAGTGTTTTCTGCCATAATAGCCATACCTCCGGCAGCTTTAACAGAAGTTAAACTTGTACCGAGAGCAGTAACAGCTGCAGACGCACCGAGAGCCACACTTGTGCCAGTAGCCGCCTGCGCCGTTTGAGTATTAAATCCTAACCCAGCATCATCTGCATCAAAATCAAGGCGTTCCTCCGGTGTATCTCCGGTTGAATATCCGTTTTCATCAACATCATACTCCCAGCTTGAGATATATGAACGAAATTTAGTAAGTATCGACTGATATTCAGCCTCCGATATCCCGTTTGTATTCCCGTTATTGTAGTCATACCAGTATTTTTTCGCTTCAGTTGGGGTTAAACTGCTAACATTAATACTCATAATCAGAACTTCCTTTTTATTTTCTTATATGTGTTATTAACGGCAGATTTTCACAAAACTTTAATCATTTATACTAATATTGTTTTATAATGTCATACCATATCGTATTACACATGGTATTATTACTTATTTCCGACCACTCATAATTATATTTACAATTTGTTACAAAGTTCAAATATATTAAAACTTTATCAATACAACAAAATATTATCTATGAACAATTTTTATGTAAATTTTTGTAAAAAATTTATATAAAAATAACAAAATAATATATTTAGAGGTTTTAAAATACCATCAACAAGTATAAACTCTAAATATAGAGGATATTCAATCGGGGTTTGTACTAAATTGTGAGGTTGTTTTTATATGGTAGATAACAGGTCAGCAGGATTTTTCGGCATCGGTGGTGCATTTAATTTCAAAAGCGGTGATATATCCGGCACTGCAGCAAAAACCAGTGACGAAAAATACGGACCCGGAAGTGAATACGGTATAATCTACAACGGCGAGGAAGAGGAAGAACAACAAGAGCAAGAACCATATACTGACAGAAGCGCTCAATTACGAGCCACTCTAAACTCACTTGCAATGATGAATGTTGCTGCCGTTATAAATTCAAAAAAGCCTAAAAAACATGAGGCATTGAATTTTAACGATTTGGAAGATGAGACAGAAAAAATTATAGAAGAAAACTCAAAACACGGGGAAGAAAATAACGAAGAGGAAAAAGAGCTTCTTGATGAAAATGAGCAAAATATAGATTTATTCCCAGAGGATAGCGAAGACGAATATTTTGAAGAAGAAATATAACTTCTGTATATAAATTTGTCATAAAAATTTACATACGTATGAAAATCTCAGTTGTTTATAATAAAATAACGGCATGGAGGTTTTCATTAATGAGTAAGAAGCTTGCAGCATTGACCCTTTTAACATGCTTATGTTTTTATAATACATTGGTTCCTGCCTATGCAAAACTTTTAAAAGCAGACAGCCGTATTAATACAAATGTTCTTCAGCAAACAACAGACGCAGAACAAAGTGCAGCCCCTAAAATGCTATCAAAGAAAACCGAAAAAGAATTGAAAACGGCTATAACAAAAGTTTACGGAGCAGACAAAACAGAAGAAGTTTATGCAAAAGTCCTTGAAATTGCCCAAAAAGCTAAAGATAGCCGTCCGGAAGAGTTAAAAGAACAAGATAAAACAAGACCTTCTGACTGGTACAAAGACGAAATCATTTATATGTTTTATACTGATCGTTTCGGTGTAACCTCTGCTGACAAGCCTAATCAGTTCAAAGATACTACTAAAATGCTTGATTATCTTGAGGATTTAGGAGTTACGACCCTTTATATTTTACCGTTTGCCGAATCTCCAATGTCCGATGCGGGATTTGACATCAACAATCCGGACAATGTCCGTGAAGACCTTGGAGGTATGAAACAGTTTGAAGATTTTGTAAAAAAGGCAAAAGAAAAAGGCTTTAAAATCAAAGCTGACCTTATTTATAACCACTTTTCAGATAAACATGAATGGTTCCAACAGGCTCTTAACGGAGATTTAGATAAAATTAATTATTTTGTCGTAAAAGAAGAGATGCCTCAATATAGTAAATACACTGATGAGAAAAAAGGGATAATAGTTGAATATACCGAAAGCAACGGCAAAATATCAAAACGCAGATTAATTTTTCCGGAAATCACGGAAAATCATTACAGAAAAGTAACAATACAGGGAAAAGATTATTATTTTTATCACACATTTTATCCATTCCAGCTTGATATTAACTGGATGAACCCGAACGTTTTATACTATTGTCTTGAAACATTAAGTAACTGGGCAAACCGCGGGGTTGATATATTCAGAATGGATGCCGTACCTTATTTTATAAAAGAAGATGGCACGGCAGCCGAAAATAACCCGCTTACACATCAGATATTAAAGATTTTAAGTATTTATATGCAAATAACAGCACCGAGTTCCGTTATGATTGCAGAAGCGTGTCAGGTTCCAAAAGACATTGTTCCTTACTTTGGTACAGAACGTAAAACCTTGGCATTTGTCGATGATACTGAACTGGATTTCAAACGCACGGATGAATTTCAGATGGCTTATCACTTTCCGTATATGCCTGCACTCTGGGCAACTATAATTACAGAGGACAGCAAACACTTTGCAGAAGCAAATAAAAATACTCCTGCAATACCGCAGTCCTGCACCTGGGCAATATTTTTAAGACTGCACGACGAACTTACACTTGAAATGATATCTCCTGAAACAAGAGAAATTATTTATAATTCTCTTGTAAGGAAAGGTGCCGGTTTTAGAGAAGGTTTAGGGGTAAGCGGAAGGATTGCAGATTTTCTGGATTATAATCCCGAAAGAATATCAATGGCATTTTCACTACTCCTGTCACTGCCGGGGACACCTGTAATATATTACGGTGATGAAGTCGGTGCAAAAAATGACATGGAATTTGCACAGGAATTTGCCCGCCAGAGAGAGTATATCCAAAAGAAAAATAAAATAAAACTTTTGAGTTATTTTGACAGCAGAGATATACACAGAGGAATTATTCCGCAAAAACTTTTCTACGGCTCACTTAAAAACTGGTACAAAAACAACAGCACCATTTATAACAATGTAAAAGCATTAATTGCAATAAGAAAACAATTCCCCGCAATAAGCAGGGGCAGTTTTACCTTGCTTAAAACAAAAAACAAGGAAGCTTTTGCATACGTAAGGGCTGATAAAAACAATAAAGTATTAATTGTAAATAACCTGTCAAACAAAAAAATCATTGCGGAAATAGATTTGCCGGTTAATGCCGTACTGAAAAAAGGAAGTAAAACTATCCTATTTAAGAATCTTATGAATAACCGTAAATATAGAGCCGACGTAAGTATAACCCATCGAAAACTTTATATCCCGCTGCAGCCGTATGAATTTTTGTGGCTGAGTACAGAAAATGAAGTTTTGTAACATTTTTATGCCATGATAGCAAATATTATTTTCACATGTTTTAAAAGTAACATACAGAAAATAACATAAGGAGAAAACTATGAAAGTTCCTAACATAAAACAACCTATCAGGGCAATCGGTTCAAAAATAAAGAATTTACGTATTGAAAAACATCAGGAAGAAATCAATAAATATATAAATATTGAAGCAGGCCAAAGTAACGACGCATACAGCCAAATTTTCACAGCACAAGAAATGCTTGCAAATTATGCAAAAGCAAAAAACGTTAGAATTAAAATTGGTGATACGCCAACTTCTGACGGCAAACTTATTAACATTGAAGTATTAAAACAAGATAAAAACATTGGAAAAGTTGAAAGTATAAATGCGGATACAACATTAGTATTACAGGCAGAAAAAAGTAATCCAAGATTCTTAAAAAATCACGATGGACTGGATTACAGATTTCAGGGCAAGTTAACATCAGAAGATACATTCTTAAAAAACTTATACAGAGTTGTAGAAAACCTGACTAACAGCGTTTTGAAATAAATTAAAACATTGATATATGCAGCACCGGAATAATTCCGGTGCTGCATATTGTTTGTGGTATAATTTTTGCGGGAGAAGTAACACAACGGAAGATGTACGCAAATTACCACGCACATACCTATTTTAGCGATGATTGCTCGATGCCGATGGAAACCTGTATCAGGGAATCTATAAAACAGGGGCTTGAGGAGATTTGTTTTACAGAACACATTGATATAGGCGTATACAGTATGCACGATTGCGATTGTAAAGCGTACTTAAAAGAGTTTGAGCGGATGAAAAAACTGTACGGGAATAAAATCACTCTTAAATTTGGTATGGAATTTGGAATGCAGTCACATACAATACCACAGTACGAAAAAATATTTCATACGTACGATTTTGATTTTATATTACTTTCCCTGCACCAGATTAACAACTGCGAGTTCTGGTCACAAAGTTTTCAGAGCGGAAAACCCCAGAAACAGTATATTGAAGAGTATTACGAAGAACAGGACAAAATCGTATCAAATTATAACAATTACAGTGTTTTAGGACACATGGACGTAATAAGACGCTATGACAGGAATGGAGTTTATCCATTTGAAAAAATCAAAGACAAAATAGAAACTATTTTAAGAAAAGTAATTAAAAACGGTAAAGGTATAGAAGTAAACACCTCCTGTTACAGGTACAATATCGGCGACCTTACACCGTCATTAAACATAATCAAACTATATAAAGAACTCGGCGGAGAAATAATCACAATCGGGGCAGATTCTCACCATCCGGAACACGTGGTATACAAGATTAAAGAAACCGAAACAATTTTAAAAGAGCTTGGGTTCAAATATATTTGTACGTTTGATAAAATGATTCCAAAGTTTCACAAGATTGATTAACATATATACAAAAAAAACAACCTTCCTGCCGGAAGGTTGTTTTTGTACAGATTTGAATTATTTTCCAAGTTTGAATTGTATGCCGCCCATAAAACCGATACCGGTTCTTCCACCGTTTCTGATAGTAAATTGGAAGTATCCTGAAAAACGGTCTTTAAAGCTTTTTACAACACCCAGCCCGTATTCAATATACGGATGTTTGATTCTTACGTCATCCAGAGTAACTCTGCCTGCATATCCATCAACACCGCCCATAATATTAAATACCATTTGAGCCGTACCGTAAATACTAAATGTTTTCTTATTCCATATTACATTAACACCGGGGGCAAGATTAATCCCGTTAAGGAAACCTGAACTCATACCGAGATTTCCGCCGAATGTAGAACCATAGTTCTGGTTCCCGAAAATGTTATAAGCAATCATAGCTGTCGGCTGGATTATAAAGTCTTTAGGCAATCTAACGTTGTAAGCAGATTTTGATGCAACACCTGCAAACCAGTTTCCTGTATTATCTGCCAGAGTAGTTGCCCCGTAGCCCATATCACGGACATTCATTTCGTTAGCATACCCGCCGCCATAGGCAAGTAAAGATGTAAAGAAATCACCTTTATAAGCAGTAGCCATAGCACCGATTTGCCCGCCGTTCTGGTACATACTTACGAAATCATAGTTCTGGTGAGCACCGTTGTATGCAACATAGGCTGTCGGAATTAACTTCCATCCTTGTTTTAATTCTACAACCGGCAAATCAGCACCGACAATTGCACCGTAGGCAGTATTATCAACATGCAAGCCCTTTGTCATAGAAATATTTTCTATGTTGCCGTATGCCTTGAACCATACCCCGCCGTCTTTTTTACTGTATTGATAAGGTCCAAAGAGCGGATTAGCTGCCGCATAACGGTTAGCTATTTCATCATCACTGCCGGACCCGAATTGTCCTGAAACAATTGCTGCATGGTCAAAGAGCAGGTTATTAAATGACAACTGGTTTGCGTACTGTGCAACAGTTACAACCTGAGCTCTGTACATTTGCGGGTTGATATACTGGAGTGAACCCTTAATAGTACTATCGCTGCTTGTAGCAGTAATCAAATATTGACCGAGAGCAGCATTTGCATAAAACTGGCTATCGCCAATGTTAGCATAACTCGAACCACCATCCGCACTTACAATCAACTCAGAGCCGTTAATAGTGAATGTATAATTATCCGGTGAATTAATAAAATTGATACCGGTAATAATAATTTGGCTGCTAACACAAGCATCATTTACAATAATCTGATCCATTGCATCTCCACGTGGATCATAATCAAAAGACATATTAAAATCTGATGATTGAGTTAATTTTCCATCAACTGTAATGGTATTTATCCCGCCATCCTGCATATTAATTGTAGGAATGTAGCTACCACTACTAGAGCTTTCGATTGTCATATCACCGCCAACGGTCATATTTGTGAAGTTATTTAATGTACTGTCAGTTAAAGTAAAGTCATCTCCTACATACGTTTCATCACCATTTAATGTTACTACGGTATCAGAACCGCTAATAGCTAAGTTACTATCTTCACCACCTGTTACATCACCGTTTACTGTAAAATTAGAACCATTTGAAATAGTAAGAGATTTCTCAAAATCGACATCCCCCTCTACAGTAACATTTGCAGCGTTGCTTGTGATATTATCTCCCGCCAGATCTCCATCTATACTTACATCTGATGACACAAATGTAATATTATTAGCCACGTTAAGAGAATTATTTATAGTTAAAGAGCCGTTATTAACACTAACATTACCGTAATTACCGCTTTCTTCAGTGTAATCATATACATTAATATATGCATCAGTTGTCAGTGAACCATTTTCAACACTTATTCCGCTAAGGTAGAGATCTGCACTCGAATCATCGCCGTCCAAATAGAGTGAACCGCCGGTAACATTAACCGAACCTTTGAAGTCTTCAAGTGAAGACTCAATAATTGTTGTTCCGGCACCTGATTTATTAATAGATGAACTCGCAGATTTTGAAATGATTGTCGGAGTGTATTCTATATCCGTTTCCTCATTTGCAAAATTCAATGAGGTATTTTTACTATCATCCATATTAACAGTTGAATCTTCCTTGATATAAGCATAATCTTTATAAGTTAAAGAAGTATTGTCTTCTAACTTAATCTCCGAAGCTTCAACACCTGAACCGTTGCCGAGTGTAAGATGATAAACCCCCACAGCAGCATCATCGTCAGTATTGCCCAGAGTTAGTGTACCATCACAACCATCTTCACTATCTGCAACAATAATAGTATTATTAAACAATCCCAGACCGCCGCCATTAATAGTAATTCCTAAAGTAGAATCATTTGAATTTATATAAGTTAAATCACCACTTTCTATTAGATAATCAGAAATAATAGTTTTGCCATCAAACTCTCCCTCTTCAACATCACCTTGTATAGGGTTATATATATTGACTGTACCGTACGTGCCACTGTCACTAGTAGTTACGGAAACACTACAATTATCAGAATCGGCAAGGATAGCACCGTCATTAAGATTCAATGTTCCGCCATCAATAGTATTCTCACCGACTAATACTCCACCACTCTTAATAGTCAATGAACCGCCGCTTACAGTATTTTCACCGCCAAAAAATTTTGCACCGGACTCTACAATAACCGTTCCCATGTTCTGCTGATAAGTACCCCCAAAATTCCTATTATCAGAGTAAATTTCAATTGTACCAACTCCGTAATGTTCTTCGATTGGTTCCCCATTATAATCGTAGCCAACCGTTCTAACAATCTCATCAACTAGAACAGTACCGCTGCCTGTTACAGAGTTGTCTGATTTTAAAGTTAATGTTCCATCTGCGGTCGGAGCAAGTTTAAGAGTTGAATCCTCACTTACTACAAGCCCTGCATCTGTAGTGGCATTATCACTGAGAGTTAATGTAGTATCACAAGTATCGTTGCAACCTATAGTCAAATTCGTCTCGAAAGTTTTCGCAGATATATCAGCATTTGCAATAATTACATCCAAACATAATGTATCACCGTCAACTGTATAATTGCCCCCATCAAAATAAAAGCTTTGGTCTTCCTGAATAGTAATATAACCACCACCTACTCCAAGCCCACTAGAATAAATAGTAACGTCATTTCCTATATCAAGGATAACATTACTCGTAACCGTAAGAGTATCACCATCTGCCAGCCCGCCGCCTTCGGTAAAAGTAATAGATCCCGATTCAATCGTTAGACTGCCATCTAACAAATCTAAAACAGCACCGTCACTAATAGTTAACGAACCGGTTGTCGTTTGAGAATAGTTATCATTCAAAACAATTTCTGCATACACGCCTACAGCCGATAGACTCCCGTTATTAGTAATAGTACTGTCATCAGTACTATCAAGTTTACCGTTTACAATAACACTGGCGGCTTCCGCAATAGTGGTTGCACCTTCATTATTGAATGTACTGTTTATTATAACCTTGGCTTCTTCCTCAATAACGGTTGTGCCTTTATTATTGGTTGTACCGTTTATTTCAACAGTACCGGATATATTTGCGGTTACCTCGTCTTCAACATTTAGCTTACTACCGGCAACAATTTCAGCACCGTTATTAAGCTTCAATGTTCCGCCAGCAATAGTACTTGTACCGCCAAAGAATTCCGAATTAACCTCCGTAGTACCGCTGTTCTGAGTATAAGTACCTAGATAGCTGCTATTTACAGAACCTGATTCAAGAACCAGAGTTGTTCCATTGTTGGTAATTAAAGTACCCACAGCACCTGCAATACCGCTGCCGATAGAAACCTCATTTGTGCTGCCGTCAATAGTATCATCTTGTAGAGTTAATGTTCCCGAATTGTACAGATAGATATCGTTGCTGTTACCGTTTGCAGTATTACCTGAGAAAGAGATGTCCCCAGCTGTCGTATCCAAAGTTATACTGCCTTCATTATATATAGCGCCGCCGTTTTGACCCGCCGTATTGCTAGAAAATTGTGTATCACCTTCTATTGTTATTTCACCTTTTCCGCTGTTATATATAGCGCCGCCGTTTTGACCCGCCGTATTGCTAGAAAATTGTGTATCACCTTCTATTGTTATTTCACCTTTTCCGCTGTTATATATAGCGCCGCCGTCATTACCCGCCTCATTGCTTGTAAAAAAAGAACCGGCACCTATTTCTATCTCACTTTCAGAATTTTCCGCCGCCCAATTATATATAGCGCCGCCGTATTGACCCGCTTTGTTTGATTCGAAGGTAACAGAATCAAAAGTTATACTTTGAGATTTACCATTGCTTACATAACTATGTAAGGCACCACCTTCCAAAGCAGCATAGTTATTACTAAACGAAGCACCCTCATCAAAAGTCACAGTTACATTATTCCAAAAAGAACCAACCATCAACGCACCGCCGTTTTGCGTCGTTGCTTTATTCCCTGTGAAGCTTACATTCTTGCCGAAAGCCGCATTCCTATCGCCAATATAAACAGCCCCCGCGGACATAGCTGCTGTATTTGATGTAAATTGGACATAATCACCTACTAACAAGATGTTATTTGAGTCACTTACTGTGTCACTCGTTTCCATATAAATTGCACCGCCGGTAAAAGAACTAGAGTTGCCGTAAAAAAGAACAGAGTCACCAATTGATACATACGTATCACTCATAGCCTGAATAACACCGCCATGGGGGGAGGGGTAGTTACTTTCATCTTTATTGTCGGCTACGTTACCTTTAAAACTAGAGTTCTCTGTTACAAATATACTCCCGCCATCAGAAGAGACAACACCGCCGCCTCCAGCTGTTGTTTTATTACCCTCAAAATCTCCATTCAGTACAACAGTCTCGCCTGCGGAAACCTCAACAACCGCACCATTACCACTATCATACTCTATATTCGAAGCACCATCAATTACAAGAAACTCCTCTCCTACTATTTGATGCTCCGTTACCGAATCTGCCATTACGACCGCAGGAAGCGAGCAAAAATGCAATACCAACAAGGCCGCAATAATGCGTTTCATTTTATCTTTTTCCATACAAGAACTCCACTAATTCAACATAACTGTAGAATAATGCTACTACAGAGTAGACGCTTTGTCCAGTATACGTATGTAGATTATTACCAGCTTTTACACGTGATATAACCGCAAGAAGTGTTCCAGAATTGTAACAATTTTTTAGTTATTCTTAACAATATAATAAAATTTTTTATTCATAGCTGTATTATAAAGAAAGAATGGAGACAAAATATGTACATACACCCGATTTCAAACAGCAATACACGACCTGCATTTTCCGGTAAAAATACAACTTTTCTTGAACTCATAAACAGAAACTATACTACCGATGTAAAAAATGTAGCAAATAAAATAATCTCTATAGGAAAAGAAACAGAAACAGCCGGCACAAAAGCAACATACGTAATATTTCCCAATGGCGCCCATCAACAATCTCCGGCGGCTGATATGATAAAAGGATGTATGCAAGTAGTAATAGACCGCACAAAAAAATTAATTGATAATATCAAAATTTTTTCATATAAAAACCCTGAACATTGCCTTGAAAATACAAGTTATACGTATAACCGGAAAGGACAAATTGTAAGAGCCCACAAACAAACTCTATCACCTAACAAAATAGCAAAAGACATTAAGATTAACATAAAATATGACGAAGACAGTATTATAATGACAAAAAATATTAATAACGGCTCCGAGGAAATAAAAACAGTAATAACAGTTGAAGACGGGAAAAAACTTGTTTTAAAATCCGGCCGAAAAAATAACAACGTAATTGAACAATTCAAATATAAAGAAGGAGAAACCTTGTATTCAAGCTCCGGATATGAACACTCTAAAATAAATTTTGAAGCATACGGTGATCCGGCAACCGGAGAAATGATTTTTTCAAGCGATAAAACAAACCAGCCCAAGACACAAGAATATATTGAGCAGCTTTCTGATGGAAATTATGTAAAACAAATATTTTTAAAAAACGGTGATGTTATAACAAAAGATATTCCGCCAAGTCTAGCAGATAATTTTATCCACCAGAAACTAGACCTTATTACTCCGCAAAATGAAATAGTAACAAGGCTTGAAGAATTTGGTTTTACCTTATAACTGCTTTATATACTCGTAATACTCGCTTGCACCCATATCTTTTATACTCTCAAGCATTTCTTGACGGGTTATATACCCTTTACGCCATGCAATTTCTTCAAGACAAGAAATCTTAACTCCCTGATTTTCTTCAATCGTTTGAATATATTGCCCTGCTTTTAACAGTGAAGAATGAAGTCCCGTATCAAGCCACGCAAAACCACGCGGACAAACAACCACATTCAACCTGTTTTTTTCAAGGTACAATTTATTTAAGTCCGTTATTTCTAATTCCCCGCGCGCAGAAGGTACCAGTTCTTTGACCATATCACTTACCCCTTCAGGGTAAAAATACAAGCCCGTAACCGCAAAATCCGACTTCGGTTTATCAGGTTTCTCTTCAATAGAAACAGCTCTCATACTACTGTCAAATTCAACCACTCCAAATCTTTCAGGATCCCTTACCCTGTAAGCAAAAATAGATGCATATCCCTGCTCCGCACATAATGAAGCATTTTTAAGCATGCCGGTAAAACCGCCGCCCCAGAAAATATTGTCACCAAGAATTAATGCCGAACAATCATCACCTAAAAAATCCCGCCCGAGAATAAACGCCTGCGCTATCCCGTCTGGAGAAGGCTGAATAATATACTCAAGCTTTATTCCAAGATTTTTTCCGCTGCCAAGAAGTTTACGTATACCTTCATCACTCTGAGGTGAAGTTATAATCAATATTTCTCTTATTCCGGCAAGCATGAGGACTGATAAAGGGTAATATATCATTGGCTTATCATACACCGGCAAAAGCTGCTTTGATACTGCAAGCGTACTAGGATACAGTCTGGTACCCGCACCGCCGGCAAGAATTATTCCCTTCATTATATAACCTCCATCTGCTTGAACTGATAATATTATATATAATTATAACCTTCCAACAAAACACTTATAAGCAGCCTGTGAAAAAAACACCGCAAATACAATAAACTATTTAACACCGGCCATTGCACGGGTTCCTGCTGATACTATCCATTCCTTATTATCTACATACCATTTTATAGTATTCTTAATCCCTTCATCAAAATTCATAGATGGCACCCAGCCTAATTCAGAACAAATTTTTGTATTATCAATCGCATACCGCCTGTCATGCCCCAGTCTGTCAGGGACAAACTCTATCATGGAAGCATCCAAACCAAAATAATCAAGTATAATCTTTGCAATCTCAAGATTAGTTTTCTCGCAATGACCGCCGATATTATAAACCTCACCGGCTCTGCCGTCAGCCAAAACCCTATCAATTGCTGCACAGTGGTCATAAACATAGAGCCAATCTCTTACATTTAATCCATCACCATACAAGGTCACTTTCTTATCATTCAAAATCCGTGTAATAAAGAACGGGATAAGTTTTTCCGGAAACTGGTTGGGTCCGTAATTGTTAGAACACCTTGTCACCACAACATTTAGGCCATACGTCTTAAAATAAGAAAGGCACAGTAAATCAGCAGAAGCCTTGCTTGCAGAATAAGGACTGTTCGGCCTAATAGGAGATTTTTCCGTAAAATAACCTTCATCTATACTCCCGTATACTTCATCCGTAGATATTTGTATAAATTTCTTTATCCCGTTTTTTAAAGCAGTATCAAGAAGATTAAATGTTCCTTTAATATTCGTTTCAACAAAAGCATCAGGAGAAACAATGCTTCTGTCAACATGTGTTTGTGCTGCAAAATTAACAACATAATCACATTCCTGCATTAAATCATCTGTCAGGATACTGTTACAAATATTCCCGTGAACAAATTTGTAATTAGGGTTTGTTTCAATCTCACGTAAATTATCAAGATTTCCAGCATATTCAAGAACATCGAGATTTACTACTTTCCAATCTGAATGTTTTTTAAGAATATATTTTATAAAAGCACTGCCAATAAAACCGGCTCCACCTGTTACTAAAAGTCTACGCATTTAAACACCTCCTTTAATCGGGGTAAATTTTTATCTTTTTCTGATAATTGCGGTTCAAAATCAATTCCCCAGTCGATTTGTAATTCATCATCAGCCCAGAATATTCCACCCTCAGCTTCAGGGCAATATTCCTTGCCTGTCTTATATACAACAACTGCTTCCGCTGACATTACAACAAAACCATGACCGAACCCGTCAGGTATATACAGAGAATGCCCGTTCTCTTCCGAAAGCTCCTCTATCACATACCGTTTAAAAGTCGGGGAGTCTGTTCTTAAGTCAACAGCCACATCATATATCTTGCCCTTAAGGCATCTTACCAACTTAGCCTGAGAGTATGGCTCTTTTTGATAATGTATTCCACGCAAAACACCGTATTTTGAAAAAGAATAATTGTCCTGCATAAAGTTTATATCAAGCCCGTTTGATACAAATTCCGAATGTTTGTAAACCTCACTAAAAATTCCACGCTCATCCTTGTAAATTTTTGGTTTTACAAGTACACACCCGCTCAATTGAAGATTTACAAACTCAAAAGGCATTTACACTCCTCTGTATACATTTGCCATAACAACACTTTACTTAATACACTTTGCCTACCTGATAATAGCAGAAACCTCTTTGTATTAACCTTTCTCCGTTATACTGATTTCGTCCGTCAAATATTACCGGAGACTTCATCAGTGACTTGATTTTATCAAAATCAGGACGGCGAAACTCATTCCATTCAGTCAGCAATAACAGCATATCAGCACCTTTAACAGCATTATACGCATTATCAGAGTACACTATTTTATCACCAAAAATAAATTTAGCACTGTCAAAAGCCTTTGGGTCATACGCTTGTATTTTTGCCCCGTGCTGCAGCAAATCATTTATAATTGTAATTGCCGGTGCTTCTCGCATATCATTTGTTTTGGGTTTAAAAGCAAGTCCCCAGACAGCAATAACCTTGCCGGACAAATCTTTGCCACAATGATTATAAATTTTATTAAGGAACAATTCTCTTTGTTTTTTATTAACCTTATCAGCCGCTTCGATAATTTCATACCCGCAGCCGTTATCTTTTGCAGTTTTTAATAGAGCCTTAACATCTTTAGGGAAACAACTGCCGCCATATCCCAGCCCCGGAAACAGAAATTGCGACCCGATACGTTTGTCAGAACACATACCTATTCTTACCATTTCCGCATCAGCCCCAACTTTTTCACAAATATTTGCAATTTCGTTAGCGTAAGAAATTTTTACCGCTAAAAACGAATTTGCCGCATATTTTGTCATCTCTGCGGATTTAACATCCATTATGATTACAGGATTTCCCGTACGCAAGAACGGTGAATATAATTCCTGCATAATTTCTGTTGCTCTCTGTGAGTTTGAGCCGATTACAACTCTATCAGGTTTCAAAAAGTCATCAACCGCAGCCCCCTGCTTTAAAAATTCAGGATTGGACACAACATCAAATTCTTCTTTTGTCTGTGAACGTATAATCTCTGTTACAGCTTCCGCTGTCCCCACAGGCACTGTCGATTTATCTACAATAACTTTGTAACCGTTTAATGATTTTCCGATTTCACGTGCAACCTGATAAACATATTTCAAGTCGGCAGAACCATCTTCACCCTGAGGAGTACCCACAGCAATAAAACAAATCAATGATTTTTGCACGGCAGAAGCCAAATCATCCGTAAAAGTTAACCTGTTTTCAGAAACATTTATCTTTATAAGTTCTTCAAGTCCCGGTTCATATATAGGAACAACCCCGCGTTTCAATTGTTGTAATTTTTCTTTATTATTATCAACACAAATAACGTCATTTCCCATTTCTGCCAGACAGGTACCTGCTACAAGCCCGACATATCCCGTTCCAATCACACAAACCTTCATTAATTACACTCCTTAATCTTACGTTCAAAATACTCTATAGTGTTTTTCAATCCTTCTTCAACACTGACTTTAGGTTCCCAATCAATGAGCTTTTTTGCTGCCGTTATATCAGGACGTCTGCGGCACGGGTCATCCATAGGAAGAGGCCGGTACACAAGTTTTGAATTAGAATTTGTCATTTTAATAACAAGTTTTGCAAAATCACCAATTGTAAACTCCGATGGATTGCCCAGATTAATAGGTCCCGTTGAGTTTTGAGGGTTATTCATCATCCTGATTATTCCGTCTACTAAATCTGAAACATAACAAAATGATCGGGTTTGAGTACCATCACCATAAATGGTAATATCTTCGCCTTTAAGCGCCTGAACAATAAAATTAGAAACAACACGCCCGTCATTCATATCCATATTGGGACCATAAGTATTAAATATACGAACAATTCTAATATTAACCCCGTTTTGACGGTGATAATCCATCATAAGAGTTTCAGCACAACGCTTCCCCTCATCATAACAGCTTCTTATCCCTATAGGATTAACATTCCCCCAGTAACTTTCCACCTGCGGATGTACAGCAGGATCTCCGTATACTTCGCTTGTTGATGCCTGTAAAATCGTTCCTTTACATCTTTTTGCAAGCCCGAGCATATTTATCATGCCAAGAACAGATGTTTTCATGGTTTTAATTGGATTATACTGATAATGCGGCGGACTTGCAGGACATGCCAGATTATAAATCTGATCAACTTCTGCATAATATTCCTTTGTTATATCATGCCTTACAAGTTCAAAATGATCACTGGCAAGAAGTTCTCTTATATTATCCTTACACCCTGTAAAAAAATTATCAAGACAAATTACATCATTGCCTTCATTAAGTAATCTTTTACATAAATGACTGCCGATAAAACCGGCGCCACCAGTTACCAGTATCCTTTTCATTAAATCACCCTATTAACTAATCAGTGTCACATCCAGCATTTTATCTAATTTTTTCTCCCACATATATGCAGAAGATACACTTTCCTGTAGTGTATGCGCAGGTTGCCAACCAAGTATACTTTTAATTTTATCCGCATTAGCATAAAGTTTAGCAGGATCACCTGAACGCCTTGGTGCCATTTCAACAGGTATTTCCTTCCCTATAACTTTTTGACAAACCTCAAAAACCTTCTTAACACTATCCCCTTGTTCCGTTCCTACATTGAAAACCTCCGAACGGTTTTCAGTATTTAAATAAGAATATGCAAGGTAATGAGCCTCTGCTAAATCTTCAACATTAACATAATCTCTGATACATGTACCATCAATTGTTTCATAATCTCCGCCAAAGATTTTAAAAGATGAATTATCAGCCTTTAGTGCGGATTTCAATATTCTAGGAATAACATGAGATTCAGGTTCATGCCATTCTCCAATTCGTGTATCACTGTCTGCACCGGCGACATTAAAATATCTCAATAAAATAGACTTAAGCCCGTATGCCGTTCCATAATCCTTCATTATCCTTTCAACCATAAATTTTGAAGCCCCGTAAGGATTAATAGGATTTTGCGGGTGTTCTTCATCTATCGGGGTATATTCAGGCTCACCGTATGTTGCACAGGTTGATGAAAATACTATTTTCTTGCAATCATAATCAATCATTGTATTTAATAAATTTAGGGTCCCACAAACATTGTTATTATAATATTTTCTCGGATTTACTACACTTTCTTCAACAAGTGAATACGCAGCAAAATGTATAACAGCATCAATTTTGTTGTTAGCAAAAACGTTTTCCAAATCACCAATATTTTTCAAGTCACCCTGTATAAATTTTACTGATGAAGATATTTTCTGGAGTTCTTTTACTGTCTCTATATGACCGGTTTCCAGACTATCAAAAATTAATATATCTTTGATTCCGTGATTTAAAAAATTAACAACAGTATGACTTCCAATGTAACCTGCTCCACCCGTGACAAGTATCATATTAAACTCTCCTTGAAGATTATTTCAATACAACAATGATTGCACAATTTAGCTTTAAAGTAAAGAATTATTTAAGCTGTCAACCGGTTATGAAGGTATATTTTAAAATGAAAATCTTTCATGCTACAATATTACCGGAGGTACGCAATGTACACTATAAAAGAAGTTTCTGAGAAGATGGATGTATCGGAACATACTCTTAGATTCTGGGCAAAGTCAGGTTTCTTTCCTTTTGTCACAAGGGATAAGAACAATATACGCCAGTTTTCAGAAAATGACCTTGAATGGGTTAAAATAGTAAAATGCCTCCGTGCTGCAGGAACAGAAAATAAAGCAATAAAACGCTATATAGAATTATGTATTGAAGGTGATTCAACAGTAAAAGAACGATTTGAGATTATCACATCTACAAAAAGCAAAGTCTTACAGCAAATAGAAAACTTAAAAAAGCAACTTGATATGTTAGAATATAAAGAAAACTTTTACCAATCAATTATAAAAAACAATCTAAAAGACTCATGGAATCCGATGAATAAAGTTTCACAAAGCACTAAAATATAGGGAACAAAAATTATGTTAATATCCAACATCACAAACAAAGACCAATCACCCACAAATTTCCAAAAATTCTTAAAAGTGAAGGGACATACACACCAGCTGAATGATATTAAATCAAACATCCAACGTGAAATGCCCGATACAATAACATTTATTAAAAAAGAACCACACCGTAAAAATCTTTTATATATCCTAACCGGAAAACATGCAGACAAGTTTCTTGACTTAATACCTAAAAAATTATTTATGGATCTGCGAGCAAAGCCTGAAAAATATATGAAAGAAAAAGCCAAAAAAGTTAAACAGTCAGATATTTACAAAAAATTAGGGCTTACCTCTTTTTCTTCTCAATAAATGATGCAGCAAGAAGTCCAGCCTCAAACAGCAGCCATGTAGGAACTCCCAGCATCAACTGGCTTACTACATCCGGCGGGGTGAAAATAGCCGCAAGAATAAGGATAATTACAATAATATACGGTCTTAAATTTCTTAAGGTTTCAACTTCTACAAGCCCGAATTTTACCCCTGCAAGCACTGCCAGCGGAAATTGGAACATTAATCCAAATGCTAAAATTAATCCGGAGGCAAGATTAACAAAATTAGAAAGACCAATTGTAGGCTCCAAATTTTCACTAATGAAACCGGCAGAAAAATTCATAACAAGAGGAAGAATTAAAAATATACAGAACGCACAGCCAGATAAAAATAAAATAACAAAAAGCGTCATAAACCAACCGAGAAATTTACGTTCATTTTCATATAGTGCAGGCAATACAAATTTCCTGACCTCGTAGGCAATAACCGGCGATGCAAGTATAAAGGCAAGAACAATCCCAGCCTTTAACTGTATAATAAAGACCTCCATAGGGGAGAAATAGTGCAATTTTGTCATTCCTTCAGGCAGAGAAATAGCAACAAGAAAATCAATAAATTTAGGTGCAAAATAGAACCCCAAAGGCGACAACAGCACAACCGCAATTATTGAACGCAGCAACATACCCCTTAAGGCTTCAAGATGGGATATAAAAGATTGATTGTCATCATCAATACTATTACTGTCTGACTTCTTCATCTTTCTTTGCTTCTGCTTCCGCAGCTTTTTGAGCGCTGTCGGCTAGTTCCTGTGCTTCTTTTTTAAGCGTTTCTTTTGCATTCTTAAACTCGTAAGATGCTCTGCCAAGTGCCTTTGCAAGTTCAGGAATACGCTTTGAGCCGAAAAGCAGCAGTACTACAACTATAATTAAAAATATTTCAGTAAATCCGATAGACATATCTTCTCCTATTTCTTAATTAATATTATATCTGAGACTGCGGATTTATGGCAACTATTTCTATAGCATCGACAGGGCAAATATTCTGACATACCCCGCAGCCGATACATTTTGATGCCATATAAACCGGCAACTGTCCATGTTTATGTTCAATCGCGCTTTTAGGACATTTTGCCGCACAAAGTCCGCATTTTGAACATTTTTCATAATTAAACCTTGCAAGCCCGATACGGCAATTTTGTTTTTCTTCTAAAGTCATCTTTCTTATAGCACCTGTAGGACATACCTCCGAACAACTTTTACAATCGAACATACATTGCCCGTTTGAAAAATCAACATGTACCGTTTCATATTCTGCATCAGGCTTCCTTAGGATTTTACCTTTACAATGTTCCACACAGAGTCCGCAGTTTGTACATTTAGATATAAAACTCTCAACAGATTGTACCCCTGGAGGGCAAATCGGACGTTTTTTCAAGCCATCTGCCATTAAATGTACAAACTCTTTGCCTTTAGCCAGTACGCCGACAGCGATAATACTTATTATACCCGTTGCAATAAACGCACGTCTTGAAGGTATAAATTTTTCTTTCTCTGCTTTACCGTAACCTATCCCGCCCCCCGGACAAGCTGCCATGCAGCGCATACAACGGATACAACGCTCATTATCCAAAGTTTTTTCTTTAGAGTTTATAGCACCGGTTGGACACTCTTTTTCACACAGACCGCAGCCTTTGCATACGGACTGAGAAATACCGAGTTTATTAGAACTGTATTTCGAACAAAGCCCCAAAATCGTACCAACAGGACAAATTACCGTACAAAATATTCTATTTTTCAGGATTACAAAGATAACTATTATAATAAGAGGAATAAACGTAAATATTGAAACTGTTTTAAAATTAAGAATACCGGTAACAATATTTCCAAAATTGGAATAAGGATCTAAAAACCTCAGTATTGCAGTTACTCCTAAAAACATAAAACCTGTAGTCACTGCAAGAATACCATACCTGATATATGGCAAATTTATAGTTTTTCCAGTTTTGCGTCTAAATATTGTCCCTATAATATCCTGCAAAAGCCCTAAGGTACAAAAAACAGAACAATAAAACCGCCCGAAGAAAAATGCAATAAGCAGATTAACCGCAACAATAATTAATGCAGCCATTGAAAAATCAACAATCAGCCGTGCAGCAGCAGGTGCAAAACTAAATGACAATATTCCCGTCAAACCTTTCCCTACAGGGAAAAAAGCCAATACTTCCGCTGCAAAAAATAATACCGCTGCTGTAATTCTTATTATATAAGGTTTTTTATTCCCCAAAAACTTCATATCTAGGCACCTTTAGCCTTCAAGTATGCTTGATGAACCTGTGACAATAATTCCGGAATATCCAATTGCTGCGGGCATTTTGGTTTACATAAACCGCATTTTATACATTTATCCGCACGCTCTGACTCTTTAAGTGCCTCGTAATGAGTGACAAAACTTATATTCTTATTATCACGGCTATCATATATATATTGATTATACAGAGAGAAAAGTCCGGCAATATTTACCCCGACGGGGCATTCACAATAGCGGCAGGCTGTACAGCCAATTGCAGACTGTTTTAAGTGTGCAGCAATTGCCCTGTCATAAACTGTCTGTTCTTCTGCCGAAAGCGGTTTAAGGTTAGTAAATATTTTAATATTATCCTCCAGATGTTCAGGCGTACTCATACCGCTAAGCATTGTGAGAATTCCCTCTAATCCGGCAAGCCACCGGAAAGCCCATGAGGCAACACTAGCGTCAGGATTGTAATCTTTTAAAATTTTAGTTGCTTCTGCATTAAGATTGGCAAGCAAACCACCTCGTAAAGGTTCCATTACAACAATCGGAAGATTTGCTTTTCTTGCAATATTATACTGTTCTTCTCCACGTGTCGTTTTCCAATCAAGACGATTTATCTGCAGCTGAACGAATTCCCACTTATCATAATAATCAATAATTTCCTGTAGTAATTCTGGAGTATCGTGATGAGAGAACCCCAAATATCTGATTTTTCCTTCTTTTTTCATCCTTTCAAGAAAAGGGATAACATTGTATTTTTTGGTGTTTTCCCAATTTTTTTTATTTAAGCAGTGTACAAGATAAAAATCAAAATACCCTGTCTGGCAGCGTTTAAGCTGTTCGTTGAAAATTCTTTCAACATCTTGTTCTTTTTCAAGCATCATTACAGGCATTTTAGTAGTAAGATTAAACGATGCTCTATCATAAGGCTTAATCGCACGTCCGGTAATTTCTTCACTTTTGCCGCCCATGTACATATAAGCCGTATCATAATAATTCACACCTGCCTCCATGGCACGCTGAACCATTTTCTTATTAAGTTCTTCATCTATTCCACCCGAAGATTTCATCGGCATACGCATACAACCATAGCCTAACATTGATACATCAAGCCCCTTAAATTTGGCTGTTGTAATCCCGCTGCCCGGCTTAATACCGGCAGCCGTTTCCTTATTAAAAGTACAACCGCTCAACAAAACAGCACCGGTTGTAAAAAGCAAAGAACTTTTTATAAAATCACGTCTATCCATATTTTCTCCCCATACAATATTTTTAAAATTTTAGTGTTTACTAATAATTTAACACTTAGAGCCTACTCTAAGTCAAGAAAAAAAAACTTATGACTAAATTCAACAGTTTATCTAGTTCAGTATATCACATATTTAACGGCAGAAGGATCTTCGTATCGGGAAATTCGTTATTTTTATTTGAATAATCAGATTAAACAGCCTAAAACTATAAATTAATTTCAGTAAAAACATTTGCACAAACAACAGGAAGTATTTACACCCCCTGTTGTTTGTTTATTTCTATATTTATTACCAGCCAACCTTGAAAGTATCCTGTATTTCGCTTGCACCTTCTCCTGTATAAGGTGAAGCTGTAAATCCACTGATAGAAGACGTACTATATACTCCTTCAATTTCAATCCAAACACCATACTCATCACTGTAGTAATAATGTCTTTGTTTTCCCCAATAACTTCCGCCGCTGTCAATGTTATTACCTAAACCTTTCACTTCGCAATATATACCTTCATTAGATGTTTTTCTAAGGTTAGATATACTTGGCTGCGGGTCAGCTACTACGTGTCCATTAGGCAGTTCAATGTCATCATCGTCATCATCATCGTCATCGTCATCGTCATCATCGTCGTCGCCAACTTCTGGTTCTGGAGTTTCTGGATCTTCTATATCGTCATCATCATCGTCGTCATCATCGTCGCCAACTTCTGGTTCTGGAGTTACAGGATCATCTATATCATCATCGCCGGTAGTTCCTCCTGTGTTATCGTTATTGTTGTTGTTATTACTGTTGTTGTCATTACCGCTATTGTTATTATTTCCTGTATTTCCTGCTGTACTTCCGCTGCTGGTGTCGTCTCCTATTGCTG
>CAYVMC010000023.1:0-33212 GCA_964452495.1 uncultured Muribaculaceae bacterium | reverse complement strand
ACATACAACTCCAAACCTTTCATACAACCTACACACTAACCTTCTACACATGAGGAATTATTAAAAAAAATTCCGAACCTTTCTTTCAATAGAGAGGTTTTTTTTTGTATGAATTAAATACTAAAAGCCGCACATTTTATAATGTGCGACTTTTTTGTTTATTTTATTTTATTTTATTATTTCTTAGCGTTTTTTTCTTTTGGTTTTGGCGCATTTTTATTAGCGTTTTGTTTTTGCGGATTTTTATCAAATTTTTGGTTATTTACATTTTTGATATTTTTGTCATTCTTTGGGGTATTTAATTTACTCGGTGCTTGGTTGAGTTTATTATTGTTAACACTCGGCTTATTAGGTTTAGCCTGCTGTTTAAGGTCTTGCTTGTCATTCTTCTTTGGTTCTACAGCTTTTTGAGCTTTATCTGGTTGTTTAAGTTCGTTCTTTTGGGGTGCTTTATTGTCTTTTGCAAAACATTGAGAATTGAATCCTACACCAGCTAATAAAACGCCTGCTAATAGCAGAGATAACATTTTCTTATTCATACATTCTCCTTTCTTATTAATTCCTCTATTTTAATTCCGATAATATTATAACGCAAAAAAATAAAAAAAGTTCATTTTTAAGATTAAAAATATTATAATTATTAGTGTAAAGACTTTGATTTTCCTGATTTATGAAATAATTTCCACCTGAAAGAGGTATAAGTTTTCGCCATTTTTTCCCAGTTTATTTCTACTAAATGATTGTGTTGTTTTCGCTCGTATTCCCATTCTTTTATATAGTCAATGCAAGCGTGATCAATAAAGTGAAGTTTGTCAACACATAGGATAATTTTTTTCTCTGCAGGTAATTCTTCCAATGTTTCTATTAGGATAGGAAGCTGGATAAAAGTAATATTACCGTATAGTTTAGCAACTACAGTATTATCTGTTTCTTCTATTTCTATATTTATTTTCAGAACTTTGTACGCACTTTTTATTATTGCACATGCAAACCCTATAACAATTCCTTCAAAAAGGTTTGTAAGTAATATAGAGATAAGAGTTATTAAATATATGACAAATTCACCTTTACTGAGTTTATAAATGTACTTTGCGGCATTAACATCAACAAGCTTGTATCCAGTATACACAAGAACTGCTGCCAACGCTGAAATAGGGATATAATTTAATATCCATGGAAATACGCTGACAAATAGCATAATCCAAAAACCGTGGAGTATTGCAGAAAATCTGGTTTGAGCATTAGCATTTATATTTGCTGCACTTCTTACTATAACTCCGGTTATTGGTAATCCGCCAACCAGACCTGCTACAGAATTTCCTATGCCCTGAGCAATAATTTCTTTATTATAATCCGTTTTTGAGTTTATACTCATTTTGTCTATGGCTGTTGAAGTTAAAAGAGTTTCAGCACTTGCAATAAAAGTGATAACCACAGCTGCCAGTATTATTTTAAAATCAAAGATATTTTGGAATAAAGAAAAATCAAGGAAATTTATTCCTTGCCAGAAATCATTACCGACTTTTATATATTCAATATCAAAATGTAAAGTATTTGCAATCAGTGAAGAAATAATAACAGCGATAAGAGCGGCAGGAATAGTTTTTATTTTTTTTAATGGCAATATTTCCCATAGTATGATGACTGAAATGGTTATTATTCCTATTAAACAAGCAAGATGGTGTACTGAGCCGTTCAGTGGAAGGATTGAATTATAAAAAACGCTCCACAAGTCTGATATATTTCCCCAGAAAGTGTTTTGCGGAGTGCTGTCTAGCATAATATGCAGCTGGGAAAGAAAAATAGAAATCCCGATTCCCGCAAGCATACCCTGTATTATTGCCGGAGAAATTGCCCTAAAGAATTTACCCCAGGATAATAAACCAAAAATTATTTGTATGATGCCAACAAGAAATATTATAAGAAACAGTTTTTCAAGCCCTAGGGTTCCTATAATATCAACAACAATAAGGATTAAACCTGCAGCAGGCCCTGAAACCTGAAGTGAATTACCTGAAAGCGCACCAACTATGATGCCGCCGATGATGCCGGAAACAAGTCCGCAGTATACAGGCAGACCGCAGGCAATAGAAATCCCTATAGCGAGAGGAAGGGCAACCAAAAATACTATTATTGAGGCAAGGGTATCCTTTTTTATAGAATTAATGTTCATTGTCTCTCCTCCTGTGTTTGTTTAAGGATTTGGATTTTGGCTTTATGAGTTTAGCATGTAAACGTATCTTCGTCAATATTTATTGATAGTCAGTTGGTTTGTGTATTTATTAAATCAAAAAATTTGATATAGGAAAATAAATCTGTCAGATAATATTATTAAGATAGAAAATATAAATATTATTTAACTATAATTACTTTCAAAAAATTACAAAGTAATACCTGCTAAAAATACATTTAAAGAATTAAATTTATGCTATAGATAGCAAAAAAAATTTTACGGTTTTTAGATTATTTGTAAGGAGAAAATAATGATTAAAATACCAATTATCTCAAGTATTAGTAATGAAAATAGTTATCAGCCGTTGTAAATTTTGAACCAAATATTTTGTATTGCTATGGCGTGGTGTAAATATAAAAATAATATCCCTGCCGGCTTAGTATGAATGGTAATAAGTTATATGGAGATTACGAAAAAACGCGGGATATTTTCTATCCCGCGTTAATCTTTTTTAATTGTAACCAAATTAAAATTATAATTTAGAAGCAACCATCAAAGTAGTTTCAGCTAATCTTGTAGAATAGCCCATTTCGTTATCATACCAAGAAATAATCTTAACTTGATTGCCGCCCATTACACGAGTTAATAAAGCATCAACAGTTGAAGATTGAGAAGTACCGATATAATCAGAAGATACAAGCGGTTCTTCAGTGTAACAAAGTACATGACCATCAGCACCTTCTTTTAATGCAGCGTTAACTTCTTCAACTGTAACATCTTTAGAAAGTTCAAATACAACGTCAACCAAAGAAACGTCTGGAGTTGGAACTCTCATAGCGAAACCGTCCAGTTTACCTTTAAGTTGTGGTAAAACAAGAGCAACAGCTTTAGCTGCACCGGTTTTAGTCGGAACAATATTTAATGCTCCGGCTCTTGCTCTACGTGGATCTTTGTGTCCTGCATCAAGGATTCTTTGATCACCTGTGTAAGAGTGAACAGTAGTCATTAACCCTTTAACGATACCGAATTTTTCATCGATAACTTTTGCAACAGGTGCTAAACAGTTAGTTGTACAAGAAGCCATAGAAATTACATTGTGTTTAGCAGGATCATACATTTTGTCATTAACCCCTAAAACAATGGTAATATCTTCATTAGTTGCTGGTGCAGAAATGATAACTTTCTTTGCACCTGCAGTTATATGAGCTTTTGCTTTTTCTGCATCAGTAAAGAAACCTGTTGATTCAACAACAACTTCAACTCCTAAATCTTTCCAAGGAAGTTGAGCCGGATCTTTTTCTGCAAAGAATTTAATCTTTTTACCGTTTACAATAATACCTTCTTCGTAAGCTTCAACAGAACCATCGAATTTACCCATTACAGAATCGTGTTTAAAAAGAAGAGCTGCTTCAGCCGGTTTTAAACCGGGATCGTTAATAGCAACATATTCAATTTTATTGAAAATACCTTCTCTTATAGCTGCTCTTAATGTGTTTCTACCGATTCTGCCAAATCCGTTAATTGCTACTTTTACCATAATTTTTACTCCTTCTTATTATGTAAAATTTTTCTTAACATGTTTATCCTAAATCAAACAAAAATCTTAATCAAGCAAAAACGCTTGTAAAAAATTAATTTTTCATTAAGTTTTTAGCAAAAATAGTTTTGTAATAATACAGGATTATTTTTTGATTTGCTGATAAGTTATCCAGGCAGATAACACGTGCTGAACGTTGTCAATTCTAATAATTTTAGAGTTTTCGCTTGCATTAGAAAGACGCCAGTAAGCTGTTGTCGGGATACCGCCCTTCATCTCGCCTTCTTTTACTTGAAATCTGCTTAAAAAATCAGTTCCAAGATTTAAAGCATTCAAAACTTTATTCTTTAAATTTTTATCATCCGTGCAATAATAAATTGCAACCAAACCTTCCATAATTGTTCCGATACTGCAAAGGCGAATATTCTCTATAAATCCGCCGCGGAAATCATAGCCGGCATCAACAATTTGCTTGTCAAGAATTGAGTTTGCCATTTGTTCGGCATGCTTTTGCAAAAGGCGTTTTTCATCTGGTGTTAAGCCATTATTCGGAGTCTCAAAAAGTTTTCTTGTCGCAAGCATTGCCCAGTGGTCAAACGGCACTTTTTTACCTTTATCTTTTCTTGAATTTGCAAGGTATAACAGTCCTTTTTTTACTGTTAAAATCCATTTTTCCTGCGGGTCAACTTCGTTTAAATATAAAAGCCCCAGACAAGCTTCACCTGGATAATAAAGCGAAACGAAATTTTCATCTTTTTTGCTAGAATCAACTAGAAATTTTGAATAAAAACTTCCGTCAGGACTTTGCATATATATGATAAAGTCACCGAGACCTCTTAATATTTTTAAATCAATCTTACTATCAGGATAAAGATTTGAAAGTCCGATTAGAGCAAGACCTGCACCACCTAGTTTTGCCTGAGGGGATTCCAATTTTTCCTCTTTTTCATCGGAGACAACAGCATACATATTCGGAAGAACTTCTTTAACATATTTTTTTATAAAATAATCAGAAGCCAAATATCTTTTTCCCTGAAGAGAATAGTTTTTCAAATACCTCTCACAGAGATACATAGAATAAAGTGTTCCTGCATGACGTAAAGCATTATAACGAACAGGGCTATATTTTTTACCGGAATCGACACTTGCTTCATAAACAAACCTGCCGTTTTCATTTATACTTTTGCCCAAATATTCAATTGCAAGCGGGATTGCTTTATTAAGACTAGTATCAACCGCAACAGGATATACCGGTTTAAACAATACGTTTATCGTAAGAATTGCTATTATCCCAGATATAAATAGAAGTAATAAAAGTAATGGTTGTTTCATTGATATTCTTTCATTTTTGATTATTTATTATAACATAATTTTTAACTATATTATAAAAATTAAGAACAGCCCCAAGCTATCTTTTAGAAAATGAGTTTGGGGGGGGGGATAATGTATGAATTATTACTTTTTGATAGCAAAACTATTCTGCTTTGAAAACTTTTACTTCTTCCAGAAAAATTTTTGTTGACATCTGCGACTGCGCGATACTATTCAAGTTAGTATTGCTAATTTTTCCAATTCAATTCCTATAAATTTTTCTCCTCTAATATCCTTGTGTATGCCCTGTATTCTTATAAAGTTTTGAGGCTGAACGGAATTTACTACTACGTGGACGTACGCTGTACTTGCATTTTAGCCTTTTTAAACTTGTATTTACAAAACTCAAAATAGCAAGCAGGTTGTGATAAATTCCAATTTACTTCTGCCTGTAGATTAGGGGGGGACCACAATCTACAGACTGTTATTACTAAAAATTAGATATCTAAAATATTGATTTCCCTGTATTCTAATTTTGTAAAAAATGAAGTATAATCAAAAGTAAGTGCATACGCGGAAGGCTATGACCTACTGGGTGCTACAGAAGCCAGAGAAAAAGTTCAACCGGATGAAAATGACAAAAATAAAACAAAAACATTACAGAAACTTTTGTAAAGTTCTATTATTGAGAGGTATTATATAATGCCTCCGAAAATTTGTCTTTTAAGATGGGATAATGTTGCTAGCAGAATACTTACGGGATTATTCTTAATTCCATATTTTGTATTGTGCTGGTGTGGCAGTTTAGCTACCGGTTCCGCTTTTGTTCTATGTTTTGGAATTATATTATTTGCTGTGGTATTCTTTTATTTCTTTTTTGTTGCCAAAAAAAATGTAAGATTTATAAGAGTCACCCCCGAGAGTATTAATCTTATTTATGAAGATAACAAAAAACAAGTTGAAATTAATTTTGATAAAATAAAAAAAGTTAATTGCTTTTGGCGGTGTGGTGGAGGGATATTAACAATTTATCTAGAATATAATTCTATTAAAGTAAGAATAGAGATAGTTAGAAATTTGGTTAAAATTATTAGAGTTCTAAAAGCCCATAATATTTCCATAGAATATGAGGACAGATTTTCAGAGCATCTTTTGGAACCTGAGATAAAAAGTCATCAAGAAAACAATATAATTGGTATAATATTATCCAGTATATTCATTATTATATTCTATATAATTGTTTTTTATTCATTAATTACCCTGATTTGAACAAACATTCAAAAATTCCTTTAGCTGGGGGTTAGTCCAACAAGTTTTGATAGGATATTAGTCGAGCATTGAAATTCCTGTAATTTGATTAAATTCTTTTTACTGTTTCAATTTTTTCAAGATTTCTAATTAGTTCTACACCTTTCATAGATTTACTCCTTTGTCATTTATTTAAATAAAAAATAACAGAACGACAGAATTTTCAAAAAACTCAAACGACTCACTTTACCCAAAATAATCAAACCATTAGTGCCAAGCTTCAATCGCCCTAAAACACAAGCAGAAAGAGGATTAAAAACCTTTTGCCCGAAAAAATCACACCATCTGTCCTGATGCCCAAAAGAGTAAAAAGAGTAATTACGAGACACATGGTTTGATTATTTCCTACCCCTTAAACTCGTTCTACAAGCCGATTGCCCCCAAAATCGCACCATCTGTCCTACGCAAACCACTCACTTCATTACACACTCTCTTTATTACAATTATTTCTATGGTCGACTATAAGGTAAAGAAAGCAATAAAAAAAAGAGCCAGAGGCTCTTTTTTTATTGCGCTTGGAGGGATTCGAACCCCCGACCTTTTGGTTCGTAGCCAAACGCTCTATCCAACTGGGCTACAAGCGCATATTGTAAATACTTAATTAATATATCAACAACATAATACTTTTTCAAGTTGTTTTTTCTTACTTTTATTCTTTAGTTAACATAAATACGGTAGTAAATATTGTAATAAGTACTAATTAATAGAAAAATTTGTTTAAAAATACTTTTTATTAAATGAGATATTAATAAAGTTTTATTGTTTTGTAATATTTCTTTACATTTAATTAGTAATTAGCAATTTCTATTAACCAAAATACTTTATATATATGTAAGAAAAAAAAGGTTTTAAAGTTATGGGAATTAAGTTAAATTTTATGAAAGGTAAATATAAATGATTTAATTATACAAAAAGTTTTCTTTTTATACTCTCTCTCTTAATATCCTCGTGTTTATTTAATGTTTGCCATTCTCTCTTGGCAAACTTTTTTTTACATAGCTCAAGAGTTCAAAAGTCTAATCTCCAAAGTATTTATAATGTATCTAATAATAACGGCATATTAGTTCTTTAAAATGACATAATTAAAAATACAATATATATTAAATTTTTAGATTTTCCATTGTTTCCTGCATATAATTTTTTGCAATTCTAACGCCCTCATTATAGATTTTATCATTTACCCAGAAATCCGGATGAGAGATATACTTTTTGACTATTTTTCTTGCATAAGATCCTGCGGCAATTCCGTGATAATTAATTCCACAAAGTTTGGCAAGTTTCAATGTTTTGGAATTTGTTCCGCCTGATAAAACAATATAAACAGGCAAATTTGCGTTTTGTATAATTTCAGCCATTGCAACAGCTTGAAGAGTTGTTTTATAACTATCATCACTTCCGCTCATCGGTATTCCATCAGCTTGAACAATCGTTGTATATGGCGGTCTGTTTTTTATTAATCGTTTTATTCGTGATATTACTTTTGTATTCCCTAAGTTAAGTCTGTCTATACATATTGAAAGGAGTCCTTGATAAAGCGTATTTATTGTTTCCCACTTTTCATCAGTTTCTTTTTCATTTTCTGTTGTTGCGTGTAGTTCAATACAATCAATTCCAAGGTTAATAATATCAGGTAGAATTTTTGCCAAGTTGATATTTTTTGACTCCAAATCAATGGCATTTGCCGGGCAAATACCGGCACATTTACTACAGCCTAAACATCGTTCTTTATTTATTTTTATGGGGTTGAGGCTTATTGCATCATTAAAGCATATTGTTGCACACTTTTTGCAGTTTATACAGTTAGAGTTTATATTAGCCTTAAGAACATGCGGATCTCCGTTAATTCCAACACTAACGCACTTATATATTCCCGCAGAGGCGGCTTTAATAATTTCAGGCTTAGCGCATAAATCAAATACCTTACAACCTGCATCCGAATACAACTTTACAAGCCGGCGAACTTCTTCTATTGACTCGTTGCCTGCTCCGCATACAAGCTTGAAAAAACATCTGTTTTCAAGAAGTTCTTTCACGTTTTACTTTTTGCCTTTACGTTTGTAAAAATCTTCAATAAATCCGGTGTTGAAATTTCCGCTAATGAAAACGTCATCTTCAATAATTTCCTGATGGAATGGGATAGTTGTATCAATTCCGGTTACAACATATTCTTTGAGAGCCTGATACATTCTTCTGCGGGCTTCATTTCTTGTATGTCCCCAACAAATGAGTTTTCCAATCATGCTGTCGTAATATGGTGGAATTGAGTAGCCGGGATAAACATGTGAATCAACCCTGACACCGAATCCACCCGGAGCAAAGTATCCGTCAATTTTTCCGGGACAGGGCATAAAATCTTTGTCCGGATTTTCAGCATTAATTCTGCATTCAATAGCGTGTCCGAAAAGCCTAACATCATTTTGTGTATAACTCAACTTTTCACCTGCTGCAACCAGTAGTTGTTCTCTTACGATATCTATCTGGGAAATCATTTCTGTTACACAGTGTTCAACCTGAACACGTGTATTCATTTCCATAAAATACCATTTACCGTCATGGTCTAATAAAAATTCACATGTACCGGCTCCTTCATAATTGATAGCTTTTGCTGCTCTTACTGCCGCTTCACCCATCTGTTGGCGGGTTTTATCATCAATAGCCGGAGAAGGTGCTTCTTCCAATAATTTTTGGTGTCTTCTTTGTATAGAGCAATCACGTTCTCCCAGATGTATAACGTTACCGTATGAATCTCCAATAATTTGAACTTCGATGTGGCGGGGATTTTCAAGGTATTTTTCTGCATAAATATCAGGGTTTCCGAAAAATTTTTGTGCTTCCTGACTGCAAAGGTTCATATTATCTTCAAGTTCATCATCACTTCTTACAATACGCATACCTTTACCGCCGCCGCCGGCTGTAGCTTTAAGAATTATTGGATATCCTGCTTTTTTAGCAAAGTTTTTTAGTTCTTCAATTGAATGAATGATTCCTGTACCGGGGGTGACCGGAACATTGTTTTCTATCATTGTTTTTCTTGCTGTTGCTTTGTCACCCATTTTACGCATACTTTCAGCACTTGGTCCAATGAATTTTATTCCATGTTGAGTACAAATATCAACAAAATCAGCTCTTTCTGACATGAAACCGTAACCGGGGTGAATAGCATCAGCACCTGTCATCATTGCAGTTGATATAATGGCAGGAATATTTAGATAGCTTTCTGAACTGGGAGCCGGACCTATACAGTATGCATCAGTTGCAAGTCTAACATGCAGTGAATTAGCATCGGCTTGAGAGTAAATTGCAACAGTAGGAATTCCCAATTCTCTACAGGATCTTATTACTCTTACTGCTATTTCGCCGCGGTTTGCAATTAAAACCTTTTTAAACATTTATACTCCTTAGTGTAAAAATCAGGGGCATTTTTTTGCCCCGATTCATTATAAAACTATTCTACATACATTAAGACTTGTCCGTATTCGACAGGTTCACCGTTTTTAACACAAATTTCAGTTACTTTTCCTGATACTTCGGATTCAATTTCATTCATAAGCTTCATCGCTTCAATGATACAAACGGTATCACCTTTTGCAATTGTTTTACCTACTTCTACAAACGGAGCTGCATCCGGAGCTGAAGCTGCATAAAATGTGCCTACCATTGGAGAAGTAATTGGTGTTCCGTTTGCTTTGCATTCGCATTTAGTTGGAGCTTCGGATGCGGGCATAACAGGCGGACACATTGCTGCTGGAACTGCTGCTGCAATCTGAGGTAGTGCAGTTTCTTTAACTTCTTTTCTTATACTTATGGCTTTTTCGCCGTCTTCAAGGACAATTTCTGTTAATCCTTCTTTGGTAAGGATTTCTGCTAGTTCCTTGATGTATGATATTTCAAAATCCATATTCTTTCCTCACAACAATCTAACATCTGTCAAGGTATTCGTTCGTTCTGGTATCAACTCTAATAATATCACCATTGTTTACGAAGAACGGAACATTGACAACTGCACCTGTTTCTGTTTTTGCAGGTTTTGTACCGCCCTGTGCGGTGTTTCCTTTTTCTGCCGGCGGAGTATCAACGACTTCAAGTTCCACGTGTGCCGGTAAATCTACGCCAAGAATTCTTGTATCGTGCATTAGAACTTGTACAATTAAGTTTTCTTTGAGGTATTTAACACCGTCGCCGATTTGGGCTTCTGATAATTGAACCTGTTCATAAGATTCGTTGTCCATCATAACGTACTCTTTACCTTCCTTGTAAAGGTATTGCATTTCTCGCCTGTCAAGCATAGCTTTTGCAACTTTTTCACCGGCTCTGAATGTTTTTTCAATAACATTGCCTGATTCTACGTTTTTAAGCTTTGTACGAACGAAGGCAGCACCCTTACCAGGTTTTACATGAAGAAATTCAACAACAGTCCATAAACCATTATCAAGTTCAAGTGTTAATCCATTTTTTAAATCATTTACGGAAATCATACTAACTCCTATATTCTAATATTGTTTATCATTTTACTTTAAATACTAGCACAAACATGTATTTTTTCAAACAGGTACTTGTTTTGTCCAGCGTAAAGAATTTATGGTTATGGTATTTATTTTGTTATTGTTGAATTTTATCCTGTTTACTATTGGTTAATTTTTTGTAATATAATTCTTTTATGAGGTTTGCAAAACAGAAAATATCAGTTCTACTTATATTAATTTTTTATATACTTCTTTTTTTCCTTTTATGCGGGAATTTTAGGCGGGATTTATTAGCAGTGCCAAATCATATATACCCTGTTATGAACCTTTTATACATTCTTGTTGCTGATATTGTATTATCTGTTTTAATATTGATTTTGAACTCTAATCTTTATTCAAATATTGCCGGCGGGCTATGGTTTGTTGTGGCAACAGCCCTGTATTCTCCGTTTAACATAAAGTTTAAGCTTTTTTGTGATGTGGTACCTTTGATTGAGTCAATGTTTTTAACATATGTTGCAGCACTTCTTGTAAGATATATAATGCAAAAATCTAACAGGCGGCTGGTTAATGCAATGATTGGAGCCTATTTTTCCAAAAAGACAGGGAATAAAATGATAGCCGGTGTATTTGCCGAGTGTGAACCTGTTAAATTACCTGTTACAATTCTGGAGTGTTCTGTTAATAATTTAGAGTCACTTATAGCTGCTAATGGGGCTAAAGAAGTATTTAGTAAGATAAACTTTGTTCTTAATATTGTGATAAATAAAATTATTGAAAACGACGGCAGGGTAGATAAGTTTATCGGAACAAAGATTTATGCATACTGGGATAAGGAAGAGAGCGCATACCTTGCGGTAAAAGCGGCTATGGAAGCTTTGCAATGTCTTGATTTAACAGGCGGCGGAACGGATGTTAAGCTTAGTATTGGAATCCACTATGACGAAGTTCTTGTCGGGCTTCTGGGAACAACAAAGGTAATGAATTATTCTATTGTTTCTCCTGCCATTGAAGTCGTTGATACAATTGTATCAACCTGTTTTATTTATAACAAACGGATATTAATGTCCAGAGATGTTTATAAACAAGGGTGGCGGAACCTTACTGCAATTAAGACAACAACTATAAATATACGTGGAGCTGCAATGTATACGGATTTATATGAACCGCTTGAAGTTAAAACTAAAAAGGCGGTAGAGAGTGATTAATATTGATTATCTCACTATTCGTGCTTTCTTGGAAGAGAATAGAAAATTTATAACTAATTCCAGAGTCCAAAAAATTCGGCAAGCATCACAAAGAGACTTAATTCTAACACTGAGAAATAATGGTGTAAGCCGAAAGCTTTACATAAATATTTCTCCGGATATTTATCATATATGTTTTATGTCTGAGGAAACGGAAAAAGTGAGGATGCTTGTTTATCCTCAAAATCCTCCTATGTTCTGTATGCTTTTAAGAAAGTATATAGATAATGCAAAAATTACTGATGTAAGACAGCCGCATTATGAAAGAATAATAGAGTTTGAGCTTGAAACCAAGAATGATTTTGACGGAGGCAAAAAATATATTCTGACCATTGAGTTAATGGGTAAGTATTCCAATATAATTCTTTATGAAAAAGGAAGTGGACTGATAACGGGTTGTGCACATAATGTGGGTGCAAATAAGAGCCAGATACGCGAATTATATGGCGGTATCCCATACGTTTATCCTCCTGTTTTGGATAAAAAAGATTTTTTGCGGTATTTTGGCAGCATTAATTATGATACTTTATCGGATGAATTTTGGGGATTTTCAAAACATTTTGCAACTCTTTGCCGCGGAAAAGATATTGAAGAAATTAAGGACTTATTAGAGTTGAAACATATAAAGCCGGCACTCAATGATAAGGAGTATTCTATATATGGCAAGCTTTTACAGGGAGAGAGAGAATATAAAAAGACTGTTAATGAGGTTATCGACCTGTACTATTCAAATATTCAGGGCAGAAAAAAGATTGAGGCACTTAAATCAGGATTAAAAGAGTTGGTGAAGGCAAGGTATAAAAAAGTTAAAACATCACTTTTAAAGATTCAAAATGTAAGGAGTAGACGAGATAATACAGGGCGGTATAAACTTTATGGTGAACTTTTAACAGCTTATGCGTATATGAATAAAAATTACGTCCGAGAGGTTGTATTAAAAGATTATAATACAGGAGAAGATGTTATAATTCCTCTAGATGAGACATTAGCAATGATTGATAATGCAAAATGGTATTTCAAGCTCTATACTAAATCAAAACGGACAGAAGAAAAAACGAAAAATTTAATTAATACACTCAATGAGTCAAAAGAGTATTTAGAGGGAGTGCTTTATAGTATAGAAAAGGCGGATAATCCAGAAATTCTTGATGGAATACGTGAGGAATTACAGCCTGAAACGTTAATAAAGAAAAAAAGTCAGCCTTTGGTAGCACCGGTTATTATTGAAGGGTTTACTGTATATATCGGTCGTAATAACCGTCAAAATGATTATATAGTTTCAAAACTTGCAAAAGAAGAGGATATATGGTTTCACATAAAAGAAAGAGCCGGCTCACATGTCCTATTAAAAATAACGGATAATATTGAACCGGATGAACGTGTTATTTTTGAATGCTGTAAACTTGCAAAAAAATATTCTTCGGTTCCGGAAAACGAGAAAGCAGGCGTAATTTATACAAAAAGAAAATATATAAGAAAACCGCCTGCTGCAAATCCCGGGTATGTGACATACCGTAATGAAAAAGAAGTTTATCTATAATCTTTTTTAGATTTAGATATTTTGATCTCAGTTATAAAAAAGTTGGAAAATTTTAAAACTTAATACACACATCTCTTATGTTTAATTTATAATAGTAAGTGAAAGACTTGGTAGTGAGATGAAATACTCAAAGTATTCAGTAATAATTATTGGAAGTGGTATTGCCGGCATGTATCTTGCTCTGAAACTAACTGAGCATACAAATCTGCCGGATGGTGTACTTATGATTTCCAAGCATAAGCTGGGTGATGGTAATTCCAAATATGCGCAGGGAGGAATTGTTGGAGTTTTAAGAGAAAACCCTATTGATTCTTGTGTTTCTCATATAAATGATACTTTAAAAGCAGGTGCAGGTCTGAGTGATATTGATGCGGTTAAATTTATTTCAGAAAGTTCAGATGAAGTAATACATGATCTTATGGGCTATGGTATAGATTTTGATAAAAACGGTAAAGGAGAACTTTGTTTTACTCTTGAAGCTGCGCACAGTGTTAGAAGAATATTGCATGCCGGCGGGGATGCAACCGGAAGAAAAATTGATGAAGGTTTATGTAAATGTATTTTGGAAAATGAAGATGTAACAGTTTATGAAGATACACTGGCTGTAGAACTGCTGATAAGTAAAGAAGGAGAATGCCGTGGAGTTATTGCTTACAATTCTATATCAGACGAATATGAAGTAATCTATTCTGCACACACGGTTCTTGCCACAGGCGGGACTGGACAGTTGTATAAATATACTACAAATCCTGTGGGGGCAACAGGTGATGGTCTGGTGCTGGCATACAATGCAGGTGCTGAACTTAGAGATTTGGAGTTTATACAGTTCCATCCTACATCATTGGCGGTTGATAATGGTGAAAATAGATTTTTAATCTCGGAAGCGGTTAGAGGAGAAGGAGCAAAGCTTGTTGATAAATCCGGTATGGAATTTATGGCAAAATATCATGATAAGCGTGAACTTGCCCCGAGGGATATTGTCACCCGTGCAATTAACTCAGAAATGTGCTTGAAGCATCTTGATAAAGTTTATTTGCAAACCTCAAATATTGATAGAGCAACTATTCTTAATCGTTTTCCTACTATTGATTGCGTTTGTAGAAAAAATGGGATTGATATAACTAAAGCACTGGTTCCAGTATCTCCGGCAGCTCATTATTCTATGGGCGGGGTTAGAACAGATTTAAACGGCTGTACGACGGTAAAAGGTTTATATGCTGTAGGGGAAGTCTCCTCAACAGGGCTTCACGGTGCAAACAGGCTTGCAAGTAATTCTCTTTTGGAGTGTATTGTATGTGCCTGGTCGCTTGCTGATTATCTTTCGTTTGCAAATCTTACTGCCCCGAAGATGATTGATGCCGCAATAAAAGAAATAATAGAATCTTATGAACAGAATATTGACGACATTATATATAATACGGATAAATTAAAAAAAGAGTTGCAGCAGCTAATGTGGGATAATGTCGGGATTATCCGCAGCGGGGAAGGGCTTGAAAAAGCCTTAAAACAGGTGCAATTGCTTAAATCTACTTTCCGTAAAACTAAGCGTTGTCTTAATATGGATGAGTACGAGTACAGAAATATGCTTGAGGTTGCTGAACTGATAGCAATGGCGGCGCTCAACCGTAAGGAGTCAAGGGGGGCACATTATAGGAGTGATTACCCGTTGACAGAGGAGAGGGGAGAACACAGTTTAATAAAAAAAGGAGAAACAAAGGTTGCTTACCAGGTTTTATATTGAAGCCCATGTAAAAAATTCACTTCAGGAAGATTTGACTTTTGGTGATATAACGACTGATTATTTGACAAATGAAGAAGATATTATCTCTTGTGAACTTAATACAAGAGTTGATGGTATTTTTTGCGGTAAAGATGTTTTTGAAACAGTTTTTAGGGTGTTGTCAGATAAGGTTAAAGTAACATTTTATGTTAAGGACGGGGATGAAATAAAAAAAGGACAGAAACTTGCGGATATAGAAGGTCCTGCAAGATATGTTTTAACAGGAGAGAGAACCGCATTGAATTATATTCAGCGGATGAGCGGTATTGCTACCGAAACAAATAAGTATCAAAAAGCAATTGGAGAGTATAAAGCAAGAATTGTTGATACAAGAAAGAATACTCCTGGGTTTCGTATTTTTGAAAAATATTCTGTAAAAACGGGCGGAGGTTGCCTCCATAGGTTCAACCTTTCGGACTGTGCCATGATTAAAGATAATCATATTAGATATGCAGGATCTTTAACAAAAGCGGTAGAAAAACTTAAGGCAAATATTTCACATGCTCACAAAATAGAAGTAGAATGTGATACGCTTGCACAGGTTAAGGAATGTTTAGCTTGCGGAGCTGATATTATTATGCTTGATAATATGTCTCTTGAAGAAATGCGTGAAGCTGTCAGGCTTATAAATGGCAAAGCTATAGTTGAAGCGAGCGGTAATGTTAGCTTATCTACAGTGCATGATATAGCAGCGACAGGTGTAGATATTATTTCTTCAAGTGCAATAGTTGCCAAAGCACCTACTCTAGATTTGGGGTTGGATGCAAAATAAATGTAATGTACACGACTGTTAAATTGTGCTATACTTTAAATAGTGGTGTTATATCTGCGAGAATTTCAAAGAGTATCTTATTGGAGAAACAGATTATATGTCAAATGAAGAGAATGCTAAAGAGTTTTCAAAAAATACTGGTAACAATCATAGAGATGGTTCGCTTATCTTAAACGTTGTATTAATGCTTGTTATAGGAGCATTGATTGTTATTGCAAATTATTTCCTTTTCAACTCTTTTGCAGATAAGATAATAGCAAAAGTAAATGTAGAGCCAGTTGAAATGGAAGACTATGGTGCTGACGAGATTGAACGAGGTATAATTGTCGATTTAGGAGATTTTATTCTTAACCTTGCGGACGACAATGCAAGAAAGTATTTAAAAGTAAATGTTGCAGTCGAAGTATCAAAGAAAGAATCGGATACTCCTAGAACGCCAGAACCGCAAGGCGGGGCTGGCGGACATGGTTCGACACCATCAGTTGTTGATCCTATTGAAGCAATTCAGAAAGAAATGAACCAGTTCAAGCCAGCAATAAGAGATGCTGTTATTACAAATTTGACAAGCAAAACTTCTACAGAGCTTTCGACTACTGCAGGAAAAGAACTTGCTAAAGAACAAATCGCCGATGAAATAAATTCAATTTTTGGCGGAGAAAGAGAAGTTTTAAGAGTATCGTTTGGTCAATTTATAATCCAATAATATAAGGCAGATAATGGCAAAACATATAGACGGTGATACAGAAAAAAATAGTATATTGATGCAGGATATTAATGATCTTGAAGCCATGGTTCAGGATTCTTCTTTCCGCAGTTATAAGCTGTATAATTTTAGGCGGCCTGATAAGTTTTCAAAAGATAATCTGAAGGCTTTAAGAGATATTCACCGGGAGTTTTCAAAACAGATTTCTCTGATTTTAACAGGTTATTTACGGATGAAAATTGATATTGAAACAGTATCTGTTGATCAATTGACATACGAAGAATTTGTTCGTTCAATGCCTTCGCCAATTACTGTAGGTGTTTTTGAATTTGAACCTTTACCGGGGCAGATACTTCTCGGTATAAGTTTTGAAGTAATGTTTTCTATAGTTGATCGTATGCTTGGAGGCAACGGTACTTTTGAGGGTAAAAATAAAGAACTTACTGATGTAGAAAAGGCACTGGCAAAGAAAATTATCAATGTAATTATTAATACTTTAAAAGATTCATGGAATACAATAATACCTGTAAATTGTAAATTTATAAGTCTTGATGATGGTTATCAGTCAATACAGGTTGCAACTTCCGGTGAAATTGTTGCACTGTTGACTTTTGAAGTACAAATTGGCGGTAAACATTACGGTCTGTTTAGCCTTTGTCTTGCATATTCTGTTTTGGAGTCTGTGCTGAGTCATTTATCTGCGCAACACATATTTCAGGTTAAAGGTCTTGTAGCAACAAATGAAGAGCGCCAAAAAATGATTACAAAGCTTAATACTTCTCCGGTAGATGTACGTGTCCAGTTTGGAAGTTGTGATATTACAATGGAAGATTTTTTACAGTTAAATGTTGGAGACATTATAAAGCTGGATAATAAAGTAAGTGATGACTTGATTGTACAGGTAAATGGCAAGAAAAAGTTCTTTGCCCGACCGGGAACTATAAAAAATAATATTTGTGTTAAAATAACTGATGTTTATGATGAGATGCAGGAATTGTTAAGGAAATATGTGTAAAGGAGTTTAAATGCCAAATATAGATGATGAAAATCCTATGAATAATATTCCAGAAGAGCCGGATAAAACCAATGAAAGTACCGGTGGGGATTTTAATTTTGAAGACATGTCAACATTGACAGGTGAAGGTGTTGATAATATTCAGCGCACGGACGCAGAAGATAAAATCCATGAGGAAACATCGCATCTGCAAGAACATTCGGGAGAATCGACCGGTGATGCTACTATAACAGCACAGCCTGTCAAATTTGCCTCTTTTGAAGATTTGGATTCTGCTCAAGGACTTGCTAATCAAAACCTAGGTATTTTGTTAGATGTAAAACTTCAATTAACGGTAGAACTTGGTAAAACAGAGCTTCCTATAAAAAAGGTTTTGGAATTGACAAAAGGTTCTGTTGTTACTCTTGACAAAGCAGCCGGCGAACCAGTAGAGTTATATGCTAACGGTAAGCTTATTGCCCATGGTGAAGTTGTTGTAATTGAGGATAATTTTGGTCTGAGAATAACTCATATAACGCAACCTATCAAGCGTATAGATACATTTACTCATTTACCGCATGAGACACTTCAATAGCAGTAGAAAGAGGTAACTTTTGACAACAAAAATAGCGATTACCGGTAAAAGCGGCAGCGGCAAAACGACAATTACTAAGGGGTTTTTGAAAGTTATACAGGAATATTTCCCTGACAAATCTGTATTGTTATTTGACAATGATTTAACAAGCGAGTTGGGACATACATTCGGGCTTGATATCAGGAATACAATTTATGGTATAAGGAGCGGTAAGCACGAATATAACACGGGAATACCACAGCATATGACCAAGCAGGAATATGTTGAATGGGCTATGGAGGATATTATTGTAAGCTTGTCTCCAAATGTGGATATAATTGTTTCGTGGTTTGTCGGCTCCAAAGACTGTAGATGCCCTATTACCGGTCAGATAAATGATGCATGTCTCAAACTTTTTGAAAGATATGATTTTGTTATTTTTGATTGTGAATTTGATTTAAAGTATTTAAATCAGCTGGTAGATACAGATATAGACCTCACATTGGTTATTGCAAATCCTGAGGTGGATTCTCTTAATCTTGTTAAACGTATAGAAGAATTTAGTGCTAAATACGCTGCAGGGGGGCAGCTTGGTGTTATACTTAATAAAGTTGCAAATGCAAATATGCCGTCAGTTTATAATATGGCAAAAGAATTTGATATTGACATATTAGGTGTGATTCCTTTTGATGAAAATATATCGCAAAATCCAATGACACGGGACTCCGAAAAAGTTGTTGATGCAATAAAACAGTTTTATTTCAGGCTTAATCTGCCGCAGGAGGGGTCGTGATTTTAGACGGCAAGGCTGTTTCAAAAAAAATTATTGAAGACTTAAAAGAGGAACTTTCAAGAAATGGTAAAAAGCCGTATCTTGCAGTTATTCTGGTCGGAGATAATCCTGCATCACATGTTTACGTAAGAAATAAAAAAAAGAAAGCCGAATATATCGGGGTCAAGACGGATATTTTTGAGTATCCTTCTACAGTTGAAGAACAAATTATTTTGGATAAGATTGATGAATTAAATAATAATCCGGAGGTCACGGCAATTCTTGTACAATTGCCTTTGCCTGAACATATATCAAAAGAAAAAGTAATTTGTGCAATATCTCCGAGAAAAGATGTAGATTGTTTTACGCCGGAAAATGCGGGGCGTTTAATGACAGGCATGGAGCCTTATTTTTATCCTGCAACTCCGCAGGGAGTATTGATGCTATTGGATGCGTATAATATTACAGTTGAGGGGAAACATGCAGTTGTTGTAGGTCGTTCTAATATTGTCGGGAAGCCGATGGCACAGATGTTGTTAAGACGTAATGCAACGGTAACTCTATGCCATTCTAAAACATCAAATTTAGAAGAAATAATAAAAACCGCAGATATTGTGGTTTCTGCGGTTGGAAAAAAAATTGTAAGATGTAAGATGGTTAAAAGTAAATCTGTTATTATTGACGTTGGAATATATAGAGATTCTAACGGCAATTTGACCGGAGATGTTGATTTTGAAGCTGTAGAACCGTTGGTGGAATATATAACTCCGGTTCCTGGAGGGGTTGGACCGATGACCATTGCCTCCCTGATGTATAATCTTGTTAAATATTAACCTCCGAGTAAGCCTGTATCTTGTGCGCTATTAGAAACTGATTCGTTGTAACTTTCAATCATTGCGCTCAGTTCCTCAACCATAGCATCATACGTGGTTACCATTAAATCGTATTCAGTATCGAGATCAGAATATTCCTCCAGAGCAGATGCGTTGTAGTTTGATACTTTAGCATTTGCATAAGCGGAGAATAAAGCCTCACTTTTAGAACCGGTTGAAACGGTTATACCTTTTGCTGTGATGCTCTTACCGTCTTCACCATAGTAACCTTGATCATAAGCAGAGTCATAAGCAGCTAACCATTTTTCTTCGGCAGATTGTTGAGCCGCTAATTTGGAAGCGTTAGCCTCTTGTTTTGAAGCCCACAATGTTTGTTGAAGAACTGCAAAGTTATAATCAGCTTTACAATTTAATAAATTTGATAATAATGCTGCTGTGTTTGCCATCTTTTTAATCCTCTTGGTTCATCTTACGTATATATAAAGTATTTAAAAAATATCTAATTTCACAAAGGTGTATATTTGTTACAAATCTTAACAAATAGGCTTAAAAGTATTGATAATGCTGTATGAGTTAAAATGTAACAATTTATATACATACCGATGACAATCTTATATTATTAGGTTATTATAAGTGTGGAGATGGGGTATTATTATGACAGAGAATAAAAAACTGGAAACTATAAATCCGATAAAGAGTACATTTTCAAATGAACAGGATATGTTTACATCTTTGTCAACTTCAGCACTGCTGGCAAAGAGTGCCGTTCCTTATTCTCACAGAAGAGTAGCTGATAATTATGTTATAATAAAACGTATATATAAATTTCAGGCGATACAGAGCAGAATAACTAATGCTGAAGTTGCGCTGCTTAAAAAGTATGATTTTAATACCCTAGAGTATTCTACAATTAAGCAAATTAATGATGAGTTGATGTATTTGAAAAAATGGTCAACGTCTAATAATCCTGCATTGAGAAAAGATGCTGATACTTTAATACAAATACGGGCAAAAGAGCTTAAGTATATTGTTGCAAGTCGTTATTCCGGTATAACAAATGAAGTTTACAACGGGTATAAGGCTTTAGAACGCTATTTTGAAGAAATAACCAAATTTTATTCAAGAGTTTGTTAATAAACGTAACATTTTTGTATAATTGTAGCAAAAAATAATCTTGAGTAGTTTTTAAGGAGACAGGAAGGTGAGAAATAGTGATGTCTCTGAATGTAAGTAATACCCCTTTTAAGAAAATTTCGGCTAATGATAATTTTGGAACTTTGTATCCTGTACCAAAGAAAGAAAAACCTGTAGATGCAAAACTTTCAAAGCGTGAGAGGACAGGTGTTGCCGTATCTGCCGGTCTAGGGGTTGCAGGAGCTATTGCGTTACTTGCTAAAACTGCTACCTGGAAAAACTTTTCATTAAATCCTAAAAAAATAATGAATACCAAAATAAAAGATACTTATTTGTATCAGGCAAAGTTTGAGGAAAAAGAGATTATAACAATGGCTGCCGGCTCTATTTTGGGCGGCTTTACAGGCGGCTTAATAATAGATGGACGTTCTACTAATAATAAAGCAGAAATTAAATCCAAAGCGGGTGAAGCTATTATTCAATTCGGTAATGCTTGTGTTCCAATACTCACTGTCGGACTTGCTGCACGAACAGGTGCAAAAATAGAAACGAAAATTTTAAAATCCTTCTCTCCGAATATAAATCCGGCAGCCCGCTGGGCAGCAAAACTTCCTAAAGTAGCTCTTACCCTTGCCGGACTTGCTGTAGGTATGGTTCTTGGAAATAGATCTGCCAATTATTTGAAAAAAATAGCTCTGGGAGCAGAGGATGAAAGAAAAATAAAACCGGCTGATATGTTTATGCATTGGGATGATTTGTGTGTTGCAGCTTCGTTTTTATCAGATGGTCCTATAATACAGGGTATTGCAAGGCTTGTGCCGCTAGCAATGTTGGTCGCAGGTTATCAGGTTGGATGTAAAGGTTTAGATAATAAATATATTAAATCTCAAAAAGAGGGGAGAAAACCGGACGAAAGTCAAATACACGACTTAGGGATGCGGGTTGAAAATAAAAAAGGAGCCAAAATAAAAACAAAAAGTATAGTAACCGGATAATTACTTTTCTGCGGGTTGTATTACTTACTTAAAAACTTTTTATCCCTGAAAGAATACAGAGAGATGCTAATATAAAAAAGTGACAGGAAAATAATTATTTGATTATGTGAAGAAGTTTCAGAATATAACGTCCGGATAAAATAAGAGCGGTTGTACCAACTATTCCTGCAGTGATTTTACTTGTAAGTATTTGTTTTAATTTATCCGGCAAAGATTTTCTGCGTTCTTCTGCATTTTTATTTGAAGATTTATTCTTGTTTTTGTTGTATGAGGACTCAAATAAATCACGGTCAATCTGCTCTCTTATATAGCTTCCGTCTACCCGATGAAACCTGTTGTCCGGCAAAAAAATCTCTTTATTAGGCTCCGGAATAACATTACTTGACGTTCCGTTTATATAATCTTTAGGATTGAACTCCATTATCCCTTTTTTATATAATTTTTCGAGGGCGCTGTAATCTGACATACTAACTTACCTTTACACATATTTTTGTATTTATATAAAGTTTTTTTCTTGAAAAAAATTGCTAATAATAAACGCTTTTGTTACAATCTTTTAAGTGAAGAAGAGTTATATTAATGATAAAACCATATTAATTACCTTATGGATAACCATAACATTGCTGTTTGTTTTAACCTATGCAAAAATGGGTTCTCCATATGTAGATTGCGGAAGGGAAGCGTATATTCCGTGGCAGATGTTAAAAGGAGAGGTGCTTTATCGTGATATATTTAATATTTATGCCCCCGGGGCATACTACTTTAATGCGATATTGTATAAAATATTTTCTCCTAATTTGAATGTTCTTTATTTTGCGGCCTTTATAAACTATGGAATAATTGTTTCTCTGTTGTATTTAATATCACGGTTCTTTTTGTCTAAAATCCGTACGTTAATTCTTATTTTATTTGTTATTGGAATATCCGGAATATCGGGTAACGTATTTAATTTTATGTTCCCATATTCGTATGGTATGATTTATGGTTTTTCTTCCGTTCTTGCATCGTTGTATTTTTTGCTAAGAGGGAAAACTAAGTCGGATTATTATTTTGCAGCTTTGTTTGGCGGTTTGGCAGCTGTGTTTAAATATGAATTTATTTTGTATGTTCTTCCGCTTCTGGCAGTTTCTATATACAGGCTGAAAAGTTTTGCAGCTGTACTTAAAATAGTATTGTTATACTTATTATTTCCTGTGTTGACTCTAATAGCATTATTTGTTCAAGGAGTTACGGTACATGATCTTAATAAAGAATTAGTGATTTTAAGCGAGATAATGAAATCAAAAACAATGTGGTATTTTTATTCTATATCGGGGATTTCTTTCTCGCCTGAGCATATAGGGTTAATATTGACTTCTTCATTGTGTTTTTTTTCGTCTGTATTCTTTATAGAAAGTAAAAAACTTTGGTTTAAAATTTTTAAATTTACTACTGTAGCAATTTTCTTATATATTATTATTGAAAACTTCTTTCAATATAGGTTCTGGGTTTTTGTTCCTTCTGTTATATTGTTTTTATTTATATTCAGGTTTAAAAAGCTCGGTTTCAGGGCAAAAGTTCTGGCACTGACTTCTTTGTTTATATCTATAAAAGTATTTTTCTCTTTAATGCTGTTTAGTTATGGTACGTATTTTGTAGGATTAATGCTATGTACTTGCTGTATACTGCTTCCTGTCAAATTAAGAAAAAGCTATATAAAGGTTTTATTTATATGTACAGTGTATTTTTTCATCTACGGGCTTTCAACATTAAGTATAAAAACAGGAAAGATAGCAACACCGTATGGTAATATTTATGCAGGTAAAGTTCAAGCAATACCTTTTATGCAGGTATATGATTATTTAAAACAAAATACTAAACAGGATGATAAAGTTTTGTGTCTTCCCGAAGCACCTATGCTGAATTTTCTTGCTCAACGGGATACTGATAACTACTTGTATTCGGTAATTCCTATGTATGTGGAGGTATTTGGCGAGTATAATATAATAAAAAGGATAGACGAAAATAAACCTGAGTATATAGTTATATCAGGTTGGAATACAAACTCTTATTATTTTAGTTATTTTGGAAATGATTATGCCTTAGGGATAATGAATTATATTAATGAAAAATATGAAAAAGTATTTGAAACTAATTATGGAATAAGTCATAGAATATACAGGAGGAAAAATAATGAAATTTTTACATACTATGATAAGAGTGAAAAATCTTGAAGAGTCGCTCAGATTTTACGGGCAGCTTTTTGATATGAAGCAGGTGAGAACAAAGCGTCTCGAGGACTGTACTCTTTATTTTCTGGAAGATGAATGCGGATCACAGCTAGAACTGACTTATAATGATGAAACACCGGAAGGCGGTTACACTAATGGTAATGCATTTGGTCATTTTGCATTTGCAGTGGAGTCTTTTGACGAATTTACTGCAAAACTTAAAAAACTCGGGTATGAGTATTTATATGAGCCGTTTGATTTGGATGGCAAGGGGTCAATAATTGCATTTGTGAAGGATCCGGATGGCAATGAGGTTGAACTTGTTCAGAATGTGATATGGGATTAACCTGTAAATAATATAAAGATGGCGGAGGATAGTTTAAATCATTCTCCGCTTTGTTTATCCTAAAATGAATGTTACAGGACCATCATTTATAAGTGCTACATCCATCATTGCCCCAAATACACCTGTTTTAACGTTAATATCGTTGCTCCTCAACAGTGAAATAAAATATTCATAAAGCTTATTTGCTTCATCAGGCGGAGCCGAATTATCAAAACTCGGTCGAGTTCCCTTTTTGCAGTCTCCTGCCAGAGTAAACTGGGAAACCACAAGAATGGAGCCGTTTACATCTTTTATTGATAAATTCATTTTTCCGTTGTCATCAGAGAATATTCTAAGCTTTGTTACTTTGTCAGCATATCTTTCAAGTATTTCTTTATTGTCGCCTTTTTCTATTCCAATTAAAATTAAATACCCTTTTTCAATATTTGAGTATAATTCTCCTGATATAGTAACAGATGCCTGTTTTACTCTTTGTAGTACAAGTTTCATTGAATATTACCTTCCAGAGTTTGTATGTCTGTATCAATAGTTTCAGTGATAGTTTTGATATTTTCAAGAGCGGCATCCAGATATTTGTTATGCAAATCTATTATTTTTAAGGCTATAGAAAGATCTATATCCTCTGTTTTCTTGAGAAAAGTTTCAAAATCCAACGATTCTTTTTTTGTTATAAAATTATAAATTTTATGTTCCTGGCTGAAAGTTATGGATAACCAACTGTAATTATTGAGTGCTTTTTTTAGTGTTTGCAGCATATCTTTGGTTAAACTTTTATGCCTCTTATATTCTGTATTAATTCTTGAAAGCAGTTTTTTTGTGTCATTTATTTTACTTATTGCAGCGGGGAAGCATGTTTTAATGTTCTTTAAATTTTTAATAATGGTATCTTTCTTTTCAAATGTTAAATCTTTAAAGTCTTTTTTACTGACAGGTTTGGAATTTTTAAGTGCTTCACCGAGCGGGATGTTTTCAAATCCGTCTATCAGGGCTCCTTTCATAGAGGTATTTATATATTTCCTGTCAGGGAATTGTTTGGTGTATTTTGCAATATTTGCTGCAAATGTTGAGTATACAGCCTCTGTAGGGATAAGTTCACCTGTTATACTTTTAATAGTTGTTATTGCGTTTTGAAGCTGTGCTATTCTTTGTTGTGCAAGTTCAATCTGCTTTTCTTTATTTTGTGATACTGCATTAGCGTAACGTTCCATATTTTCAGCAAATATTTCATATTTTTTAGTTTCTTCATTAAAGCGAAACTTCAAGTCTCCGTAGGCTGAACTTTTACTGTATAATTGATTATCAATATAAGCTAAATCTTGACCGACAAGGATAATTGTATCGCACCCGAGGATTCTTGCAGAGTTTAGGGCGCAGTAAGAAACAGTTCCTCTTGAAAAGTATTCATCAATATTAATTTCAGCAATATCAGCATATATGTGATTAGGGGGAAGGTTGTTGGATATATGAAGAAAATTCTTTTTAGGCTTCATTTGGTGAAAGTAAATATTTGTATAAGGTTCAAGAATCATATTTACTTCTGATATGTCAAGTTCGCTTATTTGAGCAGAACAGTTCCGGTCTTCAATTATACACAGGAAATCAGGTTTTATACCTGCACTGACAAGTGCCCTGTATGCAGGACCTACACAGAGGATGATAACGTTATCCTGATATTTTTTAAGTATTTCCAGATTTTCGTATAAAGTTGGTCCGGCTGATACTACGACTGCAGTTTCTCCTTTATAACAATCTTTGATTTCGCATAATGGTATTTCGTTTGCGGTGTAGGGAATATTAGATAATATGGAATGTGTTACAGGGGAATATCTGTTTTTTGTGTAACTGGCATCCAGAGAAATCCCGCCAATTAAAACCATTAGTTCTTTTGAGTCTTTTTCCATTTGTTCTTTAAAGATTCTTTTATATGACGGCAGACAGCTTACGACAGGATAATTATCAAATCCCATGTGGTCTCTTAAAATCTTGTTTAAATTATCTTTGTCTGTAGTAACAAATACGTTGTTTTTTACAAGTTCATTAGAAAAGTCTACAAATGTGAAGGCTGTTTTAAGTATGTCAAGGTTTGGTTCATAGAGTATAACCTTTCCTTTTGAATTAATCGCAGTATACTGGAATAAATAACCTAATCCGATACCGTAAATTATATTAATGGAATTTGCAGAATTATCTAAATTATCAAATATGGCTTTTGCTTCACCGAGCGGTGATTTTTCATTATGAAATAATTCTCCGTTGTAGGAGAGGTTGTAACCGTTAGTGTTCTTTACCTGAAATTTTGCGGTTACTTTATGCTTAATTATTATTTCTTTTAATTGGCTGTTTTTCAAAACATCAAGATTTTTTTCATAAATAGTTTTAGGAGGCATATTCTAACCTTTCAAATTTTTGACTTTTCCGCTTAATTGTCCGCAGGCTGCATCAATATCAGCACCGCGTTCCAGCCTAACCGTTACTTTTTTGCCGGAATGCTCAAGGACGTATTTAAATTTCATAATATCATTTTTAACAGGTTTCCGATAGCCGGTTTCGGTTACTGGATTATATGGAATTAAATTTACATTGCACTTTATATCCTTAAGGAAAAATGCAAGTTCTTTAGCCGATTCAAAAGTGTCGTTAAGCTTGTGGATTAGAATATACTCAATGGTTACTCTATTACCTGTTTTTTCTACATAATTAACAAGAGCTTTTTTTAGTTCATCAATCGGGTATTTCTTTTCAATTGGCATAATTTGTTCTCTTAGTCTGTGGTTTGCTGCGTGGAGAGAGATTGCAAGAGTTGATTGCATATTTAAATCAGCCAGTTTATTTATTTGTGGAATAATACCGCTTGTTGATATAGTAATCCTTCTTGCACCGATGCGAAAATCATTGTTAAAAATTTCAAGGGCTTTAAGTACATTATCCAGATTTAGCAATGGTTCACCTTGTCCCATAAAGACTATGTTTGTTACTTTGAGTTTTGTATCCCTCTGGATGGTCAGAACCTGTTCAATAATTTCTTTGTAGTTTAGATTTCTTTTAAATCCCTGTTTCCCTGTAGCACAAAAAGAACAATTCACGGCACAGCCGACTTGTGAGCTAACGCAAGCTGTAAGGTTTGCACGATTATCAAACCTCATAAGCACCGTTTCTACACGTTCGCCATCAGGATATTCTATTAAATATTTTATAGTTCCGTCGGAGCTTATTTGTTTTGATACAACTTTTGTATCCGTTACCAGAAAGTTTTCCTTTAATGTTTGTCTGAAGTCTTTTGCCAGATCGGTCATTTCATCAAAATCATATACCGACTTTGTGTAAATCCAGTTGTGAATTTGCTTTGCACGATATTTTGAGGCACCTAAATCGTTGGTGATAAGTTCTATTTCTTCTAATGATAATCCGGCTAAAATTTTCATATTCTAACTCAATTTATTTTTATAAAATTCTATTAAATCCATTTTTGCGTGAATAAGCATAGCGAGTTTATTTGCCGCTTCTCTCCATTGATAATATCCGCAGGTTGACGGAAGTATTTTAAGCGGATTATACGGAAACTGTTTGCAGATATCCGGACGGTTTTCGTAATCCGAGCAGGTGTTGTCATCCCGTAATTTGGGACAATAGTAAAAATAAACTTTTTTATTTTCTGCAAGAGAGTCAAGGAGTTCAAAGTACTCCGGCAGAGCGGAACGTGCCTGTATTTCTGTCGGATATGGAACAAATACAGATATGAACTGTATTGCAAACTTATCCCCGCGATTTGCCATTTTTTTCAAATCTTCAAAAGAGTGTTCTGATACTGCGAGCTTACAGCAGGCACCGCACATTGTACAACTGTACTCATCTTTTTTCAGCATAATACTTTTTTGCATATTTTTGAGCGACTGCTTGTAATCTCCGTTTAAAAAAGCAATAAACTTAATCTGCCAGTCTCTGTAAGGACATTTTGACGGAAAGATATCAAAAATAGTGAAATTTAAAGGTTTATCTTTACAGTTTACAGTGCAAGAATTGCAGGAAACCGACGGCTTCATTTTATCAGCTTCCATTCTTAAACTCTCTGCTGCCTGAATAAAAATTTTCCTGTAATTTTCTTTAAGGTCGTTGTATTGAGCGTTGATTGCTTTATTAAAACTAAACTCTTCCATAGCTAATATGCTACCACAAATTACCGTTTAGGGCAATGAATAAGCAGTTATTAATGTTTTATACTGGCTTAGAAAAAAGGAGGTAAATTTTGATAAGTGAAAGAATTATTAACATCATCAACGAGCAGATTAACAGGGAATTTTATTCAGGCTATTTATATTTGTCAATCTCTGCTTATTTTAGGGAAATCGGTTTATTCGGTTTTGCACACAGGACAAAAGAGCAGGCGGCAGAAGAGATGGAACATGGAATGAAGCTGTTTGGTTTTATAATTGACATGAACGGAAAAGTTGAGCTTAAACAGATAGCAACACCTGAGTTTAAAATGGGAAGTCCTGTTGAAATATACCAGAAAATATATGAACACGAACAGTCAATAACAGCAGCAATAATGGATGTAGCACGTTATGCTGAAGAGGAATGTGACAGAACGACACTTTCATTTATAGACTGGTACATAAATGAGCAAATAGAAGAAGAAAGGAGTGCGCTTGATATTATTAAACGTCTTAAAGCGTTTGGTGAAGATAAAGCGTCACTCTTTCTTATGGATAATGAATTAAGTAATTATTCAAGAGATTAGTTTATTACTCTACAAATTCACGTTCTTTGTAACGAGCGCGTTTGGCATTAACTGCTGAACATACCAGGTTCAATTTTTGTGACAGCATAAACATATTTCGCTGAACAGTTGCTATATCGTTCATTGTTTCAAGCATTTTGTTCGGGTCAACCATTGAAGTAATATTTGTATGGTTGTCAACCTGCTCGTTTGCATACTTTTTGACTAATAGTTTGTCTATATAATCTCTAGCTCCAACAGACATATATCTTTTCCCCTTTTAAATTCCCCTATATATAAAAAGCAATTTTGTATTTCAAAATTGCTTTTTACTAAAAGAATATTACAGATTGTTTACAAATATATGTGAGGAAATATTTTGTAATTTTTCCCTATAATTTTTTTTAGATTGTACACATGTGCTTATTTGCGTAATCTATGCGTCCGATTAGTTTATTGAGGTTTGTCATAACTTCTCTAAACTGTGGTATAGACAGACTTTGTGCGCCATCAGAGTATGCTTTGTCCGGATTATGGTGAACTTCCATCATAATTCCGTGAGCGCCTGCTACAAGTGCGGCTTTACTCATAGGCTCAATTAAAAATCTTTTCCCTGTACCGTGAGAAGGGTCAACAATTATGGGCAGGTGGGAAAGTTTTCTTATTAATGGTACTGCTGCTATATCAAGAACATTTCTTGTATAAGTTGAATCAAAACCTTTTATTCCCCGTTCACACAGGATAATCTGTTCGTTGCCGTTTGCAAGTATATGTTCAGCAGCAAGAAGGAATTCTCTTATACTTGCGGCACCTCCACGCTTAAGCATAACCGGTTTCCTGCATTTCCCGACAGCTTTTAAAAGCTTAAAGTTTTGCATGTTTCTGGCACCAATCTGGATAATATCTGCATATTCCATAACAAGCGGTAAATCGAGAGTGTCCATAACTTCTGTTACGACAAGGAGTCCTGTTTTTTCTCTTGCTTCTGCAAGGTACTGGAGTCCTTTTTCTTCCATCCCCTGAAAGTCGTAAGGTGATGTACGGGGTTTAAACGCTCCTCCGCGCAGGATTTTTGCTCCCATTTCTTTAGCCGCATAAGCAACTTCTAAAAGTCCGTCAATCTCTCTTTCAACACTGCAGGGACCTGCCATAATTACGGGTTTTTCATCGCCGCCGATTTTTAAGCCGTTAGAAAATTCTATTACAGTGTCATCTTCTTTTGTTTCTCTGCTTGCAAGCTTAAAAGGTTCCTGAATTATTTTGACTTCTTTTACACCCTCTAGAGAAGAAATAGACTGCGGCTGTATAAGTCTTTTATCGCCGAGTGCTGCAATTACCGTATATACTTCTCCGTGGTTAAGATTTATTCTGAACCCCAAATTTTCGAGATGCGTACAAACCGATTTTATTTGAGCATCGGTTGCATTCTTTTCCATTATTATAATCATTACTTAAACCTCATTTCACTTATATACTATTAATGATAGTACAGAAATAAATGAGTTAAAGCGGGTATTGCATTTTATTAAGAAATAATACAGGCTTATTAAAACTTAATCTCTGTTAAGAGAGCTTTGAGCTGCGCTATTGAGTTCTCCTCTTGTAGACCCGACTACCTGTACTGTTTTTTCTTGTTTTGCGGAATTTATAAACCCTGATGTTATATTGTTCCAGTTGTTGTATACAAAATAACATGCACCGGCAAGAATTACTATAACGATTAATCTTAACATATAAATTCCTCCATCTTCTTTACTTATACTACATTTATTTTTTGATTAACGCAATAGTTTTTTGATATAATTAAAACAAATAACGGAGCTTTAATGAAAAAAATAATTGTGGTTTTAATGGCAGTTGTAACTTTGTGCGGGTGTTCCGCAAAGTATGATGACGGCAGAGAACATATAACGGTCTGGACATTACAGATGGGAGATTTTTCGGAATATATGAACGGTGTAATTTCCGAGTATGAAAAACTGCATCCGGATGTCTATATTGAATGGGTTGATGTTCCGTTTTCCGAGGGGGAAAAAAGAACACTGGCGGCAGTTCTTGGCAATAATCCTCCCGATTTAATAAATTTAAACCCTGATTTTTCTGCTCTTCTTGCTGAGCGAGGCGCGCTTGAAAAAATACCGGAAGAAAAAATGCGCGGATATAATCAGCAGGTTGTAGAGTCACTAAAATATAAAGGGGAGTTGTATTCTGTCCCGTGGTATGCGACATCGTCTGTTACTTTTGTTAATACATCACTTCTTGATAAAACGGATATTGGTAAAGAAGAGATTATTGAAAAGAAAGTCTGGCAGCGAATCAATAGACGTAGATACGGTTGGGTAACAGAAAAAGAAGTAACAATTCCGTCACCTTATCCGGTATCTTATACCCAGATGAACAATAATGCTAAAAGGGTAAAAGAGATGTCAGGAGCTTATATTTATACGCCGAATCTTATTGACAATGATTCAATGCTTAGAATATTAAATAAATACGGTATAAATTCTCCAGAGGGAATTAAGTCAGGGGTTTGTGTTAATTTCTTTGAACAATTAAGAGAAATTTATCAGGATGGATTAATCCCGAAAGAAACTGTTTCTATTACCCACAGAGAAGCATTTGAGCAATATATGGCGGGAAAAAGTGTTTTCTTTCAGGCAGGAGCAAATTTTCTTAATATGTTGAAAGAAAATGCTCCGGAAGTTTATAAAGTTACGAAAATTCGTCCGCAATTAATCGGGAGTATGGGGCAGTACGATTTTTCCGTGATGAATTTTGTTATACCGGTAAAGTCACAGCATAAAGATACTGCTCTTGATTTTGCAATGTTTTTGACCAATACGGATAACCAGCTAAAGCTTGCAAAGCTGACAAATATCCTTGCAACGACAAATAAAGCACTTACCTCGGGTTTTTATAATAATTATTCGACTGTTGAAACTCAGGCTCGTTCTATAGGTGCAAAACAGCTTAAGAAAGTAAAACCTGCAATGAGGCAGGTAAGAAATCAAAAAGAATTAAATACTCTTGTTAATACTGCGGTTCAGCGGATTTTGACAGAAAAGAATACACCGGTAAAGGTAATTCTTGATAAACTGTCTGCGGATTGGGAATTACTTATTTCTGAATAGTCAAAAAAAACGGCTCTAATGAGCCGTGATAAAATAGAAAACTGAAAAATCAGATCTCTATTTAGGTAATTTGCTTATTAATTTTCTTAATTCAGCAATCTCTTTTTTTAGAGCTTTAATTTCCTTGTCCTGATTATTAACGCGGATGGTCAACTCGCGGATTTTTTGATTGTCAGAAGTAACAATTTTGATATTATCAGCCAGTTGCTGTGCGAGTTGTTTGATTTTTGCATCAAGCTCTTTGAGTGCATTAATCATAGTAAAGAACATATCTTCGTGCCTGATTTGTAAGTACCCGTTTTCGTCTTTGGTTACGGCATTAGGGAATACTTTTTGAAGTTCCTGCGCGATAACACCGACGTGCGGAGTTTTTAAATCATCCTTTTTGAAGGTAAAATCATAGACTTTAAGCTTGTTGATTTTATCCATGGCATCAAGGTTTTCGCCTATGATGTCTTTTAATCGGCGGTCTGATTTATTGTATGTCCAACTCCCCATTCCTGTTGTAATAGTACCGCTAGCGTCTGAATACCAGGTTTGGTCGCCGCTGCCTCCCCTATAAGTATACAGAAGTCCGAGCTTTCCTTCCTTTGATGATCGAACAGCAGTAATACCGCTGCCACTATCACCATTCCATCCTAATACTGTGTTCCCTCCGACAACGAGGTTTCC
>CAYVMC010000022.1:0-33221 GCA_964452495.1 uncultured Muribaculaceae bacterium | reverse complement strand
TGTGCTGTGCTGTGCTGTGCCATTCTTTTTATCTCATTATTCTTATTAAACGCACTCAGGTAGAATAAATTTTACTTCTTCCATCAGCGTATTTTGCTCTAAGAATATCCGCTTCTTTTCCGCAATACTTTTAAAGCTTTTTAGCAATGAAAGTACTAATGCTAAAAAGAAACGTATATTTTTCTTTTATTTAATAAGCAGTCAAATGTTGACTTTTGAATTACCTGTGCTTAATTATACATTCAAATTTTATATAATGCAAATTCTTTTTATTTGTTAATTGTTTGTAACGCATTGTTTCTGTGGGTTCTTGTATGATTTTTTTGTTTATGCAACAATACTATTAAAATTGCACAAGTTGCGAAATTTAATAGTTTATAAATTTTAATAATTTAATTTAATGTAGAAAAGGAAAAGAATATGGCTAGAAAAACTCCATTGGAAAAAATCAGAAACATTGGTATTGCCGCTCACATTGATGCAGGTAAAACCACTACAACAGAACGTATTTTGTTCTATACAGGTAAAACTCATAAAATTGGTGAAGTGCATGATGGTGCTGCAGTAACCGACTTTATGGAACAGGAACGTGAAAGAGGTATCACAATCCAATCAGCAGCAGTTACGGCTGAATGGAAAGGACACCAGATTAATATTATTGATACTCCGGGGCACGTTGACTTTACTATTGAGGTTGAGCGTTCGCTCCGTGTTTTAGACGGGGTTGTTGCGGTATTCTGTGCTGTCGGCGGTGTTCAGTCTCAATCAGAAACCGTTTGGAGACAGGCTAACAGATACGAAGTTCCGCGTATGGTATTTGTTAACAAAATGGACAGAACAGGTGCTGATTTTTATCGTGTAGTAGAACAAATCAAAACAAGATTAGGTGCAAATGCTGTTCCTATCCAATTACCGATTGGTTCAGAAGACAAATTCACAGGCTTAATTGACTTGATGACAATGAAAGCTGAAATTTATACAAACGATTTAGGTACAGATATTAAAGAAGAAGATATTCCTGCTGATATGTTAGACAAGGCAAAAGAATACCATGATGCACTGGTTGAAGCTATTGCAGGTGAAGACGATGCGTTAATGGAAAAATTCTTTGAAGATCCTGATTCAATTACTGTTGATGAATTGAAAAAAGGTTTAAGAAAAGCAGTTTGTGATAATAAAATCGTACCTGTAACCTGCGGTACAGCTTTCAAAAACAAAGGTGTTCAATTACTCTTAAACGCTGTTGTTGATTATATGCCGTCACCGGTTGATGTAAAGGCTATTGAAGGTGAATTAGAGGACGGAACAAAAACAGAAAGACACTCTTCTGACTCAGAACCGTTCTCAGCACTGGCATTTAAGGTTATGACTGACCCTTATGTAGGTCGTTTAACCTTCTTGAGAGTTTACTCAGGTGTTATTACTTCCGGTTCTTACGTTCTTAATGCTACAAACGGTAAAAAAGAACGTATTTCAAGACTTGTACGTATGTATGCTGACCAAAGACTTGAAGAAACAGAAGTTTACGCAGGTGATATATGTGCAGCAGTAGGTTTGAAAGATACTACAACAGGTGATACTCTTTGCGATGAAAAAGCACCGATTATCCTTGAAAGAATGTCTTTCCCTGAACCGGTTATCTCTGTTGCTATTGAACCAAAAACAAAAGCTGATCAGGATAAAATGGGTATTGCCCTTCAAAAACTTGCAGAAGAAGATCCTTCATTCAGGGTTAAATCCGATACTGAAACAGGGCAAACAATTATTTCCGGTATGGGAGAACTTCACCTTGATATTATTGTTGACCGTATGTTGAGAGAATTTAAAGTAGAAGCAAATATCGGTAAACCTCAGGTTGCTTATCGTGAAACTATCAGAGGAAATGCTGATCAAGATTCTAAATTCATCAGACAATCAGGTGGTAAAGGTCAATACGGGCATGTTAAGGTCAGAATTTCACCGGCTGGCGAAAATGAAGGCTTTGTATTTGAAAACAAAATTGTCGGCGGTGCTATTCCTAAGGAATACATTGAACCGGCAAGAAAAGGTATGGAAGAAGCCCTTGAAGGCGGTATTCTAGCAGGATTCCCGATGATTGACGTTAAGGTAGAACTTTATGACGGTTCTTACCACGAAGTTGACTCTTCTGAAATGGCATTTAAAATTGCAGGTTCAATGGCTATGAAAGAAGGTACTAAAAAAGCATCTCCCTGTATTCTTGAACCGATGATGAAGGTTGAAATCGAAATACCTGAGGAATATACAGGTACAATTATCGGTGATATTTCAAGACGCCGCGGACGTGTTGAAGGACAGGAACCTCTTGGCAATACCGGAAATGTAATTGTCAGAGCAACTGTTCCGCTAGCTAATATGTTCGGTTATGCAACTGATTTGAGATCAAATACTCAAGGTCGTGGAACGTTCTCTATGGAATTTAAGTGCTACGAACAAGTTCCGGCAAATATTGAAAAAGAAATTATTGAAAAATACGGAGCAAGTAAAGCGTAAAAGCGTTTTAGAAAAAAAGAAGGCGGCTTGTATCAAGCCGCCTTCTTTTTTGAGAGGGGGATGGGGCAGATTTTAAAAGTATATGATAAATGTTGTGATTTTATTTTATTTCTTATAAAATAGTAAATAAATATTTTAGGAGGTTATTTTGTACGGTATTATTTTAGCGGGGGGTGCTGGCAGCAGGTTATGGCCTTTATCCAGAGAGTTATATCCTAAACAATTATTAAATATTCAAAATGAAGAAAGTTTATTACAAGCAACGTATAGACGTCTTGCCGGATTTATTCCCCATGAGCGTATAATTGCTTCTGCCGGTGTACGGCATGTTTCGAATGTTAAATCTCAGCTGCTAAAAAATACGGATAGTATAAAAGTACTTTCAGAACCTATATCAAGAAATACCGCGCCTGCAATTGCTGTTGCGGTTAAAAATGCGCTTTCCAGTTTTGGGGATGATGTTGTTCTTGTTGTTCCATCAGACCATTTAATAAAAGATATTGATAAATTTAAAAGTACTGTTAAAAAAGGTGAAGAACTTGCAAATATGGGGTATCTTGTAACTTTTGGAGTACAGCCCTCTTACCCTGAAACAGGTTACGGCTATATCAATATCTCAGATACAAAATTGGGAAATGGATATATAGTTAATAAATTTGTTGAAAAACCGGATTATGAGCATGCAGAGAAATATGTTAAATCAGGTAAATATTTCTGGAATGCAGGAATATTTATGTTTAGAGCATCTGTTTTTATGGATGAGTTAAGAAAATATTCTCCGGATATTTATTCTATTCTAGATAACTTCGACTTTTCTAAGTCGGATGAAATACCTTATATAGAGTATGAAAAAATGCCCAATATTTCTGTAGATTATGCTGTTATGGAAAAATCAGATAAAATTGCACTTGTAAAACTTGAAAGTGATTGGAATGATTTGGGTTCATGGGCATCTATATATGATACCGAGAAAAAAGATGAAAATGGTAATGCCTTTGTAGGACATGTTATTGATTTAGAGTCAAAAAATTCTCTTGTATATTCATCATCTAAACTATGTGCAACAATCGGGCTTGATGACATCGTTCTTGTTGAAACAGAAGATGCAATTCTTGCTTGTAAAAAAGACAGAACACAGGATGTAAAAAAAATATATGATATTTTAAAACGCAGAAATGATGATACACATCTTATTCATAAGACGGTTTACAGACCGTGGGGATATTATACGGTGTTGACACGTGGTGAAGGTTTTTTGACCAAAATGATTCAGGTTAATACAGGGCAGAAGCTTTCTGTCCAGTCACATAATTTTAGAAGTGAACACTGGGTTGTTTTATCAGGGACTGCAAAGGTTGTTCTTGAAGGTAAAGAGTATATTTTAAGTCCTGGAAACAGTATTGATATTCCACTAAAAGCTATTCACTCATTGCAAAATCCGTATAAAGAAACCTTGAAAATTATAGAAGTGCAACTTGGCAGCCCGTTAATAGAAGAAGATATCGTAAGATATGAAGATATGTACGGTAGGGTTTAGTATAAATATATGGGGTTTAAGTTTGTATTAAAAACAATGGGCTGTAAAGCAAATCAGTTTGAAGGCGGGATTATTACAGAAAACCTCATTAATAATGGTTATACGGAGGTTAAAACTCCGGCAGAAGCTGATTTCTTTATACTCAACTCATGTACGGTTACGCATAAAAGTGATAATGAAGCACTTTATATTCTTCGTAATGCTAAGCATGAAAATCCCGATATTATTAATGTGATAACCGGATGTATTGCTCAGATTAAAAAGGAAGAGTTGCTTTCTCTGGAATATGTTGATATTGTGTTGGGAAATGATGAAAAGCTCAATATAAGCAGATATCTTGCTGAGAAAAAAGCTTGTGCGGTATCGGATTTGATGAGTAAAAAAGATTTTACTTATGCGGTGTTAAATGATATTTATAAAACCCGTATAGGACTAAAAATTCAGGACGGATGCAACAGCAGATGCTCATACTGCATTATTCCTTTTGCACGCGGAAAAAGCAGGAGTGCAGATGTCGATTTTCTTGTAAATCAAATTAATATGTATGCCGGACACGGGTATAAAGAAGTTATTTTAACGGGAATTCACATCGGACAGTGGGGAAAAGAATTTGGCAAGTCGCTAATTAATCTTTTAAAAGAAATAGAAAAAACAGATATTCCGCGATACAGGTTAGGTTCTCTCAATCCTTCAGAGATTGATACTGAACTTCTGGATTTTTTACAATCTTCCGATAAATTCTGCCCGCATTTTCATCTTTCTTTGCAATCTGCTTGTGATAAAACTTTAAAGGCTATGAACAGGTTTTATAAAACTCAAGATTATCTTGAACAAATAGAAGATATAAAACACAGATGGAAAAATCCGTTTATTGGTTCTGATATAATAGCAGGTTTTCCAGGTGAGAGTGATGAGGATTTTGAAATTACATATAACAATTTAAAAAATTCCGGACTTACTCAAATTCATACATTTCCTTATTCTGTCAGAGAAGGAACTGCTGCGGAAAAAATGCCGGATCATGTTCCTCTTTCGGTTAAAAATGCCAGAGCTGATATGATAAAAAAACTGTCAAATCAAAAATATAACGAGTTTATAGATGCAAATGCCGGTGAAGCCGCTGAGGTTTTGATAGAAAAGCGTCCCGATAAAAAAAGTGGAAAATATAAGGGGGTAACAAGAAATTACTTAAATGTTATTATAGAATCGGATGTTCCTGACTTATATAATACTATCCGGCAGGTCAAAATATTAAAAAAACAAGAGGTTTTATACGGAGAGTTAATTTTTTAGTTGCCTGAAAAATCCTCTAATAAGTTTATACAGTCGTTCTTGACATAGTATTTTTTTGATGATATGATTGTGTGGAAAGTTCCACACATAATGTGGGAAAGTTGTAAAACTAGAAAAATATATAAATTTGTACAGGCAGGTAATATTTAAAGAGATGCCTGTTTGGTTATATAAAAACGGTGAGGAAACATGAGAGGCAAAATTATTTTAATTTTATTTATAATGTTTGTGCTGATTGCTGCACGTGCATTATATAGTCATTTTTCAACTGTAAATGCAGGAAAACGCAATACGGCTTCTGTTCCGCCTGTAACGGTTCAAGAAGTAAAAGATATATCCGTAGTTCGTTCCTATGAGGAGCCTGCACGTGTAAGTGCCAAGTATCGAGTTGAAGTGACTGCACGTATAAGCGGTTATCTTACAAAAAGTTACTTTAAAGAAGGTGATTTTGTAAAAGCCGGACAGTTATTGTTTGAAATTGAACCTCTGGAATATAAATTAGCAGTACAGCAGGCAAAAGGTAATCTTGATAATGCAAAGGCACAGTTAGACTATTACGAAAAGCAGCTTGCAAGATATGAAGAACTGGTGTCCAAAGATTATGTAGCAAGGTCTGATTATGATAATATGCTGGCTCAGCGTGATGCTTACAGAGCGCAGGTTTCTTTAACAGAAGGGGCTTATAATGATGCATTGCGTAATTATGGTTATACACAGGTGAAAGCACCTGTTGACGGGCGTATCGGTATAATTAATGTAACTGTCGGTAACTATGTAAATGCTCAGGGAGGATATTTGACAACAATTAATAGTGAAGATCCTATGTATATTACGTTCCCGATAGATTCAAAAGATTATGCAGAATTAAATAAAGTTGACGGAAGTGCAAATGTAAACAGAGTTGTTGAATTTAAGTTCTCAACCGGTATGTTATATGGAGAAAAAGGTATTCAAGATTTCAGAGATAATAAGGTTGATGAAACAACCGGTACAATTACATTGCGTGCAACATTTAAAAATCCTCATGGTGAATTAATACAGGGAGATTATGGTAAAATTACCATTTATTCAAACAATAAGGCTCTTACTCCGATTGTTCCGGTTGAAGCTGTTATGGAGAATCAGGAAGGTCAGTATGTTTATAAGCTTGATAACGAAAATCTGCCAAGGTTGACTTATATTAAGACTTCAGGACAACAGGATGGTAATTGGGTTGTTTCGTCAGGCTTGACTTCTGGTGATCGGATTATTGTAGATGGAATTCAGAAGGTTGTAACCGGCCATCCGGTTAATATTGTTGATAAAATTGAAGCCGGCTCTGGTATAAAACCAGAACAGTCATTCATAGATAAGATTAAAAGTTTATTTACAAAAAAGGATAAGGCAGAATAGAAATGGCAGGTAATTTATTCATAAGAAGACCAAAATTTGCGATAGTAATATCACTGGTAATTATTCTTGCTGGTTTGATAGCAATACCGACTCTGCCATTAGAGGAGTATCCTTCAATTACTCCGCCCCAGGTTATTGTACAAGCTACGTATGCAGGTGCTAGTTCTGATGTTATTACATCAACTGTTGCAGCACCTGTAGAATTACAGTTAAATGGTGTTGAGGATATGATTTACATGTCATCAACTTCATCAAACGGTTCCTATCAGTTAACATTATATTTTGAGATTGGTTCGGATCCGGATATGGCTCTGGTTAATGTACAGAACCAATTGCAGCTGGTTACACCACGTTTGCCTGACCAGGTCAAAAACTATGGTCTGACTGTAAGAAAGTCAACCGGCGGTCCTGGTGTTTTGATGATAGCACTGACATCACCAAATCATACTTACGATGCTTTATATCTTGCAAACTATGCTACGATGTACCTTAAAGATGAAATCGCCAGAATTCATGGTATAGGGCAGGTAAATGTTTATGGTGCCGGTGATTATTCTATGCGTATATGGCTTAAGCCAGATAGGATGGCAAGTCTAGGTATTTCTGTTACGGATGTAACAAATGCAATTTCTGCACAAAACGTTCAAACACCTGCGGGTAATATAGGTGTGGAACCTATAGATACTCCGCAAATGATTAAATTTACATTAAGAACTACAGGACGTTTAAAAGACGTTGAAGAGTTTGAAAATATCATTATTAAGGCAAACACAGACGGGTCAAATATAAAGATTAAAGATATTGCACGTGTGGAATTAGGAGCCGAAAAGTATACATCCATGTCTAATGTAGATGGTGATGAATGTTCTGTTATTATGATAAACCAGCTTCCAGAAGCAAATGCTATTGATCTTGTAAAAAAGATTAAGGCAAAGGTTGCAGAATTAAGTAAGCGTTTCCCTCCTGATTTGGTGTACTCAATCCAGTATGATCAGACGGAGTTTATTCAGGAATCAATACACGAAGTTGTACATGCAATTGCTTTAGCGATTATATTGGTTAGTATTGTTACTTATGTATTCTTAGGAACAGCCCGTGCAGCATTTATTCCGTTCTGCGCAATTCCGGTATCATTACTAGGTGTATTTATTTTCCTTGTATTCTTTGGTTTTTCAATAAACCTGTTGATACTTTTCAGTTTGGTCTTGGCAGTAGGGCTGGTTGTAGATGATGCTATTGTTGTACTTGAAAATACTCAACGGCACATTCAAGAGGGAAAAGACCCCAAGACAGCAACTGAAATAACAATGGATGAAGTATTTAGTGCGGTTGTTGCAACATCTCTGGTATTGATGGCTGTATTTGTACCGGTTTCATTTATGTCTGGTATTACAGGGCAGATGTTCAGACAGTTTGCAATCTGTATTGCTACTTCAATAGGCTTATCTGCTGTTGTTGCACTTACTCTTTCTCCTGCGTTGTGTTCACTTATTCTTAAGTCAGGAGATAAAATAAAAGAAAATAAATATATCAAAAAGTTTAATGATTGGTTTAATGAGCTAAGAGATAAGTATCTGGTAGTTGTAAATTATTTTGTTTCATCACCAAAGAAAACGATACTTGTTCTTATTGGGATTATTATATTTATTTTGGGAATGGCAAAAGTTATACCGACAGGATTTTTACCGGATGAGGATAGAGGAGCTTTGATTTCTCAAGTTCAGCTTCCTGATGGTGCAACATTAACAAGAACAAGCACTGTAGCAAGAGAATTAGCTTCAGAAATAGCAAAAATTCCTGGTGTAGAAACAATGCTTTCGATTATTGGGTATAATGGAGATAATACAGCTTTACTTATTACTGACCTTGAACCGTGGGGAATGAGAAAATCTGCAAAACTTCAAGTTAATAATATTATTTCAGAAATAAATAAAATTACATCAGGGTATTCAAAAGCAACAGTATTTACTACACAACCTGCGGCTATCTCTGGTATGAGTATGTTTGGCGGGTTTGAATACCAATTACTGGATCGTGGTGATCGCTCGGCTGATGAATTGTATCTTGAAGCTCAAAAGTTAATGGGTGCAGTTATGCAGTCGCCGAAGTTTAAGAGTATATATACCTCTTATACCGCATCTATGCCTCAAAAAATTATAGAAATAGATGCAGAAAAAGCAACTGCTCAACAGGTTGATATATCTGAGATTTATAATACACTTTCGGCTCAGTTTGCTTCAACTTATATAAATGATTTCAATAAGTTCGGGCGTGTATATCGTGTATATATGCAGGCCGATTCCGAGTATCGTACAATACCATCGGATTTGTCGAAGGTTTTTGTTAAAAATAATGTTGGAACGATGGTTCCGTTAACGGCTGTAGTTAATATAAAGGATATTATTGGGCCTTATTCTTTAACAAGGTATAATCTTTATCCTGCAATAACATTAAATGGTATGCCCGCAGATAATGTTAGTTCAGGTCAGGCAATGGCTGAAATGGAAAGAATATCTGATGAAGTTTTACCACGGGATATGGGATTTGAATGGTCAGGTACATCTTTGCAAGAACAAAAATCAGCCGGACAAATTGGACCAATATTAGCAATTGCATTAATATTTGTATACTTATTCTTGGTTGCTCTTTATGAAAGCTGGACACTGCCAATAGCTGTTATGCTTATTGCTCCTGTTTCCATGCTCGGAGCCTTGTTCTTCCAGTATGTTTGCGGTCTTTCTCTTGATATTTATGCGCAAATCGGGTTGGTTATGCTTATCGGTTTGAGTACAAAGCAAGCAATTCTTATTGTAGAATTTGCAAAGGATGCGATGGAAAAAGACGGTCTTAATTATCATGATGCTGCTATGCAGGCAGCAAAACTGAGGTTTAGAGCTGTTATGATGACTGCTATAGCATTCCTCTTAGGATTGCTCCCTCTTGTATTTGCTGACGGAGCAGGTGCTGGATCAAGACATTCAATTGGTATTTCTGTATTTGGTGGTATGTTGGCTGTTACAACAATAGGTACTATTCTTGTACCGGCATTTTTCTCAATGATTTCGCAAATGAAACAAAAATTTTATGCTTTTATGGGAAATAGAAAGTCTGGAGGCAGAAAATAATGAAAAAGACAGCAGCCTTATTTCTATTAACTGTATTTTCTATTGCACAAACCTCTGTTTTTGCAAATGTAATACCGAAAGTTGAATTAGGCAATATATTAGTAGAAGAAGAATATCCTGACAGCAATCAGGTTGAACCATTAGTCCCTTCTTATGATCGTAGCCGAGAAAATCTTAGAATAGAAGGCTCAGTGGAAGTTACCCCTGAGCAGGTTGAAGTTCCGTCTTTAGGACTTGAAGATTGTTTAAGGATAGCATTGGGAAATAATCCGCGGATATTATCTGCAATGCAGGATATTTTAGCTTCAGATGCACGTGTCCGTCAGGCTTGGTCTAATTATTTCCCGTCTGTAAGCTGGCAGACAGGGTATACAAAAATCAAACAATTACAGTTATCTGATGCTATCGGACGTAATCTTATATTTAATTATTGGGTTTTGGGACAAATTTCTGCAAGTGAAATGCTTTATGACTTCGGAGTCACTCAAAATCAGGTAACGATTCAGAAAATTGATAATAAAATTTATAAAATGACTCTATCAGAAGTTATAAATGAAGTTGTTTATCAAGTAAAGGATGCATATTATCAATTATTATATGCTCTGGAAAACAAAAATGTTGCAATGGATATGGTTGATAAGTACACTTTGTTTTATGATCAAGCTAAGTCTTATTATGAAGCAGGGATAAGTCCTAAGGTTGATGTTACTATTGCAGAGGTTAATTTAAGTAATTCCAAATTGACTTTAATTCAAGCTGAAAATGCTGTTGATATAGCGATAGCTAATTTAAATAATGTAATGGGGGTTCCGTATTTTGATAAGTATTCACTTTCTGACAGGTTAACGTATAATGCTGTTGAGATAACACTTGAACAGGCAGAATGTATAGCAAAGGAATCCCGTCCTGAATACAAAATAGCTGATTTGCAGGTTGAAAGTGCATTACAAAACTTGAAACTGGTAAAGAAATCATGGGCACCTCAGATAACTATAGAAGGTGAATTTCAAGTAGGTGGTCGTACACCTGTCAATAATTATGGTTATAATTGGGGTGGATATTTAACATTCCCTACAATTAACGGTATGTTATTAAAGAATCAGATAAAAGAGGCAAAAGCTCTTCATGCAAAGCAAATAGCTGAATCTTTGAATACTAAAAATGGTATTTATCTGGCTATTCAGCAGGCTTATTATAATTTGAATGAAAAGAAAAACCAAATTCCTGTTGCAACTTTAGGAGTAAAGCAGGCTAAAGAAAACTATGAACTTTCATTTGGACGTTACAAGGTCGGTGTGGGTTCTCCTACGGAATTAAAAGATGCACAGGTTGCTTATCAAAATGCAATGTTAAGTTATTTAAGTTCTCTCTATGAATATAACTCAGCACTTGCAAATCTTGAAATGACTGTGGGGAAAAACTTGAAGCCATGTGAAGTACAGTTGGGCAAAGAAGTTACGCTGCCTGATGAAAAAAAACGCAAAAAATAAAAGTTAAAAAGCTTCAGAATCAATTTGTATGATAGATCCGGTTATAATATTCTCGAAGTTTTCTTTTGTCAACTTGCTGTTTGAGTTAATATAGATATTACCCTTTATGATTTGTAGGTTCTCCGGAGTTGTAATATTTGAATCAACCAAGTCTAAATCCCCATTAATTTCGGTGAGATTTCCTAATGAATATATGCCGTTGCCAATATACACATCTCCGTTTATTTTTTCAAGGTCGCCCAGTGATAGTGAGTCAACATTGAAACTAACATCCCTGCCGATTGATTTTAAGTTTCCAAGTGTTTTTGTTTTAGGATTTAGATAAAGAGAACCGCCTATGCTTTCGATTTTGTTTAAATCTGTTATAAAGGACTTATCTAGATAGGCATTTCCGCCAATGTATTTAAGATTTCCAGTACTTTTAATCTGAGAATTATTAAAATTTATATATCCATTTACAATTTCTACTTTGCCTGTTGATGTTAAGCTTGAATTACGAGCATCAAAATCTCCACCAATATATTTAACATTTCCTAATGATGTTGCTGATGAATTTTCAAAAATTGCATCACCACGGATTTCTTCGACATTCATTAAAAGTTTATCTTCATTTATTCCTAGATCAAGAAATGAAAAATATTTAGATGGCTGCTTATATTTTTCAATACTAATACCTCCGTATTCTGATTTTTGCGGAGTAAATCTTAAAAGTGTAAATATTTTTTCGATATTATTATTTTTTATTGAATGATATAATTCTGCATCAATTTCTTTAAGAGAATTAAATTTGTTCTCTGCTTCTTTAAACTTTCCTGCCGCATACCCGTCAATAGAAAAGTTATTACATTTTATATATTCATCAATTACTTTAAAACAAGGATAGTCAATTATAGTGTCATTACGTTCGTTTTGTATTTCAGTTATTTTGTCGTCTTCAAATTTTAGGCAGTATTTGGTTTTACCATTTTCTAAATAAATATGAAAGTCTCCCTTTTCGAGATAAATTTTAGCTTGAATATTTTTTGTACACCACGTTTTTGCTGATAGTATTTTTAGTTTTCTGATATTTTCTTCAAAGTTCTCCGGGTTGTGAATTTTAGAGCGGATAACTATCCATCCTGTTTCGCTTTTTGTATTATTTATACTTGTTTTTAATCTGTTTAAGTAGAGTTTCTTGAAATCAAATTGATATTCTTTATTACGTTTTAAATTATCATTTATAAAATTTAGGGTTTCCTCCAGAGTGTCCTTACTTAAAATAGGTGGAACAGAGTCTGTTTCTGGCTTTAACCCTTTTGTAACTGCGTAAAGTGTAATAAGGCATGCTGAAGGCAAAGTAATATTTTTCAGTAAATACGCCGCCCATTCTTTTATCATGCTATGTCTTTGTATAGTTATTTCATCGTCTCGTGCCCTATATTCAAATGTTTGTATCGAAGAAAACCTCTCCATAATCCATTTGTTAAAGTCATTAATAGAATTGAATTTTTCTACCGGAGCTTTAAATTTTCTAATACATGCGTAATCAAATCCATTGAATTGCTTTGGTTTCATTGCACTAAATACAGGAGAAATGTTTCTGGAGTATTGTTGTATATTCATACTCGTTTAATACTGCTGAATAAATTTTTTTGTCACTTTATTAACAATTGTAAATTCAGTATCAGGCAGGAATTGTATTTAATGCTTTTAAAGACTTGAATTTTTTTGATGAATGTGATTCAATGTGACGATTTAAAAGGTTAAAACAAACATCAAGTATTTTATCGGTAGCTTTTTTATCATAATCGCTTTCATAATCAAAATCAAATTGTAGCATAGCCTGTAAAAAATCTCTTATTTTATGATTTAATTTAAGGTTTACATTAAGAGGTTTCTGGCAATCTTTACAGACAACCCCACCCATTTGAAGGGATAAAAACATATCTTCTGCAAGAATTTGATTTCCACAGCATAGACAGGAGTCTAATTCAAGCGAAAAACCTTCAATAAGCATCATTTTTAATTGAAATTTTATAACTGCAATAAGAATATCGCGGCGTTCATTTGCCAAATTGATACGATTAAGAGCTTTGTATAAAAGTTCATAAATTTCTTTACTTGAAGGATCATCTTCTACCCCAAAAATTGTTACAATTTCTGTAATATATGATGAATAAACAAGTTTATCCATATCTTTTCGTATGTTTTTAAACAAATTAAGTGTTTGTGCCTGACAAATACGATCAATATTTTTACATTTAATCATAGTAAGATTATTTGCAGCCAGTAAATCCATTCTTGCACCAAGCTTACTTTTCGGCTTTTTTAAACCTTTAGCAACTCCGCGTAGTAATCCTTTTTCTTTTGAATATAAGATAATAATTTTGTCCGCATCGCTAAGGTTGTAAGATTTAAGATTTATTGCATCAGTGACGTAATTATTCATAATAGTTTTTAGTTCCGGTAAATGCCCCTTTTAACATTTTTACAAGTTCATTTTCATCTTCTGATACTGCACAAGCTTCTTCTTCGGTTAATTTCCCTTCTTTAACCAGATTCATCAATGAAGTGTTAAGAGTCATCATTTCATTGTAGGAACCTTCTCTTAAACAATTATAAATTTCTTCAAGATTATCTTTTACAATATAATCCTGGATGGTTGGAGTTACAACCATAACTTCGCAGGCTGGAAATCTTTTTTTCTTTGCTGTCGAATATATAAGTTTTTGTGCAATTGTGCCTCTCAAAGTGTCTGCAACTTGTTTTCTTATTATGTCACGGGAAGATTGTTCAAACATGTTAACTATACGATTAATAGTTTGGATGGCATCATTTGTATGCAAGGTTGCAAATACTAAGTGTCCTGTTTCGGCGGCTTTTAGTGCAGCAGTCATTGTTTCTTCGTCTCTTATTTCACCAATTAAAATGATGTCTGGATCCTGTCTTAAAACGTATTTCAGCCCTGAAGGAAAATCAGGAGTATCGAATCCTATCTGGCGTTGAGAAACAATACTTTTTTTGTTAGCGAAAACAAATTCAATAGGATCTTCCAGTGTTACAATATGTTTTTGGTATTCGGCATTAATAATATCAATGATAGCTGCCAGTGTAGATGATTTACCGCAGCCGGTAGGACCTGTAACCAAAACAATACCGTTGTTGAGCTTTGAAAATTGTTTCACGGCTTGCGGTAATTCCAAGTCTTCGATTGTCGGGATTGCATAGGGTATATTTCTCAATACGAGAGCCGGTCGTGCAAGCTGCTGGCTGAAATTCACCCGAAAACGTGAACAACCTTTTATTTCAAATAGAAAATCTATATCACACGCACTATATATAGTATCTCTTAAGATATCAGGCACAATAACCGAAAGAGCATCACGCAAATCAGCTTCTGTAAGATTTGGAATATTTACTTTCCAAATAACGCCGTCTTTTCTTATGTATGGGGGGTGTCCAACTCTTAAATGCTCATCTGATGCGCCCATTGCTACAGCTTTCTTAAGAAAGCTTATTATACTAAACTTTTCTTCCATCCTGTAAAATCTCCTGTTTAACATTATATCAAATAATGCAATGAGTGTCTACAATATCAGTTTATTTTATATATTTACAACTCTTAATAAATGAGTTGTAAATGACGAATTTATTTATGCAAAAGACAGGATGTCAATAATAAAACCGGCAAAAATGTTTGTAGCATGCAGGGGAAAGAAAAAGCTAATATTTGGTCATTTTCAATTGGCACTAAACGCGTAAAAAAAAAGTTGATTTAAGGTACGCTTTCTAGTCGTTTTAAGTCCGGATAGAAGTTATTATATATACTTTTTACAGTGGAAGTATAGTATAACTACAGGTATGATAAACAAATTTCAACCATTGACAAGTATGCTTGAGAAGGTATTATATTACTATAACTTAATGTAAGTAAGTTAACGTAGTATAATGAAGAGTAAAGGAGATTAATCTCATGGCACGTGAAAAGTATGAACGAACCAAACCGCACGTTAACATTGGTACTATAGGCCACGTTGACCACGGTAAAACAACATTAACAGCAGCTATTACAGGTGTTATGGCTGCAGCAGGAAAAGCTCAAGCAAAGAAATTTGATGAAATTGATGCTGCTCCTGAAGAAAAAGCAAGAGGTATAACCATATCTACAGCGCACGTAGAATATGAAACAGATGCAAGACATTATGCACACGTTGACTGCCCGGGACACGCTGACTATGTTAAAAACATGATTACCGGTGCTGCTCAAATGGATGGTGCTATCCTTGTTGTTGCTGCAACTGATGGTGCGATGCCTCAAACTCGTGAACACATCCTTCTTGCAAGACAGGTAGGTGTTCCTAACTTAGTTGTATTCCTTAACAAATGTGATATGGTTGATGATCCGGAATTATTAGAGTTAGTTGAAATGGAAGTAAGAGAACTTCTTTCTTCTTATGAATTCGATGGCGATAATATTCCATTTATTCATGGTTCAGCCTTAAAAGCATTAGAAGCTGTTCAATCAAATCCGAAAGTTCAACGTGGTGAAGATAAGTGGGTTGATAAGATTTGGGAATTAATGGATGCAGTAGATTCTTACTTCCCGACTCCTGTTCGTGACCTTGACAAACCATTCTTAATGCCTGTTGAAGACGTATTCTCTATTACTGGTCGTGGTACTGTTGCTACAGGTAGAGTTGAACGTGGTATCGTTAAAGTTGGTGACGAAGTTGAATTAGTTGGTTTAGGTGAAACTAAGAAAACAACTGTTACCGGTGTTGAGATGTTTAGAAAATCTCTTGACCAAGGTCAAGCAGGTGATAACATTGGTGCATTGCTTCGTGGTATTGACAAGACTGAAATCCAACGTGGTCAAGTTCTTGCAAAACCTGGTACAATTCATCCGCACACTAAATTCACAGCTAACGTTTACGTTTTAACTAAAGAAGAAGGCGGACGTCACACTCCATTCTTCCCTGGTTACAGACCGCAATTCTACATTAGAACAACTGATGTTACCGGTTCTATCAAATTTGATGGCGAAATGGTAATGCCTGGTGATAACGTTGTAATGGAAGTTGAACTTATTTCTCCGGTTGCTATCGAAGAAGGTATGAGATTCGCTATCCGTGAAGGCGGTAGAACAGTTGGTGCCGGTGTTGTTGACAAAATTATTGCTTAAGATTTTGTTTAATAAACATTCTAGAAGAGGAAACCAAAAGGTTTCCTCTTTTTTAATTTATTATTAGTTGTTAAGATATGTAACAAATATATACTTTTTATATATTATTTTGTCAATTTTCTTTACATTCCTGACTTATAATATATAAGAGGATTATTATGAGTAATATTAATTTTAATTTGAATAATGGAAAAGAAGATTTTACCTCACTAAAGGAGGCTATTTTTAAACGTGCAAGAGAAAAGGCAGAGGCTCTTAATGCAGAAGTGAAAGATAGCTATACTAATGATGTAAAAGCGGATATTATGGAAAGTGCACGTGTAAGTGTTCGAAATAATCCTTTTATGAATCTTTTTGAAGAAAATGATGAAAAAGTTGAGACTCAACCAGTAAAAGAGTTTCAGAAAACTGAAATTATGCATTCACGAAATATTGACTATAAGCAATCTAAGCCCAAAAGATTTTCTTCTAAAATTAATAATCAATTATATACAGCTGCTATTCGTGAAGGAGCAATGCGTGAGGCCAGCGAAACATTAAGGAAAAATCAAAATGTACTAATGAGCCTTAAGTTTCTTAATACTCAGGCGGCAATAGCACTTAATAAACCTTTTATAACACAAGACCTTGAAACATCTCCGCAAGAAATTACTTTTGGCATTTAGTCTTCTAGCGGCAGGTGGGTCATATGGACAGGTGCAACAAGAACTATAAGCAAGTCAGCACCTGATGCAATAGTGATATGTTCGCCCATTTTTCTTGTTGGACCGGGTCTATATTGGAGTACTCCCATAAAGTGGCGTACAATCCCCCTTTGGTAGTGTGGAACTTTAACATAGGATTCAGGTTCTGTTATACCGCCGCCAAACAGGTTATCATTTGCAGTGTACAGATAGCCTTTTATTGGTAGTTTAAAGCCATCAGGCATCACCATTGAATTTATAAATATTTTCATTGATGCGTGGGTACCTATTATAGGTTCATTTTTCTTCTCTATATATCCGCTGAATTTTGTACCGCTTGGTATAATTTTGTGTTCGTACAAATAAATATCATTAGTAGAAATGAAATTTAATGTATCAGTTTCATCATTATAAGCTGTAGAAAATTCTTGCAGATTAATAACCGGAATAAAACTTCCTGCAGGGATATCAAATTCATCATATCCTTTAATTTCAGGTTCTGCAATTGCCGGCAGAAAAATAAATATGGAAAGTATAACAAATGTTAAGAGTTTTTTCATAACTATATTTTATAATATAATAATCAGGAAGAGAAGTGAAGGGTGAATTTATATAAAATTACAATGATTACTTGACAACAAGAAAATTTAACGCGAAAATCAAAAAGGGGAATATTTAGGATGACCAAACAGACTTTTTTACATGACAAACATATTGCACTGGGAGCAAAGATGGTAGATTTTGCCGGATGGCATATGCCAGTGCAGTATACATCGATTATTGAGGAACATAATACAGTTAGAAATGCAGCGGGATTGTTTGATGTTTCTCATATGGGTGAAGTTATTGTAAAGGGAGAAGATGCACTGCCATTTTTAAATAAACTTGTTCCTCAGGATTTGACAAAACTTGTAGAGCGTAAGGCCGTATACTGTCAAATGACAAACAAGCAGGGCGGAATAATTGATGACCTAATTATTTATAAGATAGAAGAAGAAAAATATCTTATTATATTTAATGCTTCAAGAACGGATGAAGATTTAAACTGGATGGTAAGAAACAAAAAAGGGTTCAGGGTAGATGTAATAAACGATTCGCATAATTACTCACTGCTGGCTGTACAGGGACCAAAGGCCTGTGATTTAATAAAATCAATAGGGCTTACGGAATTGCCTGTATTTTTTTCTATCAAACGTGCAGAATTGTTTAACGTCAATTTGTGGGTTTCACGAACTGGTTATACCGGTGAAGATGGTGTTGAAATCCTTGTCAGAAATGAGTTTTCTGAAATGCTCTGGGATAGTATATTAGAGGCTGGTAAAGAGTTTGGAATAAAACCTATAGGATTGGGAGCGAGAGATACGTTAAGACTTGAAGCTGCGCTTCACCTGTACGGTAATGATCTTGATGAGGATACAACCCCTGTAGAAGCAGGGCTTTCTTGGTCTGTTGCAAAAAATAAAATAGATGATTATAATGGTAAAGCTGTTATAATGGAACAATTAATTAATGGTGGCAGGAAAAAACTTGTTGGTTTAAAAATGCTTGACAGGGGTATTGCAAGACACGGCTATGAAGTGTATGATGGAGATAAGAAAATAGGTGTAGTAACAAGCGGAGGTGTTTCTCCGGTTAGAGGCGATAATATTGCTCTTGCTTATATAACAAATTCACCGGAATATAAAATAGATTCAAAAGTTGGTATAATGATTAGAGATAAAGTGTGTGCAGCTCAAATCATTAAAAAACCTTTTGTAGCAAAAAGAAATAAGACAGAAGTATAAGGAGATTGGAAAAAATGAATGAAAGCGCTTTATGCTCAAAAACTCACGAATATGTTCTTGAACTTCAGGATAATCAGTATGAAGTTGGTATAACGGATTATGCAATAGAACAATTAGGCGATATAGTGTTTGTTGAACTTCCGGAAGTCGGTTCTAAATTTGAAAAAAATGAAGTTTTTGCGACCATAGAGTCAGTAAAGGCAGCTTCTGAAGTGTATATGCCAATAAGCGGAAAAGTTATTGCTGTTAATGAATCAATTGCTGATACACCGGAAAAGCTTAATGATGAAACAGTTGATGATAAATGGTTTATAAAAATAGAATCAGACGCTGATCAGATTGAGTTTGCAGATTTGCTTGATTATTCTGATTATAAAGAGGAAGTAGAATAATAATGGATAACTTTTTAGCACATAATGAAAAAACTAGGGCAGCTATGCTCAAAGAAATAAAATGTAATTCTATTGAGGATTTATTTAGTTGTATTCCGAATATTATAAAAGACTTTAAACTAGCGGAGCCATTAAGTGAACTTGATACTCAAAGATTAATTAAAGGATTTGCAAATAAAAATAAAACGGATTATATTTCATTTCTTGGGGCGGGTGCGTATAACAAATTTATTCCGGCGGCAGTTAATTATGTAGCTGAAAGGTTTGAGTTTTTAACAGCATATACCCCTTATCAGCCGGAAATTTCTCAAGGAACATTGCAAATAATTTATGAATTCCAGTCAATGATTTGCAAATTGACAGGTATGGATATAGCAAATGCATCAATGTATGATGTGTCTACAGCTGCGGCTGAGGCTATCCTTATGAGTATGCGGGTGACTAAAAAGAATAAAGCTCTCATATCAAACAAAATAAATCCCCAGTATAAAGAGGTTATTAAAACATATTTGTGGGCGGGTAACTTTGTTGCAGACTGGTTTGATACTCTTCCGAATAACTTTGAGGAATATTCTGCTGTTGTATATCAAAATCCTGATTTTTACGGTGAGCTAACAGAGATTACTACTCGTGACGGGGTTTTAACAATTGTTATTCAAGATTTGGCGGCTCTTTCAATTATTGAACCGCCCAAAAATGCAGATATTGTTGTTGGTGATGTTCAGCCGGCAGGAATTCCTGTATGGTTTGGCGGACCTCATGCAGGATATATGGCATGTAAAGAGAAATATCTGAGGCAGATGCCTGGAAGGATTGTTGGTAAAACTGTTGATAAAGAAGGCAATCAAGCTTTTACCTTAACTATCCAAACTAGAGAACAGCATATTAAAAGAGAAAAAGCGACAAGCAATATTTGCTCAAATCAATCTCTTATAGCTCTTATGTGTACGTTGTATCTTTCCTTGATGGGGGAGAACGGATTTAAACAGGCTGGGCTTATTTCTGCAAAACGGGCGCACAAACTGTCTGAAAAACTTGCTGGAATGGGTATAAAAACTCTTAATAATGACTTTTATGGCGAGTTTGTTATAGAGGTTAATAATGCTGATGAAACTTTGAGCCAATTAAAGAAAAATGGTATAATTGGCGGGTTAAAACTTTCTGATACAAATATTTTAGTTTGTGCTACAGAAATGATTTCTGAAGCTGATATAGATAAATATGTTGCTAGTTTATAAGAGTTGTTTTAAGATGCTTTTTATTATTGAAAATACGTTGTTTTAACACTATTGAGTTTACATTTCAATTTTACATACAGAAGAATCACCAAGATACTTATTCCAAACTTTTATTACCGGACTTTTTTGCGCGGTTTCAAGTGTCATATTTTGATACTTTTGTGGATTTTTTACGGCATCCAGAGCTTCTTTTTCCATGACAGAATAAATTTCTCGTACTTGCTCTCCAGAAAAACTACAATTAACTTTTGATTTGAAATTCATTTCTTTAAATTCAATAATTTCTTGATATTTGCAAGTGTAACCGTCCCACCCAATAATATTTTTAAATACCTTAGATGTAACTCCATCTATTTCTATTTCATCCACACTTTTAAATTCGGTACAATTTTTAAAAGCATTCATAAACTCGGCTGTATTTTCAACTACAGACTTTTCCGTAGCATAAACAATGCAACCGCATATAACGGTTAGAAAAAGAAAAATATACAGTTTTTTATTCATGATTTGCAACCTTCAGTCTTGTCATTGCTCGAGAGAGAGCCATTTCTGCTCTGGTTACATCCATTTGGACACTTGTTTTTGATAAACGTTCTTCGGCTCTTGCTTTTGCTTCTCTTGCACGCTTAACATCAATGTCTGCTTCTGATTCACAAGCATTTGTGAGAATTATGGCATTATCATTACTAAATTGAAATACACCGCCCATGGTAGCATAATAATGATTTTCATTGTTTACAACAACCCGGGTTACACCAATAGCAAGAGGTGTTGTTATTGGTTGCCTGCCAGGTAATACTCCAAGTGTACCTTCTGAACCGGTTACCTGAATTTCATCTACTGAACCGTTAAATATAAGTTTATCGTGTGTAATAATTTTTAAATTCATACATTATCCTTGAAGTGTTTTAGCTTTTTCTACTGCTTCTTCAATTGTACCAACCATATAGAAAGCCTGTTCAGGCAGGTTATCATGTTTACCTTCAATGATTTCTTTAAAACCTTTAATTGTATCTTCAAGTTTAACATATTTACCACTAATACCGGAGAATTGTTCAGCAACAAAGAACGGCTGTGATAAGAAACGTTGAATTTTTCTTGCTCTGTTTACGGTACCCTTATCTTCTTCGGATAATTCATCCATACCTAAGATTGCAATAATATCCTGAAGTTCTTTATATTTTTGAAGGATTTCTAATACTTTTCTTGTTGTTTCATAATGTTCTTCACCTATGATGTCAGGTGTTAGGGCACGAGAATTTGATGCTAGTGGATCAACAGCCGGATATATACCTAATGATGCAATTTGCCGTGATAATACTGTTGATGCATCAAGGTGAGAGAATGTTGTTGCCGGAGCGGGGTCAGTTAAGTCATCTGCCGGTACATAAATAGCCTGCACAGAGGTAATTGAACCGTCTTTAGTTGATGTAATTCTTTCTTGTAATTCTCCCATTTCCGTTGCAAGTGTCGGCTGATAACCTACGGCAGATGGCATCCTGCCTAACAATGCAGAAACCTCAGAACCTGCTTGTGTAAATCTGAAAATATTATCAATAAACAATAATACGTCTTGCTTAGAATAATCTCTGAAATATTCAGCAGCGGTTAGTGCTGATAAACCGACTCTCATTCTTGCTCCTGGCGGTTCATTCATCTGACCGTATATAAGAGCAACTTTATCAATAACATTTGATTCTTTCATTTCGTTCCAGAGGTCATTTCCTTCACGAGTTCTTTCGCCAACACCGCCAAAAACAGATACTCCGGAGTGTTCCATTGCAATATTATGGATAAGTTCCATAATTAAAACAGTTTTTCCAACGCCGGCACCACCAAACAATCCGATTTTACCACCTTTTTGATATGGCTGTAGCAAATCAATTGCTTTAATTCCTGTTTCAAGGATTTCAATGTCAGTATTTTGATCAATCAGTGATGGTGAAGGTCTGTGAATAGGGAGATATTCTTGCGTCTCAATAGGTCCCATATTATCAACTGGATCACCTGTTACATTTAGAATTCTGCCTAAAATATTTTTACCAACCGGTATTTTAATCGGTTCACCAGTATTAATTACTTTCATCCCTCGTTTTAAGCCGTCTGTTGATGACATTGCAACCGTTCTTACTCTGTTTGAGCCGAGCATTTGTTGTACTTCTGCGATTATAACGTGTCCATCATCACCTATGATTTTAAGGGCATTATATATTTCCGGTAATTCACCTTGTTGAAACTCTACATCAACAACCGGACCTATTACTTGCGTAATTAAACCTTCATTTTTTTCTAGTACTGGCATAATCTCTCCTCTTTAAACAAGTTAATTTTAACACAAACAAATTTCTTCTGCAATCTTATATGATTAAATCTGCATCAGTTAGATGAGTTTGCAAGAACTATTTCTCCGACGATATCTCCATGAAGTGTTTTAATTGTATGATCATATTCGAAATTACTCCATCCGAGCAGGTTCAGGTGGGCAAGAGTAGCTATTCTTCTTGCCTCCATACTGCAATCTTTAACTTTTACACCGGTGCTTTCTTCTTTCTTTGTGTTGTATATAATACAAAGCCCTCCTGCACCTACTTTGGCTATTAAGTGCGGCTCTGCTTGCATTATTTCAGTATCGAGTCTGTTTTCTCCGCCTATGATATACGGGTTGTCAATAAATGCTGTTTTTATTATTTCGTAAGCCGGGTTTGAAAACAGATTTTTGTACCCTCTAACCATATTAGAAAGCGGCATTGACAGTATTGGAACTCCACATCCGTCTTTTGTTATGGGATATTCTTTATCAACTTCGCAAAGAGAATTTATACGTTGCTTTACAAGTTTTTGCAACGGGTGATTGTTTTCGTCATAAGTTTTAATATCCCATCCGTTAATTTTGCAGATGGCAAGGAATAAGATATGCTTTCCTACGCAGTTATTGTGAAGCTCATTAGGTTCTGTTCCTTTGATTTTAAGATTAAAATCGGAACTTTTGGATATAGGGCGGTGTATTCCGCACTTTAAATTGCTATTTTTCAACCCTGTTTTTATTAGTAGCGATTGTGCAATTCTTACATGGCACTCTTCTCCTGCATGTGAGGCACAAATTAAAGCAATTTCTTCTGAGGTAAGGTGAAATTCTTTATGGATTGAAAAATCAATGATTAAAGATGCTTGCAATGGTTTAGCACAGGAACGCAAATAATACAGTTTCCCAAAATCAGGAGTTCCGTTAGAAAATTCTACAATATGTTCTTCTTCAATAAGTCCATCTCTTATATACTTTAAAAGCATTATTACATCTTATTTTCTTTAATAAATGTGAGAATACGTGAAAGCTTCACTTTCAAAATTTCACACTCTTCTTTCAATTTTTGATTTTCTGCAAGAATGTCAATATCCTGCGTTGCACTAATGCTATTTGGAATATCATTATCCGCGATAATAAATTTCTTACTAGCTTCTTCTTTGATGAGCATAATACTTTTCATATCTTTTTCTTTTATAATACCCATTTGAACCATTAATTCGGCAATAAATACGTGTTTACCTTTTGACAGTAATTCTTGTTGTCTTTCAAGTACTTTTTCCAAGTCTTCAATAGACATTTTACCTGCTCTGATAAAATATTCGCCTGTTCTGTACTTACCGGCGATAAATCCGGCAATAGATGATACCAGTATTGGGATATCCTCAAAATATTTTTGTTCCATGCAGAAGGTAAAAGCTTTAGCCATTTCTTCCATTGAGAAAGAGCCTGCAAGGGCAATTTCGACAAGGTTCATGTTATTTTTGCAGCCATTAAGAAAAATATAAATATTATCATCCCAGCAACTGTCTTTATTTGCCAATTCCTGTTCCCCTAAAGCAGAGAGTTTGGGTTGATAAGTATGGAATAGCTCATCCTGCTGTGCTGATATAAAGTCCTGACTTAGATATTTTTTTAAATCAGTAGATAGGTTAACATAGATAGCTTGCTTAATCCATAAAGGAAAACCATATAATCTTTCCATAAATTCATTGTAATTATTTGTACCCACAGCTCTTAATCCTTCTTTTAAATGATAGTAATAAACACAAAAGAATTATATCATATACTTAGGTACTATGTAAAGGAATATTGCAAATGGGTATGGATGGTTTATCAATGGCTAATACCGGAAGGCTTAAGGAGTCCACCTCCCTTGATTATTCTAAAGAAAGTGAAGAGCTTGCAAAAGAAGATACCGAAAAAAGTATGATTGTTCAGAAGCTGACGCAGCAGGAACGTGTTAACGAGGAAAAGGAGGAGAATAAAAAACGGCGCAAGAATAATAGCGAAAAAGAAAATGATGATGCTGAAGAGGAAGATGAGATTACGGCGGATGATGAGTCTGAAGTATTTACTGATGCAGGAGAAGTAAGCCTTGATGATTTGCGTCTGGTAGATGGTGAAAATAAAGGTTTTTATACGAAATTAAGCAAAAATTTGGAAAACATAGAATTATATGATAGAATAACAGACAGACTGATAGGTACAATAACTCCTGATGAATTAAGTTATCTCATATCTAAGCTTAACATGGGTACCGGTATTTTTATTAATAAGAAAGTATAAATTATGAGTTATAATCCCTATAACAAATATGTAAAAAAATATCAGGAAAGTAATATAAATACGGCAGATCCCAAAAAAATAATGATTATGCTTTTTGATGCGTGTATTCAATTTTTGGGTAAAGCCGGGCAGGCTATTGAAGTAAAAAATTATGCAGAAAAAACTGCTAATATAAATAGTGCAAAACAAATTTTAAGAGAATTTATGAGAACCATTGATTTGGAGAATGGAAATGATACATCCAAGCATTTGTATGTATTCTATAACAGGCAAATTAATAATTTAACAAAGGTTAGTATAAGCAGAGATTTAGAACAGCTAAAAAAAATAATACAGGATTTAACAGATATAAGGAATGCTTTTATTGAAGCAATTAGGATAGTTAATCAGGATTTATCAAAATCCGAGCAGGAAGAAGAACGATTAAAGTATGAAGCGGAGCTAGCACAGTTGGAGGAACAGGAAGAAGTTACGCATCATGATTACGGGGTGTAGAGGTGGAAAAACAATTTGAACAATTAATGATGTATTATGACAGGCTAAAAGAAATGGCTTTTCAGATTGCAGTTATGCTTGAAAAAGAGTCATATAATGAAGCATTGACAATGCTCAATCACAGGAAATATGTTGTTAAGGAGTTGGGACTTATTTTAAAATATATAGAATTGACTGATGAACAGAAACAGACGGTAGAAAATATAAAAAAAGAAATACTGGAGCAGGAGGCAAAAAATATTCAGAAACTCCAAACAGATATGGAGGATGTTAAATACGAACTTGACATAGCATCATCCAAGGTTAAATTCAGAAATAAATACAATCCGTATGAGGCAGAATTGGCATCCGGTAATGTAATAGACACTCTTGATAATGAAAGATAATTTTATACAGCAAATCTAAAGTGTACCAAATCGCCGTCTTGTACGATATAATCTTTACCTTCAAGCCTTGTAACACCTTTTTCTTTGCATGCAACATAAGAGCCAAGTTCTGCAAAGTCTTTGTATGGAGTGATTTCTGCCCGAATAAACCCTTTTTCAAAATCTGTGTGTATAACACCTGCTGCCTGCGGGGCTTTTGTACCTTTTACTATTGTCCAGGCATGAACTTCTTTTTCTCCCGCTGTAATAAATGTAATCAGATTAAGCAGTGAATAAACGGATTTAATCATTTTATCAATTCCGCTGTTTTCTACTCCCAAATCGTGCAGATATTCTTTAGCTTCTTCCGGTCCAAGATCAACAAGCTCTTCTTCAATGCGAGCCGAAATTATTACCATTTCTGCTCCGTGTGATTTTGCGTATTTTTCTACTTTTTGGGTATATTCGTTTCCATCTTTCAGGTCAAATTCAGAAACATTTGCACAGTAAATAATTGGTTTAACAGACATAAGATTTAATTGTTTGATAATAGATTGTTCATCATCATTAAAATGTTCTTTTATATTGATAAAAGAGCAGTCTGCAAGAAGTTCTGTCAGTTTTTTGAGGACTTTATCTTCTAAAACGGCATCTTTATCTCCACCTTTTGCCTGTTTAGAAATTCTTGCTGCCCGTTTTTCTATCGTAGAAAGGTCTGCAAGAGCAAGTTCTGTGTTTATAGTTTCAATATCATCAAGCGGATTTACTTTACCTGATACATGTATTGTATTTTCGTCATCAAAGCATCTTACAACCTGAATAATAGCATCAACTTCTCTAATGTTATGCAGAAATTGGTTGCCAAGTCCTTCTCCGTTTGAAGCTCCTTTTACAAGTCCTGCAATGTCAACAAATTCAATAACTGTTGGTATAATTTCTTTTGTTTTGCATAAATCAGCAAGAACCTGTAATCGTTCATCAGGTACTGTTACGACTCCGACATTCGGTTCTATTGTACAAAATGGATAGTTTGCACTCTGTGCATTTTTTGTTGCTGTAAGTGCATTAAAAAGTGTTGATTTTCCTACATTTGGTAGACCTACTATTCCGGCTCTAAGCATTATAATTCCCTCATTTACTTTTTTTTAATGATAACATAAACAAAGAAATATATAATGCTAAACCGGTATAGTTTTCCAGCTCATTCCAACTATTTTTTCTGGTTCTTTTTATCCTCTTCTACCCAGACCAGCGTTATTGGATGCGGTTTGGTGAAGGGATTAGTCTTGTATCTGTTATCATATTTGTTAATTTTGTATGATAATATTTTAAAAAATTGAGCCAATTTCATACATACATATTACACTTTTGTCAAAAAGTTCAATTACCTGAAAGGATTGATTTGTAGAGTAGATTTTAGTCCTAATTGCTTAGTCCGAAAAAAACGGAGTATATTATCTATACTCCGTTTTTTATAATAATTATCATTAATAACTACTTAGCAAGCTTGTTAACAGCAATTGTTAATCTTGATTTCTTGCGGGCTGCAGTATTTTTATGAAGAATACCTTTAGAAACAGCTTTATCACAGAGTTTGTAAACTTGTGAAAGTGCAGAATTTAAAGCTTCTTTGTCATCTCCAGCTGCTAAAGTCATAGCTTTTTTGATTGCAGTTTTGATGGAAGATTTAAAAGCAACGTTTCTAATTCTGTTTTTTTCTGCTACTAAAATTCTTTTTTTTGCTGACTTAATATTTGCCATTTTTTATCCTTTCTATTTATATTAGTGTTTTTTTGCGGGTAATGACTCCGCAAAACTACAGAGGATAGTGTGTGAGTAACTTTATTATATATGCTAAAATATTTATTTCAAGCTGTTTAAATAAATTTAAAACTCAGTAATAAGACTGTCGCCGAAATTACCTTTATAAACAAGCGTTTTATATTTTTCATTTTTGTAAATATAGATTTCAAAAGAGATATCAGGATATGCAATTTTTTTGTAATGCTTGCTTCCAGTGTGTACAACATTAATAATTTGGGATGTATCTTTTACATGCAGCGGGGCTTTGTCAAACAGGGTTTTCGTATAAGCTGCACTCAATTTCCCCTTTCTGTAAATCAATATGTCCAGTTTCATATTTGAAATATTGAAACTTGATATATTTTTAATCCGGAATTTGAGTATAAACTTATCAGCTTTTGGGGATGTTTGTATTTTAGATTGAAGAAAATCAAACTCAATATTATCGTTATTTATTATGTTATTTTGGTAGAAATTTTTGACAGAACCTGCTTTGTAAGTATAAAGTTTTGAGGAGGGCAAATCACCTCTGGCGCGGCAGATATCGGCGGCTCTCATAAGTGTTTCATAGTATAGATAAAAGCTGGCAAGCTGCGGTTCTTTTGCTTTGATTATTTCAAAATAATCAATAGCTTTCATCGGGTGGATATAAGAAAGAATAAGTGCAAGTTTGTACTTTACAGTTAAATTTTGGGGAGCGGCTTTTTCTGCTCGCTTAAGGTATCGGTAAGCTTCATAGTAATTGCTCTGCGTGGCATATTTATCAGCTATTTTAACATTTGATGCTAGTATACCATTTGTAATGTATTTTCTTACCTTAACTTTTCTGACTTTTAGTTTATTAAAGTAGTATTCTGCAATAGTATATTTTTTAGAGGCAATAGAAGGATTATCATGTTTGTAATAATAGTCTGCAAGTAATATATTGGCGGTACATTTAAATGCAATAAGTCTCTGGGTGTTTCTATTTTTAATTGAGGACTCGATTTGTTCAGCAAGTTCCGGTTTTTCATTTTCGAGATATAAAATCATGAGCTTTAAGTAGTGTTCAAAAGTTGCATCAGGGGCGAGTTGTATTGCTCTTTTATAATAAAATTCTGCCTTTTCAAAATTTTCAATAGTTTGGTATAGGCCAGCAATATAAATATTAAACTTATAATTGTTGGAGTACACATTCTTCAAAAATTCTTCTTGAGAAAGTAAGTTTGCTGTAAATTTTTTATAAAACTCGTTCTTGTGTTCTTTAGTAATGTACAAACGGTCGTCAACAGAAAGCCTTGCATTAATTATAATGCCGGCTAATACAACAGCAGCAAGTAAAAAAGCCGTTAAGAATGTAGTAAAGTATTTTATTTTAAAGAAATCAAGTTTTTTTAATTTAATCATTGACCTCCAGTATAGATGCAGATTCAATGTTGCAAAAATGTTTTAAATCATCATATAGTGATGTTAATTTATCTTTTTTTTGTATTTCAAGAGTTGCAGTCAATTTAATCTTGTTTTCCTGAAAATTAGTTTGTTTAACGGCAAAATTAATAACTTCAAATTTTTTGTCAAGAAATTCTCTTATGGGAGCTTCGTCTTCACTATTACAATAAAGAGTTAAATTATATCTTTTCATTGTTCTGGTTCCTGATGGAAGAAATTCTTTTTCAAAGATTCTGATAAGTGTTAGAACAGCAATGGAAAAGACTGTAGCAGCCAGCCCCAGAAACAGCATGCCGGAACCGCAGGCCATGCCTATCGCTGCAGCAATCCACAGCGTTGCAGCGGTTGTCAGACCAAAAATCATAGGGCCGTTTCTTAAAACAGCACCTGCACCTATAAAACCTATACCTGAAACTATTTGAGCTGCAACACGCCCCGTATCTCTGATACCGTTTGCATAATCATCGGTTACAATGGTAGGAAATCCGTATATTGAAATTATTGTAAAGATACACGCCCCGAGACAGACCAGAATATGTGTTCTTAATCCGGCATACTTATTTGTAAGTTCACGTTCAAGTCCGAGAATAAATCCGTAACAAATAGCTGCAAGAACTCTTATAATTATATTGTAATTAAAAACATTTTCAACTATTCCATGTTCAGACAACATAACAATTCCCTTATCTTAAATTTTCTCTCTTTCTTCCTTTTGGATCAAGTATATCTCTTATTGTATCACCTAAAACGTTAAATGATAAGACCGCAATAAAAATCAGCCCTCCGGGAACTAAAAGCCAGGGGCGGTAAAGCAGATTAGTAAATTCCTGTGCTTCTTTAAGCATATTTCCCCAGCTTGCGTCAGGCTGCTGTATACCGAGCCCCAGAAAACTCAAACCTGACTCTGAGAGTATATATGATGGAACGGCTAAAGTCATTGCAATAATAACATAACTTGTTGTTTGGGGGAGAATATGTTTTATAATTATCCGGAGCGGACTTGCGCCGATAGTTTTTGCTGCAAGTACAAAATCCTCGTTTTTAATTGATAGAACCATACCTCTTACTACTCTTGCAAAACCTGCCCATCCGATGAGCGCAAGGATTACTACAATCAGTCCGAATCGCATGGTACTTGTCATTCCGGTTGGTAAGATGGCTGCAAGGATTATAAGCAGGTAGAAGGAGGGTATTGCCATAACAGCTTCTGCAAATCGCATCATAACCATATCTGTTTTCCCGCCGAAGTATCCTGATATTCCGCCGTAGATAAGACCTATAGGAAACAGGATTAATAAGGCAAGGAAACCTACTGTCATGGAAATTTGTCCGCCGAAGAACAATCTTGAAAAAACATCACGTCCGTTTATATCGGTACCGAGAAGATAAAGATTGCCGCCTTTTTGCGGTTCAAACAGATGTATTGAACATGGAATAATTCCAAATATTTTATATTCGGAACCGCGGGCTAACGGTCTTATGTAATATTTTTTGCTCCTGTCCTCTTTATATATTGTCTGCATTAAATCGGAGTCGTATTCCCTTATGTAGTTATAAGTGTAAGGGAATGATAACTTTCCATTTTCATCTATTATATACATTTTAGATGGTGGGACATAAGCCAGTGCCCTGTTTGAATAATCTTTTGAATATGGAGCAATGAAATCAGCAAGAAAAATAAGCCCGTACAGGACAAGTAAAACAATAAGCGCAATTCTTGCAAATTTATCTTTCCAAATCTCTTTTATCACGCTCTTATCCTCGGATCGGTAATAATTAAAAGAATATCAGCAATAAGGTTGCCTAAAACGAGCATGAATGCACCAATCATGAGAGATGCCATAACAAGGTTTATATCAGATTTCATGACTGCTTCAAGTATTAATCTTCCAAGTCCGGGATATTGAAACACATATTCTGTTAGAGCGGCGCCGCTCAACAGTCCGGCGAATTCAAACCCCAGTAACGTAATCATCGGGTTAATAGCATTTCTTAGTGCATGTTTAAAAATGATTTTACGTTCACTTAGTCCTTTTGCGCGGGCATACTTTATGTAGTCGCTATCAAGTACTTCGAGAGTATTTGCTCTCATTTGCCGCTGGAGGCCTGATAGTGAAATAGTAAATAATACAAGCGACGGCAAAAACAGATGTCTTGTTATATCCCATACTTTACCGCTAAAACTCATTTCTGCAAAATTATAGGAGGTTAAACCGCCGACCGGAAACCAGCCTGTTTTTACGGCAAACATAAGCAGCAGGATGGCGAAAAAGAAAGACGGTATAGCCATACCCATACTGGTGAAAAGAGTTAAAAGCCTATCAATATAGGACTTCTGTTTTACTGCGCCGAGAATTCCGAGGGGGATGCCTGCCATCCAGGTTGTAAAAATAACGACAAGTGTAAGTAAAAGCGTGTTAGGGATTCTTTCTGCCAGTTTTGTTGATACTTTCTCACCGGCTGCGGTGTACCCTAAGTCCCCTTTAATAAAGGATTTTGCCCACAAAAGGTACTGGATATAGATTGGTTTGTCCAGCCCGAGCCGTTTTTGTTCTTTTTCCAGTGTTTCCTGTGATATTGAAGGGTTAAGCCTTAGTTCTCCAAGCGGGTCTACCGGACTTAAACGAATTATGAAAAAACTTATAATTGATACAAAAATAAGCAGTGGGATTGTTTGAAGTATTCGTTTAAATATATATCCCAGAATTTCCATTACACTCCTCTTTTATATAACCAGATTATACCATACTTTAGAAGTCATGCTATTACCGAAGTGTTGTTGATAATTTTGCGGCAGTGATTGAATAATCTTTTAGTTGGTTATAATATTTACTTATGAATGTACGTCTGCTTGATTGTACGCTAAGAGACGGCGGATATGTAAATAACTGGGAGTTCGGGCGGCAAAATATTGAAGATATTATTGCGGCTCTGGTCAGTGCTGGCATGGATTTTATTGAATGCGGATTTTTAAAACCATGCGCCCAATTGAACAGCAGTTTGTTTGACGGAATTTATAAAGGAAAGAATCCTGTTATCGGCTATATAAAAAAATATCCGGAACAAAAATTTTCACTGATGATTAATGCCGGTGAATTTGATGTAAACACTTTGCAGGAAGAAAACGTTTCGGGTAACATGTTTATAAGGATAGCCTTCAGGAAAGATGTTTTAGAACGTGCGGTTGCGGATGCCCGTATTCTTATTGAGAAAGCGTTTAATGTATTTTTAAATCCTATGTTCATAAATACATATACCGAACAGGAACTTGATTATTTGATAAACATTGTAAACGATATAAAACCTTATGCGCTTTGTATTACGGACACATCGGGCAGTCTTGTCAGGAAAGATATAATAAAACTAGCCGGATATATTGATAAAAGGCTTTTAGATTGTGTAACTCTTGATTTTCATTCCCATAATAACTTAAACTGTTCGTTGGAAAATGCACTTGCTTTTGCCGGACTGGGCTTGAAACGGGATTTGATTATTGATTGTTGTGTATCGGGCATGGGCAGGGGAGCCGGAAATCTGGATACTGCAAAAATTATAAAAAAACTTGGCGGATATGATGTAAGACCGGTCAATAAATGCGCAGGAAAGATTATTTCTAAGATTTATAAAACAAGTCCCTGGGGGGTATCTTATGCTCTTTATAATACGGCAAAAATGTTGTGTCATCCTGACTATGCAGGTATTCTTGAGTCCGATGGGATAAAGACATCAATGTATAAAAAAGTTTTGTCATGTATTCCGGAAGACAGCAGATACAGATATAATAAAACAGTAGCGGAGAAGTTAATTAATAATTTAAAAGACAGGTAAAAAAAAGGCGGGTAATCAGCCCGCCATTGTAAAGCACATAACCGTTCACAGCACGGTTATCTATTTAGGTAATTCACTTTAATGTGATAATTTGTTAACCATTTT
>CAYVMC010000021.1:33279-33395 GCA_964452495.1 uncultured Muribaculaceae bacterium | reverse complement strand
AGCGATGGGTTTTAAGAAAGTCAACGGAGCGGCAGGTGCGGCTCAACCGCCGGCAGCAGGAGCGGCTCAACCGCCGGCAGCAGGTGCTGCTCAACCGCCAGCAGCAGGTGCTGCTC
>CAYVMC010000021.1:0-33179 GCA_964452495.1 uncultured Muribaculaceae bacterium | reverse complement strand
CAGCAGGTGCGGCTCAACAGCCGGCAACAGGTGCGACTCAACAACCGGCAGCAGGTGCGGCTCAACAGCCGGCAGCAGGTGCTGCTCAGCAGCCAGCAGCAGGTGCGACTCAACAACCGGCGGCAGGTGCGGCTCAACCGCCGGCAGCAGGTGCTGCTCAACCGCCAGCAGCAGGTGCTGCTCAACCGCCGGCAGCAGGTGCGGCTCAACAGCCGGCAACAGGTGCGACTCAACAACCGGCAGCAGGAGTGGCTAAGCAGCCAGCAGCCGTGATTCCTCCTTCCGCCGTGACTCCTCCTCCCGCTGTGACTCCTCCTTCCGCCGTGACTCCTCCTTCCGCCGTGACTCCTCCTCCCGCAGTTACTCTTCCAGCAGTAACACCACCGCAAAATGCAAGCGATATACCTTCATCTATACCATCAGCGGAAGTTGCGAAGTATTTGCTGCAAAATAAACATAATGCTGGTAAAGCGATATTACAGCCAGATGGTACAACAGTAGTTTATAACGAAGATGGCAGGATTGAAAAATATCTTGACGAAAATGGCAAAACAACGCGGGAAATAAGTTATAACTCAGACGGCAGCGTGAGAAGGTTCTATAATTTTGAATACGATGCAGCAGGCAACCTAACGCGGAAGATAGATTATAACTCATATGGCAGCGTGCATGACTTCATAGAGAATGAATACGATGCAGCAGGCAACCTAACGCGGAAGATAGATTATAACTCATATGGCAGCGTGCCTTGGTTCAATGATTATGACTACGACGCAGATGGAAACCAAACGCGGAAGATAGGTTATAAGGCATATGGCCGCGTAGATTTGTTCGAGGATTATAAATACGATGCAGCTGGAAACCAAACGCGGAAGATAGATTATAACTCAGATGGCAGCGTGTATGACTTCTATGATTATGCCTACGACGCAGATGGAAATAATACGCGGGAGATATGGTATAACTCAGATGGCAGCGTGCATGACTTCTATGATTATGCCTACGACGCAGCTGGAAATAATACGCGGGTTATATATTATAACTTTGAAGGCGGCGTGAGTATCTTCTATGATTATGACTACGATGCATATGGAAATAATACGCGGAAAATAAGTTATGACTCATATGGCAGCGTGGCTTGGTTCAATGATTATGACTACGACGCAGATGGAAATAATACGCGGGAGATAAGGTATAACTCAGATGGCAGCGTGGCTTGGTTCAATGATTATGACTACGACGCAGACGGCAACAAAATACGGGAGGTAAAGTATAATCCCGATGGCACTGTCCATCAGTAAAATCCAACCGGCACCGGCGGAAAAACCGCCGGTGTTTTAGTTTGCTGGTAGTGTTCTTATTTTTTCTAGTTATAGTTGTTTATCCTGATATGGAAAGATTAGAATTCCGATACCTGATTCTGCTTGATTTTTTGTAATTGCCCGCTATTATTCTCTGCCCTGTACTTTTTATATCGGCAGGCTGGAGTATATTAATCTGTGGAATGATATTTTAGCGGTGTAGACGTGTAAACAAATGTAGTTCTTCCATGTGATGAAATACAGAAATTATACCGGTTCTATCGATTCTGCATAAAAAAAGCCCCCAGTCCAAGGGGCTTAGATTCCGAGAGTTATTTAAATGTGTTTTACCGCTATGATTATAGCGCTAAACTCTTCTCGATTTCGTATATTTTGTATAAAAGGCTGTCTAGCTGGTCTTTCATCCATAGTGTGTAAAGCTTAATATTTTCTTGAAAACTGTAAGTTCCGGGCCAATAATATCTGTACATAATTCTATACTCCAAAAATATCAACAGTATAGTTAACGGCAGAATTTTGAAAAACTTTAATGTTTTGGACAAAATATTTACAAAAATTTACAAAGCATTCAATATACTTTATGGGAATAATACTAATTTTATATGATTGCTCCCATAAAATTGGGTAGACGTTTATGATACTTATCTATTACCGGTTGAAATCTGGTGCTAAAAGTAACGTGATCATTATCCACTGTAATCCATTCTGCGTGTTTGACTCCGTAGGCATAATCATTCATTTTTTGTATACGTTTTTGGGTATTATCTAATATGAAAAAGTTGTTATATCCTGCCGTGTCATTGTATATCATGTTTAAGTCAATAAAATCCGGAATATTTTCTTTGATATTCTTTAAGGTTATCTTTTTATCAACTTTTTGATGTTCAATAAAGTCATAAACTGATGCGTTTAACTTGTGATTATAATATTTAAAAGGTGCGGAATTCCTGCAATGGTTGCGTGTTAAGTAAGTATCGATTTTACATAAAGTACCTAGGGCAAAAGGTAAATCGAGACTCCTTTTTTTACGCTGTGCAACTTTTATTATGAATTTTTCTCCGTTATTTCCGGTTATTCCAAAGACATTTTTATCAGAACGGCCATCTGTGAAAAAGTTAAAATTATAAGTGCTATTATCAATTTTTAACGGCGGAATTTCTTTGATACTTTTATGTCCGATATCACCAAAGGGAGCAATGTATTTGATAATTCTTTCAAATTTCCCGTAATTTATCTCGTCCGGTACAAACCCCAGTTCAAAATCATTATTATGATAAATATCTTGATGTTTTGCTAATAGTACTTCTTCTTTCCAATCAGGTCTGATTTCGAGGAGTTCTGATATGGAGGTTGCGTTTTGAAATCTTTTATCTATATATTTTGTATATGCTTCTGTGTAAACATTGTATGGCATAAAAGTTAATAAAGTATCACTGCCGGTTGGGAGTTTTTCTTCAAAATCTTTCAGAAAATACTTCATATTCCGCGGTTGTTTTATTATACTGTCAATTAATTCATAGCTGAATTCGTCGTTCTTTAATATTGTTTTAAGCAGTGCATCAAAGGTTTCTTTATCTGTTTTGATTTTTAATAAAGCATTTATAGCAGGTGTTTTATCGTTATTTATGAACCATTTATAATTCTTGATTAAACCTTCAATATTTTGAACGTTTATATTATGACCAAAATATACTGCCCTCAAACCTTTTGGCGGAAGGGCAGTTGATATAGGGGGTTGTATGGGGTCTTTATCATTTTTCGGTGTAAAAGATAAATTCTTTGTGTAAATATTATTAGTAACAGCGTGTACTTGCATATTTGTCTCCATACCTGCTAAGTTCTGTCAAATAATTTAATTGCCTGCTATTTTATAAATCGTTACAAAAATTAATTATAGTTGTAAAAATATTTAAAACAATTAGCTTAATAGATTTATTGTTTTTATTTTCTGAATTCCCAGAATTCTGGCTGTAATAGAACAAGGAAGGGGATGATTTCCAGACGCCCTATAAGCATATCAAATATTAAAATCAATTTTGTTAAAGGGGTAAAACTGTTTATTCTGTCAGGTGCAAACCCTATATTTCCTATAGCATTTAAGGCGCTTAATGTTCCAATCTCGGAATTATGTTCTATAAGGGTTATAATTATTGCAGAAAAGATAAAAATTAGAAAGTAGAAAAACATAAATATCAACACCTGGCCAATGACCTCTTTGGGGACTATTTGATTATTTGATTTTACGTTTATAACTGCATTCGGGTGGAAAATTCGTGTAATTTCAGTTTTTAAAAATTTGAATACTAAAACCCAGCGTATTATCTTAATACCGCCGCTTGTTGAACTGGCACTGGCTCCGGTGAACATTGCTATGAACAAAAATACCTGTGCGCCTATGCTCCAGCTTGTGTAGGTGTCGATAGCAAATCCATTTGATGTCATTATTGATATTACACTGAAAGCACTATCTCTTATTAAATCCTGAAAGGTATTATTTGTATTAAGATACCCGCAAATGGAAACAGCTGCGCTCAGCAAAAGAAATACGTATATATATACTTTAAATTCTTCGTTATTTATTAATGTTTTAATATTTCTTTTAGTAAAACACCGCCACAGAAGGTTGAAATTTGTTCCGCTTATTATCATAAATATGGTTATAAGCCACAGTGTAAGGCTTGAGCAGCGAGTCATTAAATTCGCATCAACAACAAATCCTCCGCAGGCTAGTGTTGACATTGAAGTACAGATACTTTCAAACCAGGTCATTCCTGTTATTTTTAGTAATAAAATTAATATAATGGTGAGCAGCAGGTATATTTTATACATTGCGCTTGCTGTTGAACGTATTCTCGGGGTAAGCATTTCTTCTCCTGGACCTGGAGTTTCTGCAAAAAACATTTGACGCCCGGCAACCGCAAATTGAGGCAATATAGCAATAAATATTACCAGTATTCCGATACCGCCCAGCCACTGAATTAATGCACGCCAGAAAAGAAGAGCATGCGGATAGTTATAATTAGTTAAAATAGTTGCTCCTGTTGTTGTTATTCCTGATGTACCTTCGAAAAAAGCATCAATCGGAGAGATACCGAAAAACAAAAATGGTATTGATAATATAATGGACGTAATAATCCAGCTTGTTACAACGATGCCAAAGCAGTTAATTTTTCTTAGGTCATTAAGGTTTTGAATATTTCTACCTGCTTTTGTTAGCAGCATGTTAATAAAAATTGCTCCGAAACCTGTATATAGAAATGGCCAGAGAGAAGCAATTTCACGATAACATAATGCTGTTATTACCGGCAAGATTGAAATAAAAGCAATGAGTTTCAGTAATTTTTTTAAGACAAACGCTAAGTAGTCAAATCTCATAAATTATACCTTAAAAAATTTTTTTAACTCCTGTGAATTACTTTTTGTTGTAAATATTATAAGTGAATCTCCGTTCATAATCAGAGTGTTTCCTTTTGGTATAAGAATTTTATTTCTTCTCTGTATTATACCGATTATAGAACCTGAAGGAAGTTTTAAATCCATGATTTTTTTGCTGTGGAATTTTTCGGGTGCATCAAGTTCCAGAACTTCGCCTTTTCCCTGCTCAACAGTCGCCAGAATATCTACGTCGTTTTCATTAAGGTCATTCTTGATTTCTTTTATAACGGCGATATTTGATGATATGGCAACATCAATTCCAACTTTTTCAAATAACTGGACGTTTGTATTTGTAGAAACTCTTGTTACAACACGTTTTATACCTGCCTGTTTTGCAAGCAGCGAGCAGAGAAGATTTTTTTCGTCGTTATTTGTAACACTTATTACTACATCAAAATCTTCTATCCCTTCTTCATTCAATAATTGGATATTAGTACCGTCGCCATTTATTATTAAGGTATTTTGCAGTTCTGAGGCAAGATATTCGCAGCGTTTTTCACTTCTTTCAAAAACCTTGGTTTTGATTTTTAGTTTTTCAAGGTTTTTAGCAAGCATCATACCGACGGTTCCGCCTCCGATAATTGCGGCATTTCTTACAAGCTCTTTTTCGTGGAAAAAACGTCCCGCAAGTATATCAAGCGAAGACGGTGTTCCCATACAAATTACTTTATCATCTTTAAGCAGTACAGTATCGCCATTTGGTATAAATAACTCTCCCTGACGGGTTATGCCGACAAGGAGCGAGTCGTCAGGAAATCTGCAATCTTTAACTTTTTTATTCTCAAGCAGTGAATTTTCTTGAATTTTATACTCAAGCAGTCTTGCCTTGCCTTCGGCAAAGTGTTCTGCATCAAGAGCTTTAGCAACGGTTACTATTCTGAAAATTTCTTGCACAAGAAGTTCTTCCGGCCAGATTATGTAATCAATGCCTAAGTCGCAAAAGTACTCAGAATCTTTTTTGCATCCTATTGAAGCGTGGTATTCTTCTTTTGAAACAAAACAAATAGTTTTTGCATCGCTTATCTTTTTTACAGTCAGGCAGGCTACAATATTTGCTTCATCGTAGTCTGTACATGCAATAAATATATCGGCATCATCAATTTGGGCTTCTTTAAGTGTTGGTATACAGGAACCGTTACCTGCAATAAACCCTATATCCATTTTGTTAAAAGCATCAGTACGGTTTTTTTCCTGATCAATCATTATAATGTCGTGATCTTCAAAAAACTCTGCTGCAATTATACATCCTATTTCATTAGCACCGTATATTATTATTTTCATTCCTAAATTATTTCGCAAGGAGTCTAAGATGTCAAATAATAATCCGGTCTATTATTAATCCTCGACGATATTATATCAGGCGTGCGGGTGTGCTTTGTCATAAACTTCTTTTAGGTGTTTGGTTGATACATGTGTATAGATTTGTGTGTTGGAAATACCCGCGTGTCCTAAAAGTTCTTGTACAACCCTTAAATCCGCTCCGTTTTCAATAAGCCTTGTAGCAAAACTGTGCCTGAATACGTGCGGGGTAACTTTCTTCTGTAATTCCAGTTCTTTTACAGTTTCATTTATTGCGTTTCTGATACTTTTATTCTGTAATCTGTAACCGGTATTGTTTATAAAAAGCGGAGCATCTTCATCATTGGAAACAGTAAACCCCGGAGCTATAAGGTTTCTTGCTGTATTAATATATTGTGTAAGATATTTTTTTGCCCTGTCAGAAATAAGAACAATTCGTTCTTTTGCCCCTTTTCCCATTACTTTTATTTCATTGTTTTCCAAATTTAGATTCCCGAAATTCAGTCCGCTTAATTCCGATACCCGCATACCAGTAGCCCAGAGAAGTTCAAGTATAACCCTGTTCCTGAAACCGGCAGGTGTGTTGATTTTGACGTGGTTTAAAATATTTTCTATTTCTTCTGTAGTAAGAAATTTAGGCAGCGGCTTCGGACGTTTTGGAGCATTTAGTGAGATTGCGGGATTTGTATCTATTATTCTTTCACGATACAAGTATTTATAAAAGGTTCTTATGGCTGCAATTTTTCTTGCAAGTGTGGTTTTTTGATATTCAAATCTTTGGATAAAATAAATATATTCTCTTAATTTATTATAATCTGCATCCTGCGGCGGAGTATTGTCAAGCCAGATTAAGAAACTCAATAAGTCCGATACATAAGCACGTGTAGTATGCTCGGAAAAGTTTCGCTCTACACCAAGATATATTTTAAAATCCTCAAGTAATTCTTTAGAACTGTTAAGCATTATAAAAGGCACTTTCTTCTTTTATATTATGCGATACAAACATTTTATTCAATATTCTTAATGATTGTAAATATTTCTTATTTCTTTTTTGCAATTTTAAAAAGTATATACTAGAATTAATATATTCAATTGTGGAGTATATTATGAAGAAAAAAATATGGGCGGCTTTGCTGCTGGTTTTTATGGCAGGAGGCATAATTACTGCAGCACCTGTGAAAAAACAGGGCAAACTTACTAAGAGTGTTGTTCTTCCAGATAATAAAACTACTCTTAACAGTAAAAAAGAACAAGCAGCTTATTTGTTGGAAAATCTTAGATATAACGAGGCACAAAAAATTATAGAGGAACTTATTGCCTCAAATGTTAATGATTTAGATACAAATATTTATTACAATACATATCTTATTAATGTTTCACGCTTGAATGATGCACAGGCAAATATTGATGTATTACTTCAAAAGTATCCAAACAATTCTGATTTACATTTTTTACAGGGGCTTGTATATCTCAAACGTCCTGATACTTCAGATATGAATTATCGTAAAAATTCAGAGTATTATTATGAAAATGGTGTTGCAGAACTTAAAAAGGCTGTAGAACTGAATAAAAATAATTATAAAGCATATAACGCACTTGGTGTTGCGTATTTAGCGGCAGAAAACTTTGTTGCTGCAGAGGAAAATTTTAAAGAAGCAATAAGAATTAAAACTGACTATGCAACAGCTTATGATAATCTAGGAACGCTTTATTATCAGCAGGGAAATTATGAAATTGCACAGAACAAGTTTAATGAAGCAATATCCAGAAATCCTTATTGTTACACAGCTTATTATCATCTGGCAAGAATAAATGCAAAAGACGGAGAGTATACAACAGCACTTAATGCCCTTGAAAAGGTACTCACGATTAACCCTTCTTTTGCTTATGCGTATAATCTTGCAGGAGAAATTTATGCAAGTCAGCAGAATGAAGCGGCTGCAATTGTAAACTATAAAAAAGCGATAGAATTATTACCAGAGTTTACGATACCGTACTTAAATCTTGCAAAGTTATATGAAAACAGGTCAGATAATGAGTTTGCACTCGAGTGTTTGAAAACGATTGCCGGCATGGATAAAAATGCTGAAGCAATATACCTTAAAATAGGTGATATAGAACTGGCAAAAGGGAGTTATGCGCAGGCAGAAAAGTATTATTCGATAATCGGAAAAGACTCAAAATTTTATTCGGAAGCTCTTAAGGGGCTTGCTGACACTTACTGGGCAGAAGCTAAAGAAATAATTTCAAGTAATGCGGTTATTTCATTGGAAAAATTCTATCAGGCACGAGAAAAACTTACTGCAGCAATTGAGATTAATCCGTCGGATGTAGAATTGAGACTTGCAAAGCTTAAACTTGATAAAATTATTGGCATTGAGCGAACGGGTGATGAGTTACAGGCTATTATAAACTCCGAACCTAGAAATGTTGCAGAGTATATTGTTAAAGGCGAAGCGTTTTCTGTTGCAGGTGAATATGTTCTTGCAAAGGATGAATACGAAAAAGCTTTAAATGCTGCAAATACTATTGATGAGTACAAGTATCTTGCGGAATTTTTTACCTTCAATAAAAATTATGATTATGCCATTAAAGCTTTAAATAAAGCAGAAATCATAAATCCGGCAGATAAGCAGGTACTTGATAACAGAGTTTATGTTAATAAAAAAATTGCTAAATCAAATGAATATTATAAGGATGCGGTGTATTTTAAAAAGGAAGGAGATAAATTCTTTACAAATAAGTATTTGCAGCGTGCAGTGGAAGAAAATCCTTCTAACGTAGAAGCTAATAAACTTCTTGCAAAGTTTTATAAAAAGAATAAAAATTTAAAAGCTGAATGTGCTTGCTATAAGCAAATTTTGGCAGCTTCAACAAATGAACGCGAATTAAAAAAGTATACAAAGAAGGTTGTTAAGCTTGAGAAGAAAATTAAACGCGCTGAAAGTGGTGAAAATTTATGGATGCGTTTGTTTGGTTAAGAGGAAAATAGAATGAATATATTTGAGTCTTTTGAAGTTTTTTTTAGAGAACCGCTGAGTATCCTTAAAACGGGACTTATCCAGATTGTGGGGATGGAGGCGGAAAACTTTTTTGCAAAAGACTCCTCTGTTCAGGTCAATTTTACTAAAAACAAAACACAGATTACTGTTTTTAATAATATAAACCTATTTAATCTTTTAAGTGCTGCAACTGCCAGAAATGAAAAGAGGGTAGAGAAGCGCGCAGCATTGAAAAAGAAACGTCCAGAATTTTTACAATTGTCAATGAGCGTAAGGAGACAACATGGCTGATTTTATCCCCGGCAAGTTTGTGGTAAGTGCTGAAAAACTTTCACAATGTCCTGTTTTTAACCTGCCGGAATTTCCACTGTTGGGTCGTTCTAATGTAGGTAAATCAAGTTTTATAAACAAACTTTCCAACAATAAAAAGCTTGCAAAAACATCAAATACTCCGGGAAAAACAAGGTTAATAAATTTTTTTAATATGTCTGACAAGTTTGTTATTGCTGACTTGCCAGGATACGGTTATGCAAAAGTTTCCCGTGCTGCTCAGGCTGCCTGGCAGGAAAACCTTGAAGAATATCTCTTAAACAGGGCAGAGATAAAATCGCTGATACAGTTTATTGATGCAAGGCATGATATTCAAAAAAATGATATACAAATGCGAGAATGGATAAATGTGCATGGATTACCGGTCTTTACGATAATGACAAAGGTGGATTACATAAAACGTCAGGATATAAATAAAAAAATTGAGAAAATAAAGTTAGAATTTGGCGGGGAAGTTCTGCCTTTTAGTTCTATGGATAACTATTATGTAGATAATGTAACAGAATATATCTTCAACCTGTGTGGTTTTTAGTTTTTATGGTATATTTAGTAGTGGATGTTTATGGGAGAATTTTATGTACACTTTTCAAACTAAAGCAGAAGTGACTCAGATTTCGTTAACAGGTGCGAGGCTTATAGTCATATTAGGGGCATTGATGATTGCACCACGTGATTTACAGGAATTAAATACTCTTATATCCGAATGTGGATTGGTGGATAAAAATTATTCAAGTGATACTATAAGAATAGCTCTTTCCACACTAAAGGCGGCTGGTTGTAATATTTCTCGTCCTTCTAAAACAAGCGGATTTAAGTATAAGCTGATATCACATCCGTTTGCATTGAAAATAACGGGTGACGAAATCAATGCTCTTAAAACACTTTATGCTAATATGACGCGCGGCTCTGATTATAAGGTTGCAGTGAAGTTTAATGAGTTGTTTGAAGTTCTTGCCGAACATACTTTCAATGATGAGACAGCAGGAGAATTAAGAAATATTACAGGTTTCTATAAAATAGAACCGGATGTTTATGATAAATTACTAGCGCGGGATGGTAAAAATGATATTTTTACGATTGCATATGCTACTCCTACGAAAAAAATAAGTACAAAGAAGTTTGTATTGGGAAGAATTTTCTTAAAGAGCAATAAGCTTTATGTAGAAGGTTTTGACACGGAAACTAAAAAAAATGTATGTTACAATATGTCAAGGATTCGTGAAATAATTAAATTTGAGGCCGGTAATATTGAATATAAGCCGGAGGTATATAAAATCAAATATTCATTGAAAAACTACGATAATTATACTTTAGGTAATGATGTTAAAGTTGAAAAAGTTGAAAATAACTTGGGGATTGTTGAAGTAGAATTTACAAACAAATTCTTTGCAATACAACATATTTTATCTCTTGGTTCCGACTGTACTGTTCTGGCGCCGGATGATATCAAGAATGAGGTTATAGCTAAATTAATGGAGTTAAGAAAAATTTATGCTTAAAGTTAATGTATCATCATTGCGTGTTTTGCAGATGCTGCAATTACTGTTTGAAAAAAATTATACAATGAATGATTTAATGGATGCATTGAGCAAAGTATCTGGTGAACGCTGCTCAAATTTTCTTGTGAGTAAGTATATAAATACCTGCAGGTTTTGCGGGATTGATATTCAGAAAATAGATGGGAAATATACCTTATTAAAATTACCATTTGGTATGGATTTTTCCGATGATGTTCTAGAATTGTTTGATGAAATCAAAAATTATTCTGCTGATATGCGTATCGGTAAAAATATAAGGGCTTATAATTCTTTACTTATGAAGATTAATAAACGTTCTGACAGATATTATGCAAAAATAGAGGTGCCTGAAGATGATAAAAATGTCGAGGCCTTTGAAGCTGCAATGGAAAATAACAGGAAAGTTAATATAAACTTTGTAGCAGATGGAAAAAACAATTTAATACTGTGTGAGCCGTTAGAACTGTCCTGTGAAAAGGATAAACTGGCGGTTATAGTTAATTATAATGGTGATAGAAAGAAAATTTTGTATAATGATATTAATAGTATAACAATGTCAGATGTGAAATCTTCTGGGAATTTACTTTCTACATCTGTAATATTTAAACTTAAAAATGCTCTTGCAAGACGTTATACCCTGCGTCCTGATGAGAAAGTGGTGGGAATAGAAGAGGATGGTTCAATTACGGTATTGAACAGGATGGAAGACAAGCAATCTCTATTAAACCGCCTTCTTAAATATGAAACAATGTGTGAAATTGTTTCACCAAGAGCGTACAAGAAAGAAATGAAATCTCTAATTGACAATACTCTTGCAAATTATGGAAAATAGTTTAATTTCAGTTTTGCTTGTAGTAAGATGTTTATTATACGGAGTAAGTTATGGCTCATATAATAATTGATGAAAACAGATGTAAATCCTGTTATTTATGTATGGCAGTTTGTCCCAAAGGGTTAATTAAAAAAAGTTCACATGTAAATAGTACAGGTGAATATGCAGTAGAGTTCTGCGATAAAAATAGTGAATGCATCGGATGTGCAATGTGTGCAGCACGTTGTCCGGATTTGGCAATAACAGAGGTACATAAGTGATATGACAAAACAATTGATAAAAGGGAATTATGCAATAGCACAGGCAGCATTAAATGCGGGTTGTGAGTGTTATTTCGGCTATCCGATTACCCCGCAGACAGAAATTGGGGAATATTTGAGTTCTAAAATGCCAAGTGCAGGGCTTGCTTATGTTTCTGCTGAAAGTGAAATTGCAGCAATAAATATGGTTCTTGGAGCCTGTTCAACCGGAGCAAGGGCGATGACAACATCTTCATCCTGTGCAGTTGCTCTTATGCAGGAAACTCTTTCTTATGCAGCGTCTGATGAACTTCCTGTTGTATTAGTAAATGTTATGAGGGCAGGTCCGGGGCTTGGAGGAATTTATCCCGCTCAGGGAGATTATTATCAGTCTATTTATGGCGGTGGTAATGGTGATTACAGAATGGTTGTATATGCTCCTTCTACTGTTCAGGAGTGTATAGAGCTTACGTATAAAACTTTTTACATCGCACATAAATACAGGACTCCGGTTATTCTGTTAGCGGATGGACTGTTGGGGCAAATGATGGAGCCTGCGGAGTTTACACCGTATCCTTATCCGGCAGTTGATAATTCAAGCTGGGCATTGGATGGAGCTAAGGACAGGGCAGGCAGAACCATCTGTTCTTACGGACCAAATGAGCAAAGACATATTCAGCATGTTCGTGATTTATTCGAAAAATATAAATTGATATCTGAACGTGAAGTAATGTATGAAGAATTTATGACAGATGATGCCGATTTTCTTCTTGTTGCTTTTGGCAGCTTAGCACGTAATATTAAGGCTGCGGTAAAGGTTTTGCGCTCAAAAGGTATAAAAGCTGGTATGTTACGGCCGATTACATTGTTCCCGTTCCCGGATAAACGGATTTGGGAACTTGCAGGGGGCTGTCGGGAAATTATGACTGTTGAAATGAATATGGGGCAGATGTATACTGATGTAAGATTGGCTGTAAACGGTAGAACAAAAACATCACTGCTTAATCCCCGTCCGGCAGGAGAATGGTTGAGTGTAGAAGAAATCACAGAGGCAGTGGAAAAATCTACGGAGAAGGTTTATGCTGGTATTTGAAATTCCTAAAACATTTAAAAAAGATTTTAGATACTCTTTTTGTAAAGGGTGTGATCATGGGGTTGCAATAAGGCTTGTTGCTGAACTGATTGACGAGATGGGGTTGAAGGAAAAAACAATTCTGACAACTTCTATAGGATGTTCAGTTACAATGTATGACTTTCTTGATTTAGATTGTATAGAGGCACCGCATGGCAGGGCAATGGCCGTTGCAACCGGCGTGAAACGTGCAAAACCTGATAAATTTGTATTAACTTATCAAGGGGATGGTGATTTTGCTTCAATAGGTCTTGCTGAATCTATGCATGCGGCACTTCGCGGTGAGAGTATAACGGCTATATGTATTAATAATACAACATATGGTATGACTGGCGGGCAGTTAGGACCAACAACTTTGATGGGGCAGGTTACAACAACTTCGCCGAATGGACGTGATCGAGCATATTATGGTTATCCGATCAAGATTGCAGAGCAGATTGCTTTATGTGGCGGTACTGCTTACAGTGCAAGAGTTTCACTTGATACTGTTGCTAATATCCGTAAAGCCAAGGCAGCTATAAAAAAGGCTTTTGAAGTACAGTTAAAAGGTTTAGGAACAGGTTTTGTCGAAATTTTGTCAACCTGTCCTACTAACTGGAATATGACTCCTGAGGACTCGCACGAGCGTGTCAGAAATGAAATGATGAAGGTATTTCCTCCAGGGGTATACAAAGATGTTACAGAGGAATAAAGGATAATGGAAGAAAATTTTATATTTGCAGGTTTTGGCGGGCAAGGTGTTTTATTGGCGGGTAGAATACTTGCAAATGCTTTTATGCTTGAGGGTAAAAATGTTACTTGGTATCCATGTTATGGCGCAGAAATGCGAGGTGGAACCGTTAATTGTGAAATTGTTGTAAGTGATGATGAAGTAAGTTCTGTTCATAAAAAAGATACTGGGTTTGCAATTGTGTTAAATCAGTCTTCTTTTGATAAATTTCTGTCAAGAGTAAAAGCAGGCGGTACAATAATTGCTAATTCATCTCTTGTAAAAATTATGAAACCGCGTAGTGATATTAAGTATATATTTGTACCAATGACAGAAATGGCACAGAAACTTGGAGAAATAAAGGTCGCAAATATCATATCATTGGGAGTTTTGGCATCAGCCTGTCACTTACTTACAGTTGAAAGCCTTCAAAAAGCTCTTGAATATGTGCTTCCTCCTCATAGAAAACATTTGCTGCCGCTTAATATAGAGGCTTTGGAGCTGGGGGCAGAAGCTCTTGTAACTGTATAGATAAAAATCATACGTATATAAAATTATATATTGCACTTATTGCTTCTTCTGGTTTTTTATTAAAGTATAACCACAGTTCTTGACTAATTGTTTTCAATAGTTGTCCGTCGGGTGTTTCAATTGGTGGGCCTGCAGGAGTTGAACGTGACGAATTTTTTGGGTTGGAGATAATTCCTGTTGCTCTTAAAAGACTTAACCGCAGTTCATTTTTGTAGACTTCATATTGGTTTATGCCTTTTAAAACGATTCCAAAATTATTTGCTGTAACAAGCCTCTGGCATGGTGCTGTATTTGTCTTGGCTTCAAGTCCTCTGGTCTTAGGAAGGTTATCTCTTATATTATAATCTGGATTAAAGTTCCTTGTTATAAATCGATTCATATCTTCTGATACAGTTTTGGTTACTGGTTTATTAAATTCCATACACATAAAAAGATGGTGATTTTTCTTTTTATTGTTTATTATAAATTTAAATTTAGGATACTCACTGTCTGCATCAAGTGATATTTCAAGTTGAATGTTTTTATCAAATTTTACTTCAAGAATTGAGCGTAATGATGATTTGAATTTTAGCCGGCACGATTTTATGGGGATAATTTCTCCATTATCACCTTTTACCGGACCTCGGTTATAGCTGTCGCCATAGTCTTTAAAATCTCTTAAGAATATATTTACACTTTTATTTTGGGCAATAAATTTAATTTTATCATCAACCTGTATGGTAACTTTTCCTTTTAAGGTGTTATTTTCTGCTTCAATTACAGTTGTTGGGTGTACAGGCTTGATTGTGTGTTCGCCACGGCGTACTTCTTTCACGTATTCAATACTTGTATAAATTGTTCTATAGTCTTCTGTTACCGGTATTTTTTTTATGTCGGTTAATAAATATTCAGGAAATCCTTTTTTACTGCTTATAATGATGTCATTTTTGTCTTTAGTGTATTTGGTAAGTTCTATTACTCCGCTGAATTCAGAGTTTCCCAGATTTATTATTTTATTATTAATATTTTTTTCAAATTTTATTTCAGAAACGATACTGTTACATATTTGTTTAATTTTTTTGTATCTTAAAATATTTTCATAGTGCGTATCATCGGTAGAACAACCGCATATACTGTCATGTGCTTGATTTTTTATTAATAACTTATAACCGTATTCTAAAGTTGTTCCGTAATGATTATGAAGGTTATAAAAATCAATAAGTTTTGCTGCTCGCTCAAGTTCATATTCTGCAAGAATATTCATACGTTTTATATCAGCTCGAGAGGAGTAAGAGCCTTCTAGGGTGAACGTCATAGAATTATCTCTTAATTCGCCTTTATGGCAAATCTTGTAATTATCTTTAACGGCATTTATATAATCAAAAATAGACCCTAATTCTATATGGTAGGATTTTAGAAGTTTATTTACCTGTGAAATTTGTTCTTTTATATCAGCAGGAATACCAAGATGATCTGCTCCGATAGGCAGAAGAAGTGTATTTGAAGATTTTACGGCTATTTTATCAAGATTGTTTTTAAGGAACTCGGCTTTTTTTTCAATGGGTAGATTTGTTGTAAAAATGTCCATGAAATATCCGCGTATAAGATTTATCGCATTAATATGACTGCCAGTTTGTGCTTCCCAGACAAATTCTGCAGGTAAATCGCCGCATCCCCTCCAGACGATACATTCTTCCAGCCCAAATTCCTTTAGTATATCTATTACACCATCAGAGTGACCGAAGGTATCTGGCAGATAGCCGGTAAAAGTGTTGCAACCAAAGTCTTTTGCTATTTTAAGTCCGTATTCAAGATTTTTTCTAAATAAAGTTTTACTCGTTAAAAACTCATCCACTAGACAAAAAAAAGGACCAATAAACAGCTTTTTTTTATCAATAAGCGACCTTATATTTTTTTCTTTTTCTGGACGTATTTTTAAATAATCAAGTAGTGCGGCAACCTGGCCATCAAAATAAAAGGACGGAATTGAATTTTTTTCAAGGGCTGTTATAACTTCGTCAAAGACTCTTAACAAACGCATCCTGAAAATTTCAAATTCTCTGTACCACTCTCTATCCCAGTGGGTATGCAGATATGCGATGACATGGTTTTTCATGTACTGTTCCTTATTCTTTACAAGACTTACTTCCAGATAGTCTGGGTTCTGTCGGGTCCGACACTCACAATAGATATAGGTACTTCAAGAATATCTTCAAGTCTATTGATATATTTTTTTGCATTTTCAGGGAGTTTATCATACTCTTTTATTTCTGTAATATCTTTCTCCCAACCTGGCATTATTTCATATACCGGTTCAAAATACTTATGGGTGTAAACATCAGTCGGATAATATTTTGTAATTTCACCGGTTTTTATATTTTTATATCCGGTACAGATTTTTATTTCCTTAAATTTGTCAAATACATCAAGTTTTGTAAGTGCGATTTTCGTAATTCCGCCAACTTGAACGGCATAGCGCATTGTAACAGTGTCAAACCATCCACAGCGGCGCGGGCGTCCTGTTGTGACACCAAACTCGTGTCCTGTTTCCTGTATTTCTCTTCCTATTTCGTCTTTTAATTCTGTAACAAATGGACCTTCACCTACTCGTGTTACGTAAGCTTTTGCAACTCCAATGACATCATCAATCATTTTAGGTCCAAATCCACTGCCTACAGCAGCTCCGCCGGCAATAGGGTTGGAACTTGTTACAAACGGGTAAGTTCCCCAGTCTAAATCAAGCATTACCCCTTGGGCACCTTCAAATAGAATTTTATCGTTTTTATGCTCATACATTAATTTTTGCATACCAAAACAGACATAGGGTTTAAAAATTTCTGCATATTTTTTACATAACTCTGTTAAACACTCTTTTGAATATTCTTCAAATCCATAAACTTTTGAAAGGATTTTGTTTTTTACAGGTAAAATTATATCCAGTTTATCTGATAAAGTTTCCTCATCATATAAATCTTGGATTTTTAATCCAATTCTTGCAGCTTTGTCCGTATATGTCGGACCTATCCCTTTTTTTGTTGTCCCGATTTTGCCTTTTCCAGCATGTGTTTCGCTGTAACCATCGGCTTCTATGTGATATGGCATAGTAATTGAAGCTAGCGGACTTATTTTAAGTCCAGACAAATCAACACCCTGAGATTTTAGTCCATCAATTTCAAGTTTAAAGGACTCAGGATGAATAACTGTTCCTGTACCTATCAGACATATTTTATCTTTATATAAAATTCCTGAAGGAATAAGATGAAATTTATATGTTGTATTATTGGCAACAACAGTATGACCGGCATTACAACCGCCCTGATAACGGATAATAAAATCGGACTGTCCTGCAAGGATATCTGTTATTTTGGCTTTACCCTCGTCTCCCCACTGTGCGCCAAGGACTACCGTATTGGTCATAAATTATCCTTATTTTTGCTGTTGAGCTTTTTTAGCCGCTTGTTTCGCCTGAACATCAAGCATAGAATTATATGCTAACATATATACAGAGCACAGTTTATAGTTTCTTAGATACCATGCGCAATTCTCTTGCATACAAACAATTTCTACCTGTGAGCCAACACTCATTAGAGGGCATAAACTAACCTGTCTTTCTCCTGACATAAATTATATTCTCCTGTTTAATAAATTACAATACTCATCACGTTTACGTTCGCTGTCTTTATAAATAGATGTCCTGTTTATGACTTCGTCGAAATCAATCTGGTGGGCATCAAAATCCGGACCGTCAACGCAGGCAAATTTTACCTTCCCGCCTACAGTAAGCCGGCAAGCTCCGCACATCCCCGTACCGTCAACCATAATTGGGTTCATGCTTGCTTCTGTATAAATATTTTTATCTCTGGTTAAATCTGCAACCGCTTTCATCATTGGCATTGGTCCGACTGCTATTACATAGTCAATTTTTTCCTGTTTAATTAATCTTTCAACTACTCCGGTTACAAAACCCTGTTCTCCCAGAGAACCGTCATTTGTTGTTATAAAAAGTTGTGTACAGGCATCTTTCATTTTATCTTGCCAAAATATCAAATCTTTTGTTCTCGCTCCCATAATCATATATACTTTGTTTCCTGCATCTTTAAATGCTTTTGATATGAGATAACAGGGAGCAGCCCCATAACCACCTGCAACACAAATGACAGTACCATATTTTTCAATATGGGTAGGTGTTCCAAGCGGACCAACCAAATCAACCAGTTCATCACCTACTTCAAATTGTGCAAGTTTTTTGGTGGAATATCCAACAGCCATAAAAACAATTGTTAAAAGACCTTTTTCCTTGTTGACATCGGCAATGGTTAGTGGAACTCGTTCTCCGTCTTTTTCTACACGAAGAATTACAAACTGCCCCGCCTTAGCATTCCTTACTACGTAGGGTGCATCAATTGTCAGTTCGTACTGATTAGTACACAACTCTTTTTTTGACAATATTTTATAGCTCATTACCAATCTCTCTTGGACTACTTATTTATTTTAACATAAAAAATGAAATAAGTTAAATATTTTTTGAATTCGTGTTACAATTTTCGTATGCTAAGCTTGTATGTTGCATCAACAGAGTTAAAGGCGGGAAAAACATTTATAAGTGCAGGACTAGCAGCAACAATGCAAAGTCTTGATTATTCTACTTGTGTTTATAAACCAATTCAAACATCTGGCATTGAAATTAACGGTTTTATGCAGTCCCCTGATTTAACGTATATTAAAACAATAGATCCTTATATTGAAACTTATTTTACGTACCTTTTTAAGTCTGATTGTGAACCGTTAATTGCGGCAGAAAAGGAGCATGAGTTTATTGATATGGATTTAATTTTGCACGAATATAAGAATATTACGGAAAAATTTGACTGTTCAATACTTGATGGTTCTAATGGTATAATGAGTCCGCTAACTCAGGAGTATACAACAATGGATATGCTTAAAATTCTTAGAGTTCCGCTTCTGCTTGTGATAACTCCATCACATGAAGCAATTAATAATGCTCTTTTAATTTTAAATCTTGCAAAAGAACGTGGAGTAAATGTAAGAGGGGCAGTTATTAATAATATTCCTGAATTTTCTGATTCTGTGAAAATTACATCGCTTCCAAGAATTATTGAGGAATATACAGATGCAAAAATCCTCGGGCTTGTTAACAGATTAAATGATAAGTTTAATCCAAATGATTTGATTACATCAATTTTAAATGGTATTGATATAGAAAGTGTTTTTGATATTAAAATAGCAAAATTGGATTTAGGGTCATGAATATAACCGGAGGTAAATACAATGGAAGGGTAGTCAAGGCTCCGGAATCTATAATCACACGTCCGACTCTCTCTAAGGTTAGAATGAGTATATTTAATGTTCTGTATTCTTTTATGGGTGGATTTGATGGTAAAAGTTTTTTAGACCTTTTTGCTGGCTCAGGTATTATGGGGTTGGAAGCAGTTAGTCGTGGTTTTACGGATATTACTGCTATTGAAAAAAACAGAATGGTTTTTAATATTATCCAATCAAATTATAAAAACATAGGTGTTGAGGGACGTTTGATCTGCTCGGATGCTTTGAAATTTCTTACTAGTTCTGCTGATAAATATTATGATGTTATATATATAGATCCGCCTTATTTAAGCGGAATATACGAGAATGTTTTATTAAAACTCCCTGAGTTTGGTATTGCTATAGTTGAATATTCAGAAAGTGTTGATTTCTCCGGATTTGAAATTATTAAATCAAAAAACTATGGCGGTAAGAAAATTGCTTATATAAAACGAAAGTAAGGTAAGTTGTTGTAATTAAAAATAAAAAAACAGAACTTAATGGTTCTGTTTTTTATTTTATTTATTCTATGTCTACTTTTTTAAGAAGTCAGGAATTTGAATATCTGAGAAAGAAGGCATAGACGGCATCTTAGATGATTGCGATGCATTGTTATTAAAAGCTCCGGAGAAAAACTCTGCTGCACTTATTGAACGACCTTCAACTCTTTCTTCAATAGTGCTTTGTGATTTGAGTTCAAAACCAGTAGCGATAACCGTAATTTGAATTTCCCCTTGAATATTATCATCAACAACTGCACCAATAATAACTCTTGCATCATCCAGAACGGCATCGTTAATAATATTTGTTGCATCAGTAACTTCGTGCAGTGTCATGTCCGGACCGCCAGTGATATTAACAATTACACCGCTTGCTCCGTTAATAGATGTTTCTAGTAATTGAGAGTTAATAGCTATTTTAGCTGCTTCGATTGCTCTGCCTTCACCTGTGCCTCTGCCTATACCCATAAGAGCTGAGCCTGATGCCTGCATAACACTTTTTACGTCAGCAAAGTCAACGTTGATAAGCCCTGGAATTGTGATGATATCAGAGATGCCCTGAACACCTCTTAATAGAACTTCGTCAACAACGATAAATGACTCTTGAAGAGATACCCGTCTGTCAACAACATCAAGAAGTTTATCGTTAGGTATAACGATAAGAGCATCAACAGACTCTTTTAACTTTTCCAGACCTTGCTGTGCCTGATTTTGACGTCTTTTACCTTCAAAAGAGAAAGGCTTTGTAACAACAGCAATGGTAAGTATACCTAAATCTTTTGCAATCTTAGCAACAATAGGAGCTGCACCGGTACCAGTTCCGCCTCCCATACCTGCAGTGACGAAAACCATATCGGCACCTTCGATTGCCTGTGTGATTTCTTGTTGTGCTTCTTCAGCAGCTTTTTCACCAACTTGAGGCTCTCCGCCGGCACCAAGACCGTTAGTTAATTTTGCACCAAGTTGAATTTTATTTTTTGATTGTGAGCAATTAAGCACCTGAAGGTCTGTATTCATAAGCCAGAATTCAACGCCTGTTAGTCCGCTCTTAATCATCCTGTTAACGGCGTTTCCACCGCCACCGCCGACACCGATAACTTTAATCTTTGCAGGACTTACCCCCGGTGCCGATATTGCACTATATTCTGGTGCATTTGATGTGTTCATTCCATACAAGCTATTATTCTGTGTGTTTACATTATCTTTTCTTCCGAAAATATCTGGTCCTAAATTGTCCACGATTTCCCCTTTAATTTATCTGTATACTTTACTACTATATTACCATACTATTTTAAACAGGCAAAATAATAAAGTTTTTTTAAAGAAATATTACAATGCTTAATTTTTTGTTACAAAGGTGTAAGCATAGGCATGAGGTATAGTAATATATGAGCCTGAACTTTTAAATTCTGTCAGATACTTTATTGTATTCTTATTAAAACAAAAACTCATCTATATGTAGGATTATTTTCAATAGTTGTTAAAGTTTTGAAAATTTCTGCCGACGGGGAATTTGAAACAGTATTTTTATGGAGCTTTTATGTCAGAACAAATATTGGTAACCCCCGTTGATAAAGAGCAGGATGCAATTGTGGCTTTAGAAAAAGCAAGGATATATCACGAAAAATATCTTATAAAACAGCAGGAAAAGGATTTGGAAAACGCAATTTCTCTGTATGTGGATACTATTAAATTAAATCCTGGTATTCCAGAAGCGTATTATCGTCTTGCTAGTCTTTTGTATGAAAAAGGACAAATTAGTGTAAATGGCGCGATTGAACAATGTCGTACAGCTCTTACTTTGTCTCCTGACAATGCAAATGCCCATATATATACTGGGTACTTTTTGGGTGTTTCAGGTGATTATGAGTCAGCAGCAGAAGAGTTCCGTATTGCAATTAAAAAGTCCGGTATGAATTCTGCGCGTCCGAGACTGTTTCTGTCAAAAATTATTATGGAACAAATGAAAAATAAACAAAGAAATGTTGCCTCAATGGCTCAATTCCTGTATTATTTTCTCTCCGGAAGTCTTATGATTGTTTGGGACTATCCTACTTTAAAAATGTTGTACAAATATTTAGCAGATGACTTTTCTGTATTTTCTTTTAAAACATTGGGCTCAACCTGTGCTAAAATGCGTATGATTTCATCAGCGCTGGATATTTATTCTAAAGGTGCTGAACAAACAGAGCATGGTGATGTTTTCTACCAGCGAATGGGGGATTTATCGCTTGAATGCGATGATATGATTACTTGTCTTGAGTGCTACAGAAAAGCGCTTGAAAATGCACCGGACAATCGTGAAATAATGATAAAACTTGCAACAATTATTCAGACATATTTTCCTGATGAAATTGATGAAGCAATTGATTATTATAATAAGTTACTTGAATTCGGGATTGATAATGACAAAATTTATTACGAATTGGGTCATTTGTACTTGAAGAAAGAAGACAGACTGCACGCAGCGACTGCTTTTAAATTAGCAGTTGATCTGGAACCTGAAAATCCATACTATAACAATTCACTGGCATTTGCCTATATCAAGTGCGAGCTTTATGATGATGCGATTGAGTGTTATCAAAAAGCTATAAAAATCAATCCCGATGCCAGGTGGACGGCAATAGTATGCCACGCATTGGGTGCTATATATGGTGAAATTCATGGCAATTTTGAGGCTGCTGAGGCAACTTTTCAGGCTGCAATTGCGCTTGATCCCGAGAATGTGGATGTACAATTGTCTCTGGGTGATTTGTATATGGCAAAAGGTGATATTGACGGAGCAATAAAAATTTATTGTGACACTATTGCTATAGATGGTGAAAATTATTTAAGCTATTCAAAGGTAGGACTTGCCCTCTGGGAGAAGGATTACCTTGAAGAATCGCTTGTAGCTTTTCATAAATCAATTGATTTGAATCCGGAGTTTGATATCGCCAGAAATAATGTAGGTGTTGTGTATTTAGATGGTTTTGGTGATGCAAAGGCTGCTATGGAATATTTTGAATCGGCATGTGCGCTCAATCCTAACTATACACTTGCTCATTTTAATGCTGGTCGTGCTGCACAGGCGTTAAATAAAAAATCAATTGCTGCCGAGTATTATCAACAGGCAATGAACCTTAACAAACTGACAAACGATTTGGATGAAAAAGATATCAGAGAGCGTTTATACGAATTGTTTGATTAAGCAACCTGTGTTTCGATATTTTTAAGGTCTTCTTGACCTTCAAAAACAGGAATTTCAGTTTCAAGGATAGTTGTTCCTTCTTCTGTATTTATATCAACCAGAGCTGTTAATGTTTCAATACCGGTGTAGAAGTTTCCTATTCCTGTGTTTATAGTTGGCAGGCTATTTTCTACTCCTGAGAAATAATTAGTATATTGAGTACCGAAGCTTTGAATAATGCCTGCAAATTGTTGTGCAGAAGTTTGTCCGGCTGTTCCTGTTGTAATCAACCCTTGTGCAACGGTTGTATCAGCTGCGCTCATTGCAGTGCCTAGTCCAGGAATAATACTTTTTGCTTTAGCAGCTGCCAGCAATTGCTCGCCTTGTAATTTTTGGGATGTTCCATTACTATTTAATGTTGCTGTTTCTTCCGCTGCTGCATTCGTATGTTCAGCTACGCTTGTATTGGTTGTTATCACTGTATTATCTAAGTCTGTTTGAGTTGACTCAGATAATGTAACGATTTCTTCCTGCATATTAGCTGTAAGTTCTTGATATTTTTGTCCACGTTTAATCTCTGTAGCTACTAATTCTTTGATTTCAGTTATATTAGCAGACAACTCATTGATTGTTGGTGCAAGTGTTGCGCAATATGCAGTGGATGCGTCAAGTTTCTTTTGCAGTTCGGCTCTTTTATTTTCATCTTTTTCATTTTTGATTAAATCTTGTAAAAGTTCTCTCTGTTCATTTTCTTTGTTATATTTAGCAATTAATTCTTGCATTTTTTCTATATTTTTAGCCATTTCTTCTTTTTTAGCTGCAATAATTTCATTGCTTTCTTCAATAGTTTGAAGAAGTTCATTTAATTGAGAGTTATAACCTTCGACTTTGCTATTTGCATCGCTAATTAATGCTTCTGCCTGTGCTGCACCTTGTTGTGCAGCATTTTCAGATGCTTGATTTTCTTTTGCAATTTTTATTTCAGATGCTTTGTTTTTAGCTTTTTCGGTTGCAAGAGAAATACCGCTGGTAATACCGCCGAAAATAGAATTTGCAGCTAGACTTACTGCATTGCTCATTGCCATTGTGCCAATATTGTTAGCTGCGTCTCCTAAAAGATCCCAGATATTTTCACCGCTCATTATACCGCTGGCAATACCTGATAATGCACTTCCAAAGGGATTACTTCCTCCTAGGCTGCTGCCAAGGGAACTTCCAACAGTACTTCCTAATGCATTCATATTCAGTTTTAATTCTGGAGTGCTCATCTTGCATATTCCTTTAAAACATCTTACATATATATAAAGTATATAATTTATATGGTAATTTCAGGGGCGTTTAAAACTTTTACAAATCTTTACAATTTTTTTTAAGATAAAAACAATTTTTAAAGAAACAGAAAAAACCCGAAAGATTTTTGTTTTCTTTCGGGTTCAGAGTGTTTTGAAAAAAAACTATTTTTCTATATCTTTAATGCTCAATGCTATTCTATGTTCTTTTGGTGTGAATTTTTTAATAAGAACATCGACTTCATCACCTACTTTGAAGAGGTTAAACGGATTAACATTTTCATTGCTCATTTCAGATACAGGAAGAAGAGCTTCAACTCCCGGGAAAATATTAATAAATGCGCCGAAAGTAGTTACTTTGTTAACGGTACCTTTAACAACCTGACCTTCTTCAAACTGTCCTTCTATTTGTTGCCAGGGATTTTCACCCATTCTTTTTAAAGACAATGAAATTCTCTTTAATTCGTGATCAATTTTGATGATTTTGACTTCAATAGTGTCACCGAGAGTTACAACATCTGATGGATGTTTAATTCTTTGCCATGATATTTCAGAAATCGGGAGAAGTCCGTCAATTCCGTTGATATCAACGAACGCGCCGAAATCTGTAATTCTTACGACATTACCTTTAACAACCTGATCTTCTTCAAGTGATGAAAGTACATTATCAACAACTTGATCTCTTTGTTCGGCAACTGCAAGCCGTTGAGATAGGATAAGTTTGTTTTTCTTAGGATCTGCTTCAAGTACTTTAACTTCGATTTTTGTATCAACAAGTCCGTCAAAAGGAGCGCCTGTACGTAATTGAGAAGACGGGATGAAACCTTTAAGGTCGGCAACGTCAACAAGAACACCGCCTTTAACAGTTGAAACAACTTTTGCAAGGATTGTATCGCCTTGAATTTTAGCATCATTAAGCTGCGCCCAGGCTTGAGCAAATGCAATTCTTTTTAATGATAATTGCATTGGTTCTTCATCGTTTTCTTCTCTCAGAACGTAGTATTCACGGGTATCACCAATTTCAAGGTCTTCTACATCGCTTGAAAGTTCTTTTTGCGGCAAGAAAGCTTCAAGCTTTGCCCCTTTAACGCTTACCAGATAGCCGTCGGTATCTTTTCTGATTACAGTACCTTCAACGATATCGGCAACTGTATTTGTTTTTGAGAATGTTTCATCAAGAAGCATTTCAAATTCATCTTTTACTTTTTCTAATGTAGTCATTTTAGTTTATTCCTCCTTTATATATTTAATTACATTATCAATAATTATCTGCGGAGTTGACGCGCCGGCAGTTATTCCGATTGTTTCCGCATTTTTTATTATGTTTTTATAACAGTCTAATTCATTAACATTTTCTATGTGTATTGTTTGAACCAAATTGTTAAGAATTTCCGCAAGGTGTGTTGTATTTGCACTATTTTTAGAGCCGGCAACAATCATTAAGTCACTGCCTTTCGAGAGTTCAACGGCTTCCTGCTGCCGCATTGAAGTACTCTGGCAAATAGTATTGTAAATCAACAACTCTTTTGCGAGAGGTGTTAATTCTGCTGTAATTTCATTTAGTGTTGTGATTCTCTGTGTGGTTTGTACAACGACACCAATTTTTTTATGTTGTTCTAAATCTTTTTTTATACTTTTTATTTGTTCTTTGGAATTAATTACAGTAACTTTATCCGACCATAGTTTTGCATTTGCATAAATTGCTTCCACTTCAGGATGTTCTGCTTTACCTACAATAATTACATAGTATCCTGACTTAGCGAGTTCTATTGCTTTTTGCTGAACTTTTTTAACATCGGGGCAGGTTAAATCAACAACTTGCAGAGATGTTTTCAGTAATTCTTCAAATATTTCTGGAACAGCACCGTGGCTTCTTATTACACAAAAACCTGATGCATTTTGGGGGATTTCAGATATGGAATTAACTGTAGTAATTCCTAGTTTTTGAAGTTCGGAGATAACATATTTGTTATGTATTAATTCTCCAAGTATATATACATCTTTTTCAGGATTCTCCTGCTTTAGTCTGGTGACTGTATCAACAGCCCTTTTAACACCGTAACAGAATCCTGCAAACTTTGCTAATTTTATATTCTGGTTAGTCAAAAATTTTTATCTGCTTTCTAAGAACTAGAGGTTTTTTTATATTCCTCAGTACTTATATTAAAGCGTGAACAAAAAGAGATTTCAAGTGCGGGATGAAAAATGTGGTATTTATTCTTTTTTTTTGTGCTAAACTTTTTTTATAATGATAATTATTTAAAGAGGTTAAAATGGAAAGTTTGAGAGATAAATACGAAGTTGTAATCGGTTTGGAAGTTCACGCACAATTAAAAACAAAATCAAAAATATTTGCTCCGGATAGTGCGGAGTTTGGCAGCGAGCAAAATACTCACATAAGTGCAATTACTCTGGGGATGCCGGGGGTGTTGCCAGTGCTTAATAAAGAAGCTGTTAATATGGGAATATTAACTGGGCTTGCTCTTAATTGCACTATTCCGCCACGTTGCAAATTTGACCGTAAACAGTATTTTTATCCTGATTTACCGAAAGGGTATCAAATCTCTCAATACGATGAACCTATTTGTGTAAACGGTTATCTAGAAATAAAAGGAAAAAGAATCGGGATTACAAGGGCTCACCTTGAAGAAGATGCAGGTAAACTTGTTCATGCCGGGGCTGCTGGGCTTGCAGGCTCCTCGTATTCTCTTGTAGATTTGAATAGAGCAGGTACGCCGTTGTTGGAAATAGTTTCAGAACCGGATATGCGTTCAAGTGAAGAAGCAAGAATGTATATGGAAGAATTAAGAAACATTGTTCGTTATATAGGTGTTTGTGACGGAAACCTTGAAGAAGGTTCAATGAGATGTGACGCTAATATCTCTATAATGCCAAAAGGCTCAAAGGAATTTGGTACAAGAGCAGAGATTAAAAACGTTAACAGCTTTTCAGCATTACAGCGGGCAATAGAGTATGAAATTGACAGGCAAATTGAAATTGTAGAAGAGGGCGGCAAAGTCGTTCAGGAAACAAGGCTCTGGGATGATAACGCACGTGAGACTCGTTCTATGAGGGGAAAAGAAGATGCACATGATTACAGATATTTTCCGGAACCCGATTTGATGCCGCTTGAAATTTCAAGGGAGTGGGTAGAAAATATCAGAAAAACTATGCCGGAACTCCCTGCTCAAAAACGTCAGAGGTATATGGACTTAGGTCTGAGTGAATATGATGCATCTGTTATTGTTGAGCAAATGCCGCTTGCGATGTTTTTTGATAAAGTTCTTGAACTCGGTGCTACACCTAAAATAGCTGTAAACTTTATTATGGGAGAAATTGCGGCATACTTAAAAGAAGAAAAGCTTGAGATAACAGAAACAAAACTTACACCGGAAAATCTTGTTGAGCTTATACAGCTCATTGAAAAAGCTGTTATTTCAAATAATATTGGTAAACAAATTATTATTGATATGATGAAAGACGGCGAAAAGGCAAGTGCAATTGTTGAGAAGAAGGGACTTTCGCAAATTACTGATGAAGGAGCAATAAGAGACATTGTACAAAAAGTTGTTGATGCGAATGCTCCACAGGTTGAGGCATATAAAAACGGTAAAACACAGTTATTCGGGTTCTTTGTCGGACAGGTTATGAAAGAAACAAAAGGCAGAGCTAATCCTCAAACTGTTAATGCACTTTTAAAAGAAATACTTGGATAATGCGTGATAAAAAACTAAGGAATTCTAAATTTAAATATTGGATGGAAAGTGAAATTTATCAGCAGCCAATGGTGTTAGCAGATATTATTCACGCATATAGTGAAGGTGCTGAAAAAGTTTCTATACCCGAGAATGTAAATCGGGTTGTGATTATTGCAAGCGGTTCATCTTATCATTGTGCAAGGTTTGCGGTTGATTTGCTTGAGAGAATTTCCGGTGTAGAAACACGGGCGATTTATTCAAGTGAATTTTTGCTAAAAAGCGTAATTCCGCATGATGAAGGGCTTTTATATATATTTATTACTCAATCTGGTGAAACAGGTGATACTTTGAGTGCCGTTAGGAGGGTAAAAGAGTTCGGACATTTGCCTACACTTTGTATTACGAACAAAGAAAATTCAACTATTTGGGATTTGTGTGATTATCGTGTATGCTGTTCTGCCGGAAAAGAGCTGGGTATTGCCGCAACAAAATCTTTTACTGCACAAATGCTTTCGCTTCTTATTGTTGCATTAACTCTTGCCAAAAATCATGATGATGCAAATGAGTATGTAAAAATTTACAGGAAATCACTTAATTGTATACCTGATATTGTAACAAAAGCACTTAATATGAGAAGTAAAGTTAAACAGCTTGCCGGTTTTGTTGCAAAATCAAAGAGTATTGTTATAGCTGCTGATGGTATAGCTTATTCACTTGCTAAAGAAGCGGCATTAAAAATTAAAGAAACCTCATATTTGAATGTAAATGCTGCAATTTTAGGTGAGTTTATGCATGGACATGTTGCGGTTTTGAATAATAAGAGTATTTTACTTTATCTTTCATTGAAAGATATTTCTTATACATCTTCAAGGTACTTACAGAATATAAAAAAGGATTACAATCCGTCGCTGTACATAATTGGTAAACCCAATTCAGATATACGGGCAAATATGACTATTAATATTGAGTGTGAGAATGAACTGCAGTATATGTTTGCAAATGTAGTGTTATGCCAGCTTCTTGCCCTTGAGATTGCCATAAAAAGGCACAAAAATCCTGATAAACCAAAAGGGCTTAAAAAAATCGTTAAATTCTAGGGATGATTTAATCACCAAACACGATGAATGGAATATCGTGTTCAATAGCGTAATCTTGAAGAAATTTGGTTCTGTCATAAACGGAACGAGTTTCAGCACTGTTGAAACCTTTATCATAGACTCCTATTTCTGTTTTACTCAGAAAATCGAGCGGGTTACCAATATTATTCCCTGTATTCATCTCGTAAGCAAAAACAGCCATAACTTCTTTGGGGTTAGAACCGTACATTTCGTTGTAGGAACGCATACCCTTTCTTGTGTTAGAATTTATCGCTGCAAAAGCTTTGATAATGGGTTCTTGATATTCCTTTGGTTCAATTTCGGAGATTGGCTTGTTTTTGTTTCTTTCGACAAATTTAACATACTGAGCATCATCCATGCCGGTTGCTTCTTTTATCAGATTAGCAACATAGACTCTGTCAGACTCTCTCCTTCCGCCAAAGATGTAATCCTGTTTGAAATTATCGATGAATTTACCGCATCCGGAACCTGCATCAGTATTCCCACCGCCGTGGACATATTGAGTATCAAAATCAAGTACAACCCCTTGTGGTCTAAAGAACCTGTATTTTGATTCAGGGCGTTCAGCATAACTTACAGAGAGCAGTACATCGGAGTTAATCAAGGAGAATGCATCAAATTTAACAAGCTGGTTTTCGTAGTCGAGTCCGTGGACGAAGAATTTGAGGTTACCTGTGTTAACATCTTCATTGAGTATAGCATCACCTTTACCTGTGCCTTTTTTAGCCGTGTACCCTCTTGATACGGTATTTGGGGGAAAACCTATAGTTTCCCAGTCCTTTACTTCGTTAAATTTAATAACAATAAGCCCGTCAGAGCGTTTGTATACCCCTTTAATATTTGTGCTTCCGTCAGGATTAACAGTTGTGATTGCATCATTGATTTTAGATGCTCTGGGGAATTTAGTAACTGGGAGTAGGGGTTGGGAGATTTTTAATTCATCTATATACCCTCTGATTCTTTGTGCATACAAATCAGCTGATTCTCCAAAACTTCTGACATTTCCGTTAAAATCAACCCTGCTGTTTCCAATAGTAGAGTCGTGGAAAGAGTTATCTTTTTTTACTGCTTTAAGATCTGCATGAGTAAACATCAAAACCATATCAAACAGGTTATCGTACTGGAGGTCATAAGCAACCGATTGCATTCGTTTAGTCAATTCCGTTTCAGATTTAGCGGTATTAACGTATTCAAGCCATTCATGCTGCCTTACCAAAGTATACAATTTAATTTCTTCGTCTCTGGTGAGGTTGAATTTCTTACCGATAAATACTGTATCAAAGCTCCCTTGTTTTGCATGGGCTTTGTCACTGTAACCTTCACTTTTGGTTATATCGTGTAGGAGTGCAGAGAGCATCATTATTTTTTTATCAGATTCATTAAGTGTTTGGAATTTAGGTTCTTGAGCAATTTTTTGCATCACTTTTAATGAGTGTTGGAACACATCATAATCATGAGTGTTGTGTTGTTTTTTACCGATTTCTGTTCTAAGTTCTGGAAGAACATCAATAATATCATTTAATAATTTTTCAATTTCAGTATTATTACATTTTATCGGATTTTGTTCTGAAAATTTAATAACTTCTGGTTTTAATAATTCAATGACATCTTTTGTTCTAGGATCTGTTATTTGTGCTAGTTTTTTGCCATTGTCAAGGATAACAGGGTAGCCTGTAATAGAAAATCCTGTTTGGTTATTTTTGTTGTGGTGTAATTCGAATCCCCAATAGTCATAAACTTTTTGTCTCTCTTTTGCAGGTAAGTCTTTTACTATTTTTAGAATATTTCTAATAAAATCATCTTTTGAATATTCTTGAGTAATTTTTAAATTGGCAAAATCAGAATCAGAAATTTTTGCTATAGTTCCAGATAAATCTGTTATAGATTGATTAAACTTAGAAGTTTGTGCTGTTGTTAAAGTATTAGTTTCAATACCTAATGAACGAACAATCGATGTAAGCAATGAACAATAAGCTTCTCGATTTGTTGGTATTATTGGAAACATTTTTTGCATTTCAGGACTAATATCAAATAAACCTGCATTACAAGCAACTAAAGACCTTAATGCTTCTTTTTTACCTTCAATCGGTATTTCATTAATATTTGTTTTACCATATAAATCTGCAACTTGACATGCCATGACTAAATCACTATCACTCAATTTTGCAAGATTACTTGTTCCAACAATTCTTGTTAATTTTTGAAGTTGTTTTGGAGAAATTTTGCCGTAATTTTCAACTAAAAATCCAATTTTATCAGCAGGAAGCTCCATTTTTACATATTCTCGGCAAAGCTCTAATGCATAATCTTTATTTGTAGCATTATCATTTATTGCAATTAATACTTTTGAAATTTGTTCTTTAGGAAAAACTTCTAAATTTGAAAGAGTTTTATAAACTTCTTTTTTAGCATCAATATTCATATCGCTCATTCGATTAGTAATCGCAACCAAATCTTCCTTTGGAATATTAGAATCTGCGTATAACTTTTTAGTAAAATCAAAAATCGTTATTTCGTGGCTGTTTCTTAATAAATCAGCTACCTGATTTATTGGAAAATCTTTATTAGAAATTAATTCTACACAAAATTCCTTCTGATAGTTGGCTGTTGCATGTGCAATGTTTGCTATTTCGCCTCTTGGAACATTTGGATTTTTATATAGTTCATTTCTAATAAAATCTACATTAAATTTATAAGTTTGGTTTAAAACATCTTTTATTAAGTCTTTTGGAAACTCAGTATCATTCATTAATTCTTTTGCGAAATCAGAATTAACATTATCTACAGCATAAAATATGTCAGGTAAATAATCTTTCCATTCAGGATTGTTATAATTTTCTTTGATGAAGGTTGCATTATCCTGTGTTGCACTTGTTATGTATAATAAAATGTCATCATTCTGCAAATCTTCGTTTAAGGATTTAAAATATTCATACATTAAAATTTTTGCTTTTGCATCTTCCGGGCTTTGTCCAGATGTAAAAAAGCGATCAAAGAATGGATGGCTAGCTAATTCTCCAAAATGATTTAATAGGAAATTTATATCATCTTTATTTGATATCTTATCGCAAAGTTCTCTTAAGCTTGAAGCATTCCTATTTAACTCGAACGAATTGTTTTTATAGATATATTCATATATAAGTTTTTTGTTTTCTAATGATAAATTATTATTTGTAAGTAAGCAATACGCATAACTATCTTTTAAGTTATTTGTATCTAATATTTGTAAAGTCATGCCATTTCTAGTATTTTGAACTTCAGCATCTTTAAGATTAGCATACCATTTTAAACTTTCAACTCTCTCTTTTGAAGATTTGGCATCATAAGTATATAATAAATATTTAATACCTTGTTGTAACTGCTTATCATTGTATAATTTTGGCTCAGATAAAAAAGTATTAAGAATTTCAAGCCTGTGTTGTTTTAACAATGGATGCAACATCTTTTCTTTCAGTTTTACAAGTGGTGCTTCATAATTATTTGCATCATTACAAACATCTAATAAGGTTTCAATATTGTCTTGTAGCCATTTGTTATTTTTTAATTCAGGACTATTGGCAACGAAGTCTCTTATAGCTTTTGCACTAACTTTTTCAGGAACATTTATTGGCTTAATTGTTTCATTAACTGAATTAGCTGTGTTTAACTCATTATTTTTAACTCTTGTATCATTAGAAACTTTCACATCCCCTTTGAATTCGGTCACATCATTAGTTGAATATCTCTGTCTATTAACTTCGATTTCAACTTGTCTGT
>CAYVMC010000020.1:0-37236 GCA_964452495.1 uncultured Muribaculaceae bacterium | reverse complement strand
TGTATATTTTGGTGCATAAAAGGGGAACATAGGTGATATAAGAAGAATTGTAATAGTAAATTTTTCTTTTTTAGAATTAGTGTTAAAATACCGTTATGTTGGAAGAAAAAAATAAAAAAAGTGCTGTCGGGTGGCTCTCTGTGGCACATCTTGTATGTGATTCTTATACCGGTTTTTTAAATCCGCTTATGCCGTTTATTGCGTTAAAACTAGGAATTTCACTGGGTACAGCAACTATTATAATTAGTATATCTCATATTTTTTCATCTATGTTGCAGCCATTTTTCGGATTTTTTGCCGATAATACGCTTAAACGTTTTTTTGTATTCTGGGGGTTAATATTGGTATGCGTATTTATCCCGTTGACAGTAATGGTTCCAAACGTGTACTTGCTTGTCTTGTTTATGGCATTAGGGAGTCTTGGAAGCAGTTTTTTTCATCCGCAGGCAACAGGGTTTGTAAATCGGTTTGCAGGTAAAACACAGACAAACTCAATGGGACTGTATATGAGTTTAGGTTCTATCGGGTATTCCTTTGGTCCGCTGCTTGCTGCCTGGGTTGTTCAATATCTTGGAATGGAAAAAATGCCGTATACAATGTTTTTAGGTATAATTACAGCAAGTGTTATGTTCCTGTTTGTACCTAAACTTTCAAACTGCGGTGAGGTTGCTGCAAAGAAAAAATTAAGACAAACATTTATTAATATTTTTTCGCATAAAACAATTAAATATTTATTAATTATTTCTATGATGAAAACACTGGTTACAAACAGTACCTGTATTCTTTTACCATTTCTTTGGCATGATATGGGATATAGTGCATTTTATATTGGAGCGGCACTTTTCGCATTTATTTTTGCCGGCGGAATAGGTTCTCTGTTAAGCAGGCGGGTAGAGGAATTTATGGGAACGAAGCCTTTACTTTATTTTTCTATGTACATAACCTTCCCTTTAATGCTAGGGTTTGCACTGACGTATGAACAACATCCCGTATTGTCGCTTTTAATCTTTCTTGCAATGGGGTTTACAACAATGCTTGCACAGCCTGTGACAGTAGTTATGGCTCAGAATATTTTACCTGAATACAAGAGTGTTGCAGCAGGGCTTATGGTTGGTTTTTCGTGGGGAATTGTTGCTGTAATTCTTTCGTTCCTCGGAGTTGTTGCTGAATACTTTGGAATTATTAATGTACTTATTGTTTTATTTATTTTACCTCTCTTTGCGGCATATTTTGTTAAGTACTTAGATAGTGATTATGATAAGCAATAGTTTTGATAACGTATTCCCAAGTCTAAGAAAAACTTAGCGGTTTTTGTTTGTTGTGTGTAAATAAAAGAATAAAGCAGCTCATAAGCCGTGTTCTGTTTTAAGATAATCATCTGTCTGGTATTACAATTACTTGTAATCTCTAGCGATTAGCCGGAAGTTGGCGGACACCGTTATAGCCTTCCTGTCAATCTTGCATTCGTCCGGGGTTTACCTGGCGGATACCTCTCGATATCCCCGGTGAAGCTCTTAACTCACCGTTGCACCATCGCCTGTGAAACAATGTTTCCATCGGCAGTCTACATTTCTGTGGCACTATCCACCGGCTTGCGCCGTCCGGAGTTTCTCCGGCGGACTGTCCTTGAATGCACGGACTTTCCTCACTTTATTATTTCGTAAAGCGCGATTATCCGGCTGCTTTATTCTTGACTATTATACCAGAAATTCGTGTTTGTGGTTTTATTATAATCATTAAATTTTGTAAATTTTATATAGTATAAATATTGGTAATAAAATTTGTTGGCGGTAATATATAAAAAAAAATAGTATCTATTTACTAAAGGTCGGGGGTATATGAGTACAGGCTTCAATAAATGGGCACTATATTGTTTTATTATAGTTATAGAACCCAAGAAAGGTTTTAAAAATAGTGGTCTATTAATATAAAAGCAGTGTCTGAAATTTTGGACACTGTTTTTTGTAAATTGAAAAATCAATTATATAAAAGGAGTAGTATATGAGAATTCAAAAAATCGGGCAAGCAGATGCCGGTCAACATGTACAAAAATCACTTAATAAAAGTTTTACAGCTGGTAAAACGAGTTTATATAGTGATTTTGACGGTACATTTATTCCTGCGCAGTATAGTCATGACAGTGTATGTAATTATAAGCCGCCGGTCAATAGAATGGAATTTAAGGCTTATTTTGATAAAATTTGGGAACTGTTCGGAAAATTACGCGGTCAGGGGGAAGAGAGCAAATTTGATTTTGTAATCACGACTGGCAGAAATATTGCTGAAACAAATTATTTTCTTAACCGTTTAAAAGAACAGGATTTGTGGGTGCCGCTGCCTGAGAAGCTTGTTACCTGCAACGGGCAGGACGAGTTTTATAAAAACGTAAAATCTGATGAAGAATTCTACCGCACACCGGGGAAAGATGCATTTGTAAAAGAAAATGTAAATCAGGCAAAACGAGAATATTATAAATCAAAAGGCTGGGATTATAATGGGTTAATGGCAAAGCTCAAAGAGTTGTTAACCCCCAGACGCTATGACAGAGATATTGAATTTTTGATTGATACTGATTCTATCTTTGAAAAAATCAGAACGTTTCTTCATTTACCTTTTAATCTTGATGTAGAAAATTTATTAAATGAAATAAATGCGGCAAATATTGATGAAAGGGGTGTTAGAAAAATTTTAGAATCAAAATCCAGAGTTAAATTCCCTGATATATCAAGTATAAAGGATGAAAATGAAAGAAATAAACTACAAAAAACGATTGATGATTATAACTGGCACATGGGAGAGCTGGCACATATTGTATATATGGAAAAAACAAGGCGGCATGAAATACTGGAAGGTATACCAACAACCCGTTCTAATAAAGAGTATGGCGGTGGAATTTCTCTCCAGAGCGCTCTTGAAAGAATTGGCATGAAAAAAGATGATGACTATATCGCTTTCTCCGATGACGGTGAACTTGGTATCAGAATAGGAGTGAGTAAAAAATATAAAAATAATGTTGAAACACTCTTAAATAGTGCAATAAGGTTTAAGAATAGGCTTCCGGGACAATTTGATATAACAAAATTGAAAAAAGGTTCTTACGGGGGTAAAGAGTTTGAAATAAAACCGCAGAGTATAGACAAATTTGAAGATACTAAAAAGCTTGTAAACGAAATTATTGATAATAAAACAAATGATTTAATAATTGTTGCAGGTGATGGTGAAAATGACTGTAAAATGTTAAGTGTCCACCAGTATACAGGTTTTGCGAGTGAAGGTATTTTTATTCCCCAAAATGCTAATCAAGCAGAACGATTCAATAATATTCCTCTTGTTGCCATATTTGTAGACAATCGTGCTGTAAAAAATGAAAAATCTGAGGATGCAATAAGTAAATTATTAGCAAATGCAAAATATTTTAATTATGACGGTCGCTTGCGTTTTATACATGTTGACCCTGATAATCCGGAGAAACCGCATACTCTGGAAGAGGCTGTAAAAATGGCGGTGTGTGACTACGCTAAGCATAATGAGGAGTTTAAGAAAAATCTCTCTCCTGAGATGCAAAAAATGGTAGAGGAGTATAAGTATTCTTATCCTCATGATAAAGAAATGGATAAAAAAATAGCTTCTTATTTTACACCTGAGAGTTATGAAAGTAATTTTGTGCAGGGCAAGTTTACTAATATTTCAAAGAGCTTTGAAAAAATTGTAAACTATGAAATCAGATATAAGCTTGATAATATGGATGATTTAGCACTGGATGAAAATTCTGATATGAATTCTCATACAAGAGAGTATATTCTATTGACATTATCAAATATCCTGCTAGCCTATTCTGCTCTTGTTGCAGGGTTGCCGGAAAATAAAGCTAATAAATATGTTGCTGATTATCTGGAGAAAAAGAGTCATGAAATATCTGATATTAAAACATGTTTGAGAGATGCTTTCAATGTTCATAACAAGATGCGTTTCCAGCGGGAACTAGAAGAGCAGACTAGATTATATAAGAAGTTGACATCTTTTCTTAGTGGTAAGAAAAAGTATAATATGCCTGAAAATTGTGAAGCTTTTATTCAGAGTGCCGAAAGCAAGAGAATTCAAAAAGGCAAGGATTTGAAAACTATTAATCCTTCCGTAGTTCAAAAAGAAAAACCTAATAGAAAGCTCTTGCTTGAGCCGGAGGTTCCGAAGACACCGATAAAATTAATATTACCTGACGATGCAGGCAATAAAACGCCGGTTCATTTATTTAGACCTGATGAGCCGGAAAAACCGGGACATTTGATATTGCCGGAAAAGCCTGTACCGCCTGAGAGTTTATGGCTGCCTGAGGGTGAGAAAATTCTTGAAAAGGGTACAAATAAAGCGGACGGACATAAACAACAAATAAAACTGGATGTACCCCGGACAGAATCGATATCGGGATCGGAACAGCTTCCGAATCCGCCGAGAAAAACTAAAAATCTGCCGGCAAAGATATATGAATTTGTAAAATCACGTCCGGGAATGGTTATTTTAGCAGTATTAATTAGTGCTGCCGCGGCATTTTGCACGATTAAGTGTAAAGCAGCTCTATCTCAGGAGAAAAACAATATAGTAATGACAAATATTAAAGGAAACAATTAGATATAAAAAGGAGAAACATTATGCGAACACAGAAAATCAATTCAAACACAGAAAGTATTTTATTACTGAATCCACAAAAGAGGGGACATGTTGCAAAAACATCATCTACTTCTCCTGAGGTACCACAGCCGCAGAATGATACGGTAAGAGTTCCCGCAGCTCTTATGCAGGTGTATTCAGGTATAAATTTTAAAGGCGGCGGCAAAACAAACTATCGCTGGATGCAGACAATGGCAGGTTACATTCCGCTGGTTATAGCGGCCGGGCTTGATTTGACAAAACAAATTACAGTTCCCGCTTTTCCGGGGTTGCAATGTGATGACAGCGACTGGACAAATGTAAATATGACAGATGTGTATCTGAAAAATTCCAAATTAACTAATTCAAATTTTGAAAATACCAAGATGTCAGGTGTTGAACTCCACAATTCTGATTTATCAAATTCAAAATTTAATGGAGTTATGGCTAAACTTGGCAGATTTTCTCATACAAATTTTTATAATACGGATTTGATTAATTCTGATTTCCAAAGAGCAAATTTTCAGGGTGCAAAATTCAAGTGGACAACAATAAAAAATTCTAATTTTGCAAATGCCAACTTCCTAGGAGCAGACTTAAGCGACGCATGGAGTATTGATGATGAATCAATATTTGCAGGGGCTTTGTATGACAGGGATACAAAATTCCGTTCAGGTTTTGATCCCGTATCAAGAGGTATGATAAAAATAGAAAAGGGGGTTAATTTAAGAGACCTCACAGGTGAGATACAACAAGTTTTTTCACGTGTTAGTATAAAGCCATATAAGGATGAATTCCCGTACGATTTATCCGACTCAATATATTCTGATGCAGATATGCAGGATGCAAAATTTGAAGATATAGATTTTTCCAAAAGTAATTTTGAGGGAACAATAGGTAAAGGTTCAGTATTTATTGGTTGTAATTTATCAAGATGTATGTTCAATGAAAATAGTGATTTTTCGGAAGGAAGCTTTAATAATAGTGTATTTTTTAATACAAAATTTAATGGTGCTAATCTTGCAAAGTCTAATTTTATAAGTGCGGATTTGTCCATGACGGATTTGGCGGAACTGCCTGATAGTAAAGTTGCCGGCAGTATTTATGATTTAGGAACATCTTTCCCTCCCGGATATGATCCGCAAGAACACGGGTTTATTTTTGCTGGGCGAAATGCAAATTTGAGCGATCGAAAGTTTGCACATATGAAAGTCCGCGAAACTTTAAGTTATGATGAACCATTTGATTTTTCAGGCTCTAAATTAAACCGTGCGGATTTTTCGCAGGCAAGGTTTGTAAAAGTTATCTTTAAAGGGGCTAAAATGCAGGATGCATGCTTAAAAGAAGCAGTTATGCCCGGTGCTGATTTTGAAGGTGCTGTTTTGCATAATGCTAATTTAATAGGCGGTGATTTTAGAAATGCTAATTTTAAAAATGCAAATTTAAGATGGGCAAATTTGAAGGGGGCAAATTTAGATGGTGCTGATTTAACTGGGGCAACATATACTAAAAATGCCACTGTGTTCCCCGATAATTTTGATCCTCAGAAGCATGGAATGATAGAAGTTCCGGTTAAAGAAGCTTATTAGGAGTGTTGAAATGAAAATATTTTGTATACAAAACAATGATTGCTTCTCAAATAAGTGGAATCCGAGGTTTACCAGCAAGGTAAAATATGTTAATTACGGTAAAATTAATGACGAGTTTAAAGATAAAGTAGACCGCTTTGATGATGGAAACAAAAACGAGGCAAAGTATCTGGGGCATGGTATGTTTGCCAGTGTTTACAGATTTTTAAATACAAATTATGTAATTAAAAAATTTAATAAAGGTGTTTCCCAAAATGACAGCCGTCAGGAAGCAAAAATGCTTGATAAAGTTGGGACAGTTCCCGGCTCTCAGCAGCTTATGGCACAGGTTACTACAGAAAATGGCAATGAGTATCTAATCTCTACATTTATTAAAGGGGAGGAGCCTGACCCTGTTGAGAATCCTTTTAGATTTCAGCCGCTAAAAAGTTTTATGAATACACTGTATGAGCTTGATAAAAAGGGAGTTTACCACAATGACCTAAATACCGGAAATTGTAAAGTTGACCCTGAAACGGGGCAAATAGGACTGATTGATTATCAGTTTGCACTCGATATGAAACCCGGCTGGGCTACTTATAATGAACAGTATCTTTTGTTTCCGGAACAGACTCTCCCTGCAAATCTTCAAATGTTTGAGATGGCAACTTTGCCCCCTTATATAAAGAAATTGGGAAGATATCAGGCACCGGACTTTTTTAAAGATTATCTCAAATTAAAAGCAGAGTATCATAAAAATAGGTATTACTATTATAATGGGAATTCAATTCCTAATATAACTAAGGAAAATCTTGATTATGAAAAATTAAGCTCTATTGTACTAAAACATCCATCAGAAAAGGTAACGCAGGTATATGCTAAAAAGCTTCAGGTATTGCACTCATTCAGGCATGCTTTTAGTATTGTAGATGAAAATACACGTGCCCAAAAACGTCCTAATCTTACAGAATCTATTCCTGCATATTTCTTTGCTGCTGCTCAAGCTGCTGGTTATCGGGATAAGATTGATGAAGTTCTTAATTCAACTTCGGATACAAGTACAAAAAATCTAATGGAGATAGAGAAGAAAACAGCGGAGTTTTGGCTTGAATTACTATCTTCCAGCGCTCTCGGCTGCTCCAGATGGTTTGTCCGAAATGCAACAGATCGTTTATTAGGAACAGGTGATAAATTCCCTGAAAAAATGGATTACTATTGGAACAAACAGTATAAAGATGCAAATAATATTTATTCAATTATTACAGGCGATGAACCATCAGGGGAAATCGATGTATTACGTTTCCCTGATAAGGAATTGGAAGCAGATTATAAACGGTTATTTGACTTAACAGAAGATTTCTCCCGTACAAGTCTATGTAAATCTGATGAAAAATTGTTCGCACGGTTTAACTCACAATTTAATATCTATCAAAACGCATTAAACAGCGGTAAAGTAATATTGTTGCCCGCACTGCATGTCTTTGCTCTTTATAGTGCATTAAAACTATATAGACACGGGATTACAGGTAAAGCTTATCAGATATACAATCGGCTTGATAAAATGTCCGAACCGCTGTTTAAATCTGTTGTTGATGCTGTAAAAGGCAGGGGCGGAGTTCTGACTGATGCAATAAAAAAAGACTATTCGTTAAATAAATTTAACGATTTTAGGAATATTACCAATCGGAAATTCACAGATTTTATAAAGTATAATTATTAGCTGCTAAAGTAAATTAATTAATCCGGAAAAGTTTTTTACAATTGTTTACAAATTGTAGAAAACTTTTTTCTTTCCTCATCCGTTGGTAGGAGTGATGTGTAACTAAAGTATAAACTTTTGTAAAAAAAACTAAAGTTTTTCAAAAATGTGCCGTAATACTAAATATAAGTAGAGATTATTATGGAAGGACATAACATGCCGGAAAACCAAAATGGAGTATCTTTGTTTGGTAAAACCCTCGATTTGATGGAAGGCGATCCGATGGAGGAAATATTTGCTTTAAACCTCGGAGACTTCATATCGGAGTATTTTATTTCAGATGAACTTGCAACAAAGATAGGTAAAGACATCCGCTCAAAATCCGAAAAACTATCATCACAGTTAAAAGAACTTATATCAATATATTCTCTGGATAACACTTTGCGAGTGTTGGGCTTTAACTCAAAAGAAGAATATGTTATTTATAATGCTATCGCAAAAACCATGACTCAAATACTTGATACAGATGTTTGTCATATATATTTGACCAAGGAATTTGCTAGAGAGTTTCAAAATTCTGATAAAGATTTACCGCTTGTCGGTACATCCATGGATTTTGATTACAATATTTATGATAAAGATTTAGGTTATAAACTTTCTCGCAGAAATGTAGTTGTTTCTGCATATAAAACTATAAAGCCGATTGAAATAGAAAATGTCAAAGATTGTACTTCATTTAAACCTATAAAAGAATTAAATGAGGATAAGGTAAAATCACTTCTTGCAGTACCGATGCATAATAACGCAAATATTGTCGGTGTTGTTGTTATAGAAAATTATAAGCCTAAAAGATTAAAAAAAGCGTATTTAAAGCTGCTGCAGGCAATTGCCGGATTATTTGGTACATCTTTGTCTCTTCAAAAATCCATTGATTCAACACAGGAACTTTTGGATGATGAGTCAGCGACCGTACCGGAACTTCAACACAAACGTGCCGAGTTAACAGCGCTTATCGGTGATTTAGGTGATTATCAACAGTCTTTTGTTGAAAAACTGGTGAAAGCTGTTGATGAGAAAGGTCAGTATAAAGTTGCACACTCTCAAAACGTGGCAAAATTATCACGTAAAATATGCAACCAGCTTCATTTGAACGAAAAAACCACCGATCTTGTTTATTATGCAGGTTTACTGCAAAATATCGGACGGATTACGCTTCCGGAATCCTTATTTACATCTGATAAAAAACTTACAAAAGAGGAATGGAATAAGCTTCAGAATCACCCGAACGTTGGTGTTAACCTGCTTATGAATATAAATTTCTTATCAGAAGTAATTCCATACATTCACTACCACAAGGAACGTTGGGACGGAAGAGGTGAACCGGAAGGTCTGAAAGGAAATTCTATCCCGTTCGGGTCAAGAATTATTGCTGTTGCAGATGCTTATTGTGCAATGATTTCTGACAGGGCATACAGGGATGCTCTTCCCAGAGAGCAGGCAATATCTATTATAAAAAAAGAATCCGGAGTTAAGTGGGATCCTGTTGTAGTAGAGGCATTGCTTGAAGTTTTGCATAAGTCTAAAAGCTAAAAAAGGCAATTTTTTCTTGTGAAAATACTTTATATATATGTAAGTATTGGGACATTAAGGGAAAATATATGCCTGATAAAAGTAACAAGGTAGATACATTTGGAACACTTCAAAATTTTGCCAATTTTGATGGTACGGGAACATCTATGGCAACTGCCGGAGTAAAGGTAGCTGACGGCATTACTGTAGAACAATCAGTCGCAAAGGACTGGGATAAATATGGTAATGTTACAGCATTTAAAGGGGTGACCGATTTTAAAACCTCAAATAAGGTTGCAGATTTAGGGGGTGCAAGTCTTAATTTTACTTCCCGCTCAAGAATATCTTATAACAATGATAGTGCAACGTTTGCAGAAAGATTTGCACTCGGGGTTGATGTTCCTGTCTCAAAACGTGTATCTTTATATTTTACACCAAATTCTACAACCACTTATAATTTTAAAACAGGTAAATTATCGGAGCCTACATTGAGTGTGTATAGCGGTGCAAATATAAACTTTAAGATGATGAAAAATGATTGTACGTTTACAGCCGAAGGGCAGGCGTATGATTTAATAAGGAAGCCGACTGCGGCATCAAAAACAGGTTTTAATTTGATGTTAAAAATGAAATTTTAGGTTAGTTAGTTGTATGTAGGGTTTATCCGCCGGTTATTTCAGAGAGAAAAGCCGGCGGTTTTCTTAATCAAAATTTACAGACAAATTGGTTGAAAGTTGTATTTATCATGGTATTTTATATTATTCTAAAGGGCTAATTCAAAAGAATTAATAAATTAGAAAAAATTAGTTCTTTTGGAGATGAAAAAAGTCTAAAAAACAAGTTAACATAATAATGTAAGTCGGTCACACCAAATGACAGATTTCGGGGTTACGAAAAATTTATAACTTTTTGCATTCTTGATGGGGCGGCTTGCGTTTTATAATTTTTATTATTATAACTTAATTTAGTTTTGTTTCAACAAAAAACGCCCGCAAGGGCGTTTTTGTCGTGATATTAAAATAGTTTTGTGTGATTATTTGGAGGGGTAGTTATGTAATAAAAGTGCATTTACCTTTATAGGGTACTTGAGAAGTCTTAATGCTTTAAGGTGTGTAAATGAAACGAAAAACAGTTTGATTAGTAAAAAGGTGTTAAGCAAAGATTTCGGGACAGTCTTGCGGTAAAATTTCCTTTTTACCGATAAAAAGCCTGTCTCCTTTTGCTATAGATATTTTATCAAAGCATTTTTGTAAATCTTTTAAACTTCTTACAGTATTTAATTTTAGATCATCCCCTTTACGGTATGTTGTACAGAGTGTCCAGGTGTCATTCTCAAGTGAATAATGGTAATGAGTTTCTGAATTAGCAAACTTATGTTGCTGAAACAGAGTTAATTTTTTTACACGTTGAGAGAGTGCTTCCTTTAGTTTTGCAAATTGGGGAATGGAATAAGGCGCATCATCAAGTTTTTTACTTCCTACAAGAAGTCCTCTTTGTGGTTTTTTTACAAACCGGAATAGTGAGTTGACAATTTCAGGAAATTTTTTTGTGTTTGTTTTATCATCCCACAGATGAAAACCTTCTGCTTCAATATGTGGGTTGATTAGTCCGCCGCCGGTACAAGTTCTTATCCCTTCCGAGTAAAACTCATTTGCTTTTAAAATGTTTGGTTTGTCATGATAAAAGTAAATATAATTGCATTTTTTTAAAGCATTATATGCTTTTCTGTCAACAAAAATTATTTTTGAAGTAAATGCTACCGAATTATTTTCCATACATTGATTAAGTACACTCAAAAAAATAATTGCTAGAATGAGCTGATTTTTGTTAATATTTTGTAATATTCCCTGCCGATTATAACAGGGCAGGGAATATAAGTTATTTTATGAAGTTTGTTGTTATATAATTTTCTTTTTCCGGTGGCTGTAAACCGGATTTTAAGGCTAATTCTTTCATTTTTAAGAACCAGGCCATGTTTTTACCTAGAATTCTCATAATCTGTAACCCTTCCAAATCCTGTTTCACGTCTTCAGGTGTCCATCCATGTACCATATTCCAGTACCTTGAAGATATTACAGGCATTTCTGTTATTAGGAAGTACTTGTTTAACTGATCTAATGCAGCAGTTGTTCCGGCACGTCTTGCCGATACTACAGAGGCACCGGGTTTAAGCCTGAATCTTTGTTTTCCGCTCATTGAATTAGCAAAAAATACCCTGTCCAGAAATGGAATGATAATACCACTGGCACTCGCATAGTGAACAGGTGAACCAAAGACAAAACCGTCTGTCTGCTCAGCTTTTTCCAAAAACTCATTCACTTTATCATCAATGACACATTTGCCAATTTGTGCGCAGGCACGGCAATCCTTGCAAGGGGCAATGGCTTCGGTTCCTATGTAATAAATTTCTGTTTCAATATTTTCCTCATTTAAACTCGCTGCAACCTCGCAAAGAGCAGTATAAGTACAGCCTGTTTTGTGCGGAGAGCCGTTTAATAGTAAAACTTTCATATTTATTCTCCATAAGATAGTGTGTCATAAACTTTTGATACGATTTTCCATTCACCGTTAATTTTATTCATAATAAGTATATCAGTAAATTTGTACCCGTGCCAGTTGTCTTCAAGAACTCTTACTGTAGCTATTGTTTTTTCCAGAGTAAGGACATCTATTCTTGCTGTATAATCGTCTCCACAGGCTCCCATTTTATCTATAGTTTCATAAAAGCCCTGAATTGAACCAGATTGATATTCTGTTTCATTTAATTGTCCAAAAAATGTTGCTTTTTCATAAAAATATGGTTTTACAATTGTACTGTTCCCTGTTTTTACTGCTTCTACAAATTTTTTTGCAAGTTGTTCAACGATATTAAATTCATTAATCTGTTCTCTCATTTTTGCCCTTCCTTTTTTACATATAATATGTTAAATTATTAGGGTAATTTATTCAAGTACGGATAAAAAGGTTACTGTAATTAAAAGGAAGTATATGTGGCTGTAAGGGAACACGACTGTCTAAAAGAGGTAGAAAGTTTTGATAAAACGGGGTTTAATTATACCCTTTCACTTATAAGCGGAAAATATAAACTCACGGTTTTATACGCAATATACAGGCATGAGGTTATCAGATTTAATAGCTTACAGCGGTATTTAAAAATGGTTTCGCATAAAACACTTAGTAATGTTTTAAAGGAACTTGAACAAGATAATATGATTATAAGAAAGGAATATGCACAGATACCTCCCAGAGTGGAATATTCATTGTCCCCAAAAGGCGAGTCTTTTATTCCGGTGTTATATGCATTATGTGAATGGGGAGAAAAACAGAGGGATTTTTATGTGTGTTAAGCCGTGTAGAGTAAAATATTATGAAAACCGAAGATGGAAAATATCCGAATAAAATAATAGTCCGTGGTGCAAAAGTTCATAACCTTAAAAATATAAATGCAGATATCCCGCTAAATAAGATTGTGGGTATTGCAGGTGTATCAGGTTCAGGTAAGTCTTCACTTGCTCTTGGTGTACTGTATGCAGAAGGCTCCAGACGTTATTTGGAAGCTCTTTCTACTTATACAAGGCGGAGAATGACGCAGGCAGCAAAAGCGCAGGTTGATGAAGTTTTATACGTACCCGCAGCACTCGCTCTGCATCAGCGTCCCGGAGTTCCAGGAATACGGAGTACCTTTGGTACCGGGACGGAACTGTTAAATAGTCTGAGGCTTATGTTTTCAAGACTTGCCAGCCATCGTTGTCCGAACGGACACTATCTGGAGCCTTCTCTGTCGGTGGCTGCAGAAAAAGAGCTTGTTTGTCCTGTATGTGGTGAACAATTTTATGCCCCGGGAGCCGAAGAGTTGGCTTTTAACAGTCAGGGAGCCTGTGAGTACTGCGGCGGTGTTGGTACTATCCGAACAGTTGATGAATCAACTCTTGTTCCTGATGAATCTCTTACGATAGATGAGGGGGCTGTTCTTCCGTGGAATTCTTTAATGTGGTCGCTGATGACGGATGTTTGCCGTGCTATGGGGGTGCGAACAGATGTTCCGTTTAGTGAGCTTACGCTGGAGGAAAAAGAAATCGTATTTCACGGTCCAGCAGAGAAAAAACATATTTTTTATAAATCAAAAACCTCTAATCAAGCGGGAGAGATAGATTTTACTTATTTTAATGCTGTGTATACGGTAGAGAATGCACTAAAGAAAGTAAAAGACGAAACCGGCATGAAACGGGTTGAAAAATTTTTGAAAGAGGATATTTGTCCACATTGTAACGGTACAAGATTATCCGAAGCCGCAAGAACTCCGAAGTTATGCGGGTTGTCACTTGATGAGGTTTGCAAAATGACATTGTCTGAATTGATAATGTGGGTGGATGGGGTACCTGCTTCGCTTCCTCAAGAAATGCGTTCTATGGCAGAAGCTATATGTGAATCTTTTCAGGTAACAGCAAAGCGCTTGATGGATCTGGGGCTGGGGTATTTATCCTTAGATCGTGCTGCCTCAACACTGTCAACAGGAGAAAGACAGAGAATGCAGCTTGCCCGTGCAGTAAGAAACAGGACAACAGGTGTTTTGTACGTGCTGGATGAACCATCAATCGGGCTGCATCCCGCCAATATAAAAGGGTTGAATGCTGTAATGCATGATCTTGTATCAGATGGTAACTCGGTTATTCTGGTAGATCATGATACACAAATATTATCCGAATCAGATTGGATAATAGAACTGGGACCGGACTCGGGAGCTGATGGCGGAGAAATTATAGCGGAAGGCTCTATTCCTGATATAAACAAAAATTCTGTATCAAAAATTGCTCCGTTTTTGTCAGGAAAAGTTAAAAAGCGGATACGTAATGCAGCAGACAGTACTGAAATGTTTAAAGATGGAGAAATCAGGCTTTCTACCTCCGAAATTCATACGGTCAAACCTCTTGATGTCCGTATACCTAAAGGACGTTTGACAGTTATTACGGGAGTATCCGGCTCAGGGAAGACAACTCTTGTACTGGAGAGTCTTATTCCTGCACTTGAAAAAAGTATAGCCGGAGTAAAACTGCCTGAACATATAAAAAGTATTAAAGCTGAAGGGATTAAACAGGTTAAACTTATTGATGCAACTCCTATTGGAATAAATGTACGTTCTACTGTTGCAACGTATGCAAATATTCACGATGAATTAAGAAAAGTATTCGCAAAGACACCATCAGCAAAAGAATGCGGGTATAAGGCAGGAGATTTCTCATACAATACCGGCAGCCTGAGATGTCCTGCCTGTGATGGAACAGGCAGTATAAGTCTTGATGTGCAGTTCTTGCCGGATGTCGATGTTCCCTGCCCCGATTGCAGAGGAACAAGGTATTCCAAAAAAGCAGAAGATATTAAATATCAGACTAAATCAGGGGAATCATATTCGCTCCCCGATATAATGGGGATGGATATAAATCATGCACTTGAAGCATGTAAAGATTTGAAAGTTGTAAGTCAGCGGCTGCAAGTTCTAAAAGAGCTGGGGCTAGGGTATCTGACGTTAGGCGAAGCAACCCCTAGTCTTTCGGGAGGTGAGGCTCAGAGATTAAAACTGGCATCTGAAATGGGGCATGGACAGGAGGATACGATATTTGTGTTTGATGAACCGACAATAGGTCTGCATCCGCTTGATGTGCAATCTTTGCTTAGAGTTTTTCAAAAACTTATTGATAACAACGCAACGGTAATAGTAATAGAACATGATTTAGATGTAATCACCAATGCAGATTATATAATAGATATGGGTCCTGGAGGCGGGATTGATGGCGGAATGGTCGTTGCAGAGGGGGCCACTGATGTAATAATAACTTGCCATAATAGTTTGACGGGTAAATTTTTAAAAGAATATTATGGCTAATATACTATATATAATACCGATTTTGGAGTATCTTCTGACTTATGCAACATTAAATTTAACAAGTCCCAAAGGTTTTATAATTTCAATAAAACCTTTTGCCGCAACATCGTTTGTTATTTTTCCTTCTTTATTAAAATAATAAAAGTTCATACATATACTTTTAAAACTTTTTCCGGTAGGCTTTACTCCAAGAAATTCACCATCATGAGTGCCTGTGCATTCCCAGGTAACAGCAACTTTATTCTCATCAGCAACTATATCTTTTATTTTCCATTGCACATCAGAGAAACCTTTTCGCATAAAATAGACTGCATACATGTACCCTTTTCCGCCGTATAAAACGTCAGGAGAAACTAAAGAGTAGAAAGTGGCACTGTTGTCTATTAATTCATCAGCCAATTCTTCATCAGCTGTATTAATTGCAGTTTCAAATTTTCGTATTGCTTCTATATTACGTTCTATTGTGTTCATAATTTCCTCCATAAATTTATTATGTTTATATATCTAGCCAATGTCAAGTTAGTTAGTTTTGCCGTTAAATTTTTTTTTGATTTTTCTTGTTGTTGTAGATTGATTAAAGCAAAACTTATTAATGCGTTTGTAAAAGAACAATGGTTTGATTATTTTCTCCCTCCAAAATCCGCTACACAAGCTGATTGCCAGAAATAATTACACCATCTGTCCTGCGCAAACCACTTACTTCATTATAATTTTATCCTAAAAAATAATCAAAATCTCTGTGATAATAAATAAGTTTGGACTGTTGCATATACAATTAAAATTATATTAAAAGGGGGTTGATTATATCAAACCCCCTTTAATTCGGAGAAGGGGGGATTCGAACCCCCGGTGAAGTTTCCCCCACACAAACGTTCCAGGTTTGCACCTTAAACCACTCGGACACCTCTCCAGAATGATTACTTGTCTATTTTACTAAAAGAACTTTTTATTGTAAATACCACGCAGCCTTAATAATTAAGCCGAAACATTATGAATATAGCATGGTTGGCAGAGTGTAAGATTTGTTACACTGCAAGTCTTAACCCTATACCGTCTGCAATTATTAAAATAAAAGAAATATACTAATATTGTAGATACATTATTTGTTTCAATAGTTTTAAGTGTCTGGACAAAGTCAATAAAACACATATATAAACACAACCTTAAATATTGCTTAGATTATTGTAAATTTAATAGTATAGACTATTTCAAGTAGAATTGATAAGCACGAATTTTTTAATGGCGGGTATCACAAAACAAATTAAAACGCCGGGGAGAAAACTCTCCGGTGTTTTTTTTTATCAAAAACAACTACCCCCTGATTTTAGTATTATGCTTTAATCCAGATTTTCTCTAACACCACCAGGAATGCCCGTGATGAGGTGCAGGTGGAGGAAAACAACCGCCGCCCCAGAAGCCTCCAAAGCCCCATACTGAAGGAAAACCGCCCCAGAAACCTCCATGTGTTGCTCTGGTCATAAGCCCAAATGTTGCTCCTATTGCTGCTCCTGTAACAAGTCCTATTCCGACGTTTTTTAAAATTGATCCTATAGACATAATTTTTTATTCCCCGTGATAATTTTTATTTCCTGTATATATATAAAGTATTTTTTGTTTCAAAAATTGCTTTTTTGTTACAAAAAATGTTACAATAAAGATATATCTTTAAAAATAAATTTTACAATTGTAGTAAATGTATGTTGTATGCTATAATTCTTCTATGAAGAAAAAGATTTTGGGACTGTGTGTCACACTATTATTTCTGGGATTAATTTTTTATAAAATAGATATGGTAAGTGTTATTGCGGTGTTAAAGCTTTTTCACTTCTCGTACTTGCCATATATTGTAATTTTTTACCTTCTTTCTCTTGCGTTGCGCGGGGTTAGGTGGAAGATGTTTCTTAATAATGACTCTAGATACTCGTGGCTGAATCTTGCGGAGGTGTCGACGGTTGGAACAATGCTTAATATTTTTCTTCCCGCGCGCGCCGGAGATTTGTTCCGTGCTTATTATATAGGGAGTGTAAAGGAGGAAAAGAAGCTTAAAATTTTTGGCTCTGTTATTCTTGAGCGACTTTTTGACGGTACAACTATATTTTTAATCCTTTTGTATTCAGCAAAGACATATTTTTCTTCTTCTGAAATTATTAATGTAACAATAACTATTGCGGGAGTTTTGTTTTTAGGCAGTCTTGCTGCTGCTTATATAATTTTTTGTACGGGGAAGATTGAGCCTATTTTTGATTTTATCGAGAAAAGGGTTTTAAAATCAGATAGAGAAGGGGTACACTGGCTTACAAAACTTAAGTCACATGTACATTCTTTTAGTGAGGGTTTTTCTATTTTAAAAAATAATAAAATACTTCTCAGGTCTTTTATATACAGTATTGCTATCTGGGGTTTGGAGTGTTTTGTTGTATACTTTATTATTAACTCTTTTGAGTTTGCTTTTCCTGTGTCTGCAGCTTTTTTTGTTCTTTCTCTTACAACTTTTTCAACAATGCTGCCGTCCACCTCAATATTCTTAGGGCCATTTCAGGCTGCGTATATTTTGGCGTTGAGTATTTATGGTGCAGATAAAGAACTATCACTGGCAATTGCAGTTATGCATAATCTTATTTTAATGCTTATTATATCTGCAATTGGGCTTATCTGGATGTTTAAACATAATTTCTGGAAAAATAAAAATACTACAAATGGTTGATACCAATTTGGGTAATTGGTGTATAATATACATGTAAAAATAGAGGGAAGGTTTTTTTAGGGAAATGTTAAATAATATTAGTGATAATAATAAAAAAGATTTGTTACAATCACCTCTATCTGATACTCTGGGCATGAGTAATGTAAGGTTTATAAACAAAAACACATTTTCCGATTCATATTCACAAAATTTATACATTGATAAAACGGATATTTCAGATACTGCATTACGGCTTTATGAACGGGATAATGATATTCGAAAATTTACACAGCTTGCAATGTCTGACATGGATGATTTATCTTATATGGATTTAATGGAACAATTGTTTTCGGAAGGTGTTTCAGATCCGTTTGATGATAAAACAATTACAGAGTTGTCTGCAAATCGTGATTTATGGGATGACTTAGGGTTATAAATGTGCTAAAATGTACATGTTATGTCACGGATTGACTATTGGGCGAGTACAAGTACTCATGAATATGTGTATGAGAAGGCCGGTGAATATTATATCGAAGGCAGATATTCTCATGCCTTAAAGTTGTATAAAGAATTGATGAATTCAGGTGTTGATGATAGTTTATATTACAATGCTGCTTTGTGCTGCCATAAACTTAATGAATTGAAAATGGCTGCTGATTATCTGGAAAAATCTCTTACCTTAAATGATCGACGTTTTGATGCTTTTGTTCTTCTTGCGGAAGTTTATACGTCACAAGGGCAGTATGGAAAAGCCATCTATGATTATGTGCGTGCAAGGGCTTTGAAGCCTGATCATGCCGGGGTTTGCCTTGCTTTGTCTAATCTTTGTAAGCAGTATGGAATGGAGTTTGAAGCTTTTTATTATAAGAATAAGTACTTACAATTTGCAAAAGATAAGAGAAACCCTGAGTACAAAACTATAAATAATGAACTTAATGCAGCAATAATTGAAGCGGGGCGTTATTCAAATTCAGGAAATAGTGCTTTTAACCGTAGAGACTTCGTAAATGCTAAAAAGGATTATCAAAAAGCTTTGAAGATTTATCCCGCAGATTATAATATAAATCTTGGTTATGCTCGTCTATTGAATGATTTGGGTGATTTTGACGGAGCCTTACAATATTTTATAAGGGCTTTATTTTTAAATAATACTGATAACAGGGTTTATATGCATATTGCATCAGTGTATTCAAAAATAAGAGATTATTCCAGAGCGTATTGTTTTATGAAGCGGTACTTAAATACTTTAATATCGGAACATAATCAACCAGAATATCTTAAAGCAATAAAGACAATAAATTCTCTTGAAACTTATGCAAAATCCGGTAATGTGTCAAAGATCGCGGCTGAAGACTATTTTCGCTTAAACAGGTATTTTGAAGCCTTTTTAGAGTATGAAAATCTTTTAATTCTTGAAAATGCGCTGGAAGCAGAAATTATAGCCCGTTTGCAGCTTTTAGAGTCAATGGTTAATCCTGAACAGTACTGGTCTAAGTTGTATCTAAAAAAAGGTCAAGCACTTTATGACTCGGGCAAAATACGTGAGGCAAACGAGTTTTTCTCAAGAGTTATGGAAATATCTGTCCCTGCAAGCGGAGAATATAAAACAGCAAGGTCAAAAATCAGTCATGTTTAAGTTGTTAAAGCGTTTTTTTTATACAAAGCTTCTTAAAAGGAAATACTATAGGACCGGTAAATGCAACGGATGCGGCAGGTGCTGCCGTAAGATTTACGTAAAAAATTTTAAGCACGTTATAAACGATGAAAAGGAATTTGAAAAACTGCAGTATTTACACCGATTTTATTCTTATCTTAAGATTATTGGCAAGGATGAAACAGGATTAATATTTGAGTGTACAAATCTAAATCCGGAAACAAATAAGTGTAAAATCCATAAATCTCGTCCCGGAATTTGCAGACGCTACCCGCAGGAGGAATTATTGAGCATGGGCGGAGAGTTATCACAGGGATGCGGATACAAATTAGAACCTATAATACCATTTTCTGAGGTTTTAAAGAAAGTTTCAGGTAAATTGCAAAAATAGAAAGTGTGGTAAAATAAAACTTATGGAAATACCAATCAGAAATTATGCACACCTTGGGGATGCTGTGTGGGAAGTTGTTGTACGGGAGTACACAGTTGATAAAACAGAGCGTATAGAAACTTTACACAAAATGACCACAGAAAGGGTCAATGCAAAATTTCAACACGATTTACTTACAAGTATTGAAAATTTACTTACGGTCGAAGAAAAGGAGCTGGTACGTAGAGCAAGAAATCTTACCGTACCTGTTTCAAGGCGAAATGTTCAGGCGGAATATCGAATGGCAACGGCGTTTGAAGTATTAATAGGATACTGGTATGTAAATGATAAGCAACGCTTTCAGCAGATGAAAGAGATTTTGCTGCCTCAAATTATTATTAATGAACAGTAGATATTATTTTACAGGAAGAAAAAATGTCAAAAATAGTCCAACTGGATAAAAATTTAATTAATCAGATTGCAGCAGGGGAAGTAATTGAAAGACCTGCATCCGTGGTAAAAGAACTTGTGGAAAATTCAATTGATGCCGGAGCAACAAGAATAAGTGTTTCAATTGATAATGAGTGCCGGAATATACGTGTTGCTGATAATGGTTCGGGGATTGATGCAGATGATATTCTTCTTGCTTTTTCAAAGCACGCTACGAGTAAGATAAAAAATGTTGATGATTTATACAGTATTCATACTCTTGGTTTTAGAGGAGAGGCTCTTGCAAGTATAATTTCAATATCAAAGGTGTTTTGCACAACTAAAACAAAGGATGCAGAATCAGGAACCCGTGTTGAGTGTATGAACAGTGAGGTTAAGAGTGTAAAAACGGGATGTGCAGATGGTACAATTATGGATATAAGAGATTTGTTTTATAACATTCCTGCACGGCTTAAATTCTTAAAAAGTGAAAAAACAGAGTTTTCTTATATCTCTGATTTGATAATGACTCTGGCAATAGCTAATCCTGATATAAGTTTTGAACTTTTGCATAATGATAAATCTGTATTAAAAACAATCGGTAAAGGCGGTTTAACGGCTGTGATTAACAGTTTATTTTCTGAAGGCATAGCAGAGAATATGAGGGATGTTTTAAAAAATGATAAAATCTCTAAACTGCAAATATCAGGCTGTATATCTGTTCCAAGTTTTACTCGTTCCAGTAAAAAGGATTATTATCTGTATGTAAATAATAGGGCTGTTAAATGTCCCATTTTTCAAAAGGCTGTTGATACAGCATACAGGAATACAATGCCTCAGGGCAGATATCCGTTTGTTGTTTTAAAACTGGATATTCCTCCTGAAGATGTTGATGTAAATGTTCATCCTACCAAAAAAGAAGTAAGGTATAAAAATCCGAACCAGATATTTAATTTTATAATGACGGCGATTACCGGCGGGTTTTCAAGTAATGCGTCCGTCCAGATACAGTCTCCGCAATCGCAGAATACACCACCCGCTGAGCAGGAAAAAATCATTTCATTCTCCGGATATACTTCAAACCCTAAGACTTGTGAAATACAACAAGAAGAAGAGATTTATGTGCCTAGAGGTATGAGTATATCTCCAAAAATTTTAAAATCGGATACTAAACCGTACAGTAATCCTTCTTTTCGGCAAAAAGAATTTATTCCAAAGAGTACTATTGCTGAGATAAGAAAAGAAGAAAATATAATTGGGCAATACAAAAAAACTTATATTCTTATAGAGCGGGATGAGGGGTTAGAAATTGTCGACCAGCATATCGCAGAAGAACGATACATATATGAAAAGCTAAAAGCGGCACAGCAGCCTTCATCTCAATTGTTATTTATTTCTGATGTACTTCTTGTTTCCGCGGAGGATATGGAAAAGCTTAAGGAAAATAGGGTACATTATGAAAAATACGGGTATGGAATAGAGTTTTTGAATGATAAAGAAATAACGTTCAAGAAACTTCCTGCATCAATTGCCGGTATGGATGCAAAAGAAATTCTTGATGACCTGCTAGAAAATCTGCAAGGTGATGTAAATGGTATTGAAGAAAAAATTCTTATAATGACATCCTGTAAATCGGCGGTAAAGGCGAATACGTTGCTGAATACATTTCAGATGCAGGAAATAATCAGAAACTGGAGAACCTGTGAAAAACCCTTCACTTGCCCGCATGGCAGACCTATATCAAAAATAATAAAACATGAAGATATTGCAAAGTTTTTTATGAGAAATGCGTAATCACCCGTATAAATCTTGACTAGATCTATAAAATATGGTATCCCCGATAATAGGAATATAGTTTAAAGAGGAATATAAGAAGATGGTTCAAGTTTCAAGGAAGCTTATAGTGGGGAAACCTGTTACGCTGCCGGAAGATGTTAATGATGACCTGATTTTTGACATAGATGTTGCGCTGGCTGAAGAGTATTGTAAAAATAAAGATTATGAAAAGGGCTTTGAGTTATACGAGCGTTTGGTTCGAAAAGCTTTTGGTGATATTGAACTAAAAAACAGATATATGCGCCAGATGAAGATGTATGCTGATACGCTGTTAAAAGAAAAAAAATATAGTAAGGCTCTTGAACAATACAGAAAGCTTTTAAGGCAGAATGTTACAGATCCGTATATTTTTAAGAATACGGCAATATGTCTTAATGAAATGGGACACTCTGTAAGAGCCTTAAGATTCTTTGAAAAATATGAAGAAAATGCTTACGATAAAGAAGAGGTTTATAAATATCTTGCTGATATTTATTATGAAAATATCAAAGATTATGAAAAAGCTATTGAGTACTATGAAAAAATGATTGAAAAATACGGTGATAATGCACATATTTATAATATGCTGGGGCACTTGTACTCTACTTATTATCAAGATAAATATATGGATAAGCAGATTTACTATCTTAAAAAAGCTGCGGAACTTGAACCTAATAACAGGGTTATTACAAAAAATATTGCATACGTACTGGGTAAATTCAGACAGTATGAAGAGGCAGATAAGTACTATGCAAGACTGCAGCAGCTTAATCCTTCTCATTCGGACTTGCATAGTTATGGTGGGTATCTTGTAAGTAAACGTGATTTTGCAAATGGTTTTAAATTCCTTATGCACCGATTTTCTAAAGAGGATTTGCAGGATGGTGCTTTCCCGCCGATATTCCTTAATAAAAAAGTTCGGTGGAATGATAAAATGGATTTAACCGGTAAACATGTGATACTTCATTTTGAACAAGGATTTGGCGACTCCATAATGTTTATTCGTTTTTTGGATGAAGTAAAAGCAATGTGTAATAAGGTTTCTATTGTTGTACAGCGTCCGCTTTTAGAATTGTTTGCAGGTTCGGATTTGGGATGTGATATTTATCCGGACGATATTCCGATGGGGCTTAAATATGATGTAGTTATCCCGATGATGGATTTGCCGCTTGTATGTCATACAACGGCGGATACAATTCCTCATCCTGAAGGTTACTTGAAAATTGGACAGAAATACATAGATGAATTCAGGGAAAAATATATTCATAAGAATGATAAATTTAAAATAGGTATAGCTTACGAAGGTTCTATAATGGGTAAAGAAACTGACCGTGATATTCCGTTAAAATTTATGTACCCCATGATGGAATTACCCGGAGTCGAAATATATTCTTTTCAGGTATCTGACCCTAGTCATCAAATGGATAGAGTGCCGTCTAATCTTCAATTCATAAGATTGGGCGATAAACTCAGAAATTTCAGAGATACGGCTGCAGGATTGAAATGTATGGATATGTTTATTTCATCAGATAATGGTGTTATGAACCTTGCCGGTGCTCTGGGGATTCCTTCTATATGTTTGTTTAATACCATTGCGGAATGGCGGTGGATTGATACTACTGGTGATGATGTAGTCTGGTACAAGTCAGTAAAACCTGTGCAGGCCACAACATCACGTGCTTGGGATGAGACGATTACGCGAGCTATAGATATTGTTGAAAAACGTCAACTGGAGAAATTAAATAATAAACTTAAAATGTCTGTACCAAAAGGATCTATTAAATCCAAAAATATAAGCCCTAATGCAGCGGTGTCACTCGAAGCAATTGCTGGGCTTCTGGAGGAAGAGGAAAAAGCTAAAACTCCTGCTAAAAAAACGAAAGTAAAGAAAGATTCTTCGAAAAAAACTACTGCCAGAACTACTGACAGAGCAGGTACAGCAAAAACAGCTTCTAAGTCAGGTACTAAAAAGGCAGCGGCAAAGAATAAAACAACAAAAACAGAAACTGTTAAAAAGCCTGCGAGTCGGACGAAAAAGAAAGAGTAAGCAAAAAATAGCCGGAATGTATTCCGGTTATTTTTAGGTTCTTATAGCTGTAAGACCTTCTAAAAAGAATTAATTATTAATTAAGAATGGGGTTAATATCTAAACGTAGCTATTTGTACAGTCCCATATTTTTTACATAAAAAAATTATGGTGATATGGATAAACTGTCAGTATTCTTGTTAGCACTGGCGGCTAATAGAAAAATTGTTATTGAAAAAATGGTTATTGGGGTGGCGTAAGTGATTAAAAATACCGGTAAATGTATTTACCGTTATTTTTTAAGTAGGAAAAAAGAGAAAAAGGGAAAATTAATTTATGTCTGATTTGTATTCATCAAGTACTTTGTTTTCATCAGGAATGGTTCTGCTGACAGTATCGTAGTACAATTCCGTCCTGTGTTTAAGTTCATATTTTGCATCATCTCCTGCAAGTATTGCAATTACTTCATCCTCTTCGGCTTCTTCAGGAGTTAGATTATCTTCGTTTTCTGTTTGATTATCCAAATCTTCTTTTATAATGGCACGTTCTTTTTTTGCCAGTTTTTTTGTATTAAATATTTTTAAACGTCCCATTTTTTCACCTCTATATATACAACCCATAAATAGAACTGCGTTTTCCAGTCCTTTTACATTTGGAAGTCCATTTTTAAAATTATAATAAGCATTTTCTATATCAAGCTCAAATTCTTCACCATAAGAGGTTAAAAGTTCTTTTGCTATGCTATTTAGTAATGTTCTTGATTTGAAATTATCATTTTGAGCAGAGGCAATACTGAGTTTTAGTGAAATTTCAGGATCATATCCTCCTACTTCAAGTGTATCGGAATGAGCCGAACGTGCAATAACGTGTCTTGCTCCGGAGGTTAGCGCCGCAAACATTCGCGGATTAACTTTTGCATTATTTGAATCAAAATTCCCACCAGTTTGTTTGGTATTCCCTGTATTATTTATATTATTTGAGGTGTTATCACTCATTTATTGTCTCCTGTATTTTTTATAACGGCATATTTCAAAAAAACTTTAATGAAATTTGTCTAAATGTTACATAAATTTACAATTTTGATGCAAAAAACTAAAGAGCAGGTTATTATTTGCTTTATAACTTGTATTTTAGTAAATTAATCATACACAGAACTGTTTGCAAATTTTATTTTTTATATATGAAGCATTTAATTAACTTGAACAAGTATGTTTTTATTGTATAATTTACACTTAGGAAAGTGTAATGAAAAAAGTCAAATTAACTACCTTAATATTTATATCGTTAATTTTAGGACTTTGGGTAGGCTGGCAATTTCCGCAATTTGCGCAGAAAATGCATGTACTTGCTGAAGTATTCTTAAGAATGGTGAAAATGATTATTGCACCATTGTTGTTTGCGACGCTTATAATTGGGATTGCTGGGCATGATGATGCAAAAGGAATAGGGCGTCTGGGTGTAAAAACGATTTTGTATTTTGAGATTGTAACTACATTTGCACTCATAATTGGTTTAATTGTTGCTAATTTATTTCGTCCCGGTGAAGCAATGGATAATATCGGGGCTCAGACAACTGGTTTAACACAGATCACTCAGATGGTTTCGTATACCCAGCACGGGTCTTTCGGGCAGATGCTTTTAAGTATTTTCCCTACCAGTATCGTTCAATCCATGGCAGAAGGTAATTTGCTGCAAATTGTTGTATTTTCAATATTCTTTGCTCTTTCTATACGGGCAGTGGGGTCTAAAGCAAAACCTGTTCTGGATGTTTTAAATAGTGTTGCATCAATAATGTTTAAATTTACGGAATATGTTATGTGGTTTGCTCCTATAGGTATTTTCGGTGCAATAGCTTATACTATAGGATGCAACGGTATTGCTATACTTAGAAATTATGCCAAAATAATAGGTTCATTATATTTCGCGTTGTTTATTTTTGTTATTTTTGTATTATCGGTTGCATGTTTTATAGTAAAAATTTCATTAAAAGATTTGATAAAAGCATTGCAGGGACCTGCTTTGCTTGCGTTTACAACAGCAAGTTCAGAGGCTGCACTTCCTAAAGCAATGGAGATTATGGAAAAGTTTGGTGTTCCAAAAACTATTGTAGGGTTTGTAATGCCTACGGGTTATACTTTTAATCTTGACGGCTCTACCCTATATCTTGCAATGGCTGTAATCTTTTCAACACAGATAGCAGGGATACATTTGAGTATTGAAGAACAGCTTGTGATTATGTTTGCGCTTATGTTTACAAGTAAAGGAATTGCCGGAGTTCCCAGAGTTTCTCTTATAGTTCTTGCAGGGACTCTTACAAGTTTCAATATTCCTATTCTTGGTGTTGCAATTTTATTAGGTATTGATCAAATTTTGGATATGGGCAGAACGACAGTCAATCTTATCGGTAACTGTGTTGCAACGGTAGTTATTGCACGTTGGGAAAAACAGTTTGATTATCGTAAAATGAAAAAGTTTATAAAAAGTTTAAATAGTGTAGAAAATGAATTAATTGAGGCAAAATAGATGAGTGAAGTAACAGAAAAAAAAGATTTTAAAAATACTTTGAATCTCCCTAAAACTACTCTTGAAATGAGAGCGAATGCTGTAGTTAAAGAAGTTAATACACAAAAATTCTGGGAAGATAACAATATTTACGAAAAAAATCTTGAACAACGTGATAAAACAAAATCTTTTATATTGCACGATGGGCCGCCGTATTTGAGTTCTGATAAAATTCATGTAGGTACGGCATTAAATAAGATTTTGAAAGATATTTTGATTAAATATAAATCAATGTCAGGGTTTTATGCTCCTTATGTTCCTGGATATGATGCCCATGGGTTGCCTATTGAAAATGCGGTAGTAAAAAACTTAAAAGGCGGGAGACATTCTGTTACGGAAGCAGAATTAAGACAACTTTGCAGAGAGTTTGCTGCAAAAAACCTCAAAGGTCAAGAGGCAGAATTCAAACGGCTTGGTGTCTGGGGGGATTGGGAACACCCTTATTTAACTATTGCACCTGAATTTGAAGCTGAACAGATAAGAATATTTGGTGAAATGTTCAAAAAAGGTTACATTGAAAAAGGGATGAAACCTGTTTACTGGTGTGCTTCCTGCGAAACTGCACTTGCAGAAGCTGAGGTTGAATATGCAGATCACACTTCTACATCTATATTTGTAAGATTTAAGTTTGATAAGGATGCAGCGGAAAAAATTTATAACCTTATAGGTGAGAGCGGAAAAGATGTTTATGCGGTAATCTGGACAACAACCCCTTGGACTATTCCTTCTAACATGGCAATCTGCCTGCACCCGAATTTTGATTATACCTTCTTTGAAAAAGACGGAGATATTTATGTTATTGCACAGGGATTACTTGCAAATTTCTTAAACGGTGTAAGCTGGGAAGAAAAAGATATCAGGGTAATAGGTGATACGGTTAAAGGCAAAGAAATGGAGCTGCTAAATACTACTCACCCGCTTTATGATAGAAAATCTCCGATAATCTTAGGTGAACACGTTACTCTGGATGCTGGTACAGGTGCGGTACACACAGCACCGGGACACGGTCTGGAGGACTATGAAGTCGGACAGAAGTATGGAATAGAGGTCTATTCTCCGCTTGATGCAAAAGGCTGTTGGACTGACCTTGTTCCGGATTTAGAAGGTGTGCCTTACTATAAAGGTAATGCTATTGTTATTGAAAAACTTGAGGAATGTGGTGCTCTTCTTGCCAAAGAAGATATTAACCACAGTTATCCGCATTGCTGGAGATGTAAAAAGCCGGTTATTTATCGTGCAACACCGCAATGGTTTGTTAAGGTAGATAAATTCCGTAAGGAGACGCTTGATGCAATAAAAAATGTTAAATGGATACCTGCAAGCGGTGAAAGCAGGATTTCCAATATGGTAGAAGGTCGCTCTGATTGGTGTATTTCAAGACAAAGAGCGTGGGGTGTTCCTATACCGGTATTTTATTGTGAAGATTGCGGAGAGGTTATTGTTACAGACCAAACAATAGATAATGTTGCAAAAATCTTTGAAAAGGAAAGTTCTGATGCGTGGGTTAAATACTCACCGGATGAACTACTGCCTGCCGGATTTGTCTGTCCTAAATGCGGGAAAAAACACTTTAGAAAAGAAAAAGATATCATGGATGTTTGGTTTGACTCAGGTTCTACCTGGAAAGCTGTAGTTGAAAAACGTTCTGATGAATTAGGGTGTACTCCTGTTGATATGTATTTAGAAGGTTCTGATCAGCATAGAGGCTGGTTCCAGTCATCTTTGCTGATATCAATGGCAACACAAGGAAAAGCCCCATATAAAACGGTTTTAACCCATGGTTTTGTATTTGGTGAAGATGGGCGTAAGATGTCAAAATCTCTGGGTAATTACATAAGACCGGATGATATTATTAAAAACTATGGTGCTGACATATTAAGACTTTGGGCAGCATCTGTTGATTATAGAAACGATACTAAAATTGGTGATAATATTATTAAACAGCTTACGGAAATATTTAAGAAGACAAGAAATACCGCAAGGTTTTTACTAGGTAATCTTTTTGATTTTAACCCCGAGGTTGATTATGTTAAATATGACGAATTGTTTATGATAGACAAATTTGCACTTTCTAAACTTAATAAGCTTATTGCTGAGGTAACGGAGGCGTTTAATAATTATGAATTTTATAAGTATTTTCAATCTTTACAAAACTTTGCCAGCGTTGATTTAAGCTCGTTTTATCTTGATATTGTAAAAGACAGACTTTATACTTCAGGCAAAAAATCTCTTTCAAGGCGTGCGTGTCAAACTGTTTTGTATGAAACATTGCAGGCACTTGTAAGAATTCTTGTACCTGTCATGCCGCATCAGGCTGAAGACATCTGGCAAAATACACCGGAAAACCAACGTGGAGGACTGGAAAGCATACTTCTTGCACAGTGGCCGGTTGTGAAATCTGAATGGAACGATGAAGCGTTGGAAAGTGAATTTGCGAAAATCTTAAAGGTCAGAGAAGCTGTTACAAGGGCGATTGAACCTTTAAGAGCCGATAAGAAGGTCGGAAGTTCTCTTGAAGTTGCAGTTTATATTAAAGCTGATGACAACGCAATTTTGAAGGCTAATGAAGCGGAACTGTGTAATATATTTATCGTTTCACAAGCGTATGTTACGGAAACTAAGCCGGCAGATATTATGCATGAACATAAAGAAGATGGTTTAATAATCTGGGTAACAAAAGCTGAAGGCGAAAAATGCGAACGCTGTTGGAAATACCGTAAACTGGGAACACATGCCGGTTATGAAACAATCTGTGATGATTGCTATGAAGCGATTACTAAAGAATAGTTAATAAAATAGGAATATTTTAAAGAGTGTAAAATAGGTGTTTTTACACTCTTTTTATTTGTATATTATGGTTATTTCTTTCTAAGAAATGACTTAAATCAAAAGATTTTAAAAACTTATTCTATTCTTGTATTCCTTTTAGAGTCGTAGATGGAGGCAGAGATAATCACTTTTAAGCAAGATATATTCTGCTTAAATCCAATTAAAATCACTGTATTATTTGCTATATTTTCACTTTAACGCACTCTGGAACTATGGTTAATGTTGTATTGATAATTAAAAAATGCTAGTATTATTAAGGTATGAGGAGAAAAGATTTTAAACGGATATTTAATCTTATTGTAATAATTCTTGTCTGCGGGTTCGGGTACTCCTACTGGGGATTTGACCTTGTTCCTGCAAGTAAGTATGAAACTGTAGAAATGCCGTCAGGGCAGAAAGAATCGTTTTATGTTCAAAACTGGTGTACTGATGAGTTTGGCAGGCGGGAATTTATGTTGTGGGATCGGACTCGTGTGGATTGCCTTACAAAAGATTATGCATTGGAATTTGACTTTGCGCAAAAGTGGGCAGAAAGTGTCGGACAATCGCTCTATTATTCAATTATGACAAAACGACAACCCGGAGTCGTTTTGATTTTGACAAAGCTTACTGATATTATTTATCTAAAGCGTCTGGAAACGATTGCCAATAAAGAAGGTATAAAAGTTTTTGTTATAAAAGCTTACTAATTTCTTAAATTTTCTTTACAGCAAAGTATAAAAAAATGCCTTATGTTATAATCTTATGAAGGAGGAGGGGAGAAGAAAAACATTACTCGTAACCTCCGTGATAATAAAATATAGATTTGGGAGTGTGTATGGACAGAAACAATAAGCCTGTAGTTAATCTAATATCAAAACCCGAAAATATGCTTAAAACAGTTTATACAGCATGCAGAACATGTTACAGTGCGGATTATCCAATTAATATCTATAATTCAGTCGATGATGAAGAAAAGATGCTCAAGCTTATAGAGAGAGTAATTTCTTCCGGTCATTATTCAACAATAGAACATATACAGGTAAGTTTTGCAATCTCAAATGTGTCAAGAGCATGTACGCACCAGCTTGTAAGACACCGTCACATGTCTTTTTCCCAAAAATCTCAGAGATACGTAAAAGAAAAAGGGCAGTTTGATTATATAATTCCTCCGACAATTGAGCGTAATTCTGAACTGAAAGAAAAGTTTGAAAACTTTATGGGTGAAATTTCCAAGTTATACTGTGAATTTGTAGAAGCAGGAATTCCTGCGGAGGATGCAAGGTTTGTTCTCCCTAATGCTGCTGCAAGTTCAATGGTTGCAAGTCTTAATTTGAGAGAGCTTATCCATCTTGCGAACTTAAGATTGTGTACCAGAGCCCAGTATGAAATAAGAACACTTGTCGGAATGATGTGCAAGGAACTTGTTAAAGAAGAACCATGGCTTGACAAATACCTCGTTCCAAAATGCGAGCGTTTGGGATATTGTGATGAAGACAAATCCTGCGGAAGGATGCCGGTAAAGCAGTAATGAGTAAAGGTATAAATCTGGAAATAGAACGCATCAAAAAACTACCCGAAAATGAGCAGGTTTATGCTCTAAATGAACTTATTGAAGAAAAAGATTTTGATTGTCCCGAAGCTGTTGAAGAATTAAGGAACATTCTTGCTGCATATGTTTACGGGAATATTGGTCTTGCACAAATTAATCCGATACTGGGAGATATTCAATATAATTCAAATAAAGTTGTTAAGTATATAAAATACGCTGAAAGTATTGGGCTTGATATGGTGATTTTTCCGGAACTCACTCTTACAGGGTATCCGATAGAGGATATTATTGACAGGTATCCTGTTGTTGTGGAAGAAAATCTTAAATGGTTAAAAGAAATTGCAAAGATTACAGGTAATACAAGAGCGATTGTAGGATTTATTGAGAAAGTAAAAATAAATACAGGCAGACGCTATTATAACTCTGTTGCTGTTATGGGGGATGGAAAGATTGAGAGTATAATAAGAAAAACTCTTCTTCCAAACTATGCTGAATTTTATGATATGCGCTATTTTGAGCCGTCACCGGTAATCGGTGCTCAGCCGGCAGAAACTCTGTGCAATCTCCAGAAACCTGTTGATTATCCCAAATTAAATATAATTAATGGTAAAAAATACGGGATAACAATCTGTGAAGATTGCTGGAATAATGATGAGTTTTTTGTACCTAACCTTTATCCTGTTAATCCGGTAAGAGTTCTTGCCGGAGAATTTCCGGATATTATTATAAACTGTTCAGCTTCCCCGACAAGAACTAAGAAGGAACAGTTAAAGCACAATATGCTTTCATTTATATCAAGAGAGGTTAAAACACCTTTTATTTATGTTAATCAGGTGGGGGCAATTGACAACAACTCTTTTGAAGGTTCGAGCCGTGTATATAATGCCCGTGGTGAACTTTTTGCCCGTGCAAAATCTTTTGAAGAACAGTTTTTGATTGTAAACCCCATAAAAGGACTCGGTAAGATTTACCCGCTGGCAAAAGGTCTTGAAAAGACTTTAAGGGAGCCAAAAGTCTTTACTCTTGATTATGAACCGGATTTAGAGAGAACCTACAAAACAATTGTTCAGGCGATAAGAGATTATTTTGCCAAAACCGGATTTAAACGTGCAGTTCTAGGATTGTCAGGAGGGTTAGATTCTTCGGTTTCTGCTGTTTTAGTTGCAGATGCTCTTTCTCCTGAAAATGTACTCGGAGTGTCTATGCCCTCAAAGATTACAAGTGAAGAGAGCAAAAATGATGCACAGGTATTAGCGGAAAATCTTGGAATTAATTTTACCTATGCCCCGATAAGAACAATGTATGATACGATTAATACTTCTTTGCAGGAGCTTTTTTCTGTAGTGGAAAATAAATGGGAAGGACGGTACAATCATTCGTTTACGCCTGATAATATTCAGGCACGTTCTCGTGCAATGCTTTTGTGGGGTATAAGTAATGAATTTGGCGGGTGCTTGCCTATTGCAACCTCTGATAAAAGCGAGCTTTATATGGGATATGCAACGGTAAATGGTGATATGTCCGGCGGATTTGCACCTATCGCAGATGTTACTAAAACAAAACTTTTTGCGCTTGCAAGATGGATGAACCAAAATAGGGAAAAGAAGAATGTAATACCGGAAAATGTAATATTAAAACGCCCCGGAGCGGAGCTTGCAATTGATCCTAAAACAGGTAAACCTTTGATAGCCGAGGATGCTCTTATGCCGTATGAATTTATGGATGAAGTAATATGGCGGATTGAAAATAAACACGAATCTTATAAAGAAATGTTTGAAACAGAGTTCCTTTATGAAAAAGAACATAAGATTACATTAGAGCAGAAAGCAGAATGGTTAAATAAGTTTTTCCGCAGAATGTCAACAGCACTTTATAAGTGGTCAATACTTCCGCCGTCTGTTATTGTTGATGCCCGTTCTATCAATAAAAACGACTACAGGCATCCGATAACATCATCAAGAATTAACTACAAAGGACAAACTCCTGAGGAGATTAAAAGTATAATTGCAAGCTGGTTATAATGCTTGCGTAACACTCTGGCATGGTGTATCATGTTGTTATGTCAAGAGAGCTTTCTATAATAATTTTTGACAAAAATAACCTGTCAGCGGAATTAACTGAAATCTATTTAAAAGAGCTGGAATGTGTAAAAGCGGTTAAGAGTTATTCTGATTATGTCAAAGGGTGTGAAGAGTGTGCGGTTTCACGACCAGATGCCGTAATTGTTGATATAACTGATAATCAGGAATTCGGGTTAGACGTTACATCAAAGCTCTCAAAAGCAGAAATTCCTGTTATTGTAATTTCAATGAATACGAATGCTTGTGTTATTATTAAAGCACTAAGATACGGTGCAACTGAGTTTCTGGCTAAACCTGTTTTAAAAGCAGAACTTCATGCCGCAATTTTAAAACTATTAAATACAAATACCGAAGAAAATAAAACGGAATGTAAGATAATAACACTTTTTTCAGGTAAAGGCGGCAGCGGAAAAACTACGGTTGGTGTCAACTTAGCTCTAGAATTGGCACGTATTACCGGCAAAAAAACGGCTCTTGTAGATATGAATTTTTGTATGGGAGAAGCTGCATCATTTCTTAATGTGAAAAGTTCGTTTAATTTTAGCAGTTTGCTTGAAAATATTGATAATATCAATCCGGAAATGCTGCTTAATATGTTTGATAAATATTCAAATAATGAACTGTATCTTCTCTCGGAACCTTTAACAGGTGAATTATTGTCAACTATTATTTTTAATAAATTAGATAAATTTTTTAATATAATCCAAAATGTTTTTTCTTATGTGATTGTTGATTTGCCAACAATTGCTGATGATAAAATATTAAAAACGCTCAAGCTTGCTGACTATATTTTATATGTTACCTCGGTAAATTACAGTGGGTTAAAGAATGCAAAAAATTGTATTAATATTCTTTCGGACAAAGGTATTGAGAAAGATAAAATTAAAATAATACTTAATCGTTATATAGAAAATGATGAGTTATCTACAGAAGAGATAGAAAATGAACTGGGACTGAATATATACAAAAAAATACCGAATAATTATTTTACGGTAATGTCTGCAATAAATAAAGGAATATCAGTCCAGGAAGAAAATATAAATTCAAATGTTGCAGAGAGCTTTAGGGAATTAGCGGTAATGATTTCCGATAGCATTATGGAAAACAGTTTACGAAATATAAGAGGAAGGTATGAATATCAGATCACGAATTAAAAATAATAAGTATGAAACAGATTTGGCAGAATTAAAATCGCTTTTGCTGATGCAAGTTGCCAGATGCGGGTATACGGAAAAAGAAGATATTGGTAAGCTTGTTGAAATGGAACTGAGAAATCATGAAAATTTGAGTGTAAGCAGTTATGATTTGCAAAAACTTATAACTTTTCTTGTATCAAGCGTCAATGCATTTGAGATGATAACGGATGTGTTTGATAATGAAGAGGATATTGATACTATATTTGTAAATTCTCTTACTAATGTTGTTGCTGAAGGGAAAAATGGTACTCGTGATTTGAATTTGACAATAGCAGATGGTGATAAATTTGTAGAAGAAATACTTAAAAATTGTAATTACACAAAAGAAGATAATGGGAGAATTATTGATGCAGTGTCATCCACGGGAGTAAGATTTCATATAATAATGGAACCGTTTGCTCAGTCTGTACCTGTTATGGTTGTCAAGAAATTTAAGCCGCAGATAGCTAATTTTCAGTCATTAATAGATAATGATTTTATTATTGATAAAATGGCGGATTTCTTATCTCTTGCAATAAGTGCGCATAAAAACATAATAATAAAGGGGGTTCCAAACAGTGGTAAGACTACGCTTTTAAATGCACTGGTCTCTAAAATAAGAGGTGACCAGCGTGTTGTTTTGTGTTCCAATTTTGATGAAATAAGATTTCCTCACAGTAATATGGTACGCTGCAGATTAAATGATATAACAACTACGGAGTTAATGCGTTTATTACCCCAAAGAGTTGTTCTTGATGGGTGTCAAAATTTGAATTTTGCAAGGGAATTGATAAAATCTGATATTTCCGGTGTAATAGTTGCAACAGACAATATTGCAGAGGATGTTTGTGATATTCCGAATTCTGTTATGGTTGTACTAAAAAAACTAAGTGATGGAACAAGGAAAATTATATCTGTAATGGAAGAACAAGAGGAATTATTCAGGTTTGATGCTGATTATGTAGAAGATGGTAAAGTTATTGGCAATTTTGAGTCCTTTCTGGATGTTCCTATGTATGACGGAAAAGATGATGATTATGAATTAGAAGAGTTAGCTTCGATTTCTGAGCAGTTATCCGACAAATAAAAACAAAGGGTTGATTATGAAATATTTTAATGGTAGACTTTACTTGTCGGGCATATGATTTTACATAGCCTTGGTATGGTGAGATAGTATAAGCGTATACGCTCAGGTCGCTTGAAAGTAGAATATAGTAAAAATCGTCACGGGGCTGTGGCATACTGCCGACGAGAAGGTGACTAAATGTCACGTTCGAGGAGAGGAAGGTAGCGTACCGAGCAGAGCGAGGTCAGCGCTAACGCAAGCCCAGGACAAATTGAAAACAAAATAACAAAAGTCGTCACGGGCCTGTGGCGCAGCGGTAGCGCAGGGGACTCATAATCCCTTGGTCGTGGGTTCGAATCCCTCCGGGCCCAAAATTAAAAAGCCGGTCATTGACCGGCTTTTTAATTTATCACAAAATATTTTTATTATTTAAGTAGGTATTTTAATCATGTATGATTAAATTTTATAGCCTGTAAAGGGCTTTATATTGAGGTTTCAAGCTGCTGGAACTATCCTAAAATAATCAAACTATCAGGAATATAAAAAAAAGAAAGGGGTTGGTATCAACCCCTTCTTTTTTCGTGGTTATATTTAAAGTTTAAAAGCATCATAAGCTGCATTTGTATTCTTATTAATAAAACTTTGTAAAGAATTTATGATTTCAGCATCTATGGTTTCAGGTTCTGCTTCAGAAACTACAGCTGGCGTATATGTTGCTTCGTAATCTACTCCTTCGTAACTGAAAGTTACTGTATATCCGCCATCAGGATTTTCTGTGAACTCGTATTCAATACCCATATTTTCGAGAGATTCTAGTTTTTGCTTGCCGCCGCTTTCAAGAGCATTAACAATTGTTTTCAAGTAGCCAGCAGTACTGTTATCTAATGATTGTGTACTCATTTCTAAGTTTGTATTTTTAGTGTGAATTTCATACTCTGTACCTTCATAGCTAAATGTTATAACTTCATAGATTTGAGCTTTTCCTGGCTCTTGTGCTAAATCGTAAGAAATATCCATTGCAGCTAACTCACTGATTATTGTCCGGATATCTCCTGTACTGATGGCATCTGCTAAATTGTCGGGAATAAAACCTATTGAAGAGTTTGAGTCAAGATATTCTTTCAAATCTTCTGCATTAGTTATTGCTTTTGCGGAAGTAATCCCATCATCATTTCTTAAGAGCGCTTTTATGTCAGAGCGTAATACATAATAAGTACCGCCCAGCTGTCCTTGTTGTGGAGTTTCAACTTTTTCAAAATACAATTCTATTTGGTCTTCGCTGAATCCCATACTTTCAAGTTGACGGAGACGATATTGAGTATCCAAGTTATGGTCATTTTCAACAGTTTCAGACAAGGTTATCTTTTTATCATTATCAACAGCTCCTTGATAAGAATAAGATGTTTCTTCTTCGGTATTTGTATCAAGGTTGTCTACAAATTTTTCTGCGTTAGTTATTGTTTCGAGAGTAGTAGTAGTTACATCTGCGTCATCATTTGTTACTTCTTCTGTAATTTCTGATACAGTGCTGCTTGTTGTTTCTTCTTCGGTATTTGTATCAAGGTTGTCTACAAATTCTTCTGCATTAGTTATTGTTTTGAGAGTAGTAGTAGTTACATCTGCGTCATCATTTGTTACTTCTTCTGTAATTTCT
>CAYVMC010000019.1:0-37721 GCA_964452495.1 uncultured Muribaculaceae bacterium | reverse complement strand
TAAAAACTTTAATTTTTTTTACCTTTTTTTTACATTTCGTTACATTTGGTGGTGTGCTTAAAATGGGGCTGCATCCGTTTTAATAGGATTTTTGAACTTGGTTATGCTGCCCTGGAATAATAATTTAACGGTTCCTACCGGACCATTTCTCTGCTTTGCGATAATAATTTCTGCTTCACCTTTATTTGCAGCTTTTTGCATTTCATCTTCATCTTCCGACTTACTTTTGTAGTATTCGTCCCGATAAATAAACATAACAATGTCTGCGTCCTGTTCTATTGCACCTGATTCTCTTAAATCCGATAACATTGGACGCTTATCTGTTCTTGATTCTACTGCACGTGATAATTGAGAAAGTGCAATTATAGGTACGTTTAATTCTCTTGCAAGAGTTTTTAGTCCTCTTGATATTGTTGATATCTGCTGCATACGGTCTTCTTTACTTGAACCTTCCATTAATTGAAGATAGTCAATCACAATTAAACCGAGTTCTTTTTCAGACATTGCAAGCCGCCTGCACTTTGCACGAAGATCAGTAAGATTACATCCTGCGGTATCATCAATATAAATTGGAGCCTCTGCAAATGAATTCATAGCAATAGCAAGTTTATCCCAATCTTTTTGATGCATATTACCTGTTCGCAGCCTTTGTGTATCAAGTTCAGCTTCTGAGCATAACATACGCTGCATTAATTGATCCTTTGACATTTCCAGTGAAAATATAGCAACAGATTTTTTCGCCCTCAATGCTACATTTTGTGCAATATTCAATGCAAATGCAGTTTTACCCATTGAAGGACGGGCGGCAAGTATTATTAAGTCAGATTTTTGAAGCCCGCTTGTCATTGCATTTAAATCATAAAAACCTGTATCAATACCTATTAATTCATCTTTATGCTTATAGCGATACTCTATTTTTTCATAGCTTTTCAGTACCAGATCTTTTACATGGGTTAAATCAGAAGTTACTTTCTGGGAGGCCAGATCAAAAATCAAACGCTCCGCATAGTCAAGGGACTCTTCAATTGAAGTTAACTCATATCCGCTTGTTACAATTTCAGAACCAGCATTAATAAGCGCACGCTTCATTGCTTTTTCCTGAACAACTTTTGCATAATATTCAACATTGGACGTTGTTATTGTTTTATAGCTCAAATCATTAATAAAAGCTCTGCCGCCAACAATTTCAAGCTTATTATTGAAACTCAAAACATCCGACACCGTTACAATATCTATACGTTCGTTTGCATTAAACAGCTGTACCATTGCTTCATATACATAACGGTGAGCAGGTTTATAGAATGATTCAGGTTTAATTGTTTCAACAACTTTGGTAAGACATACCGGATTAACAAGTATTGCACCGAGTATTGCTTCTTCCGCTTCAATATTTTGCGGCATTAATTGTGATATATCGTTGTTCTGTTTTTGTTTTACTGCCGGCATAATTTTTCCTCTCTGTATAATTATGATACAGCGGAAAAAACAGCAAATAAATGAATATAATAATAAATAGTTACAAAGGTTAATTAAGTTTTATAAACAAACAAAAAATCCCGATTATAAACCGGGATTTTTTATATCTATAGAATTATTAATAATCAATTTTCCAGTTATTATCAGCTATACGACCGGTACAATAAATATTTGGATCATTCGCTGTACATGTCTGCCCTTCTGTCGATTGCCCCAAAACTTTACTACCAACAGGAAGCATTAGCCCGTAACTTGTAAGGACAAATCGAAACACGTCAACACCATCTTTATTAGGATTATCTTCCGATGGACGTCCATTAATATCAACAGTAACAAGAAATAATCCTGTTCCTGCTGAAGATGGAACAGTTCCCTCAGAGTCTTTTTCTATTTGTATACATGTACCATCCTTTAAGGAATACCAACTAGAGCCAATACTTGTCATAATCAACACATCATCCAAATAGCCGATAAGCCCAGAAACATCAAGATCTGATAATGTAAGATCAGGATTATCAAGCAGAACCCTGCTAACAGCTTCTTCCATAGTTGTTTGCACTTTTGCAAGTACAGGACCTGTTCCGGCATCCTGATGTAGACGCATTAACGACGGTAATGTAAGAGCTGCTACTATACCAATTATACCTAAAGTAATAAGTATTTCTGCCAATGTAAACGCTTTTTTAAATATATTCATTTCGCTCATCCTCTTAAACTTTACCAACCTATTATATCAAGATTTTTACCCAAAAATCAATATCAAATTTTTTATTAATTAATGTTACAAATTTTTTAAATATTGAAATTCAGATGTAAATTGTGTTTTTTATAATATATATAATAATCTGTGATTCCAGGAGAGGATAAATAAATGAATAGTGCTGGTCAAAGAGAAAATATTGAAATATATGATGTTTTTTTCCAAAACGGGCGAAAATATACCTCGTCAATTTTTTCTAATGGGAATCTGATAAAATTATCAAGATATTTTACCTGCGGAAAATTATCCTCTGAATGTGATTATAAAAACGGCATTCTTTCATTAAAAAAAATTTATACTAGAGATGGTACACTTGCGGAAACGATTACTTATTCGTATTACGATACAGGTAAAATTGCCAGCATTATAAAAGAGAGCAGGAATAACATAGTTTCTGTAACTTTCATTAGGGATAATACAAGTAATATTACAAATATTAGAATAAGACAAAATAACATAATAATCAGGATGATTGACTATGAATATACAAATAATAGTGTTATTTGCTCTGATACAAATCAATTTGGCACTGTAGAATATACTCTTTTCAAGCATCCGGTTGCAGATGAATCCTGGCTTGCTATTCATAAACCAAGCTCAATTATTATGCGTAAGCTTTCAATGGCTATGCCAATTAGTTCTTAAAAATTTCAAAATAGAAACAGAAACTGATTGTGAAGATTTCATAAATAAATATTTATGATGAAGATACTAGTTTTATACACTCCGAGAACTAGACTCATGTTTTAAACAGACTCAGATTTAACCTGTAGGGGAATATATTTTTTAACAATAGGCGTTATAAATTTAACAGTTTTGTAGTATTCTATATAGTAAAAGGAGATTGTTAATGAAAAGAAATGCGCTTATTGTTCTATTAATACTTATCGTGCCTATGGTCGTTTATTTTGCTCTTTCAAGAAACAGTGGAACGGCTGTCGTTGAAGCGCAGGTTAATCAACCGCAAATGATTAAATTTGCATCACGTATGTGTTACGATTGTCAAAGACTTGAAAAAGTTATTCAGGAAGTCTATCCTGAATACAGAGATAAAGTTACATTAACGGAAATAATGGTTCAAGATAACTCTTCTTCTGTTCAAAATATGATAAGGAAATACAATGTAAAACTTGTGCCAACATCAATATTTATCGACAAAAATGGTGATATTAAAGCAAGAATTGAAGGTTATATGGATGAGACCGCTCTTAAAAATCATTTAAATGAGATACTAACAAATGGATAGTTTAACACAAATTTTTCAAAACCAGAGTAATTTTAGTATATTGATGCTTTTAGCCTCGTTTTTAGGCGGGGTTATTGCATCAATATCACCTTGTTCGTTAGCAATGCTCCCGATAATCATCGGTTATGTCGGAGGGTACAGTAAAGAATCCCATATTAAAACGGTCATTCAGATTCTTTTCTTTGTACTGGGGATGTCCGTCATATTTTCTGTAATAGGAATTATATGCGCACTAACGGGAAAGGTTTTAGGTTCTTTTACCGGCGGGTATTTTACAGTTTTTATTGCATCACTCCTTCTTATAATGGGATTAAAGCTTACGGATATTCTGGACTTTGAATTTCCGGTTATTATAAAGCAGTTACCCGCTAATGATGGTCACAAAACTTTTTTATACCCGTTTATTCTAGGTCTTGTTTTTGCCCTTGCTGGTACTCCTTGTTCTACACCAATACTGGCAAGCATTATGGCATTTGCATCATATTCTGAAAATATTTCATTATCAGTCCTTATGTTATTCTTATTCTCCTTTGGGCAGGGGATCATTCTTCTAGTCGCAGCATTATTCACTTCTGGACTAAAAAGGATGAAGCAGTTTGCCGGAACATCTGATGCAATCTTAAAAATTTGCGGATTACTGCTTATTGTTGCCGCAATATATTTATTCTACAAATCTTTCCATCCATTTTTCGCTTGAAATAAGGAAATCTCCGGTTTAAAAATTCCAAATCTTCATAAACCGTTTAATTATGATTTCTTTGTTACATATTCAAATCCGTAACAGAAGCGGTTTGTAAAGATTTAAACGTTTGAAATACGCTTACCCCTTAACGGACTTTGTTTTCGTTACCAGCAATTAATCTTGATATATTTGAGCGGTGCAAATAAATAATATAAACCGCACCAACTGCACAGTAAACAATATATGGTACAGGAGCTTTAAATACCCACATTAAAACTGGAGAAAGTGCTACTGCAATAATCGAACCTACAGAAACGTATTTTGTAGTATAAGTAATAATACTCCAGATGACGGCAACAGAAAGCCCTACAAGCCAATTTAATGCCAAAATTGTACCTACACCGGAAGCAACTGATTTTCCGCCTTTAAACCCGAGAAATACGGATTTACTGTGTCCGATAAGGACTGCAACAGCTGCAAGTACTGCACTCAAACCGGGATAAATAATATTGTGAGCAAAAAGCTGTGCTAATACCACAGGAAATGCACCTTTTACAGCATCAAGAAACATTACAGTAAAAAACCACTTTTTACCAAGAACACGTTTAACATTTGTTGCACCGGTAGAACCTGAACCAATTTCTCTGATATCCTGTCCTGTCTTAGCTTTTACAATAATATATCCTGTAGGGATAGAACCTATTATATAGGATATAACAATTATACCTGCTATAATTAATAAATCCACTTCTTAATTCCTTCCTCAATGATTACTTGTTATTATAAAAGCGGGAGCAATATAACTCCCGACTTAATTATACTTTTGATTTAATAACTTTTGATACACGCTTGAATACTTTATCTTTACCAAGAATAGCAAGTATTGCAGTCATATCGGCGCCTTTTGTCCTTCCAGTCACAGCTGCTCTAATTGCCCACATTGTTTGTTTAGGTTTAATACCCTTTTCCTTAAATTCAGCACGGAATATTTCAAGTTTTTCATGCAATGTTTCTTCATCAAAATCCCAGTCTTTTGCCTGAGTTAAGAACTCAGCAAGTACCTGTTGTGCTAATTCTGTATCAAGTACTTCCGTTTGAACTTCCGGTTCTATTTCAACGTTTTCACCAAAGAAGTAAGAAACCGCATCTGTAATATCAGAGAGCAGAATCAAAGGTTCGCGTGTAATTTCAATCATTCTGTTAAACTGCTCATCAGATAACTGTGAGAGGTCGTATTTCTTTAAATACGGCATTAATCTTTTCTTTAGTTCATCCATTGGCAGCATCTTGATATAGTGACTGTTCATCCATCTTAATTTATCGTATTCAAAAATAGAGTTGGATGAAGAAATCTCATTAATTCTAAAATCTGCTGCTATTTTATCTACAGGTTTAATTTCAACACCATCAGACGGAGACCAGCCCAAGAGTGCCACAAAATTTATAAGTGCTTCTGTAAGATAGCCGTTTTCAACAAATTCGGATACAGCAGTTGCCCCGTGGCGCTTTGATAATTTGCTTCTGTCCGGTGCTAAAATCATACCAAGGTGACCAAACTTCGGAACTTCTGCTCCAAGTGCCTCATATATAAGAATTTGTTTAAATGTATTTGAAATATGATCTTCACCTCTTATTATATGCGAAATTTTCATTAACATATCATCAATAACAACTGCAAAATTGTATGTTGGTGTCCCATTTGACTTCATGATAACAAAATCACCGATAAGATCCGTATTTACTTTTAATTCACCTTTAACCATATCATCAAAAGTCAATTCTGATGTTGGATGAAATGCTTGCTGAGCTTTACTGATATTAAACCTTATAGCCGGTTTTCTACCTTCCATTCTCAATTTTTCTTTTTCATCCTCAGTTAAATGTTCACATTTTTTAGAATATACGTATGGTTTTTTATTTGACGTTGCAATTTCCTTTTCCGCCTCCAGTTCTTCCGGTGTACAGAAACATTCATAAGCAAAACCTGCATCCAGAAGTTTCTTTGCATATATCGGATAAATATCAAATCTTTCTGACTGAGTGTAAGGTCCGTAATCCCCGCCAACATCAGGTCCTTCATCCCAATTTAATCCGAGGGCTTTTAAACTGTCAAAAATATTATCAATATATTCCTGACTTGTACGCTCTGCATCTGTATCTTCTATTCTTAAAATAAATTTCCCGTTATTTTTCTTTGCAAATAAATAATTAAATAAAGCTGTTCTGGCTGTCCCAATATGCAAATTCCCGCTTGGTGACGGGGCAATTCTAACTCTAACGTCTTCTGTCATAATCCATTTCCTTTAGATATCTAATTTATTATACGAAATAATTATTGCACAAAAAACAATATTTACGCAAGTAATTTTGCCCTAGCAAAGCTCATATTTTTTACATATTCTGACTCATTCTATCCGACATCAAAAAATGATATATAATAAGTTATAAGAACAACAAGGGTGGCACAAATAATAAAAATCAGCGAGTAAATTATCCAGTTTTTAGTATTCATACACCAACGCATTCCGGGAGAATGAACTCTCTCGGAGTAAGTCCCTAGAAAATAGACGACATACAAAATATCAAAGCAAAACCAGCCAATTTCATTATGTACAATAGCAGAACCATATTTGATTAAAGAATATTTTTCTATAATTCTTAAAATTCTATAGCTGAGTGCAAGTAATAATATTTTTATTAATATTAATGAAAAAGCATAATTAATAAAAAATGAACTTAAAACACACAGTGGAATTCCAAAACTTAAAAGCTTCCGGAACTTTTTTCTATCACGTGAATTAGATATATTATTAATTGGTTTGTAATTAATTAGTAACCAAACAATAGAATACAGCCCGAATGTTAAACAACTAAAAACTATAAATGCCCCCAAAGATGTATACTTTATCCCCTTAATTTCCGGCTCTTTAAAAAATTCTTTACAGTATTCACACTGTTCTACATCGTTGTATATCTCATTTCCGCAATAAGGGCATTTAACTTTTATACTCATATACTGATTTTAAATACTCTGTTAAGATTTGTCAAACTATGTACTTATATAACAAATTGCCCTTTTATATATTAATTTTCTTAATAAAACTTAATATTTCTTTCAAAAAAGTCAATTTTTTCAAAAGTATATACTTTATATATATACAGTAAATACAAAATAGTGAGGAGAACAAAATGGCAATTGGCGCAAGAGATTTTATAGACAGATTATTAGTAGAAAAATATGCTCAGGAACAAGTTGATAACCACACAGATGAAGGTCTTAAATCAAGAATTGATGCAGACGATATCATGAGCGCACTTAATCAGTATTCTAATAACTACAGAAGCTACCTCGATGTTTCGTCAAAACTTAATGTATCATGTTATGCGGTCAACGCAAGAAATGCTAAATATGTACAATATGATGCAATTACAGCTTAATTATTGCCCGGATAACCAGATTTTAAATTCTTGAGTATTTGTTATTTCTTTTTCTGTAACAATTCTCGCACCGCACGGAACAATGAGTTTTATTTTTCCTGTCTCGGCCTTTTTGTCTAAGAGCATTAAATCGACTATTTTGTCTGTTTTTATTTTTTCATTAAAAGATTTAAAGCCATACAGTGCGATCAAATCCATTACCGCTTTATAATATACTGTATCAATATAACAATTTTTAAGCGCCCACTTGAAAATGATATTAACACCCCATATAACGGCTTCTCCATGGGTGTATTTTTTATATTTGGTAAAGGTTTCAAGTGCGTGTCCAAGAGTATGCCCGAGGTTTAAAACTTTCCTTAAACCGGCTTCCTTCTCATCTGCTCGAACTACATTTATTTTATAATTAAGACAAATAGCTATAAGTTTTTCTATAAAATACAAATCACGGTTTAGAATTCTAGAAGAATTGATTGATAAAAATTCAAAAAGAGATTTTGGTTCATTATTACAGCAATTACCTTCAATAAAAGCATATTTTAGAACTTCTCCAAGCCCTGACATATACTGGCGGGTACAAAGCGTTTTTAAAAAATTCAGATTTATATAAACACTTTCAGGCTGATAAAACGAACCCAGAATATTTTTGGCAGATGGCATATCAATAGCCGTTTTACCGCCAACAGATGAATCAACCATTGAAAGAAGAGTTGTAGGGACTTGAATAAAAGGTATGCCTCTCATATAGGTAGCCGCAGCATATCCCGCAAGATCACCTACTACACCGCCGCCAATCGCAATTATTACATCCCGACGGGTCATTTTATTCTTAATTAATACTTCAATGAGTTTTATATAGTTTTTTAAATTTTTTTGTTCTTCACCATCTTTTAAAATAAAAATTTCATTTTTAGGAAACGGAAGATTTTTAGAATACAATTTATATACTTTTTCGCTAAAAACTATAACCCTTTTTCTATTTCTCGTTTTTAAGAGTATATCTTTGTATAAACTTTCAACCGGTTCATTATTTATATAAATATCATAGCATTTATCATTTTCGGGTATATTAATTGCAAGTGTTCTTTCCATGTGTAGCCTTTATTATCTCTTCTACTACATTATATGGGGCTATATTTGTAGTGTCAATTATACAATCGGCAAGTCTATAATTCATATCCCGTTTATTAAACATATTCTTTAATTCTTCACTCGGGTTTTCTACCTGTAAAAGAGGTCTGCCCGTATCGTTTTTTATTCTTCTATATAAAACATCCGGTTCCGTATATAAATATATGACCTGTCCCAACGATTTTAAAATTTTACGGTTTTCTTCTCTCTCAAAAGTTCCTCCTCCCGAAGAAAGAATGATTTTACCCGCGCTATCAAGTGTGTGAATCACCCTTGTTTCAAGATTTCTAAAATATTCTTCGCCATTATTGGCAAAAATATCCGAAATACTTACACCTTCAAGCTCTTCAATAATTGTATCCAAATCTAAATAAACATAACCTGTTTTTTGTGCAAGGAGCTTTCCTACCGTAGTTTTGCCGCTTCCTGGCATTCCGATAAGTATATAATTACTTTCCATAATGTTTTTTTACTTCCTCGATACTATCGCCGCCAAACTTTTGAAGAAATTCATCAGCAAGAACAATCGCTATTCGAGCTTCAGCTACAATCGCACAAGCCGGAACAGCGCATGCATCCGAGCGTTCAAAATGGGCTTCTGTTTGTGTTTTCTTATGTAAATCAACGGTAGGAAGCGGTTTTCTTAATGTAGGAATTGGTTTCATCGTACCTTTTATTACCAGTGGTTCGCCGTTTGTCATCCCACCTTCAATACCGCCTGCGTTATTAGTTTCCCTGTAGATGGATCCGTTTTTAATTTTTATACCGTCATGAACCTTACTACCCGAATTTAGTGCTGCATCAATACCAATTCCTACTTCTACAGCTTTTATTGCTGGAATACTCATCACTGCTTGAGCTAACAAACCATCAATTGCCCGGTCCCATTGGACATAGGAGCCAAGACCAACAGGTAGATTTGAATATATAACTTCAAATTTACCGCCTAAAGTATCGCCCTCTACCTTTGCTCGATCAATTTCCTCTTTCATTTTTTCAGTTGTAAATTCATCACAGCAGTGCATAGGAGACTTTTCAGCTTTTTCTTTAATTAAAGTATACGTAGACGGACGTACATCAAGAATAGCATTACCAATTTGTGTAACGTGCGAAAACCCTATAATACCAAACTCTCTTAAAAACAATTTGGCTATTGCTCCAACAGCAACTTCTATTGCAGTTTTTCTGGCACTTGAGCGTTCAAGCACATCCCTTAAATCTTCAAGATTATACTTTATTGAACCTGCATAATCTGCATGCCCAGGACGTGCAGTTGTGAATGATTTTTCAGCAACAGTACGAAGAATATCCTTATTTGAAAAATCAAGTTCTTCAACGCTCATAGGGATACGCCAGTTTTCAAAATCAAGATTTTTAATTTCCAGACAAACAGGTGCGCCAGTTGTTCTACCAAATCTTACACCCGAAATTATTTCTATCGTGTCTGTCTCGATTTTCATTCTACCGCCACGACCATAACCGGATTGCCGTTTTCTAAGTTCAGTATTTATAAAATCAACATCTATTTTCAAACCGCTTGGTAACCCGTCGATAATTGCATTTAGGGCTTTCCCATGACTTTCACCAGATGTAAGAAATCTTATATTTTTTGTCATAATTCCTCTAGATTTTACATATGAGGGATTTTTATTCCCTTCTCTCAATCCTAAAACTTATTTTGCATTTAAGAATAACTGTACTTTGGTTTGCATCATTTCTTCAATAATAAGCCATTTACCGTTTGATTGCTTCTGTACAATCATATAAGTTTTTAATTTATAAGTTTCACCTGTTGGTTGTCTTAAAGACGAAACTTTATAAGTTGTATCATTAATCTTCTCAACTTTTACATCAGAATAGGTATTTTTATACTTCCTGACTTTTGCAACAGCCTGCCCCTTTTTCATTTCGGAAATATAACGCTCAGTTGTTGTCTCTTTATCAACCAACGTACCATCCGGTTTAATAACCTGCCTTATAATTTTAGCCTTCGGAGAGTAAAAATCAGGAAGTGCTGTACTATAAGTATTAGCGGCATTAACATAATTATTAAAGAACTGTAAAGCTTCCTCCTGATTATTTGCAAACACTGTTAGTGTAATTGATAAAATAACTGTTAATGTTGCTAAAATTTTTTTCATTATCACTCCTATTTATTCCGGCAATGTTCCTTTTACTTCAGCTATTTCATCACAGCCGAGGTCAAAAGCAGCATGCAATGCTTTTACTGCATCTTTTGCATATTTAGCATCAACAAGACAACTAATTTTGATTTCACTTGTAGATATCATTTTAATATTTATATCATTCGCAGCAAGAGTTTTAAACATCATTGCGGCTATCCCTGGATGGTCTATCATTCCGGCTCCTACAATTGAAATTTTAGCAATATTATCATCAACAAGAATATTACGGCATCCGAGTTCTTCTTTGATTTCTTCTATTATAGCTTGAACCTTATCAAAATCCTTTTTGTCTATAGTGAAGGCAATATCATTTGTATTTGTATGCTTTCTTGCATAAGATTGAATAATCATATCAACCGAAATATCATCTTTTGCAAGTCTATCAAAAAGTTTACCTGCATTTCCCGGAACATCAGGAACATCACAAACTACTATTCTTAATTGTGATAAATCAGCGGCTACACCTGTAACTGTTTTTCTTATTTCCATGTTTTCTACTCCCAGTATTAATGTTCCTAAATTATCTGTTTTAAAACTGCTCCTAACTCTTAGCGGGACATTATATTGTTTTGCTGTTTCAACAGAGCGAGGATGCATAACATTAGCCCCAACACGTGCAAGTTCAAGCATTTCATCATAACTTATCTCTTCAAGACGTGTAGCATTCGGTACAATTCTCGGATCCGTTGTATAAACCCCTTCCACATCCGTATATATATCACAACGAGCAGCATTAAGTGCTGCAGCAACAGCAACTGCCGATGTATCAGAACCGCCCCGACCGAGAGTCGTTATTTCATTGTCTTCCGTTATTCCCTGAAAACCTGTTATTATAACAATTTCATCATTATCTACATGCTTTAAAATATTATCAGTTTTAATATCAATAATACGTGCGCAACTATACGCTTTTTCTGTTATAATTTGAGCCTGCAAAGCATTCAAACTAACGGCTCTGTGACCTTTCGCCTGTAGAGCCATTGCGAGCAATGATGCGGAAACACATTCTCCCGTTGATAACAACATATCAAGCTCTCTGGGAGATGGATTTGCATTAACTTGTCCGGCAAGCTTTAAAAGTTCATCAGTTGTATGTCCCATAGCTGAAACAATTGCTACTACTAAATTTCCCTTATCTTTCTCTTTTAAAATGATATTCGCTGCATTCTTAACTTTTTCAGGATTAGCAACGGATGTTCCGCCAAACTTTTGTACGATTATGTTTTTCACTTTTCTATTCCTAACTGCTCTATAAATTATACAGTTAACCTTTTATAAAGACAAGCTCATCTTTTGCAAATGGTTCTTGCAACATGAACTCCCGAGGCAGAGGCTTGTATCAAACCTCTTGTTACACCTGCACCGTCACCTATGGTAAAGAGTTTTTGAACCCCCTCTGTTTCCAGTTCATTTGTTAATTTTACTCTCGCTGAATAAAATTTAACTTCTATACCGTAAAGCAATGTATATCTTGAAGCTGTACCCGGTGCGATTTTATCAAGTGCATAAAGCATTTCTATAATACTTTGCATTTGTCTGTAAGGAATTACAAGACTCAAATCTCCCGGTGTAGCACTTGTAAGGGTTGGTGTTATAATACTGTTTTTTATCCTGTCAGGGGTTGAGCGTCTGCCGTCAAGTAAATCCCCAAATCTTTGAACAAGAATTCCACCTCCTAGCATGTTTGCAAGACTTGCTATATGCTGCCCGTACGTAATTGGTTCTTTAAACGGCTCGGTAAACTTTTCGCTCACAAGAAGTGCAAAATTGGTATTTTTTGTTTTAATATTTGCATAGCTATGACCGTTAACTGTTGATATACCGTTATAATTTTCCTGTACAACTTCCCCGTTCGGATTCATACAGAATGTTCTAACCTCATCGCCGAAAGTAGGTGAGTGATAAATAAGCTTTGATTCGTAGAGTTTTTCTGTAATTGGTTCAAAGACCGGAGCGGGAAGTTCTACCCGAACACCAATATCTACAGCATTATTAACCATACCTATTTTATTTTTTGCAAATTCCTGAGTAAGCCAATCAGCACCTTCTCTGCCAGGAGCAATAACTGTATATTCAGCATTTATCACGTCCCCGTTATCAAGCACAATTCCTTTTACCTGTTCACATTCAACAATAAGACTTTTGGCGGAAACATTATTCAATATTGTAATACGTTTATCAAGAAAATTTTGCATATTTTTTAGAACATCAAGACTTCTTTCTGTTCCGAGATGTCTAACAGGTGAGTATACAAGTTTAAGTTCTGCAAGTGTAGCTTTTCTTTCAATTTCTTCAAAAATTTTTCTGTCAGTACCAAATACCTCATCCGTTGCACCAAATTCTAGATATAGTCTATCTGCGTAGTCGATGAGATTTTCAACCTCTTTTCTAGACATATAATCAACAAGATTACCGCCTACGTCCGGTGTAAGTGTTAATTTCCCGTCTGAAAATGCCCCTGCTCCGCCCCAACCGCATAACAGCCCGCATCGTTTACAAGATACACATTTTTCAGAGCCTTCACGTAATGGACATTTTCTATGTTCAATTTTGGGACCTTTTTCTATTAAAATAACTTTCCATTCCGGTTTTAACTTCACAATTTCCAGTGCTGTAAATATCCCTGCAGGACCGGCTCCAACTATAGCTACATTGTACATGATTGATTCTCCAAAAGTATTATTACTTACTTACGATACTACAAAGATAACTTTCTTTAAAGAACTTATATATCACAGGTTAATTTTTATTAAAATTTGCTTGAATTTCTTCAAGAAGTTTACGGTTTATTGATATTAAATCAGCAAAAATAGCAATCACCTGAAGTAATACACCTATAATTACAAGAATGACAGCTAATAAAAGTGACTGGATATGCCCTGCGCCGCTGCCATTTATAAAAAAGTACATATATCTGGTAAGAATGCCACCGCCGGTTATTAAAAAAATTAATGCAAATAACGTAAAAAAACGAAATGGCCGATAAATCGCAAACATTCTTATAATTGTACATGCAGAACGTAATACATACTGAAATATATTTTTAAACAGCCTTGATTTACGTGTGCTGTTATTTACTCTGACTGGAACGGAAATAATCCTAAATCCCTTGGCACTTGATTGAATTATTGTTTCCATTGTGTATGAAAAATTATCGAAAATATTAATCCTTGAAGCACAATTTCTTGAAAATGCCCTAAACCCGCTCGGAGCATCCGCAACATTCGCACCAGAAATAACTTTTACTACAAAAGAACCTATTGTTTGGAGGACTTTTTTTAGAACTGAAAATTCTTTATGCTTTCTTATATCACGAGCCCCCACAACCATGTCCGCCTCATTATTTAAAATAGGTTTTATTATAGTCTCTATATCTCCGCCAAAATACTGATTATCCCCATCTGTATTGACAATAATATCTGCACCAGATAAGAGTGCATATTTCAATCCTGTTTTAAACCCTGCAGCCAGCCCCATATTACTCTTATGTGAAATCACTGTTGCACCCAACTTTCTTGCAACCTCTTCGGTTCTGTCAGTAGAGCCGTCATTTATTACAAGGATTTCAATACTATCTACCCCGGAAATATTATCAGGAATATCTTTTATTACAGATTCCAGAGTCTTTTCTTCATTATAACAAGGTATTTGAATAACAAGTTTCACGGTCTTTCTCTCTTTGTATTATAATTATACTATAAAAGGGAGAGATATGTATTTATTTATTGCTTTAATTTTAGGGGTAATACTAAGGCTTGCATTCATCATTAAACCTGAAGGCTTATGGAATGATGAATATGTCTCCTGGATGATTTCAACAACACCATTTGATAATGGGTTTATAACAGCTGTACTTAAACAGTGTCACATGCCGCTTTATTATTTGTATCTTAAAATTTTTACAGTATTAAGCAGCAGCGATACTTTTTTACGCCTAACCTCGGTATTACCCTCGGTTCTTGCTATTCCTGTTATGTATAAAACAGGAAAACTCCACAGTAAATTTACAGGAAATACTCTGGCAATAATGACTGCTCTTTCAGCGTTTTTAATTTATTATGCTCAGGAAGTCCGCTTTTATTCGCTTTTATTTTTATTTTCGGCATTGATGCTGTATTTTATGATAAAATCTACCCAAAGACCTGACAAAAAGAATTTAACAGGTTTTATCGTATCATCACTGCTTGTTTTATTTACACATACAATTGGATTTGTATTTGTATTCTTTTCGGTACTCTATTTGATTTTTGTGATTAAACCCGAGAAGATATACTATATACTTTTCAGTATTCTGTTTATCCTCACACTTCCGCTTTCAGTATACATATTTCTGCATTCCGGACATTCTCAGTGGTGGGGGGCATTTTCTTACAGAACAATTGTTTTTATGTTTACAGATTTCTTTTCACCTATTCTTACAAATAATGTCAATATACCGTCTCTTATTTTGTATAAAAAAGGATTTTTATTTGCATTTGTTCTTATATGCCCGACATTGATTGCCATTGGTTTTATATTGAACGCAGTAATTAGGTTAAAAGAAGTAAGGGGCTTGTTTTATATTGCATTGTCTACAACAATAGTTCTCTCTACCGCTGCATTAACATCAAAATTTGTATTTATAACAAAATATAATATCGAAATTTTACCTGTATTGATGTTTTTATTTGCTGTCGGGCTTACTATTACTAAACCGCTTGCGAGATACGTTTTTCTTCTGCTTTACCTTGCTATTCAGGGCGGATATTTATTTGCTGAGGATTACCCGTCAAGACTCCCGCGACAAGAAGGGAACCGTATACCTGCAATGCTTATTGCAAAATCAGGTATCAAGCCGGAAGATAAATTGATTATTACATATTATAATCCTGACAGATTTACAAAATATATTAACTTATCAGATTTAAACGTAATGAGTATTGATAAATCAGAAGTTAGTGCTTACATTTCTGATTACAGGAAAATAAAACCTGAAGTATACTTATTAGACAGGTATTTTATTGAAGAAAAATTAGAACAAACTATTAATCCGGCCCAGAATACATATATTCTTTTCCTTGATTCTGTTGCTTTTTTTCCGGATAAAGATTTAAGAAAAATTGCAACAAAGCAGGAATACATCAACAAGGTTAATCCGATTTATCTGGAAATGTCTGTTTTAAAGAATGAAATATTAGAATATGGTAAAAAGTATAATCTTGATGTAAAATCTACTAAGCTAGGGAGCTGGTCACTGGTTTCAATACGTAAATATTTGGAGGGTAAAAATTGAAGAACATATTTACCGGGGCATATATTACAACCATTGTTTGTTTATTGGGAGCATTTTTCTGGGGGGAACATATTAAACCTGGAACCGGATTTGCATGCGTATTTATTGCGGCTGTTCTAGGGATATTAGAAATCAGTCTGTCGTTCGATAATGCTGTTGTAAATGCTGCGAAATTAGAAAAAATGACACCCAAATGGCAGCACCGGTTCATTACGTGGGGTATAGCAATCGCTGTTTTTGGTATGCGATTTCTATTTCCGCTTGCCATAGTTGCTATATTTGCCGGTATTAACATAAGTAAAGTTTTCCCTATGGCATTACATGAACCGTTGAAATATGCGGAATACCTTCATCAATCGCATGCTGCGGTTGTATCTTTTGGCGGAGCTTTCTTAATGATGCTCTTTCTAAATTTCTTTATGAGCAAACGCAACCACTTATGGTTGAAGTGGATTGAGTGGCCTTTGTCAAAACTTGCAGGTATTAAGTACCTTGATTATTTTATTATAATGCTTATCGTTTGCTTCGCTCTTTCAAAGCAGCCAATGTACCATGAAAACGATATTATTATATCTGCAATAATTGGTGCAGCTATATTTTCAGCTATAAATAAATTGGCACACTATATTGAAGAGAAGGAACACCACCACGAAGCTGATACCTTGGTGCATGCAGCAAAAGGCGGTTTTGTAAGTTTTATATATTTAGAGCTTATTGATGCCTCTTTTTCTCTAGATGGGGTACTTGGTGCATTTGCACTGAGCCATGACATTATAATTATCACTTTAGGCTTATGCATCGGTGCAATTTTCGTACGTTCACTTACCATAATGCTTGTTGAAAAAAAGACACTAAAAAACTTTGTCTTTTTAGAAAGCGGTGCTCACTGGGCTATTGGTGTTCTAGCAATTATTATGTTTATTTCTACTTATAAAGAAATACCTGAAGTTGTAACCGCTGTATCGGGTTTACTAATTATCCTAGCTTCACTCTACTCTTCCGTCAAGTATAATAAACAAGAGAAAATCGCTGATGGTAATAACTAAAATATTAAATTACAAGCAGCATATTCGTATAACTTTCAGACCGTTAATTGATTTTCGTCTAAACTTTTTAAAAAACGGCTTAAATATTAATGAAAAACACAACCTTATTGTTAATTTAACAACCTATGGAAAACGATTAAAAGAAGTAAAATATACTTTATTTTCCTTATTTAACCAACGTTTAAAACCGGACAGAATCATTTTGTGGTTAGACAAATCCTTAAACGAAGAAAGTACTTTTAAACTATTAGACAGTTTTGTGAAAGCAGGTTTAGAAATAAAATTTACTATGGACATTGGTCCATATACAAAATTAATCCCTGCACTTAAAGAATTTTCAAATGCCATACTTGTAACAGCTGACGATGATATCTATTATCCACCTGATTGGCTGGAAAAGCTTTATAATTCTTACCTGACTGATAGAGAAGCAATACATTGTCACAGAGCGCATAAAATAGGATTTAATACGGGCAAGCTTTTACCCTATGAAAAATGGGATAAACAGATAATGTCTACAGGTTATTCAGGATTTGATTATTTTCTTACAGGAGTCGGGGGAGTATTGTATCCGCCAAATACATTCAACAGTGAAGTTTTTAATGAAGATGCATTCTTAAAAATTGCACCAAAAGCTGATGATATATGGTTTTGGGGAATGGCAGTTTTAAATGGTACAAAAATAAGAATTGTAAAAGACAATATAACTTATCTTAAGAGTACTAATATTTTCAGACAGCTTTCGGGTGGGGGGACTCTTTATTCATATAACAGGAATGGCGGTAATGATAATCAACTAAATAAGTTATTAGAGAACTATCCTGAAATAAAAAAATACCTTATCGATAATAAAAAACTACGGCTTGTATATGATGCTTCATCTATATACCCTTATAAAGAAAAAAACGGGCATCGTGCAGGTGTTTTTAATGTTGCATTGAATATTCTAAATGAGTTTTTAAAAAGCAGCGATATAGAAATCACATTATACTCCGATTATAAATATTACTATTTTCTTAAAAATATTATTGATGAATATTATCCTAATTTAAAACTTATTGATAATCGCAGATTTTATGAAAAAATAGCCGGCAAACTTTTATATAGTCTAAATTCAACTTCTAAAAAACTGTTCTATCTCTGCCTGTATATTTTAAGATGTCTGGAATTATTCTTCCCTGAAAATAAAAAATTTATAAAAATATTTTCCAATTATGATGTTTTCTTTTCTCCATTTGGCGGTATCAGGAAAGAACTACTAAAATCAGATATATCAAGATATCAATTTATTCATGATGTCATACCTTTACTAGAAAATAGATCTATTTCGCCATATCACTGGGCAAAAAATGTATTTGCAAACATTACAAATGATATTTATTATTTTACTAACTCTGAATATACAAAAAAAGATTTTTTAAAAATGTTTCCATACATAAATGCAGAGCGTGTTACTCCGGTAAAATTGGGCTGTAATCTCAAAAAAATAAAGAATACTGATATTTACACAAAATATGGTATTCCCGAGAATAAAAAATACTTTTTATCTCTTTGTTCCATCGGAAAACGTAAAAATCTTGATTTTGCAATAAAAGATTTTCTTATTTTTATCAAAGAAAATAACATTGATGATATGTTTTTTGTTATTGCAGGGGCTGTGTGGAATAAATACCGGCAAGAAATTACTAAATATACAAATAATTCACCAAACATTATATTAACAGGATACATTGATGATGACGACCTGCCTGACTTATACTCAAATGCGTATGCGTTTGTTTACCCGTCATTATATGAAGGATTCGGGCTTCCACCACTTGAAGCTATGGGGTATAAATGTCCGGTTATTGCATCAAATAGAACCTCTATACCTGAAGTCTGCGGGGATGCTGCTATTTTAATTAATCCAGAAAGTGATGTTAGTTTAATAAATGCATATAAAACTTTGTATTTTGATACTAATATTCGTACTATAATGATTGAAAAGGGGTATAAACAGTTTCAAAAATTTTCTTGGAATAAAAGTGCCATTTTGATTAGAACTATTATATTTTCAAATAAATAAAGGTGATAAATGTCAACAAAAACAAAAATATTAATGGATATAACTCCACTGTTCAGTGATGGTATTTGTTTAAAAACTGGTGAAAACGGATTAAGAAGTGGTATATTCAATGTTGCATATAATTTGTTTAACGAATTTTCAAAAAGAAATGATATAGACTTATTTTTATATGCTAGTACGACTTATTATTACTTTGTAAAAAAAGCTTTAAAAAAAATTTCTCCTGACTTATCTAAAAAATTAATCACTGAAGCTAAAATCTGCGCTATATATAATTTTTTTAAATTTAATTACTCTTATACAAAGACTTTTTCATATAAGATTCTTCAATACATTATGTTTATACCTGCTCTGTTATCTAAGTTAGGAATAATTCTATTTCCTAAAAAATATAATGCTGATTTATTCTTTTCTCCCTATCATTACCCTTCATACTCAATAAAAAAAAATAAAAAATTAAAAAAGTACATTTTTCTACACGATTGTATACATATTTTAAATATTTATAAAGCAGGTTTAATTGGATCTCATTTTAAAAACAAGGTATTCAACAAATTGGAAAAGGGAAATTTCTATTTTACAAATTCAGAATACACAAGGCAAGACTTCATTAAGCATAATCCTAATGTTACGTTAGAAAACAGTAAAACAGTTCTCCTTGCGGCATCCAATAATTTTAAACCGGTAAAGCATAATTTTGACGCAGTAAGAAAAAAATATGGAATTCCTGAGGATAAAAAATATATTTTCAGCTTGTGTACATTAGAGCCGCGTAAGAATCTTATACGAACAGTCAAAACTTTTGTTGAATTTATTAAGAAAAACAATATTGATGACCTTGTATTTGTTATGGGCGGCGGACAGTGGGAAAAATTTATCAATGAACTTTCTAATGCACTCAATGAACTTGAGGACTATAAATCTAAAATACTAAAAATTGGGTATGTAGATGATGATGACCTACCCGCATTGTATTCAAATGCCGAGTGGTTTGTATACACTTCTATGTATGAAGGCTTTGGGCTGCCCCCCCTAGAAGCTATGTCTTGCGGATGTCCGGTTATTACAAGTAACGCAACCTCATTACCTGAAGTTGTCGGAGATGCTGGACTGCTTATAAATTACGACAGTGATGAAGAGCATATAAAAGCCTATGAAACCTATTACTTTAATCCGGAGCTACGCAGTCAGTATGCCCAAAAAGGATTTGAACGATCAAAACTTTTTTCCTATAAAAAAACAGCAGATGAAATACTTAGTACAATGTTAAATAGCTTTTAAAACAATGTATTATTCAATCTCTGGATTTTTAACAGTTTTTGAAACTCAGAACAATTATCTTCTAAATCCTTAAAAGAGCCTTCTGCTATTATTTCACCCTCTTTTAAGAAAACTAATTTATCGCAACTGACAAGAGTTGATAATCTGTGAGCAATTGCAATTATTGTCATATTTTTCTTTAATGTATTAAGCAGGGTACAAATTTCTTTTTCTGTTTCCAAATCAAGCGCAGAAGTGGCTTCATCAAGAATAAGAATTTGCGGATTTTTATAGAGCGCACGTGCGATAGATAATCGCTGCTTTTGTCCTAAGGATAAACCATTTGTATCAACCATTGGTACAGCATTTATTCCATCCTTATAATTCTTTTCAATAAAATCATATATTGCAGCTTGTTTTAGAACCTGAATAACTCTCTCATCATCAATACACTCACATCCAAATGCTATATTTTCTCTGAACGAAGTATTAAAAAATACAGGCTCTTGCGGAACATAACCTATTAATGAGCGCATATCTGCCATATTATTTAAAACCTTATTATCTACACTAATACTACCTGTACTGACAGGCAAAAGTCCTGATATAATATCTATTAATGTAGTTTTACCCGCACCAGACTCTCCTATTATCCCTATAAATTTGTTTTTTTCTATTGTTAAAGAAAGATTTTTAATTATCGGTTTGTTTTTTTGATACTCAAAACTAATATTATCCAGTAATACTTTATCTTTAAACTCTATCTGTTCAATATTATTCTTTGAATATTGAGCCTTTTGACAGTATTTTTCATAAAAACTTATAAGTTCCTTTACATATTTTCTGCCAAAAACTATTCCGTTTATTGACGTTTGTACTCTGGCAAGGGAGGGAAGAATTCTAAAAATTGCAGATGCAGCTATCGCAAATGACGCAATTAGTACATTCCTATCATTTTTTGTCACACAGGCGATTGAAACAAGCATAACAAACAACAGAATAAGCACCAGAGGTTCAAGAACATACGGCTGCTTTGTTGTAGATGTAAAATATTCTGCCTGTGCAATTTTTAATTTGTTAAGAGCTACATTGACCTTTGAACCTAAAATATTTTCTGTATTATTTAGTTTGATAAGTTTAAAATTTGGCATTATTGCGCCTTTTAATGTATCATAATCTTTCTGTGCAGCCCACAAATCATCAGAGGCTCTTTTAAGTAATCTTTTAGAAAGATAATTTTGTACAGATATTGTTATGATTGCAAATACTCCAGTTATCAAAGTAGGTACCGGAAACTTTATAAATAACAATAAAAGAATCGATAAAACAATTGCAAGGTTAATGTTCAAATTTAAAAATCTTAGAAAAAAATTATTAACACTTTCTAAAGGAAGTATAGTTATTACTCTTTCCTTTTCCGTTCTTGAAATACCTGAAGTTATATTGTATGGGGCATACAAAAAGAAGTTCATAAAAAACTGCATAATATCAGTTTCTATATTCTTAACAAGTTTTCCCTGAATCTTTATACAATGTATCATATATATATTCTTAAATATAAACAACAATATAATTCCGATACCTATAAAAAACGGCGAGATGTGGAATGGAAGTTTATCTAATAGTTCCGGCTTTAGTATTAGTAAAATAAAGGGATAAACTACAGCAACACCAAAGACTTCAAGAATTGATGCAAAATAAGAAATTATTAAATAAACAATAATTTCTCTCTTTTTATTCTGCGCAAAGTAGTATACAAATTTTCTCAAATTAACAAGAAACATAAGTTTATTATAACAAAAAAAGACAGACACTAGGTCTGTCTTTTTATTTTATATCAATGAAAGAATTATTCACCAACGATATAATCAGGAGTACCAAACATTCCTTCAATTTCTTCAAGAATAGCAGCGGGTTTTCTTGCCTGATTTCGTTGTGCTGCACGTCTTTGTGCTTCTTTATCACGTTCCTCATTTGCATTCGTTAAGTGATGCAAACCAGTACCGGCAGGTATTAAACGACCGATGATGACATTTTCTTTCAAACCTCTCAACAGGTCTTTTTTACCTTCAACAGCAGCTTCGGTAAGTATACGTGTTGTTTCCTGGAATGATGCTGCTGAAATAAAGCTTTCTGTGTTCAGAGATGCTTTAGTAATACCTAAAAGCATATATTCACAAGTTGCTTCAGTACCGCCTGCTTCTTTAACAATTGCATTTTCATGTTCAAATGCTTGAATTTCAACGAGTTCACCCGGTAACAGATTTGTATCTCCCGGATCAACAACTCTTATTTTCTTAGTCATTTGACGAACAATAATTTCAATATGTTTATCAGCAATTTCAACACCTTGGGATCTATATACTCGTTGTACTTCATCAACAAGATACTGCTGAGCAGCTCTCGGTCCGCAAAGTCTTATTACATCCTGCGGATTGAGTGGACCACTTGTTAAAGGCTGACCTTTTTTAATTTGCTGTTTATTAGAAACAAGGATGCTTGCATCAATAGCAAATTTTATTTCAGTTCTGCCATTATCTGTTACAAGGAATAATCTTGGAACTTCATCCTCAATTTCAATTTCAGCCACACCATCAGATTCTGCAAGAATAGCACAATCTTTTGGTTTTCTGCCTTCAAGAAGTTCTTCTACTCTTGGTAAACCTTGAACAATATCGCCGGTTTTTTGTCTTTCAAATACCAGTGTAGCAAGCATATCACCACGCAGTACAAGAGCACCAGCTTCTAATTGCAACATTGTCCCCGGGCTGATTAGATAAGGACGACCATTTCTTATTACAATTTCATCCTTGGAAATAGATATAACCTTCCCTGATACAGGAGCAACATCACCGCCGGCAGTTAATTCCTGATCTAGTCTTACAAACTCACCTTTCTTAACTTTGCTTGCTGATGATATTTTAACTTTTGATTCATAGTTTTCGCAGTTAACCAAAAGTCGTCTTACATCAGTAAGTTTTTCATTGATTGCGGCAACACCGTCATTAATTGCAAGAACTTCTGTTTTTGCAACAGCCGTTTTAGGCTTGATAACTTCACCATTGTTAACAAGAAGTTCTGTTTGCAATGCATCATTCATCTTTGCATTGCCTTCAAGTTCACGACGAACAATCAATGTTTCAAGTACAACAATCTTCAATTCACCTTGTTCATTCAACTCAACAAGTCCCTTTAAGTGAGAGAGGTACCCCTGCATTTGAAGAACAAGACTGGTTCTTGTAAGAGTTGCACCATCAATATTTCTTACTCTTGCTCCGTCTTTATATTGCAGTTGTGTTACCGGTACAATACTAATCAGGTTATCAGAAGAATTAAATCTTATTGATACATCCTTAGATTCTACATTAAGAACCTGAACCGGTCTGATTAAAATTTGAATCGGCTTGTCTTCAAGAGATTCTTCATCTGTAATATTCAAAGAAGATTCTATTTCTTCATCCAGGTCATCAATATCTAAATCATCAAAATCAGCTTCCATAATAGAAACAATAGAAGTTTCAGACGCTTTGATACCTTTTGCAATTACTGTACCTGCTTCTACTACCGCACCTTCTTCTATTTTTAGTTCGCTTATACTTTGTAATGTGTGAACTTCGCCAGGTCTTACAGTTATTTCGTGAATAATATCATTAAATTCTTTAAATTCAACAATACCATCAATATGGGTATAAACATCTTTAACAACTTCAGTACCTGCTGTTACAAATGTACCATTTTCTACCATTTTTAAAGAAGAATCCTTGTTTATTTGATGAACTTCTTCCGGTATAAATACGATAGAACCCGGTTTAGTAACTATTTGGTTTTCATCAACTTCAACATCTACATATTTAATTTCACCAGACGAAGAAACAGAACAATCATCATCAATTAATTCCGCAATAATCATACCGTTTTCAACAGTTGTATCAATTGGAGTTTTTACAATATAACGTTCACCCGTTTTCTTAACTGTCCAGATTTGTTCTTTCTTTGTCTGCTCAAATGCAGCATTTGAAGGAATTAATGAAGCAATAACAATTGTAATTTCCTTACCTTTGACAATTTTATTGATTGTTTCACCTTCAAACTTAATACTTTCAATTTCTAAGTCTTCAGAATAGCGAACTTCACCGCCATGCTCACAAACAGTCAATGTTTCAGCAAGTTTTTCACCTTGTTTAACTTTTTGTTCGTTTTTAACAAGAACTTTCGAGCCGCCAGGCAGGTTATACACATCACCGCCAATAACCCAAACTATACCGTTCTTGTTAGCGGTTCTTGAAATATTACCCTGTCTGTCTTTCTTTTCATCAGCAACAAAATCTTCAAAGTATACTTCCCCAGATAAATCAGAGGTAATATCTTTTGTTGCTTTTTCTGTAAGACGGCTTCCGTCACCTGAAGATACCGGCTCATACTCTGCAAGTTTAAAACCTTTTTTAACTTCCAATCCATCGGTAAAGTGAACAATAGCACCTGCAGGTATGTGATATTTTTCTGTCTTCTTGTCACTGATAACTTCAATATCCGCTTCATAAATTGAAACTTGTACGATATCCCCGTGACGGGTTCTTAATTCTCTTGTTTTAACAGATGATTTAACTTTACCGTTAATACCTGCTTCAACAACCTTCATCGCACCTGATCCTTTGAATACACCGCCTGTGTGGAAGGTTCTCATTGTAAGCTGTGTACCAGGTTCACCAATTGACTGAGCAGCTATAATACCTATTGCTTCTCCTATATCAACAAGTTTCTGAGTTGTTAAAGCCCAGCCGTAACACTTTTGACACACCCCGTATTCAAGACCGCATGTCAAACCTGAACGCACTTTTACTTCTGTAAGATTGAGATTTTTAATCTTACGAATATCGTTTCTGTCAAGAGTTGTATTAGCAGCAACTAAAACATTACCTTTTTCATCCACAATATCTTGAGCAACAGTTCTGCCTAATAATCTGTCAATAAGCGGAACAATAATTGTTTCACCATCCATAATAGGCTTCATATCTATGTACTTATCGGTTCCGCAATCTTTTGCTCTAATAATAACATCCTGAGCAACATCAACTAGACGTCTTGTTAAGTAACCTGAGTCAGCTGTTTTTAACGCTGTATCTACAAGACCTTTTCTTGCACCGTAAGAAGAAATAATGTATTCTGTTACAGATAAACCTTCTTTAAAGTTAGACTTAATAGGAAGGTCAATAATTTGTCCTTGTGCATCAGCCATCAAACCACGCATACCGACTAACTGTGATACCTGAGATAAATTACCTCTCGCACCGGAGAAAGCCATCATATATACAGGATTTAGTTTATCAAAGTTTTCAACAACCTGCTCTGTAAGCTTAGCAGTTGTTTCTGACCAGGTATCAATAACTTTTGTATATCTTTCAACTTCGGTAATTTCACCTTTTAAATACCGGTTTGTTGATTTTTCAATTTCTTCTTCAGCTTGTTTTAACAAGTCCTTTTTAACAGCAGGAACAGATAAGTCTGCAATAGAAATTGTAACACCTGACTTGGTTGCATATTTATAACCAAGGTTTTTTAACGTGTTAGCAAGTTCAGCAGTCTTTGCACCACCGTACTCAAGATAAATCTGAGACAAAAGGTTCTTTAAACCGCCTTTATCCATCTGTTTGTTAATAAACTCAGGAGCTGTTTTTGAGTGTGTGTATGTATTTTCCATATTTATATTTCCTCAATTTCCTTTTTTAATTAAGCAAGTGCTTTTCTAACTTCTTCGTTAAAAATAATTCTTCCAACGGTCGTTTCTATACGTTTACCGTGATCATCCCTTACTACAATCTTGTCATGAAGCTTAATAACACCAACTTCAAGAGCAGATATTGCATCCTGGAAATTATAGAAATAACCTTTAACCGGCATAGACGGATCTTTTAATATTGTCAAATAATACATACCTAAAACCATATCCTGTGAAGGAGTAATAATAGGTCTTCCATTAGCCGGAGCAAGAATATTATTCGTAGCAAGCATAAGCATTCTTGCTTCTGTTTGAGCTTCAATAGATAACGGTACGTGAACAGCCATCTGGTCACCATCAAAGTCAGCGTTAAACGCAGTACATACTAACGGGTGAAGCTGAATTGCACGACCTTCAACCAATTTGGGTTCAAATGCCTGAATACCAAGTCTATGAAGAGTAGGCGCACGGTTTAACATTACCGGATGACCTTCAATGATTTCTTCTAAGATATCCCAGACTTTAGCTTCTGAACGTTCAATCATTTTCTTTGCAGATTTAATGTTTTGAACATGACCGCGTTCTATTAATTTATTAACAACAAACGGCTTAAACAGTTCTATAGCCATTTCTTTAGGCAAACCGCACTGATTGAGTTTCAATGACGGACCAACAACGATAACCGAACGCCCCGAATAGTCAACACGTTTACCAAGTAAGTTTTGACGGAAACGACCTTGTTTACCTTCAATAATATTAGAAAGTGATTTTAATGCTCTGTTGTTAGGTCCAACAACGGTTCTTCCGCGTCGGCCGTTATCAATAAGCGCATCAACAGCTTCCTGTAACATACGTTTTTCGTTTCTAACGATAATTTCAGGAGCACCCATTTCCAATAACCTTTGTAAACGGTTATTTCTGTTTATAACACGTCTGTATAAGTCGTTTAAATCAGATGTTGCAAATCTGCCGCCGTCTAACTGAACCATAGGTCTTAAGTCTGGCGGAGTTACAGGAAGCACATCCATTATCATCCAGGTTGGCTCTGTTTCGGAAGAAATTAAGGAGTCAAGAAGTCTTAATCTCTTAATTAATTTACCTTTCTTTTGAACAGAAGTTACATGTCCAGCTAATTCTGTTCTAATTGATTCTGCCAACTCGTGGATATTAATTTCTGCAAGAAGTTCTTTAATAGCTTCTGCACCAATACCTACTTTTAATGTAGTTTCTTCGTTTTCCATTAAATAGTCTTCATATTCTTCTTCAGAAAGAAGTTGAAGTTTTTTGAAATTAGAATCACCCGGATCTATTACAACATAGTTATTGAAATAAATAACCTGTTCAAGATCTTTTAATGTCATATCAAGGAGTAACCCGAGGTATGACGGAATTCCTTTCAAAAACCATATATGAGAAACCGGAGCCGCAAGCTTAATATGCCCCATTCTGTGGCGTCTTACTTTTGAATCAGTAACTTCAACACCGCAGCGTTCGCATATAATACCTTTGTGTCTAACACGTTTATATTTACCGCAATAGCATTCCCAGTCTTTTGTAGGCCCGAAAATTCTTTCGCAGAACAAACCGTCACGTTCCGGTTTTAAGGTTCTATAGTTAATTGTTTCAGGTTTTGTAACCTCGCCGTATGACCACTTCAAAATCCTTTCAGGTGAAGCGATACTTATACGTATATAATCAAAATAATCAATACTTGTAGACAATTTTCATTCTCCTTTATTAATCACCGAGTGTAGTTGATGTTTCAAAGAAATTGATATTCAATAATTCAGAATCTATATCCGAAAGAGTTCTCTTCGGAGCAGCTTTTCTGATATCATCCATATCACTCATCAAATCAACTTCTGTCCCGTTTTTCTTAGCAACAGTAATGTCCAAACCGATACTTTGTAATTCTCTTACAAGTACCTTGAACGATTCAGGGATACCCGGTCTCGGGATGTTGTCCCCTTTAACGATTGATTCGTAAGCGCGGTTACGACCGTTAACATCGTCAGATTTGATAGTAAGCATTTCTTGAAGGGTGTAAGCCGCACCGTACGCTTCAAGAGCCCAAACTTCCATTTCACCAAATCTTTGACCGCCAAATTGTGCCTTACCACCTAGAGGTTGTTGTGTTACCAGTGAGTACGGTCCGGTACTTCTTGCGTGAATTTTATCATCAACAAGGTGAACAAGTTTTAGAATATAGGAAAGACCTACAGCAATAGGTTCATCAAATCTTTCACCTGTTCTACCGTCAATAAGATAAACTTTACCGTCTTCTCTTACCCAGTCACAACCTGATTCTTTAATACCTCTTAAAAGTTCTGCCTTTGTAGCAATTTCAGATTGATTTTCACCATATCGTTCATCAAAGGAAGGTGCTTCATAGTGATCCTTAGTAAGGTATGCCGCAAGTCCTAATAAACATTCGTATGTTTGACCAACATTCATACGAGAAGGAACACCAAGAGGGTTAAGAACTATATCAACAGGTGTACCATCAGGTAAGAACGGCATATCTTCTTTCGGAAGTATTCTTGAAACAATACCTTTGTTTCCGTGACGTCCTGAGAGTTTGTCACCAACAGATACTTTACGTTTTTGAGCGATATAAACTCTTATAACAGTATTTGCACCCGGTGGTAATTCGTCACCTTTTTCTCTGTCAAACACCTTAACATCAAGAACTCTTCCGCCTTCTCCGTGAGGAACTCTCAATGAGTTATCCTTAACATCACGTGCCTTTTCTGCGAAGATTGCTCTTAACAGTTTTTCTTCCGGCGGATGTTCTGATTCGCCCTTCGGGGTAACTTTACCAACGAGAATGTCATCAGCGTAAACTCTTGCACCAATACGAACAATACCGCGTTCATCAAGATGTCTTAATGCATCTTCAGATACGTTAGGAATTTCTCTGGTAATTTCTTCCGGTCCAAGCTTAGTTTGTCTTGCATCTATTTCTAACTTTTCAATGTGTATAGATGTAAATACATCGTCATGAACACATCTTTCAGATAGAAGAATAGCATCCTCGAAGTTATACCCTTCCCAAGGCATATATGCTACAAGAACATTTTTACCTAAAGAAAGCTCACCGCAGCTTGTCGCCGCACCATCTGCTATAACATCCCCTGCATTAACTTTGTCACCTTCATGAACAATAGGTCTTTGATTAATACAAGTGTCCTGGTTGGAACGAACGTATTTCATTAGTGTATGAATATGCTGCTTCCCGTGAATATCTCTTATAATGATTTCTTCACCCACAACTCTTTCAACAACACCGTCAGCCTTTGCAACAACAACCATACCGGAGTCTTTTGCAGCTCTTGCCTCTAAACCGGTACCAACAACAGGACGTTCCGTAATAAATAAAGGAACTGCCTGACGCTGCATGTTTGACCCCATCAATGCACGGTTAGCATCATCGTGCTCGATAAACGGTATCATAGAAGTTGCAACTGAGATTATCTGTATAGGACATACACCGACAAAGTCAACTTTGCTTGATTCAGACATAGTAAATTCTGAACGGTAACGTACAGGAACCTGCTCCATTTTGAAGGAACCGTCTTTGTTTAACTGAACATCAGCCGGCGCGCACCTGTAGTTTTCGTCTTCATCCGCTGTCATATAAACAACTTCATCTGTAACCTTGCCGTCTTTAACAACAAAGAATGGCGATTCAACGAAACCATAATCATTAACTCTTGCGTGAGTAGCAAGTGAACCTATCAAACCGGCATTCGGACCTTCCGGAGTTTCAACCGGACAAATACGTCCATAGTGCGACGGGTGAATATCACGAACAGCAAAACCAGCACGTTCTCTTTGCAGACCTCCGGGTCCTAATGCAGAAACACGTCTTTTATGAGTTAGTTCAGCAAGAGGATTTGTTTGATCCATAAACTGTGATAACTGTGAAGAACCGAAAAATTCTTTTAAAGACGCAATCAACGGTTTTGTATTCAAAAGGTTTAACGGAGTCAGTGTTTCAGAATCTTGAAGAGTCATTCTTTCTTTAACAATTCTCTCAATCCGTGAAAGCCCGACTCTGAATTGGTTTTGTAGTAACTCACCAACAGAACGAATTCTTCTGTTTCCTAAGTGGTCGATATCATCAAGTGTACCTTCATCATAGGTAAGATTGATTAAGTATTCAATTGATGCAACGATGTCTTGAACAGTAAGTGTACGTTGGTTTTTAGAAATGTTTAAGTTAAGTTTTTTATTTAATTTGTAACGACCTACTCTGCCTATATCGTATTTCTTTTCGTCAAAGAATCTTGCTTCAAGAATTTGACGTCCGCCTGCAGCAGAAGCAGGATCCCCCGGACGAAGCTTTTTATAAACTTCAATTAAAGCTTCATCTGTAGTTTCAGTGGTATCCTTGTCTAAAGTCTTTTTCAGAAATTCAAAGTGAGTGAACAGTGTTTCCATTTCAGAAACAGTAATCCCCATTGCTTTAAGCAATGTGGTAGCAAGGATTTTTCTATTTTTGTCAATCTTAACATATATTAAATCATTTGAATCTGTTTCAATCTTAAGCCATGCCCCGCGGTTAGGAATCATCGTTGCATTATATAAACGCTTACCAGTCGGGGAGATTTCTCTCTTGAAATAAACCCCAGGAGAGCGAACTATTTGAGAAACAATAACACGTTCGGCACCATTAACGATAAATGTACCTTTATCAGTCATAGTCGGTATATCACCGATATAAACTTCTTGTTCTTTAATTTCACCGCTGTCACGATTAACAAGTCTAACCATAACACGAAGCTGTTTAGCATAAGTAGCATCATGAATACGTGCTTCTTCAACTGTATACTTTGCATTATCAAAAGTATAGTTAGGAAGGAAGTGAAGTTCCAGTCTGCCAGTATAATCTTTTACTGGGCTGAAAGCAAGTAATTCTTCCTTTAAGCCTTCCTTAAGAAACCATTCAAACGATTTCTTCTGCACGTCAATTAAATCCGGTAAATCATCCAATCTTGTATTTGGAATGCCCATCGGAGTTACTCTTTTAGCATATTTCATTGTCGACATTAAATCACCTCATCTATTCTAATGGTGTACATAAACTATATAAAAAATGTATATTTGCTATATTGTTTTATTTACTTTCGGACTAAATCCCCATACATACGCATGTTCTCTAATCGTACTACTTAAAAATCTCCCGTCAAGAACAAATGTATATACTACAATTATTGTTTACAAAATTTTACATAATTTTTGTAAATTTTTGTAAATAATTTTCCAAAATTATTAAAGTTTTTACCAATAATGCCGATAAAAAACATGTAGAAAACAATATGAAAGGAAATTCATATGATAAATTCAAATATTGAACATTTAACAAAACTTTTTAAGAGCAAATTTGAAGGTACTAATAATAATGATAATGTTAATACAGAGAAAAATACTGTTCAATATAGTATTTGGAATGCATATAATAACACAGATACAGAGGAAAATAAATCAGTTAATGTATCTGAGGATAATAGTGATACTAAAGAAACAAAATCTACAGACACAAATATTAATGATTCACACCTTGAAGAGATCTATGAAGCCGGAGCAAAATATGCACAAAAAGTTATAAGTAACGGAAAAGAAAAGTATGCAGAAATAGATAAGGCACGAAAAGAGCCAACTTCAACAGGTTTAACCTACGATGAAGCCATAAAAATACTGGATGAAATTCCTCGTGCAGGTTTTGGTGTTATCAGAGATGAGCAAACAGGAGAGTTAAGAAGACCGACAGTAGAAGAGATTTATGAATTTTGTAAAAGTAATCCTGATATACCTCAATCTAAAGATGTAATGGAACGTATAGAAAAGGCATTACAGACAAAAAAAGAAATAGAAACTAAGTATCCTGAAATAACAAGTAACGAATATAATCTCTACGACTTATATAACTCTAATATGAATTTTGGTGTATAAGCAGCATAAGAAACTAACTAAAAGAGTTCCCCATCAAATGCAGTATTATCATTATTAATTTAATAAAAACAAACACATAATCATTTGTGCCGCAAGGCCCCCCCCCATACTTATATAAAAAGAGGTTAGCCGTTTTTTACAGCTAACCCCGGAAGCGAACGACTTACTCACTATTCGCTGCACCCGAAAGCAATAGTTACGTGTTCTCTCGGATTAATAGAAGATATTTTATATCCTTTAGCATCTACAAGGTATGCAACTTCATCACCGGTAGACTGAAGTAAACCGAAGGTACCGGAAAGAGCTGTTCTTGTAATATCAATAGGTGCTTTAACAGTTTGGTATAATGCCCCGCCAAAGCTTCTTGCTGATGCACCGAATTGTCCCTGGAAGATATCACCTAATGCAATACCTGTACCGTTGGAAACATTTTCTACAGCATTACCAAGGTTTGATATCATACCGCCTGTAGTTCTGCCGACTATACCAACCATAGACCCTGCCCAGGTGAATGGGGCTGTTACAAGTCTGGCTATAATATTAGGTTGTTTAGAACAATCAACCTGTGCAGTAAGGATTTGTCTCGGTAATTTTGCCTTACAACCGTTATTGCTAATATCTGTAAATGCAAGTTTTAATGCACCTTTTTGACAGCCAGAAGGTCTTACTACTTCTACAACTTTACCTGTTACCTTAGAGCCGCACGGGAAGTATTGTCCATCAATAGTAACATCTTCTAAAGTTGTTGCTGCAAAGATTTGACCTACGTGAGAAGATTTTGCGTTAATTTCATCCAGAAATTTAAGTTCAAGTGTCGGAATCTTAACGATTTGTTCGTTTTCTACGTATGCTTTTTTGTCCATCGGACAAATAGGGCAAGTATTGTTTGCTGTTGTTGGATTAGTATCATACCCCATAGCAACACGAACATTTTGCAGCATAGATGCAATCTCTGCACGGGTAGCTTCAGCGTATGGTCTTATCATCTTGGAATTAGGCGATGAATTAAGCGCACCGCTTTCTAACGCTTTTGCAATAGGGATACGCGCCCAATCAGGAACAGAAGAGGCATCTGAATAACAAGATAATACCTGTCTTGCCTTTTCTTCATCCATTTCTATATTAATGCCTTTTGATAATGCACATAAAGCTTCTGCTCTTGTAACGTTATTATTTGGTTTAAATAGTCCGTCAGGATACCCTTTAAGCAGATTTTCATGCACTGCTTTAGCAATAGCCGAGTTTGCCCAGTGAGATACAGGAACATCGCTGAATAAAGCTTCTGTACCATATCCGCTGTAATTTTTGTTAAAACCTTTAACTATCATAGTTGCAAATTCAGCACGGCTAATATTTTTTGACGGTTTAAACATTCTGTCAGGATACCCTACAACAACATCATTCATTGCAAGTTTATCAATAGGACATGATGCCCAGTAGTTATTTGGCACATCCGGAAACATGTTCATGCTTGGCATATCAGCAGCCGCACCGGTTACGTTATTGAATTGCGACAAATCAAGCGGAACCATAGTCTTTTTAATTGCCTGAATTGAATTTGCTGTACTTATTTGTATAGGGCAGCTGTTACCGTCCATTTTTCTTTCATCACGAAGAATAGGGACTCCGTTATGAGCAACAGGGGCATCATTTAAACAAGGAATATCTGTTGCTGCGCCGGTTATAGTTCCTTCCGGCAAAACAGCAGCACCCATTGTTGTACTGTTTAAACCGTGAGTTCCAACGGTAAACCCGCCTTCGCCTCTATAAGTAGCTGCCGAGCTTGCGCATTCACCAATGTAATTATTTGAACCGTAAATAGCATTAGGATAAGCATATACCTGGTTCATTGAACATCTTGGTACATTTGCTGTACCTGGACAAACTGCACAGGAAGGAACCGCCGGTTCTTCACAACTTGGAACATTACAACCGCAGCTGGGTTCTTCTGTCTGGCAGGGACATGCCTGTCCTGTAACGACAGGAATGTCATCCGCAGGACAGCACGATGATTCTGTGACAACGGGACGCTGATCACAGGGGCATGCTGCCATTGCATTATTAAACGAACACGTTGCTATACCAACGGCAATCGCAGCTGCCACAGTCAGTTTTTTTATCGTCATTTTTACCTCCTTTTTCTCAGATACACTCTTTCCGAGAAAACTAACTTCTAAATTATGTGTTTGTTTATAATGAAATTCATTACCATATACGGGTATACAGTTGGAGTATTTGGTTTTATAATACATATATGGAAAAACTGGGAGCTTTTATTGTACCAACGGGTATTGGCGCATCCATAGGCGGTTTTGCCGGTGATGCGTCCTGCTATGCGCGAAAAGTGGCAGAACACGCAAGACTTATAGTAAACCCTAACGTTGTTAATGCCGGCTGTTTCTCTGGTATTACGGATAATATGCTGTATGTGGAAGGTTATGCTATTGATGAATTTTTTAAAGGTAACCTGTCCTTAACCCCACAAAAAAATAATAAAATTGGAGTTATATTTGATAAAGCAATTCCGCAAGAGGTGCTAAATGTCCATATAAACACGATTAACGCAGCTAAAATAGTTTACGGAATAAATATAACAGAATACATTATTACCGATGAAGAGGTCGGTGTGTATTTTGAAAATAAAGGGAATTACTCTACCGGCGGTATTACAAGCCCCGAAACACTGATAACTACAGCTAAAAAACTTATATCAAACGGGGCAAATGCCATAGCCGTTGTATGCAGATTTGAAGAAGACGTTTCTTCTGATTATGCAAACGGCATCGGTGTTGACCCGATTGGCGGAGTTGAAGCAATTATATCACACTATATTACAAGAGAGCTTAAAATCCCTTGCGCACACTCTCCAGCATTTGATAACATAGAGATATCGACGGATATTGTAGATCCAAGGTGTTCAGCAGAATACATCACCCCGACATTCCTCCCTTGCATACTTTTGGGGTTACAAAATGCGCCTGCCATAAACAAAATTGGAGGATATACCATTGATAATCTGGATTTTTTACTTATGCCGCATAATGCTTTAGGTTCAATACCTGTCTTTGAAGCTTTTAAGAGGAATATTCCGGTATACGCAATAAAAGAAAACAAATCTCTTTTAAATGTAACAAGTGATAAAATTTATAGAAAATGTGGTATATTATATACATACGAAGAATTTCTGGAGGGCTTAAAATGAAAAAAGCATTTACATTTGCAGAAGTACTCTTAGTTTTGATGATAATCGGGATACTTATATCACTATGTATGGGAGCCGGACAGGTTAGTCTGCGTAATGCTTATAACCTTCATTATTACAGAACTTTTTATGCCCTCACAGCAGCTTTTGATAATTTTATATATCTAAAAAAGCATGAGCAAACTTTAGATAACGGAGAGACAGGTCCGGTTAGTAACCTTGCAAGCGCTTTCCAATCACATTTAGATTCTTTAATAGTTAATGAATATGATAAAATGGGTGCATCGTTTAGTGTTTCCCCGTTAAACGACCCGTTTTATGATTCTGTAACAGTCACTGTTCCAACCATAAAAACAAAAGATAATCAAACAGGAACTACAACTTATTACGCAATTTTTCATTGCGGATACCTTAGAACTGCATACGGAGATAAACAAGCCGGTGATGCGTCAGGATATGCTCCTATATTAATACTTATCGGCAGCGATAAATCAGGTTCTACATACAGCCTGTCACAAAGTAATACAAATATTACCGACAATATAGGTGTATTACCTACCTATGCTGATAACGGAACAATAGGAAGACATTTGACCGGACAAACGTATGAACCTATATTTCCAAGAACATATAGGGAATCTCTTTGTTCAAGTGTAGATACAAGCGATGAAAATTCTGTACTAAACGAAGCAACAGACAATTTTAATATCAATACTTACTGCAGCGGAGTAACAATAGGTGCAGAAAAATACAAAGGTGCTACAGTCGTACTTATACCTCCGTCCAATATGAGATAAGGAGATATTATCCGAATTACCCTACCGGTGGCAACTGCCCCTATTTAACTGTGTTAAAAATTCTATCTCCAGCATCACCAAGTCCCGGAAGAATGTAACCATTTTCATTAAGCGACTTGTCTATAGCAGCAGTAAATATTTCAATATCAGGATATGAGGCTTTAATATTTCTGATACCTTCAGGTGCTGCAATTAAACAAACACAGCGGATATGCGAAGCATCAAGCCCTTTGCCTTCATACATTTTTATGGTTTCTAACAGAGAATTACCCGTTGCAAGCATAGGGTCAGTCAGATAAACGTAAGTTTTCTCTGGATTATCAAACTTTTCCGGCAGTTTGTTATAGTACCAAACAGGCTTTAGTGTAGTTTCATCCCTGTACATACCAATATGACGAATTTCGGCTCTGGGAAGCATATCAGACGCAGAGTCCGTAAATACAAGTCCTGCCCTTAAAATAGGGGAGATTATTACTCTCAGTGTTCTGTCGATTGATTTCGTTGTAAACTTCATCAACGGGGTTTCTACTTCCGTATCAACTTGCGGCAAATTTTTTGATGCTTCATATAATAATATATTTGTTATTTGTCTGGTTGCACATTTAACACCCATTGTATCAGTATATTTACTTCTTAGAATACACAAGTTTTCATTTACTACAGGGGTTGAGATAACAAAAACATTCTTAAATTCCATTTATTTATCCTTCCGCAATCTATTTTCAATCTCAGAAACTTTATTATTAGAATTATCTAACCAACGATTTACAAATTCAAGGAAGTTTACAAATTGTAAATCATCATTTTCAGAATGGAGTTCTAAGTCTAAATCTGCAGCATTTATACTTGCAGAAAAAGCTGAAATTCCCAAACATATATCCATAAATTTGTTATACATCTCATATAAAAGGTTCATGGATTTACTTAAACGTGTTGGCTCTACGACTTTTATATAATCAATATTTTCGCCGCCATCATTATTTTTCGGCGGATACAATTCCAGTGATCGTGAACCTGCCATCCCGCTAAATTCTACCGTTGCTGTTGTTCCCCACGGGAGGTGTAAATTTTTATCTTTTATAATAAATCTTATATAAACATTATCATCTACTATTTTAATATCATTAACATACCCGACCTGAACCCCCATAAGCTTAACAGGGGAACCTACAATCAAACCGTCAATGTCAGACATGAATATTTTATGTGTTTCATACTGCTTTTGTGAATGTCTGTATAAGATTGATGAAACAAGCATTAATAAAAGTATGATTATTATCCATACCATAATTTCGATACGTAAGTATTTGTTAATGCTGTGCATAAAATTATTATAATACAAATGTTTTTTACTGATGGATATTTTAAAACAAGAGGAAACCCTGTATTTAAAGGGGTTTAAGAAATTCAACAGGGCTGAAATGTAAAGTTTTGTAAAAAAAAAAAAAAAAAAAAAAAAAAAAAAAAAAAATAAAAAAAAAAAAAAAAA
>CAYVMC010000018.1:0-38354 GCA_964452495.1 uncultured Muribaculaceae bacterium | reverse complement strand
TGCAGGTTTACTGATAAACATACACGAAATTACGAATGCGGCTAAAAGCGTGTTACATTGCTTATCCGCCTTTCGGGGGGGGGGGCAAAACCCTTGCCACAAGACGAATACAGCCTATTACATAAATTTCTCTTTATCATAACGTTTAACCTCATGTTGTTTGTTTTTGTCTTACAAATTTTATATTCCACAATGTACAAAATTAATAACAAAATATTTGTAACCTTTTATAAAACTTTCCACTCATCCTCAACTTCTCATGCCGCCAAAATTCATCTCATACACCTTCTAAAAAGAAACGTCAAAAAAATTGCTAAATATTATCGCTACATAAACCTGCACAAAACTAATTTCATATAAAAGTTTTATTGACCGGAAAGGAAGAATAAATTACATTAAGATTATGGTTAAAATCTCTGTCATCGTTCCCGTTTATAATGTCCAAAGGTATCTCGCATACTGTCTTGATTCTTTAATTTGTCAAAATTTTGATGATATGGAAATAATTTGCATAAATGACGGCTCTACAGACAAGTCATCGCAAATACTCGACAAATACCTCCTTTTTGATAAAAGAATAAAAGTCATTACACAGAAAAATAACGGCTTATCTGCAGCAAGAAATACAGGAATGAAAGAAGCAAAAGGTGACTATATTATTTTTGTCGACTCTGATGACTGGGTTTTTCCCGCGGCTGCAGCTTCTCTTTATAAAACTATAACTGAGTCCAATGCTGATTTCGTAATCGCCGAGTTTCTGATATTTAACAGTGTTAGTCAAAAATATTACTATACTAACAGAAACAATAGTAATCCTGTCTACCATAACCCCGGGAAAATCTTTAGAAAACAAGATTTATCCCCCGTAAATTTTTTGGATTTGTTTACTTCCGCATGGGGAAAAATATATAAACGGGAGTTTTTATTGAAAAACGCAATAACTTTTCCTGAAGGGTTAATTTTTGAAGATGTTTTATTTTTTATTGAGGTGTATTTAAAATCATATAATTTTTGTTATATAAATCAACCGGTTTATTTTTACAGACACAATCGCAGCGGCTCAATTATACAAGGAGGAGGAAGGAAATATTTTGATATTTTTAATATTTTTGACAGAGTAAAACAATTAGTAAACACTAAAGAAGAATATGAACCTTATAAACCGGTATTCCTTTTTTATGAAATACAGTCTATGATTTATAATCTTGCAAGAATCTCTGAGGACTTACAAGATGAGTTTTTTGAACACATAAAAAACAGATTTGAGTCTGCTAATCCGGAAGAATACGATTTTGGTATCCTGAAAAATAATGAACTTATCAAACAGTTTTATGAAATGCTGCAATCCGGAAATTATAAACAATATATTAATAGTATTGGAAACGAAATGGAGAAACTGTCACAATGCCCGAGCCATTAATATCTGTAATAGTTCCCGTATATAACAATGAAAAATATCTGCCCAAATGTCTAGAATCTATTTTGTGCCAGACATACGAAAATATTGAAGTTATTTGTATAAATGATGGTTCTGTGGATAATTCTTTACAAATACTCAAGAATTATGCAGCAAAAGACTCAAGGATACGAATTTTTAATCAGGAAAACCGCGGTCAATCCGCAGCACGCAACAGAGGAATAAATGTTGCTAGAGGTAAATATATAACTTTTGTTGACTCGGATGATTGGCTGCTCCTCACTCTTTATCAAGATTTCGTTGATATAACAAGAGGTATTAATCCTGATATCTTCTGTTTTAATGGTGAATATTACAGTGAAATTCCTGATATAACAATGATTAAAAAGTTTTACGATATCAACGTATGGAAAAATCATATTACCGATAGAACAATACATAATTTTCATGATTGTATGAAACCGTTTACCGGAAATATGTCTATTTGTAATAAAATCTATCGTAAACAATTCATCTTATCAAACAGTATTTCTTTTATAGAAAATAAAACTTTTGAAGACACATTATTTCAAGTCCAAACATTTTTTACCGCAAAATCCATTATTGTTGTTCCGGATGTTTACTACAAATACCGTGATTCTAATACTTCTTCAATTATGCATACTCTGGGGAATAATGCTTATGATATTTTTTATATTTTAGAAAAAATCAGTGAAATTATTACTCGAAAAGAATTATACAATGAGCTTAAATATGCCTTTTTTCAGTTTGTATATTCAATACTCCACAATATATATATTCAACTTAAACCGGAATTAAAAAGCAATTTTTATATTGAAAGCAAAAAATATTTATCCGGTTTTAATCTTGAAAGTTTTGACACAAATATCTTAAACAGGTTAAACAATATCCAGTTATACAAATTATGGATTTCCCTCCCCGAAAACGAGTATAAAACCCATCTCAACATTCAATAATCCCCCCCTCAACTCTTAAAATCACCGGCAAATCAAATTATTCAAACTGCTCATTCTCCCAATTAGCGTATTCTCCGGCTATTGTCTGATCAGTTCAAATTTGCCGCCTGCACTTGCAACAATTATTTGTTTAAGCCATAATGCTATTATGTTTGAATCACTATCATCACGTCTACAGGATATAATTAGGAGTACCGCCGGCGGAAAAGAATTAACGGCAGAAAATATGCAGGAGGCAATAAGAGAAATCCGCCGTGCATTATTAGAAGCAGATGTAAATCTCAGAGTCGTTAAATCATTTATATCCAATATTAAAGACAGGGCAGAAGGCGAAAATGTTATACAAGGGGTTAACCCTTCCCAACAACTTGTAAAAATAGTCCACGATGAACTGGTCAAATTGCTCGGAGAAGACTTAAAGCCGCTCAATCTTAGCGGTCATCCGTCGCTTATTATGATGCTCGGGCTTCAAGGTTCCGGTAAAACCACATCATCAGCAAAACTTGCAGTAAAATTAAAAAAAGAAGGGAAAAATCCGCTTCTTGTCGCCTGCGATATTTACCGGCCGGCTGCTGTAAACCAGCTGCAAATCCTCGGCAGGGAAATCGAAACAGAAGTTTTTACAAAAGAATCCAGCGACGTGACAGATATTGTACGCTCGGCAATAGATTACGCTAAATCAAACGGGTTTAATGTTTTAATCCTCGATACAGCAGGACGCCTTCAAATTGATACAGATATGATGGCAGAACTTTTACTAATCGACCGTATTTTTGCCCCGCAGGAAAAATTACTTGTTATAGACTCTATGACTGGACAAGAGGCTGTTAATGTTGCTGAAAACTTTGATGCGCAGCTAAATCTTACCGGACTGGTACTCACCAAGCTTGACGGAGATTCAAGAGGCGGTTCCGCCCTGAGCGTTGTTTACTGTACCGGAAAACCCATAAAACTGACAGGTACCGGTGAAAAGCTTAATGCACTTGAAGATTTCTACCCCGAAAGAATGGCTACAAGAATTCTGGGGATGGGAGATATTGTATCTCTTGTTGAGCGTGCGCAGGAAGTTTTTAACGAACAAGAGGCAAAAGAGCTTGAAAAGAAAATGGCAAAAGCCGAATTTTCGTTTAATGACTTCTTAAAAATGCAAAAACAAATGAAAATGTTTGGCTCCTTTGACCAATTACTCGGAATGATTCCGGGATTGAATATGTCTAGTAATGATAAACAGCTTATTTCAAGAGAAGGCGAAAAACAATTTAAGCGTATTGAAGTATTCATCTCCTCTATGACACCAGAGGAACGTGAAAACCCCGATATTATTAACTCAAGCAGGAAAAAACGCATTGCAGCAGGTTCTGGAATCCCGCTCCATGATATAAATATTTTTATAAAACAGTTTGAACAAATGCGTCAGATGATGAAAGGTATGAATGATATGAAAAAATCATTCGGCAAATTCGGCAGCGGAGCAGGCAGTCTGCTGGAAATGAAAAAAATGATGAGCCAGCTACAAAAAGGACGACGCTTTTAAAAAAAAGTAACCGGTGTATTTTTAATAATCAAAAAATTTGGAGAGCAATACAATCACAATGATAAATAAATTAGCATTTATAATGGTAAATGCCAGATACAGAGCATTACCGCAAAGTGTAATAAGTACATTTGCCGCTGTTTGTACAGCCCTGTGCAGCAATACATTCTCTGCAATAAATGCAGTACTTGCTTTTGCCGGTGTAATCTGTGTTCATCTGAGTGCAAATCTTCTTGATGATTTCTTTGATTACATACAGGGAACAGTGCCTTTAAGAAATCAAGTAAAAACCGGCAGAGCTTTAAAATGCGAAAATATCTTAAACGGTAAAGCAACATCCACGCAATTCTTTATCTGGGCAGCTTCTTTCGGAATAATAGCTTTATTCACAGGGCTTTATTTCGTTCTAAAAATCGGGATCCCTGTTCTGTTTTTCATAATAACAGGAGCATTCTTTGCCGTATTCTACAGCGCACCTCCTATTAAACTCTCTTACAGGGGATTTGGAGAAATGACTATAGGACTGATGTTCGGCCCGCTGCTCGTTTGCGGAGTCTATTACGTTTCAACAGGAAGTCTAACAATTCAGCCGGTAATCGTATCAATAATAACCGGTCTGCTCGCCGCAAATATAGTGTATGTTCATTCCATAGCTGATATGGATGCTGATACCGCCTGCGGCAAAGTAACTCTTGCTCATCTCTTAAACAATGATTATTTAAGGTTCTTTGGTGTATTTTTATTCACATTCCTGCCCTACGGATTAGCTTTCATCATTTCAAAAACTCTCGGATGTATACTGCTTTTAACCCTCCCCGCCGCTGTCTACCTATTATACATTATGAGAGATAAAGCAAGGCACAAAGTTTTGTTTGTACTTATGCCAAAGCAATTCTGGAAAGCCATTATAAAAAGCGGCAATGAATACTTCTACACACGCTGGCTGCTTGCAAGAGATTTTATGACCCTGTTTACAGGTATTCTATCCGTTTACTTTATAATAAAGGCTTTATTATGAACCTAAAAAAATTATTTTATTTCCCGCTATGGTATTTTAAAGTAAAGTTTTTGGGACAAAAAATCCCGCTGCAAACAGTTATATTCATAACAAATGAATGTAACTTTAACTGTAAACACTGCTGTGTTGACAAAACAAAACCGCAATCAATGAGTTATGAAGAAATTAAAAAACATCTGATACACTCTTACAACTCAGGCTCACGCTTCGTCGATTTCGAAGGCGGCGAAGGGGGTAAATGGAGGGGTAAATGGAGGGGTAAATATGAAAACGGATTAGAAAATAACTCCGGCAAAGAAGAGTACAAAAATATTAATGACCTTTGCACACTTGCAAAATCAATCGGTTTTTATTCTGCTACTGTTACAACCAACGCAAGCTATGATTTTTCATACATTAATGCCGACCATATATTTATAAGCCTTGACGGTATAAAAACCCACGATATTATAAGAGGAGATGGTGCATTTGAAAAGCTTAAAGAAAATATTGCCAAATACCCGCACCCGCAAAAAGTTTCCGCCAATATGGTTATAAATCCGATTAATAAAAACGAAATAACCGATGTCATTGAATTTGTACAAAATACCCCGTATATTAACGGGATTTCTTTTAATTTCTACAATCCGGTAAATGGTGCTAAAGAACTATGTATTCAAGACAGAAAAGAAATTATAAGTACAATTATTGAATACAAAAAGCGAGGGTACAATATTTTAAACACAGAAAATGGGCTAAAACTCCTTATAAAACCCGATTTTAAAAAAGTGTGCTATATAACAAACTTCATAACACTTGACGGAATAAGTTACTCAGGATGCCCCGATAAATCTGTATGTGATATTTGCGGACTTGGAATGGCCGGTGAAATGCGTGCTTTGTACGATTTAAACCCGCAAACCATTATTGCCGGTTTAAAACTAAGACTTCAATAACCGGTTAACTTTTTTTAAAGTTTCTTAAGGCATACTCAATACACTGAACTATAAACTCGTTCCGGCTTATATCTGTCTCAAGCGAAAGAGTGTCTATAGTTTTCAAGATTTCTGTATCAAGTCTAATACTAATAACTGTTTTTTCTGTTTTTACAGGCTTAAACTCATCCATAACTTATTAACTATTGTATTTAAGTTCTATCATTTTCAATATATTCATTTTTTAAATATAATATGTATTCACTTTTTGAATAATATATGTTATATTCATGTTACTAACTAAGAAAATAAACATTGTAGAGTTTACTATTGTTAAAAAAAGAAGGAGAGAATTCTGTATGAAAAAAGAACTTATGCTAGGAATGCTGATTGTCGGCATTACTGCAGGAACACTACCGGCAGCATTCGCCGCTGATGACAGTATTTTACAAAAGGGGACTGTAGTATCACATTTTTATGATCATCACTATACCAGAAAAGGGGCATTATACAGAAAGGCGGAAGACTTCGCTTATAAAGGGAATTACCGCTCAGCAATCGCAACATGTAATAAATATATTATGTATTACGGCGAAAGTCCTGAAATCTACTACCTGTTAGGTAATATTCGTGCAATGCAAAATGATATTAACTGTGCAATTAAGGATTACGACAAAGCTATTAGCCTTGCAAAATATGATGCGATAGTAGCAAAACCCTATAATGATTTGTATTCTGAATTACAATTACATTTCTTGAGAGGCACACTTAATATTAAAGCCGGTAAATACAGTGATGCAGATGCCGACGCAAATACACTTATTCATGAAGGCGACAATTATTTCGCTGCATCAGGATACATATTAAAAGCTGAAATAAACTTTAGAAAAAAGAATTATGATGCATTTGAAAGATATATGAATATGGCAATCACCGCAGAACCTTATGCTGTTAACGAATTGATTGGAACACCTATTGCACAAAAGCACTCACATTTAGCTGCTTTTATTTCAGGCTACCAGAATCTGAATTCAGGTTATTACGATGCAGGTATTGCTTTTCTTAATGACGCAATAGCAAAAAATAAAAATTTCTATCTCGGTTATGCATACCGCGGATATGCAAAAACAGAAACAAGAGATTATTATGAGGCTATGAAAGATTTAGACAAAGCGATTTCTATAGATCCAAATGCAAGTCTTGCATACTACTTTAGAGCATATTTGAACGAAAAAATGAACAATCCGCAAAGTGCAATCAAAGATTATAATACTGCAATGAAAAAAGCAAATGTAGTTTATCCGTACATCGAAAACATTTTCAGAGTCAATAACGCAAGGATTGTTAAAGCTAATTTAACCTATCCTTTATATATACCACGTCCTCAGTACATACCACACCCTGAATATGTAAAAACACATAGCTCTATCTTACCACTATACAGAAGAACTATTGATGGTTCATATGTATACTGATAAAACTCTTACATTGCTCCCTGCCCCAAGGGGCAGGGTTTTTATTAGGGAAATTATGCACACTGGCAACTTGCAAGTAATCTACGTAAATAAAACCAAACCGCAATCAATAACTTCATAACACTTGACATAATACCCCTTGAAATACATGCTTTATATGTTTATATGATTTAAGACAGTAAACCTTTATTTCCAAATGAAAACAAAGAATTAAATAACCGGTTAATCTTTTTAAAAGTCCTCTAGTGCATACTTAATACACTAAATTACAAATTCATTTCTGCTTACCTATACTTAAAGCCTTTCATTTTTATTAACTATTGTAATTAAATTCTATCGTCTTAAAATATATTCATGTTTTAAATAATATATGTTATTATTTATGTTACAAATTTAAAAAATAAGTACTTATAAATTTATTATCAAAAAAAAGAAGGAGAGTATTTAGTATGAAAAAAGAACTTATGTTCGTAATGTTGACTGTTGGTATTGCTGCAAGTATACCATTAGCTGTACAAGCGGCAGACGATAGTGTCGTACATCAGAAGAACACTGTAACATCACACCTCTACAACCATAATAAACATACAAAAAAGGGAATACTTTATAAAAGAGCTGAAGATTATGCATATAAAGGTAATATGCTTTCAGCAATAGCAATTTGTAATAAATATATCATGTATTATGGTGAAACTCCTGAGATTTACTATCTGCTAGGCAATATCTATGCAATGCAAAACAATCTTGACTATGCAATTAAAAATTATGATAAAGCTATAGAACTTGCTAAACATAGCACAATTGTAGCAATGCCATATAATGACTTATACTCTGAATTACAGTTACATTTTCTAAGAGGAACACTTAATATTAAAGAAGGAAACTATACAGAAGCAAATAATGATGCAAATACTCTTATTCAAGAAGGTGATAATTACTTTGCTGCTGCAGGGTACATATTGAAAGCAGAAATTGATTTTAGAAAAAAGAACTATGATTCTTTTGAGAAGAATTTGAACATCGCAATTACTGCAGAACCTTATGCAGTCAATGAATTAATCGGAACTCCTATTGCACAAAAGCATTCGCATTTAACCGATTTTATTTCAGGCTATCAAAATCTGAATTTAGGTTATTATGATGCCGGTATTGCTTTTCTTAACGATTCAATAGCAAAAAACAAAAATTTTTATCTCGGTTATGCATATCGTGGATATGCCAAAACAGAAACAGGTGATTACAATGAAGCTAAAAAAGATCTGGACAAAGCCATCTCAATTAATTCTGACGCAAGCATTGCATATTACTTTAGAGCATATTTGAATGAAAAAATGAACAATCCTAAAAATGCAATGAAAGACTTTAAAACAGCTATGAAAAAATCAAATGTTGTTTACCCGTATGTTGAAAGCATTTTCAGAATTGATAATGCAAGAATTATTAAGGCAAATTTATCTTATCCATTATATCTACCACGTCCTCAGTACATACCTCACCCTGAATATGTAAAAAATCATGGACATGTTTTACCATTGTACAAAAGGACTATTGACGGATTACTGGTATATTAATTAACAAACCCTTAATTAATCACAACCTGCCTTTACGGCAGGTTTTTTATTTTAATAAATAAAAAGAAGGGTGCAAATGCACCCTGAAAATCCAACTATCACAAATCAATATATTAAAAGTATCTAAAATTCTCTCTCTTCTTATAGAGGTTTGTTCCACAAAGATTCACTGAATTTATTTTGAACCATTGCCGTTTCAACAGAAAGAGCAACGTTAGAAGGTGCAAATACAAACACCATTTCTCCAACTTTTTGTGGTGTACCGTTAAGTGCATGTGCAGCACCGCAAACAAAATCTATTGTTCTTTGAGATTGTTCTTTGTCTAAAAGATGAAGATTAAGAACAACTGTGTTTTTATCTTTTAATTTTTTTACAATCTGAACAGCTTCCCCAAAAGAACGAGGCTCCATAATCGTAACTTCACCCGAGCGATAGTTCGGATGAGTAACAACTTTGTTATCTTTTTCCCAACGATTTTCATTTTTAGGGCTGTACATTACATCTAATGCAGCATTGCCATCTGTAATATACTCTTCACCCTCATCATCAAAAACAAACGGATCATCATCTCTGCCTTCAAAACCTTTTTTTATAAAATTTATTATTCCGTTCAAACCATCTGATAAAGTCATTATTTATTTTCCTCCAATTTTTTTAACTAAATAATTTTCTGCCTATTCTTATCATTGTAGCGCCATGTTTAACAGCTATATGATAATCATTACTCATCCCCATAGAAAGTTCAGGCAGCTTGCAACCAAACATATTCTCAAGTTTTTGTTTAAATTCTCTGACTTCTTCAAACAAATACTCAATCTCGTTTTCTTCTGCAACAAGAGGCGCCATACTCATTATCCCGCAAACCTCAATCCCATCAAGACTGATAATTCGTTCAAAATCCCTTAGCATCCCTTCCTTAGTATATCCGAATTTAGTTTCTTCGCCTGCAATATTAAGTTCCAGAAGTACTTTCTGTATCTTTCCAATGTCCAGAGCATACTCTGAAATAATCTCAGCAATTCTTAGTGAATCAACCGATTGGATATAATCAAAATACCTGACGACTTTTTTAGCCTTATTGCTTTGTACGTGTCCGATAAAGTGGAACGTCGATTTTTCCCTAAGCTCTTTACACAATGAATCAATTTTCGATATCCCATCATTAGCGCGGGACTCTGCGAAATCCCTGAGTCCACATTCAAAAGCCTGTTCTATTGCCGTTTTATCGTAGTATTTTGTTACTGCAATAATATTTGGTTTACAAGGTGCAATCCTGTTTTTGATAAGTAGAAGATTTTTTTCGATTGTGTCTCTCATCATTTCCCCTACCCTCTTTTGATTATATAATAACTTTCATGGGCAGACAAATATATCTTTGTAAATATTTTTGCCTCTTTTACCTGCACGCTCAAACCCATGATTTACATGTATTTCAGCATGACTGGCTTTATTAAGTTTTGTAAAATTATGCCCTTTTGTAACATATTTGACAAGTTTTTATCCAAAAGGGCATGCCTTTACATTAACCTAATTATTGCCCGAGATAAACCAGCGTCTCTAACAATTCACTTGCCGCATTAAACACACGTGAATTTGCCTGTACAAGTCTCTGCGCAAGTATCATTTCAGACAATTCATCTGCAAGTTCAACGTTAGAACCTTCTAACCCGCCGGTTTGTATAGTACCAAATGCAGCGTATCCGGCGACACCGAAATAAGCGGTACCTGCGTTAGAACCTATTGACCACAGGTTGTTACTTTCTGATTCCAACCCGCTTTCATTAACAACTGTAGCTAATTGAAGAACAAGATTGCCGTATTGAAGTACGTCCTCGTCCATATTAACATCATCACCGGTAATTTTTATATAATCGCCAGTTGTAATCTGCCAGGTCATTTCATTGTTTTCATCAATAACAACAGTAAGTGTTGAACCGTCAGAATATGTTGCAGTTATAATACCATTATTACTTACAGACCAATCCTCCAGAGAAACAGCTGCGTTATATGAACCGGCTTCACTTACATCTGCAGAGTAGTTTGCAACTTTCGTCGTGTAAGTGTTTGTACCCTCATCTTTTTCAACATTTGATAAACTTAACTCTTCTACAAAATTTGACCCGCCTTCACTAGGTGTTTCAAATTCAAGTGTAATGCTATCACTATTTGTTGTAAATTGAATTGTACCATCTGATAAACCAACACTTACGGAATTCGCCAAACTTGTACCAGCTAATGCCGTACTTAACTGATCATTAATCTCTCCAACCAGAGAAGACATAGTATAAGTATCAATCATGTCCTGAGTCAATTCAATAGTAACTGTCGTTGAACCACTACCATCATTAATAATAATCTCAAAACTACCCGCAGTAATATCTGCATTATTTAATTCCGAAACAAGCGTTTCGCCAAAATCAGCAGCCTCAGTACCGTGTACATTCAGATTTAAAAGAGTAGGAATATGGATATTTACATCTGAAGCTGTTGTCGAATAAGTACTTGTAGCACCCATTACATAATACCCTGATGACGTTACCAAATCACCATTTGAATCAAGTGTAAATGACCCGTCACGGGTTAAAAATATTTGACCGCTGGAATCAGTAACTACAAAATACCCGTTACCGGAAATCATCATATCTGAAGTATTTCCTGTACTTACAAATGACCCCTGAGTAAAATTTTTCGTTATACTGCCGATTTGAACACCATGTCCCACCTGTTTAGCGTTAACCCCGCCGGAAGTAACACTTGCAGTAGAACTGGATGACAAATCAGAGTAAAACAATGTCTCAAAATTAACACGACTCGACTTAAATGCTGTCGTGTTCATGTTTGCAACGTTATTTGATATAACGCTGATCTGGCTGGTGCCGGCTTTTAAACCGGTAGTTGATGTGTAAAGAGCTTGTGACATTCTTTTTTCCTCCTATGAACTTGCTCATTTATTTTTCATTATGTATTTATAATATTGAATTAATTATACTTGCAGTAGAACGTGTTTGTTGGGTTGCACTGTAAACAGCAGCCGCAGCCTCAACTGCTTCCGATGTTTCAGTATCTTCTCCCGTGTCCTCTGTATCGGTTGTGGTTGTAGTAGACTCGCGAATTGATGTTACATTACCGATTGAATAGTATGAATCACCAACTTTAACATAGCCAATACCGCCATCAAATTTTGCCTCGGTAACAACACCGGTTACTGTTTCACTTGTAGATGATGTTGTACCGTCATCGTCCGTAGTAGTACTTGTATATTCAATTGTTACTTCTTTACCAACAAGTGATAAAGTTTGAGTAATAACAGCATTAGAACCAATACTTGATGAAATATCATCAAGGCTGGTAAGTACATCTTCCATATTTGAATTCAATTCTGCCATCTGTTCCAGAGTCGAATATTGTGCAAGCTGTGCCAACCATTCACTGTTATCCATAGGTTCTGTAGGATCCTGATTTTGTAATTGTTCTAACATCAGCGTTAAAAACATCGTATAATCCGAATCTATCGAACTTGTCGATGATGATGACGAGGTACTTTGTGCATACGCTGTTTGGCTTTGCATACTTGTTATTTGTTCTGTTACCGATGACATAATTTTCCTCCTACTCCTTATTTACTTCCTCATAAAACGAATTTACCATATCTTCAAAATTCTTAGTCCCGCGTTCTTCTTTATGCTGCTGTTTTGGCTCCTGCTGCTGTTTTTGTGAACCATCCTGTTCGGTATAATCCTGCTGCGTACCGGATTGCTGTGGCGGTGTTGTAGAAACAGCAACTTTATCTAATCGTACACCATACTTTTGTAATGTATCCTTCAATTCATCAATATGCTTATTAAGCATATTTCCAGCATCATCAGAAGATGCAGTCATTTCTGCCTTTATTCCATCTAATGTATTTGTCAGTTTAATCTCAACAGTACCTAGCTCTTCCGGATTTAATTGCATCGTAAGTTTTGCCCCCGGTCTAAAATTAAAACTTGTAAGCTTTTCATTTATCTGTGCAAGAACTTCTTTTGAAGCAGAATTTGTATTCCCAGTAATCTGAGACTGTACTTCCTGGCGAATATTTGAAGTAAGTTTTGTATCAAACCCTGTATCGCCTTCAATTGCATATCTTATAAGCTGTTCCGTTGTTGAATTAGTACTTGAATAACCATCTTTTGGCGATGAAACCGACTCTTTCAATGTAATATTTAATTCATCAGCCATCTTTTCGTCCACTATGTCTTCAAGAGAAGTTACTTTAATATTAGTATCAGCAGCCTCTACATCAATATCCGTATAGCTTGTTAAATCCTCGCTCTGAACAGATATAGTTTCATCATTATTGTATTCGGAAGAATAAATCTCGCTATCAAACTTGCTTTCCAATTGTGCTATCACATCATCACCGGTAGAGGAACTGGTATCTGTCATGTCTACGTATACAAGTCGTGTACGCTCCTGAAGGTTCATGTCAATGTCATCTTCCTTAGCATTCTTTTTGAATAAACTCTGTCTTGCATCATCAGTTTGACCGTCGGAAGCAGTACTGTCCGTATTAGCATTATCTGGATTTGTACTGTCCGAGTTAGTACCGTTTGAATTTTCACTACCAGTATTATCAACCTCCGGTTCAATTACAGATTTTGTTACCGCTTTATCATCCATTTCAGACTTATACAAATCATTATTCTTTGACTCAGCCTTTACATTAACATCCAAATCTGTATCGGCCTGCTCGTCAGGGGTAATTATTTTTAAATTCGTATCTAACTGTTTTTGAGTATTAACGTCCGACTTTTCAACATCATCAGTAATTAAATCGCTGCTGTCCGTAATATCCATTTCAGATACATTCGCAACCTCTGAATTATTTTGTTCAAATTGTCCCTTTGTTTCAACCGGTCTTGCAGCCGCACCGGTTTCAACTCCATCATCCTGAATACTAACAGAATTTGCTGTTTCATTTTTAATAACATTAGAGATTTTCACAGGAGAAACAGTATTCTGAATTTCCGCATCTATATCAACATCTTGAATCTGCTGCGGGGTTTTAATATCTAGGTTATCGATATTCAAATCCTTTTCCTGTAAAACTTCTTGAGCATCAGTTGTTTGTTGGTTGATATCCGTAGTTTCAACACTGTCTATAATTTCAGTATCTGTTCCTTGCTGTAAAACATCATCTAAGAGTTCTGTAGTATCATTACTTGCAAGATTACCGGTAAACTCATACTGCCCGACCTCATCAAGTACCTGCCATTCATTCTCGTTTAGCAAAAGCCCTGAAGTATTAGCCTGTTGATTAGCTTGTTCAAGATTCTGTACGGTATTTATACCTGCTGGCGTACCGGTATCCTCAACGTTCTGAGGTTCTCTTAATCCATAATCCAGAACATCAATCTTAACCCTGTTTGCGGCAGTTTCATCATTAACATCCGGCTGTATTTGCAACCGGAGTTCAATATCAGCATTATCATCCGCTAATCGGGTATTTATACCTGATGTAATCTGTTCCGTTTTTGCATTTATTGTTTGCCCAATATTATGAGCATTTGCAGTCTGTAAAGGTTTTGCCTGAGAAGAGGACTCTAATCCTTTTTCCGGTAATACTTCCGTATTTACCTCATCCACAGTAACCGCATCAAAAATCTCTTGTGCAGAGTCCGCAGGTATTTCAGGTAAGCCCGCACTACCGATATTTGCTGTAATTTGTGCTGTCTGATACATTAGCAGGTTTGTATCATTTACTAAATTTTGAACATCTGTTTGTAAATTGTGAATATCGTTCATAGACTCTTTTTCTGTCGGGCTTGTAGCATTGATTATTTCATTGTCTGAGTCGACTATATCTTCATTAGCCGTATCATCAAACATTGTATTATTTCCGGATAAATTCGCACTGTCATTATCTGTTTTTTCATCTGTTACATCACTTGTATCTTCTTGCTTTACTGATTGAACAGAAGTATTTCCTCTATCTGCAGCCGTTATTTCAGTATCTTCCGCTGCCTCTGCCTGTTGGACTTCTTTATTTTGCCCTCTGTTTACCACCTCATTATCGTTTTGCAGTGACTCACGTACGGAAAAAGAGTAACCGTCAGACTCAACATTTTGAGTATCGCCTGATACTTTATTGGTTTTACATGCAACAGAAGCTTTGTTCTTAGTATTCGCTGGTGATATGGTTGTTGAATTTGTACTTACCTTATTATTAAATCTGCCATCTGCTGTATGTATATTATTTGAATAATGGGAATTTATATTTTCTTCGACTTTATTAAAAGAAAAGCTGCTTTCAGTATAATCCATATACTGAGTATCTTTTTTGCCATCAAATATGCTTTGGAACTCATTTGAATCAAATGCAAACCGGTCTGCACTCTTCATGCTATCAGAGAGCAAGCCCGAATTATACATATTGTCCATTACAAGTTCCTTCACCATTTTTAACCTGCTTTATACCTTGTCACTGCTATATCGTCAATTTCTTTTCCGAGGATTTGTTCTATATTTGCCATATACTGCTTTTCCTGCTTTTCTTTCAGTTTTTCAAGTATTTTTACTTTCTTATATGCCTCTTGCACCTCTTGCTTTTTGTATTCTAAAAGCTGTATAGCACGATTTATAACAGCTTCCTGATTTTTAGCATCATTAACGAGTTTTAATGCATAATTTCTATGCCCGTTAATCATAATTACATCTATCGCAGTCGAATTCATAAGGGTCTCTAAATTTGCTTCCGTTTGAGAGTGTGCCTCCATAATTGAATTCAGCTTTGCTTGTTGTTCTTCAATAACTTTAACAATCTCAGCCATCTCCTGCTGTTTTTTTTCTAACTCTTGCTGACGCATGTTCAAAATAACATCCAGCCGGAATTTAAATTTTTTCAACCTTACCTCTTCACCAAATGTAGATGTACTACAGTAGGAAGTTTACATTATTCCTGCATGATATACATCGTATACTTATAGGATTTTTAAGCAAAAAAACAATTTATATGGCTATTTCCACTTAATTTTCGGGAATTATATCAATGACAAATATTGACTAATCTGATTACTGGATATCAGGAATATCATCCAAAATAAATTTACCAATATCTCCATCTCTAAAAGCTTTAAGAACATACTTGGCAGTTCTCTCTATATCAGGTTCAGCTGCTGATTTAATCCAATTTCGTGCCAAAGCAATATTTTCCAGTGTCGGCTTATCTTCAATATTATAATATTCTTGTAATACTTTAAGATATTTATTATCAAGTATTTCTAAAAGCTCTCTTGCTACAAACTCTGCAGTATAAGCATTTTCAGAAACGGAATTAACCATTGCAAGTTTAGATGCCGCACTCTGATTATCCTGACGAGTAGGAATAATCCCCGGAGTATCAAGCAGTTCCAATTTAGGATTTATTCTTACCCATTGCTGCTGGCGTGTAACTCCTGCTTTTGCTCCTGTTTTGGTTTTGGAAGATTTGGTTAAACGGTTGATAATACTCGATTTCCCGACATTCGGCATTCCACATACCATTACACGGGCAGGGCGGCGCAATAATCCTTTCGCCATCAGTGCCTGAATTTTAGGTTCAGCAAGCTCTACTGCTGTATCAATAATCTTATTAAAGTTAAACGAATTCTTCCCATCACTTAAAAAAACTTTGACACCCGTCTCTTTCTTCAGGTAGTCAACCCATTGCCAAATTTCCTCCGGATCAGTTAAATCAGACTTATTTAACAAAAGAAACCTCGGTTTATCTCCCAGAAGTTTCTTTATGTTATTATAAGTACTGCTTAAAGGTATTCTGGCATCCAAAACTTCTATAACAACATCAATGAGCTTAAGCTGTTCTTTTAACTGTCGTTCCGCTTTGGCAATATGCCCCGGATACCAGTGAATATGTGACTTATCTTTTTTCAATTTTTTCCTTAATACGAGTTGCTTTGCCTGAACGTTCTCTCAGGTAGTAAAGTTTAGAACGACGAACATCACCGCGTCTTAAAACATTAATTTTTTCAATACGTGGAGAGTATACTAAGAATACACGTTCAACACCAACACCCTGGAATACTTTTCTTACAGTAATAGTTTTGTTGATTCCAGATCCGTGTTCCTTAATAATAGTACCTTCAAATGCCTGTACTCTTTCTTTATTACCTTCAATAATTCTTACAAATACTTTAACAGTATCCCCCGGATTCATTTCCGGAAGTTCTCTTGTCGTATATTGACTTTCTAAATTCTTAATTATCGGATTCATTTTTGCTATTCCTTATTTCTTGTGTACATAGTGCTACAAATTATAATAAATAAAACATTTTTAAAATACAAGTATAAATTAAGTTTTGTAATATATTCAAAAATACAGGAGAGAAAATCTCCTGTATTAACAATTAATTAAGAACCTGTTTTTGCTGGGCAGCATTGTATCTGTCACCTGCGATTTCTATTTTTGATATTTTATTCTCTAAATCCTGCCATTCTTTATCTGTCCACTTAAAATTAAGCGAAGCAAGGTTTTCTCTTAAATGTGCATCTACTGTAGTTCCCGGAATAGGTACAATATAAGGTCGTTTATGAAGCAGCCATGCCAGTGCAACCTGTGCAGATGTTGCTCCTTTTGCAGCACCAAAGTCCCTGAGAGTTTCAACTATTATATAGTTTTTCTTCATTGCTTGGGGTGTAAATCTTGGAAGTTCCGCACGGTTATCATTTTTTGCATAAAATTGTGTATTTTCATTCAACGCACCGGTTAAATACCCTCTATTTAAAGGACTATACGGCACAAAACCTATTCCCAATTCTTCAAGTACCGGAAAAATATTCTTTTCAGGTTCCTGCCACATAAGATGATATTCACTCTGAACAGCGGTAACAGGCTGAACTGAATTAGCCTTTCTTATGATTTCAGGGCTAACTTCACATAAACCAAAATGCCGCACCTTACCGGCATCAATAAGTTCTTTCACTGTTCCTGCAACATCTTCTATCGGAACCTCAGGATCAAACCTGTGCTGGTAAAACATATCAATTACATCACGCTTTAAGCGTTTTAATGATTCATCACAAACTTTTTTAATTTGCTCCGGTGTACTATCAAGTTCGCCATAATAATATTTGCCGTTAACTATTTTGTGTCCGAATTTCGTAGTCACCATAATATTTTTATATTTATGCAAAGCCCTGCCTACAAGTTTTTCGTTGATATGAGGGCCGTAAACTTCTGCTGTATCAAACAGGGTGACACCATAATCCACTGCCTTATGTAAAAGTTTTATCATTTCATTCTCATCCTTTGGCAGCCCACGATTATAGCTCATCCCCATACAACCAAACCCCAAAGCACTTACTTTCATTGATGCTGTACCGCTCCCAAGAGTTCTGTACGTTGATACCAATGTATCCTCTTTAAATAACTTTGCATCAACACTGTTAAACACAGGCTGCACAAAAGCTGCAGCCCCCAGAAGCCCGATTGTTTTAATAAAATCTCTCCTTGAATTATTTTCCATTACTTCTCCTTTATATTAATGTGCGGTAAATCCGCCGTCTACAGTTATTGCCGCCCCATGAACAAAACTTGCATAAGGTGAGGACAACCACATTACCGCATGTGCTATTTCAACCGGCTCACCAAGCCTGCCCGCAGGAATATCACGAACCAGTGCTTCCTCTATTTCAGGTTTTCTCTTAATTAGCTCTTTTGCCATCGGTGTCAGAATAACTCCCGGTAAAACAGCGTTGATTCTAATTCCCTTTGCAGCATAATCTATGGCGGCAGTTCTTGTTAGTCCTATAACCGCATGCTTGCAGGAAATATAGGCAGCCTGCCCAGGAAAACCGGTTATCCCGCCCTGTGAAGAAGTATTAACAATTGTACCTCCGCCCTGTTTAAGCATTTGTTCTATTTCATATTTCATACAATTCCAAACACCTTTTAAATCAACAGCAACCGTTTTATCAAACTCTTCATACGTAATTTCAGCCATGGGCTTCTGCGGTGTCTGAACACCAGCATTATTAAATGCACAATCCAAATGCCCGAATGTATCAACAATATGTTCAATCATTTCTTTGACCTGTTTTTCATCGCTAACGTCACAAACGTACGAGAGAGCATTACAACCCGAATTTATAAGTTCGTTAACCTGCTCAGACATATTAAGAATGTCCGATAATATAACTATTGCACCCGCTCTTGCGAACTCCTGTGCAGTTGCAAGTCCTATACCCTGTGCCGCACCGGTTACAAGTACAACTTTATCCTTAAAACAATCTTTCATAAAATCTCCTTTCATCAGACAATTTTTATTATCTACATTTTTTTGCTAATAGCAAATACCTATATCGGATAAATTGTTATGCTTGATTTGTATATCAAGAAAATATAAAATACATTTATGGATATAAGAATTTTAAAATATTTTCTTGCTATAGCAAAAGAAGGCAGCATTACCAAAGCAGCAAATTTCCTGCACATTACTCAGCCGACTTTATCAAGACAAATTAAAGAGCTGGAAGCAGAACTCGGTCAACAACTTTTGATAAGAACAAACCATAATGTTACGCTGACACCAGAAGGTATAATTTTCAGAAAACGTGCGGAAGAAGTAATTGAACTTATAGATAAAGCAAAAAGAGAGATTAATACCGACAATAACACCATTGAAGGAGAAATTTTTATAGGAAGCGGGGAAACTGAAATATTAAAACATGTGGCTTGCATAATCAAAGAGATACGTAAAAAATACCCTAAAATAATCTTTCACATGCACAGCGGCAACCTTGAAGATGTAACAGAAAAACTTGACAGAGGTCTGCTGGACTTCGGAATTGTTATGGCACCAAGCGACTTAACAAAATATGACAGCGTACCTTTACCGCAAAAAGACTTGTGGGGAGTTGTTATGCCCAAAGATACACAACTTGCTCAAAAAGATTTTGTGACCCTGCAAGATTTAGAAAATATCCCTCTGATTTTGGCAAGAAAAGTGTTCCGCTCATATTCACAAAACAACGAGTTTTACAGGTGGTTTAACCAGAAGCGAGATAAACTGGATATTGCAGCAACACACAACCTGTTTTACAATGCCGCAGTCCTCGCCGAAGCAGGTATCGGATATGTTCTTACGCTCGATAATCTTGCAAATACATCTAAAACAGGGAAACTTTGTTTTCGCCCTATTAAACCAAAAATTGAAACAGGCTGGGATATTATCTGGAAAAAACATCAGGTATTTTCACCTGCATCAAAACTATTTCTGGAAAAAATTACTGAAAAGTTCGGAGTAAACTGATACCATTATTAATGCTACTTAATATCTTCGTAACTGGCACCGGCCTCTAAAAGCTCTTCGACTGTCAACCCGAACAAAGACATAAGATACTCTGAATCTTCGTTATTTTGTTTAAGTCTTATAACCTCTGATATTGCTTCTTTTCTTGTCATATTATACGAAGTATTTTTATCCTTAAGGTTAAATCCGCGTTTCTTCGCCTTACCCACACCAGACCTCCATGGCAAGCAGACTTGCACCTATCATTCCCGCATAATTTCCTGCGGTTGCTTTTTTTATTTTAGTAGGAAACGTTACAATCTCAGAATTAACGCATTTTTCAATCTTATCTGTATCAACATACTCAGCCATAGAACCGGATAAAACAACACAATCCGGATCAAAAAGATTTGCCAGCCCGATTATACCATCAATTATATCGCTTTCCCACTGTTCTAAAATCTCAGTCATTAATTTGTCGCCCGATTTTACACCGTCAATCACATCATAAGTTGTAATATCCAAACGTCCTGACATTTCCTGAGCGGTTATTCTAAGACCGGTACCTGAGGCATAAATTTCAAAACAATCATAAGCACCACACGTACACTGTCTGTGTTTATCCATACGCATCTTAAAATGCATTTCTCCCGCCCCTCCGGATTTGCCCTTAAGAAGTTTATTATTTATAATAATTCCTCCGCCTACACCCGTACCCAGAGTAAGAAGAACAGAAACAGAACTACCCTTTGACGCTCCTATCTTATATTCAGCCCATGCGGCAGAGTTTGCATCATTTTCCAGAAAAACAGGCAGTTTCGTAAGTGTCTGAAAATCCGTTTTCGGGTACTCTTTAAACATATTCCCCGTAGAACCGATAATTTTGTCATTATCGTTAGAAACCGTACCAGCAGTCGCTATCGCAACACCGATAACCTCTTTTTCATACTTACTTATAATATTTTTTAAAGTTTCCTCAAACTCCGTTTTATTCTGCGGAGTTTTATACTTTCCTACTTCTCCAACAATTTCTCCGGTTTTATTAATCTTTGCACAATATATTTTGGTACCGCCAATATCAATCCCGAGAACTTCCATTAATCTATACCTCTTGCCTTGCAACAAACCGTTTTGTAATCAACTGCGGACGTGTAATCGCAGAACCTATAACAACACAATGAGCACCTATTTTGAATGCTTTTGTAACCTGCTCCGGAGTCCAAATTCTTCCCTCTAAAACTACAGGGATACCAGATTGTTGTACAAGGACTTCCAACAGTTCAAAATCAGGTTCTTCTCCTCTGTCTCCCGATTCTATAGTATATCCGGACAATGTAGTCGATAAAATATCAGCACCGGCAGCTTTAGCAGCCATACCCTCTTCAACGGTCGAAATATCTGCCATTGCAAGACGGTTGTTGATTTTTATATACTTAATAATTTCCTCCAGTGTAGAATCTTTTCTGGGACGCTGTGTACCATCAAATGCTATTATATCAGCGCCTGCTCTGACAAGTGCAAGTGCATCACTAATTGTCGGAGTTATATAAACTATTTCTTTATAGTTTTTAGGTATTACCTCCGGTTTCGTTATCCCGATTACCGGAATATCAAAAAGCTTTTTAGCATTTGCAACATCTCTTATCCCAGCAACTCTAAGCCCACCGGCACCGCCTTTAACTACAGACTGCATCATTGCTATCATGCACTCCTCTTTATATAAAGGCTCTGATGGCATTGCCTGACAAGAGACAATAACCTTATTTTTTAATCTGTTAATCATAATTAAATTTTAGGCTGCTTTTTATAATAGTCGTGTTCTTGTTCAAACTTGTATCCAAAATTGAATAACGATACCTCTCCCAGCTGCGGAGCAAGTATCTGCAAGCCAATAGGCATACCATCTTTATCAAATCCGGCAGGAACACTCATTCCTGGAATTCCGGCAAGGTTAGCACTAATTGTTGCAATATCAGTAAGATACATTGCAAGCGGATCATTTGCTTTAGAGCCTAAATCAAAGGCTGTGTTCGGGCAGGTTGGCGAAATTAAAACATCTGCTGTTTTAAACGCATTTACAAAATCCTCTGTTACAAGTCTTCGCATTTGCTGTGCTTTTTTATAATAAGCATCGTAATAACCAGAGCTTAAAGCATAAGTCCCGAGCATAATACGACGTTTTACTTCATCGCCAAAACCTTCTGCCCTTGTCTTGCAATACATTTCAAGTAAATTTTCTGCATTTTCTGTTCTATGTCCATATTTTACACCGTCAAAACGTGCCAGATTAGAACTGCATTCCGCAGTTGCAAGAATGTAATATATACCAATTGAATACTTAATATTTGGCAAATCAATTTCAACAATCTCTGCACCGAGTGATTTATATGTTTCAATAGCATTTTCTATTGCATTTCTTACATCATCAGATAAGCCTTCACCCATTAAATCCTTAATAACACCCACTTTTTTACCCTTAATATCATTATTAAGGTGTGCCGTGTAGTTTTCAACAGGACGATTTAAAGATGTAGAATCATGTGTATCATGTCCGGCAATTACCTCTAAAAGCATTGCGGCATCTTCAACAGTTCTTGCAAATGGTCCAATTTGATCAAGTGATGATGCAAATGCAATTAAGCCATAACGTGATACAATACCATAAGTCGGTTTCATTCCAACTATGCCGCAAAAGCTGGCGGGAAGACGAATACTACCGCCGGTATCAGAACCGAGAGCAAGTGCAGCTTCACAGGATGCAACAGCTGCTGCAGAACCGCCGGATGATCCGCCGGGGACTTTATTTAAATTCCACGGATTGTGTACCTTCTTAAAAGCAGAGTTTTCATTTGATGATCCCATAGCAAATTCATCCAAATTTGCTTTACCAACAATAGGTACAAGATTATTTAAAAGCTTATCGGTAACCGTTGCATTGTAAGGCGAAACAAAATTTTCTAAAATTTTACTTGATGCGGTTGTTTTGGAACCAATAAGGTTCATATTATCTTTTAATGCCAGCGGTACACCTGCTAAGAGCGGTAATTCCTCACCTTTTGCTAATTTCTCATCAACTTTTTTTGCTGTATTAAGAGCTGTTTCTTCTGTTAAAGAATTAAATGCACCCAATTTATCATCAATATTTTTAATACGATTTAATGAGGCCTGTGTAAGTTCTACCGCAGTAATTTCTTTATTTCTTATAGCTATACTCTGTTCTTTTGCGCTCTTTCTAAGTAATTCTTCCATCTTTTCTCCTTAAGGTATTTATAAGGAAATAATAGAACAAAAAAACTCAATTTACAAATGATTTTCCTAACCCCAAAGAAATTATAAATACACACTTCGCAGTAAAAAGAAAGTACACATTTTTACATTTATGTTATCTATATACGGCAAGATTGGGTAATAACTTTAATTTTTTCTATAAATTGTTACAAAACTTTACATATTACACATGATAATCATAGCTAAATTCTTTTAATCATAATGCTTTTGAGCGAATGCAACATAAATGTAAAAATGTGATGTTAGCAAAAATGAAAGGAGTAACAAATGAATGATTTTAGTAAAATTTCAAATGCCGTACGTGCAGCTATTGAAAAGTTAGGAGGTGAAAACAAAAAAATTGATACCAGAGCAGAACTGCTAGAATTAGGTAACTGGCTGAACGGTAACAGAGACAAAATGGGTGCTGCTGAAATAGAATACGTTGAAGGTTTAATGGTAGAACGTTCACACGATATTGCAACAAAAGAATTTAAAGAGAATGGTACAAAAGCTGCAGCAAAAGAAATCGCAAAAATTTTAAAAGCCCCCGGTCCAGATAAAAAAACACTTGATTCACCGGTTGAGGCACAGAATCTCTTAACTCTTCTTAAAAACCCGCCTGCAGATTTTAATAAAGCCGATCTTGATTATATAATGTACCTGCTGCAATCAAACGGGTATGGATATCTTCTTCAGGAGGTATATTCAGGTGGCTCAGTACCAACACAAACTCCTGATGCAGTCACCCAAGACACAGAAGTCACAAATAGTAATCTAGATACTACAACTCCAACATCAGAAAAGAAATCCGCAAAATGCCCACCCCCTGAACCTTCGGAACCCACAACTACAGTAGAAGAACCGCAGCCTGATATACCCGCAGAAAGGAGTGTTCCGGTGGATAAGCCTGCACAACAATCAACTATTACAGAGGCTGGCAGGGCAGAAGGTGCCGCACTGGCTTCACAACTTTTGAGCGAATTTAATGAAATTATAACTGATAATGATGATGTGAAAGAAATTCTTGCTAAAGTTAACCCGGAAAATGCGTACAATTTTCTAATAGGAATAAATAAAGGGCTAAATACAGGTATTAATACAGGTGTTCTTAAAAACATATCTGACTTTTTCAACAAACTGTCCTATAAAGATACTTTGAATGTAATGCAGTCACTTGAACAGCAGGCAATTAATATGGGCTTGGGTGATAATGATGCTGTAAAAGCACTTGCTCAGGAAAATAAAAGAATAGCCGCAATAGTTGCACAAAATCCCAAAGAAGACCCCTCTTTAGCAAATGCACAATATTCAGATGCCATCATTCAAGCAGTACTTGATGAAATGGCCAAAACCATAGACGGAAAAGCACCTCAAGAAAACTCTCCAACACCAGTAGAAAAAGAAACCTCGGTCGTTAACACAGCAATCACCGGTCTTATAGGAGGTATTGGTGGTATTGGGATTGGTCAAATAGTTGGTCGAATATTACAGAAAGATTAATCAACTAAAACTTTCAGGCGGGAACAAAAATCCCGCCTGCTTTTTAATCTATAAACATGCAGTCGCCGTAACTATAAAAGCGGTATTTATTCTCAATTGCTTCTCTGTATGCCTCAAGAACAAACTCACGCCCTGCAAGTGCCGATACAAGCATTAGAAGTGTAGATTTCGGCAGGTGAAAATTCGTAATTAAACTATTAACTATTTTAAATTCATACGGAGGGTAAATAAATAGAGTTGAACTTGATTGACATTCTTTTATTTCGCCAAACTGTTTATACGCAGTCTCTAACGTTCTTACAGAGGTAGTTCCAACCGCTATTATTTTCTTACCCTCTTTTTTTGAAGTATTTATTAATTCTGCGGTTTCGGCAGATATTTCAAAACTCTCACTGTCCATCCTATGCTCTTCAACAACATCACACTTAACAGGTCTAAAGGTTCCTAAACCAACATTAAGCGTAACATAACCTATTTGAACACCTTTATTTTTCAACTTATTAAGAATTTCTGTTGTAAAGTGAAGTCCTGCCGTCGGAGCAGCTACAGAACCCTCTTTTTGTGCAAATACAGTTTGATAACGTTCATAATCCAGTTTCTTAATTTCCTCCGGAGTCATTTTACGTTCAATATAGGGAGGCAGCGGAATATTTCCGGCTCTGGAGAGAACATCATAAATATTTCCATCATAATCCAAAGCCACATTCCATTTACCTTCATCCGCTGCCGGAGAAAGGATTTCAACATTCAATTCATCACTTACTGTTAATTTAGTTCCCGGTTTAACACGCTTTGATGGCTTGACAAGTGCCTCCCACCTGTGCGGCTCAATTTCTTTGAGTAAAAACACTTCTATCTTTGCACCGGTATCTTTATACGCATAAAGCCTTGCCGGTATTACTCTGGTATTGTTAAGAATAAGTACCGAATTTTCATCAATCAAATCTACAATATCTTTAAAAATATGATGATGAATACTTTTATCTTGACGATTTAAAACCATCATACGTGACAAATCCCGCTTATCAGCAGGGATTTGTGCTATTAATTCTTCCGGTAAATTGTAATCAAAATCACTTACAAGCATTATTCTTTCGCCTGAATTTTCTTTGCCTTTTTTAAATCATCGTCATCAATAACTTCCGCTTTTTTATGATCTTCCATTTCAAGCTGCTTATTTATAGCAATTGTCTGGATAACCTGGAACACGTTACTTGAAATTAAGTAAAGCAGAACCCCGGCCGGAATAGGAATAATAACAAACGTAAACATAAGCATAATAGGCATAAATGTATTCATAGACTTTTGCATAGCCTTTTGTGCTTCATCCATTTCCTGCCCCTTAGTCATTGACATCATTGCCTTTTGAGATGCAAGCATAGTTAAACCAAACAGAATTATTAAAATCAAGACATCGTAATGAAATGCTGTTTGAACCTCCTTAGTAGGGATTGTAGCAACCAGTATTCCGCCTTTTCTTTCAAAAGTAAGCGTTTCAGTTTCTTTGGTCTGCAAATCCATTACTTCGATTTCTGCTTTTTCTATACTGTCTAACTGGCTGAATTTTAGATTTAAATTATCAAGGCTGACTTTAAAATCAACCGGCTGCCCCGGGATAAGCTCACCCTGAACATCTATTGCCTTATTAGGTTTTGATATTTTTACATTATCAAGAACCTCATCCTTAAGATAAACTTTTGCAACCTTGCCGGTCATAAAAGTATCATACTTTGAAACTCCTAAAACTCCATCCTGAGATATACCTGCACTTGTTTTAAGAGTAGAATCAAGTCTTTTTATAAACAAAAACTGAGAATCACCGGCAAGTTGTATAAACTGCGGACTCATAAGTGCAGAATAAAGCAGAATGAATATAGGCATTTGTACAAGCAGCGGGAAACAACCTGCCATAGGATTGAATTTATGCTCCTTGTAAAAATCCATCATTTTGCGCTGCATAGTCTGAGGATCATTTTTGTAACGTTCCTGAATAGCCTTCATCTTAGGCTGTAATTTCTGCATCATACGCATTGAGCGCTGCTGTGAAACACCGAGAGGCCAGAGTGCCGCTCTTACAATAATTGTAAGAATGATAATACCAACACCATAGCCCGCAAAAGAACCGAGTGCTTTTAATACATCTATAGTAAAACCTGTTGCAAAGTCCATAAGTTTACCTTCTCTCCATTAAATTTATCAATAAAACGATAACGTAAACGCAAAAGCAAGTCAATAAAGCCGGAGCATTTAACCTGTATTCACAAACTAGTAACAAACAGCAAAAAAGCGGGGCGGTATTATTCCCGTCCCGCTTTTTTATTCAAAAAAAGACTACTTAACATTCTTAACAATAGTATCAGTGATATTGTCTCCGCCAAAAAGTACCACATTCTTTGCAAGTACAATATCATAACCCATTGCCTGAGCTTGCTTGGTAATAACTGCTGTTATATCTTTGTCTATCTGTGCAAGTTTTTTTGTATAATCCTTTGCTACTGCTTCTCTTTTTGCCGCAAGTTCCTTTTCATACTTTTGAGCCATTGTTTTCTTTTTATCAACATCGGTTTGTGCATCAACCTCTGATTTTGCTTTGTTCATAAACTGAACTATCTCATTCTTTTTCTTATCGTGTTCTGCTTTAAGATTTTTAACCTGTGCAGATTGAGCAACAACCTTAGGTATATCAACAACGGCAATTTTGCTTACTGCAGCATTTGAATTTGCCATACTATTAAACCCGCATCCAATTACAAATGCAATTGACAATGCTAATACTGACTTAAAGTGTTTATCCATTAGAAACCCTCCTACTTACTTAACATAAGTATAGTATAAATGGTAAGAAATAACAATAATATCTATACAATTATTTTTTCCATATTCTGTTCCTGATATAATAATTTTATGTATAAAATCATTCTGACAATTATTCTTACTTTTGCAGCAATACCCGTTATGGCTGTTGAAAAAGGCGGGGTTGAATATTTTCAGAAAATTGATTACTCCCTAATTAATACTAAAGAATTTGAAGATAAAGCCTTTCAATACTACACCGCAGCAACAGAATCAACAATAGAAGAAGAGATAACACGCAACGCTGAATATGCTGCAGGCTGTTACAGAGTACTGCTGTCAAAACATCCTGACAATCCATCTTATTCACTTAAACTTGCACAACTTTACGAAATTCTTGGTCAAAACAAGTACGCAAAAGAATTTTACTACAAAACACTGCTTATTGATAAAAACTATACACCGGGATATGAAGGTTTCGGCGATTACTACTACAAAAGGGCAGAATACAGGAGAGCATTAAAACAGTATAATCAAGCCTACATAAGAAATAATTCTATATACAATGTTAACAACAAAATAGGTGTAATTTATCAAAAACTCGGAGATACACAGTCCGCACTCAAATATCTAAATGAGGCCTACACTATCAATCCGTCAGAAGAATTAAACACCAAAATACGCTTATTAGAGGAATTAAATTCAAATAATACATTATATTATAAGAATACAAGGATTCACTTCGTCGAGGATTAAATTTAAGGATGAAACGTTTATTTATATTAATACTGTTAATATTCATGACTATCAGTATTAATACAGCAGATGCAATGGCTGTATTTGAACCTTTTAAGCCCGGCGCAAAAGAAATAATATTTAACCAAACAACACGTAAAGTAAGCGTTATTGATCCGACAAATGAAAATAATACCCAAAATGCACGATTTCCAGGTTTAAGGGGTACAAACCAGCTTGTCGTATACACTCCGGAATTTGGAAGGCGTACCAATACCAACGAATTTGGCACAGAAGCGTTAGTTATAGATGGGATTGTAACCCAACTGAGCGGTGCAAATACTTTGATACCAGCAAACGGAATTGTAATAAGCGGTCATGGAGAAGCCAAACATTGGATTAACGAAAATTTAATAGTAGGAGCAAAAGTATACATAGATCCTGTCAACAAAACAATAACATCCTATATTACCTCGGATACATTCTTATTTAGTGCAAAACTTAAACTGATAGAAGTCCAGAATATAATGAATTTTTATATTAAAACAACTCCCAGATACGATGCAAGAAAAACAATTACAGCAATAAACAAATCAAGAGAGAATATCCATAAAGCCAAAAAGGACAGTTCCAATGTCCAAAAATATTCGGGGCGTGCTATAGAGTATGCAAATGAAGCATTGTCACTTGTTGTACCATATAAACAGAACGAATTAAAGGGAATATGGATACGACCAACTTGCAAATCAGAAAGCGATATTGTTCAGGCTCTTGAACACCTGCAAAAATCAGGTATTAACACCGTATTTTTAGAAACTTATTACCACGGCAAAACCATTTATCCAAGTGACTTAATGCTTTCGTATGGATTTATAGAACAAAATGAAGAATTTACAGGCTTTGATCCATTAGAAATCTGGATAAAAGAAGCACACAAACGCAAAATTAAAATCCACATCTGGTTTGAAACCTTCTATGTCGGTAACAAAAACCCCGTTAATTACCCGAACTACATTCTATCAATCCGCCCAAGCTGGTCAAACCTGCCGGGCAACAATGCTGATTCTATTGAACCTGTATACTCAACCTCCGAACATAACGGGTACTTCTTAGACCCATCCAATCCGGAAGTACAGGACTTTTTAATCAAATTACTTGACGAAATAATTTGTAAATACAACCCTGACGGCATAAATCTTGATTATATCCGATATCCGCAGGCAATTTCGCCGGATATTCCGGGATACGAAACCTCTACATGGGGTTATACATCCTATGCAAGAGAAGGTTTTAAAGAAATTTACAACGTTGACCCGCTGACATTAACCCGTACTGATGAGCTGTGGGATAAATGGTTATTTTACAGGGCAGAAAAAGTTACCGATTTTGTAAAGAAAGCATCGGAACTCTGCCGCTCAAAAAATGTCACTTTAACAACAGTTATTTTTCCTAATTATAAAACTGCACTTACAACAAAACTTCAAGATTGGCGCACCTGGTCAAGAAATGATTATGTAGACGGCTTTACACCGTTATTTTTAACCTGTGACCCTAAAACAACCGTTAATATGATTAATGAGATAAAAAATCTGAGTACAAAAAAAACAAAACTCTATGCAGGTTTATTTGTAACATTCATAAAGGGAGCACCGGAAGATTTGATAAGAATTGTGCATGAATGCAGACGTTTCGGGCTTAACGGAGTTGTTATATTTGACTATGCACACTTCGGCAGTGAATACATTAATATACTGACAGCGAGTGCTTTCAATGATGGAACACGGCAAAGAATTGCCTGCGAACCTCCCAAAACACAAGTATGCACAAAATGTAAAAAAGATAAGAAATGCAAAAAATGCAGAAAAAAAGAAAAACAACTTAAAAAGGAGATAAAAACACGGACAAAGAAAATAAACAAGAAGAAATAACCCCGCGAAAATTTCTCGGGATATGGTTTTCGTGCTGTTCTACCTACGGAAGAATTTATAAAAACAAGGAAGGAACCGCATATACAGGTTACTGCCCGCGATGCGGAGCAAAAGTTTCAGTCAAAATCGGAAAAGAAGGAACAGGAAGGAGGTTTTTCCGTGCTCAATAGTATTAGAAAAGAAAATGAATTAATAGATATTTTTTGTTCACTGGCACAAATTCCAAGTCCATCCAAAAAAGAAGAACAAGTAATTGAATGGATAAAAAATTTTGCAAAAGAAAATGAAATTCCATGCGAAAGTGATAATTACGGGAATTTATACTTGAAACTTCCCGCAACAGATACAACCAAACAGCCTATTTTATTATCAGCACACATGGATGTTGTAGGAGATGCCTCACCTGTTGAACTTATTTTGGACGACGATTATATCAGAGCAAACGGCAGAACTCTGGGAGCCGATGATAAAGCAGGTGTAGCCTGTGCTCTTAAACTTGCAAAAGACGTCAAAAACAGCAATATTAAACACGGCGGACTCGAAATTCTGTTTACGAGAGACGAAGAAACAGGGATGAGCGGGATTGAAAATGCTGAATTTAACAGAATTGACTCAAAATACGTTCTTGTATTAGATGCTGACAAACTGGGACAATTACAGATAGCAGGAGCGGGCTATACCAATGTTAAAGTGACCGTACAGGCATTAAAAGGCGGACATTCCGGCATTGATATTGATGATGAATCAAGATTAAACGCCGTAAAACTGGTTTGCGAGCTTATAAACCATTTTCCTCAAGGAGTTTACTACAAAGACAAAACTGGTATTGTAACCTCCTGTAACATCGGTGCTATAGCAGGCGGCGGAATACAAAACGCAGTTAAAGCCATTATTGATGACAATGTCAATTCCAAAGACTACATTACAGAAATTGTAGACCGTTCATCAACGAATATAATTAATACTCTTGCAAAGGTTTCTTACTCAATAAGAAGCTCCGACCTTCAAAAAGAACAAGAACTCAAACATATAATGATTAATTATATTGAGAATTTCAACAAGAAGTATGCTGGACTTGCACAAGCAGAGATTGAGTTTTCAGTACACCTGTTGCCATTTGAAAAATCCGATGATGATTTTATACCGGAAGTTCACACAAAAGCAAGCGAAATGGCAGGGATAAAAAATTCTGTTGAGTCATTCCATGCTGGAGCAGAAACACATATTTACGCAAATAACAAAAACAAACACGGCGAGAAATTTATTCCTTTTCTGGTTGGTTCGGCTGATGTATATAATATGCACTCTGCAGAAGAAAGAGTAAATTACAAGACAATGATAAAAGGATATGAAATACTCAAGAATTTTTTTAGTATTTATAATTCATAAAATATTGTAAAATTTGACATAAAAAAACGGACACATATATGTGTCCGTTTTAGCATAATATATACTATTGATATACAAGTTCTAATCTAGACATTATTCTCGTATTTTATTTTTTCTAATTATTACTAAACCACAGCAGTTTATATTAAGTTTTGTAACAAAATATCTTGAAAATGAAATCCTATCAATTTTATATACTTTATATATATAAGCAGTACAAAATAAGAGGATAAAATTATGGTCTGGGTTTTACCATGTAATTTCGATGCAAGACATAGTCGCAGTCGCGGCAGCGTAAATATCAAAAGTACAAAAATTATCAACATATTTAACGGCAGCTCAAGACGCAGCACACGTTGCAGCGGCGGTTTTGGATTTGGCGGATTCTGGTCAATGTTTGGCATGGGCTTAGGCATGGGACTGGTCAGCAACCTATTTAGCGGCGGTTTTGGATTTGGCGGCGGCACAAATTTCTTTAGCGGCAGACAACCAGCTGGCAGCGTTAATGGCAATGGCAGCGGCAACTGCAATTGCAATTGCGGCAGCACCAGCACAGGTTTATACAGTACTTATACTCCGTACATCCCCGGACAGTATTCATTACTTGGCGCAAGCAAAGTAACTGACAACAACGGAGCTAACGGAAACGATCCAAATGCTAATACAGCGAATCCAAATGCTGAGGCAGCTAATCCAAATGCTAAGGCAGCTAATCCAAATGCTGATGCAGCTAATCCAAATACTAAGGCAGCTGATCCAGACGATGAAAAAGATAACCCCAATGCTAATAAGAAAGAAGCAGGAATCAAAAATAATGCGTACGATTTGAACGATCTTAAACCAATTACTGATCCTAATAAAATTAAAGAAGCAAGGGCTAAATTCTGGAAATCAATTGGTGCCAAAGAGAACTTAAAAGGACTTGATTCTGCAGCATTGCCAAAAGGTTTTGAATTGAAACAAGATGATGCAGGTAACATTTACTTAGTATACGGCGGAAAAGCATACAAAGATAATGGCAGCAAATTTACATTACCTGATGAAAATAAAACAGACTTCGGTAATGATGCTTATAAAAACCAAGAAAACGACGATAAGTGCGAAGTAAATACAAAAGGGCAAGCGGTAAACAAGGCAATGATTATAACATCAAGTAAGACCGCAGATGGTGCAACTGTAGTTACAACTACACAAGATGCATCAAAAGCCCCGAATGGAAAAATTGCCGATACCGAGGAAGCAGTAGCAGAAAGCTACACACTGATGAACAATTTAACTAACCACAGCCCTGAGTCAAAAATTACTGTGGGTAAGAATATTAAGGCAGAAAAGATATTCAAACAACTTGACTTAGATGGTAACGGTGAAATCACATTTGATGAATTTATAGCAATGGCAAACGGATATAATGCAGATGCTGAACATGCCCTTAATAATAGTAATTATAAAAAAGGCAGACAAGATGAACTTCTTCAAACCGTTGATATAGATTCATTTGATACTTTACAACTAGTTGCAATCTTCAACAAATATGCTGATGGTGGAAATTCTATCAAACTTGAGCAATTTGAAAAGTTAATTAATAATATTAATAATAATACAGCTGCAAATCTTTATACAGATAAAGAGATAGAAGCTCAACTAAAAGAACCAAAAGAACCCAAAGAATAATAAAACTTACGTACTGCATATAAAAACCGGTTTTCAAAAACCGGTTTTTTATTATTTTTCAACTAATCGTTTAAAGTGTTCTAAATCCTCAATGGTATCAATTCCAACCGGAATATTATCAGTCACAGCTATCTTTATCCGCATACCGGACTGAAGCGCCCGCAGCTGCTCAAGACTTTCTGCTTTTTCCAAATTTGTCTGCGGAAGTTTTGTCATTTTAAATAAAGCTTCTTTTCTATATCCATAAATTCCTAAGTGACCGTAGATTTTACTCATACCGGCATTACGCTCAAAAGGAATTTTGGAGCGGGAAAAATAAAGTGCATAATTATTCACATCAAATACACACTTAACCAAATTAGGATTATTTGCTTCCTCTTCGTCCTTAATTTCTCTTACAAGGGTTGAAATATCTACCGTTTCATCATTTTTTACCCCGCCAATCACCGCATTGATATCATCAAGACTGATTAGAGGTTCATCCCCCTGTAAATTTACTATTATATCAATTTCCGGATGACGTACAGCAACCTCTGCAATTCTGTCGGAACCGCTTTTATGTTCGGTTGATGTCATTTCGACATCGCCGCCGAAGGCTTGTACTGCCTGATAAATTCTCTCATCATCCGTTGCTACTATTACCATATCAGCGTTATCACAACGTTTTGCTTTTTCCCATACCCATTGAATTATCGGCTTATCAAGAACTTTGATAAGAGGTTTTCCTTCAAGCCTGCTTGAACCATAGCGTGCAGGAATTACAATAGCTGTCTTTCCCATACTTATACCCTCTCTGCTACTATTGCCGTCCATTGATTAAGGTGTGTTTCTTCAACAACCTTTAGAGAATGTGCTTCAACAGCTTTAAGCACAATTTCCTTTTTCTCATCAAGAATACCGCTCAGCACAATTTTGCCGCCAGTTTTCATAAGCTTTTTCAAATCCCCCATAATCTCTGCAAGGACGTTATGTAAAATATTTGCACATACAAAATCAAACTCTTGATAAACTTTGTCTGCCGTATTTAATTCAAAAACCACTTCTACATTGTTTTTAACAGCATTTTCTTTTGCAACATCAATAACTGTTTCATCATTGTCGCATCCGTAAACATAATCTGCACCAAACTTTTTTGCACAAATAGCAAGAATTCCGGACCCCATACCGATATCAGCAACTGAATCCCCCGATTTCACATATTTTTCAATTGCTTGCATACACAACTGTGTTGTAGAGTGTGTACCGGTACCAAAAGCACATCCGGGGTCAAGAATAATTACAACTTCATCGGGATATTTACTTTTATACTCAATCCAACTCGGAACAATAGTTGTTTTATCGCTTACATGCGTTACATCCCACTTTTCTTTCCATTTTTTTGACCAGTCCTGATTTTCCTTCTCCAGAATGGTAAATTCCCAGCTTCCTAACTCTTCTTCGTTAAATCCACGCTCTAAAAGCAAATTTCTATTCTCAGTCAAAACTTTTGCAATATTAGATTTTCCGGGATTGGTAATGAGAAACGCTTTTAATTCACCCTCGGTAGTAGATATCATTTCCAAATCTTTATATGCTTCTTCTGCGAGAATAACACCTTCACAGTCAAAATTTGAAAAACAAATATCAGACACTATATCAGAGATTGCAGGATTAATATCTATAATAAGTTCAAAATAATTATCCATTATTCGTTAAACACACCCATTCCTCTGAATTTGCTGTACCTTTGTGCCTTCAATTCATCAGGTGAATAAGAATCCAATTCTTCCAATGCGCCTATAAGTGCATTTTTAAGTCTGTCACTCATATCCTGAGGATTAGTATGAGCACCGCCTAACGGCTCATTGATTTTACCGTCTATAATACCATATTGAAGCAGGTCATCTGCGGTAATCCTAAGTGCATCAGCGGCATCAGCAGCTCTTGCTGCATCCCTCCAGAGGATTGAAGCACAACCTTCCGGTGAAATAACCGTGTAATACGCATACTCAAGCATAAAAACTCTGTTTGCAACGGCTAAGCCCAATGCACCGCCACTGCACCCCTCACCGGTAATAACCGCAATAACAGGAACTGTAAGTTTAGACATTTCTCTAAGGTTTACTGCAATAGCAATCCCTTGCCCTGTCTGTTCTGCAGTAATCCCAGGATACGCTCCCGGAGTATCAATAAGTGTAATAATCGGGAGTTTAAATTTTTCTGCGTGTTTAAATAATCTTAACGCTTTTCGGTACCCCTGCGGCTGCGGCATACCAAAATTATATTCAAGGTTTTCTTTTGTAGATTTTCCTTTTTGTGTACCAATCAGTACAACATTACGCCCTGAAATTGTAGCCAGCCCGCCGATTATAGCTCTATCATCCGAACCTTCTCTATCACCGTGAAGTTCTATAAAACTTTCACACATCATATTTGTATAATCCAGAAAATTCGGACGTTCACTATGTCTTGCAATCTGGAGTTTTTGAGACGGCTTTAAAGACTCATACATTTCTTTTTTAATCTCATCTGCCTGTTTTTCAAGACTTTCTATTTCACCATTAAAGTCCATGCCTGACTCCAAACTCATTTTTTTAAATTCATCTATCTTTTTTTGTATTTCTAAAATCGGTTTTTCAAACTCCAACACTGTCATTTTCTATACTCCATGCATACTAAGAACATCTGCAAGCTTATCCCTCAGCTCTGACCTCTTAGAAATAATATCGACCTGACCGTATTTTAACAGATACTCTGCTGTTTGGAAATCCGCCGGCAGACTTTGTCTGATTGTCTGTTCAATAACTCTTCTTCCGGCAAAGCCGATACGCGCCCCCTGTTCTGCGATAATTATATCTCCCAGAGTGCCAAAACTTGCCGTAATACCGCCGAAAGTGGGTTCTGTAAGTACGTTTATATACAAAATACCTGCTTCATCAAGCTTTCCAACAGCACAGGAAGTCTTTGCCATCTGCATAAGACTTAATGCACTCTCCTGCATTCTTGCACCGCCTGAGGAAGTTATTGCTATCATCGGGATATTTTGTTTAACCGCTTCTTCCATTATTCGTGTAACTTTTTCTCCCACAACACTGCCCATAGAACCGCCCATATAATCAAAATCCATTATTGCTGCCGCAACTCTATGTCCTTTTATTGTGCCGGTACCTGTTATAACCGCTTCATCAAGATTTGTCTTGGAATGCGCTTTTTCCAGTCTGTCTTTGTAAGGCTCTGTATCAACAAATTGCAGCGGATCTGTTGGTTTAATATTTTTAAACCTTTCCACAAATGAGTCGTCATCAAATAAAAGCTTAATACGCTTTTTAGCGTTTATTCTGTAATGATACTCACATACAGGACATACCATCATATTTTCTTCCAAATCAGTTTTTAAAATTTGATTTTCGCAATGAATACATTTGGTCCACAAACTCGGCTGCCCGTCATCTTCCATCTGCTTTTCAGCTTCACGGCGTCTAATCTGTGCTTCTTTTCGTTTTTCAAACCAATCCTGAATAGTCATAAAATTACTATCAAACTCCGCTTATAAAACTAATACACAATTAATTATAAAAATACATTTAGATTATACACCAAAAAAAAACGCCGTCCAGAAGTTTACAAAATTTTGTTAATAAAGTCCCATTGATAGCATCATAACAACTAAAATACAAACTCATGCCCAAGTACAGTTACTACTTTAGTTTTAACGAGATTTTCATACCGGTTTTTTACAGAAAATACTTGTTCTGCAAAAGATTTATCTTTTTTCTTTATCATATCCATACATTTTTTGTATTCATCCGCCGATAATTCCTGTTTCGCTCTATCCAGATAACTCTCCTTTTGCTCATCCGGAACTCCTTTATAACTACATGCGACCTGATAAATCTTGGAATAGGAGAAGTCTTCCTTGAATTCATCTAACAAACCCTTCTGAGTCAGAAACTCTTCAAAGCTTTTTATAACAGTAAATATATCAGAGGGACGTTTTAATTTTGTATTAACAATTGATCCCTGACGTTGACGATAGTTATAGAGATACTCGTTCAAATAATATATTTTTTCTGCCGTTACAAGTCCACCGTATGAGAAAAGCCTGTCTTCTGCTGCCCAGGTTGGTGAAAATCTCAAATCATTTGTTTTAACAAAGTCGTGCGTATACACCCTATACCACACAGCACTTCGATAATCTAATCTCCTAGAACCGGAGAAATCTTTCCAGTTAAAATACGGATTTTTAAATAAATCCTTTTTACAACCCAGATTTTTACGCTGCTGCCCATACGTACAATATTTAATCTCCTTTGTAATATCATTAATTGTTTTAAAATCAAACTCTATAACTTCAACACCGGTTTTCTGAAAGGTATTATACAGTGTTTCCAGATGGTTTAATTCTATCCAGTCATCAGGATCTACAAACGCAATATATTTCCCTTTTGCCATATCAAGACCATAGTTGCGGGCTACTCCGGAACCTTGATTTTCCTGACTGTAAACCTTTATACGATCATCCTTTTGGGCATATTCGTTCAATATTTCAAGTGAATTATCCGTTGAACCGTCATTTACACATATCACTTCAAAATCTTTGAAAGTTTGATTAATAATACTATCAAGACATTCCTTTAAATAAGGTGCAACATTATATACCGGTATTATTATCGAAAACATTGCGTCCGGATTATGCATACTCTACTCCTTTAACATCTTTATCGTCACATTTTGTTTAAAATGTGACCAATATTTCGTAATCAAAGATTTATATATTAACAAATATATATAAAACAAAATAATATTTCAATTAATTAAATAAATATCAGAATGTACTAATTTCTTAATTTTGCCCCATTTACCTTGGTCACATTTTAAACAATTTGTTATCATGACATTAAAAAAATTTCCATTAATA
>CAYVMC010000017.1:9652-40467 GCA_964452495.1 uncultured Muribaculaceae bacterium | reverse complement strand
AAATCCGTTTTTTCTTCTCATAAAGTACCTCTCTTTCATTTGTATGATGCATACTTATGCACCAAATTATACAAAATGGTGAAAAAGAGCAGAAATGAACGCTGCCATTTGAAATTACGCCTGTTCATGGTTGTCCTGCCAAACGACCTGTTCAACCGCTGTATAAGCTGGATGCTAAATCCACTCAAACGATTGGCTGGCGGGCATTTTCTGATACTAGCACCGGAAACTGCACCCGCTTTTTGATTTGTAAATTTTTGTAAAAATTACTCCGGATTTATTAAAGTTTTTACTCAATTGTGCCGTTATATGCATCATAATGTATATTTTGGTGCATAAAGGTACCGAAAGTTAATACTTTCGGTACTTCTCTAATTAAGAAAAATTATTACTTATAAAATATCTATATTACTTAACATATCTTGAAAGGTTTTCTGCAAATAATTTTGATGCACTATACAGTGACGACTCAGCCCAGGTAAGAGGATGCGCGCCTGGAACATAGCGTATTTTACCATCTGTATCAGTAATAGCTTCATAAGCTTCAGGCACCTTATAACCAGGGCATTGGAAACCGTTGGATTTTATCGTACCAGCAGATGTAATCCTTGCATACCCGCGATTAATATATTCCGTTTCCTTTTTCATTGCATCACTAAGTAATGCCGAAACTTCATCCATCGTTTTTCCTCCAGATTCAACAGCATCCAAAAGTTGTTTTGCTACAGCGCCATACCCTTTTGAAATTTCAGTTACTAAAAACCATTCTGCCTCAAAATCCTGCGAAAACTTATCCTTTTCATTATGATAATCAAGTTTTAAGTATTCATCTCCAGGATATCTTATTGCGCCGTTTTCTCTTACTATTGCCCAACTTAATTCATCAAGCAAAGTAAGTTTCTTTTCGGCATCCTTTATTACATCACCTTTTACAAGAGTTTCCGTCTGCGGCATAAAACTCATTGCAGCATCATATTTTCTTTCAATGCATTTTTCTTCACCGGGTTTGAGCGGCGGAACATTGTTATAACAGGTTGTTTCAAAATCAGGTGTATCGACTATACGCTTTTCACCATCAGCCAGAACACTTTCTAATCCGTTACGATCATTGAATACTCCTCCGTGTTTTGTATTGATAATTCGTTCTCTAAGTTTTAACATCTCAGGATTTGTTGTATCTTCATACATCATTTTCATAATGTTTCTAATCCCTTCATTACAAATAGAAGTATCACTTGTAAGAGAATTGAGAAAGGTTTGTTCCTCCCAAGCTCCGCAAGAGCGTGCCGTTGGATAATGAATAGCTTTTAAATAAGCCGTGCAGTTAGAAATCGCCGTACAAACATTATCAGGAACACTCTCAGCCGATTTATAACCATACTTACCACCGTTAAATCCAGTCTTTATTAAGTCAACAGCAGTTTGAAGATAGTTTCCGACAGACTCAAGTCTGGTTTTAGGATACCAGGGATGCGCTTCTTTAGTACTTGTAATAAAACAATGCCCGAGTGTATGCTGTTCTCCTGCCCATATTATACCATTATGCCAGTATACTATCGGATTTGCTATTACGTTATCAAAAACACCCTGCTGGTTTTCATAAAATTCAGTAACTCTATTAAACACATCTGTACACTTCTCAGGTTCTTTATTTTTTACTAAATCCATATTATGGCAAGTATCAGTAATCCATATCAAATCTGCCATAAAAGGATTTTCTTTTGTATCAACAAAGGATGTTTTAACAAGTCCGGTTGACTCATCCACCGTATAATCAAATACCCCTTTACTTTCTGCAAATTTGTATAAGTCATCAAATTCTTCCGGTGTATATTTATTCTTGAGTCTTAATGCAATATTTCTGTTATGAACAGGTATTGTATAATCTTCAAATTTTTGAGTTATAGGTTTGTTTATAGCCAATCCGATACCGATAAGCGTCGGAATAAAATACTGCGGCTGCATTATTTTTTGTGCTGTTGGTGCAGTACCAGCAATCTGCTGACTGTTTTTTAATAATTTCGGACACTGTTTTATAAGTGCAGAAGAACAACACCCTAATCTCCTGACAGGTGAAATAGAAATGCTCATATAATAAACTCCCTTTAGAATTATTATCTTAAATTTTATAAATTTGTCACTTATATTAAGAAATATTAAGCATCGTTTTACATTCTATTAGCTTATACATAAGTTATAAACTGCATTACACTTATCGGCAATTCCTCACATAACTAAATTATGTAACAATAAGACATATATCAAAATTATTTGTATAAATACATATCTAATAATTAAAAATATTTTCAATTTCTTTATAAACAATCTTTGCTATTTTTTGATGTTCGCAAGCCTCAAAATGAAGTCCATCGCACAATGAAGGGGTAATAACACCATCAAAGTTTAAAAAATTACAATTATACTTTAATGCTGTTTTACGATAAATTTCGCAAACTAAAAGTGATTTTTCGATTGAGTTCTCATCAAATAAAAACGAAAAAATCTTACTTGTTAAAACCTCTTTACCTATTACCATAGGCGGAATAATCAGAATTTCCGTATCCGGCTGAATAGAACGCACAATTTCTATCAAATTTTCTATCCCGTATTGAATTTCTTCAACACACACATTATACTGCCTTTGTAAGTCATTTGAGCCTATCCACAAAACAACCAAATCATACTTTGTTGATAGATACTCAGGTAAAATCTGATACCCAGTAAATTTTTTCCCGTCAAAGTTGTCCCTAAAACATGTACGATTATTGCAACCGGCTTCAGTTATTGCATAATCACTGCCTGCAAGTGTCTGCAAAACTCCTGTCCAACGCTCGTTCTTATCAAATCGTCCGCCTGTTTGCGGATTAAAACCATAAGTATTACTATCACCAAAACACAGAATTTTTTTCATAAACTAAGCATATCATGAAAACTAAGAACAAGTATTTCTAGTACTTACTGCCTTATCCTTTTCAAGAGTATATCTTAGCATCTTATTTAAGAAATGCGAAAGTATAAATCCGAGAATTGCCATATTACTTAACAAAGATACACGATAAAGTGCTGCCTCCAGTGTTTTTGTTTTCTTTAATGTTTCAGTAGATATATTCTTCATTTTATCAAGTTTTCTAAAGTTTCTAACTCCCGGTGCAAATCCGTACCGGAAAACTATTTTTTTACCGCCGCATTTGTCAGTTTTCATTATTTTTGATGAAATTTGCTTTTGATGCCTTTAGCCCCTTTGTTACGGATTTTGAATTATTATTTCCGGATACTTGCAGGGGGAATTGACTATCCGGTCTTATTTTTGTTACCACTGACAGCGGCTCCAATGCCAAGAAGTTTATTATTTTTATTAAGACAAACAATAATTTTTCTGATATAATCTAAATCTGACAGGAGAAATTATGAGAGAAGAACTACTTGCAATTTTGGAAAAAAATAGCAGAATAGACTTTAAAGAACTTGCCGTTCTTTTAGGAGTGTCGGAAGAACAAGTACTTAATGAAATAACTGCGCTTGAAAAAGACGGCGTAATCTGCGGATACCATACACTGATTAACTGGGAAAAGACTTCCATAGAAAAGGTAAATGCGCTTATAGAAGTAAAAGTAACACCGCAGCGGGGACAGGGCTTTGACAAAATCGCCGAACGAATATACAACTATCCTGAGGTTAGAGCCGTATACCTCATATCAGGCGGTTATGACTTACTGGTAACACTGGAAGAAAAAACACTAAAAGAAATTGCAAACTTTGTATCCGATAAACTATCAACCTTAGACAGTGTATTGAGTACAGCAACGCACTTCATACTTAAAAAGTATAAAGACCACGGTACAATAATCAATAAAAACCGTACGGATGAACGTGAGGTTATTACCCCATGACAAAACCTCTCTCCGACAAAGTTCTTGGTTTAAAACCATCCGGTATAAGAAAATTTTTTGATATAGTCAGTGAAATGAAAGATGCCATATCACTCGGAGTCGGAGAACCGGACTTTGACACCCCCTGGCATATCAGAGAGGAAGGGATTTACGCTCTTGAACGCGGAAGAACATTTTATACATCAAATGCCGGTTTAAAAGACTTAAGGCAGGAGATTTCCAACTATATATCAAGAACTCAGGAGATAAACTACTCGCCGGATTCAGAAATACTGGTTACGGTCGGCGGTTCAGAAGCTATTGATATAGGATTACGTTCACTTGTAAATGAGGGTGATGAAGTCATTATTCCCCAACCCTCGTATGTATCTTACGAACCCTGCACAATCCTTGCAAATGCAAAACCGGTAATTATTAATTTGAAAGAAGAAAACGAGTTTCGCTTAAAGCCGGATGAACTTCTAAACGCAATTACAGATAAAACAAAAATTCTTATTCTTCCATACCCCAATAATCCTACAGGTGCAATTATGGAACGGAAGGACTTAGAGGCGCTTGCAGAAATTATCAAGAAAAAGGACTTATATGTAATGTCTGATGAGATTTATGCAGCATTGACCTACAAAGACAGACACGTATCAATTGCATCGCTTGACGGGATGAAAGAACGCACAATTCTTATAAACGGCTTTTCTAAAGCTTACGCAATGACCGGCTGGCGTCTGGGATATGCATGTGCGCCAAAAGAAATAATATCTCAAATGACTAAAATCCACCAGTACGCAATCATGTGCGCCCCGACAACAAGCCAGTACGCAGCGGTAGAAGCACTTAAAAACGGTGATAATAATGTAGAACAAATGCGTCAAGCATATAATCAGCGCAGAAGGTTTTTAATGAACGCTTTTAAAGAAATGAAACTTGAATGCTTTGAACCATACGGTGCATTCTATGTTTTTCCGTCGATAAAAGAATTTGGGATGACAAGCGAAGAGTTTGCAACAAAATTTCTCATGGAAGAAAAAGTTGCAGTAGTCCCCGGGACAGCTTTTGGTGCTTGCGGAGAAGGTTTTTTAAGGATATCTTATGCGTACTCAATTGATAACCTCAAAATCGCAATGGAGCGACTAAACCGATTTATTACAAAACTCCGTGGATAAAAAGCGGTATTGAGAACTACCGGATACAAACGATTATGAATATACGAGGGACAACCTCCGATTATATATTTAAACAATATATTTTTCATCCAATTTATCCCCCCCATAAAACACAGGTATATGAATGTTTTTCTCGCCTAGATATAAACACCGGCACCGGCGGAAAAACCGCCGGTGCCGGTTGGATTTTACTGCTGGACAGTGCCATCGGGATTATACCATGTCATCCGTATTTGGTTGCCGTCTGCGTCGTATTCTTTATCAATGAAGTACCACACGCTGCCATCTAAGTTATAATTTATAAACCGTGTCCTTTTTCCAGCTGCATCGTATTCCCAACGATAGATCGAATCCACGCTGCCATCTGGGGTATAGTTTATCCTCTGCTTAGATTTGCCATCTGCATCGCATTCCCAATCAGTGAACAAATTCACGCTGCCATCTGAGTTATAATTTATACGCCGCGTGTTATTTCCGGCTGTGTCGTATTTATAATCATTGAATTCATCCACGATGCCGTCTGAGTTATAACTTATTTCCCGCGTTGTTTTGCCATTTTCGTCAAGATATTTTTCAATCCTGCCATCTTCGTTATAAACTACTGTTGTACCATCTGGCTGTAATATCGCTTTACCAGCATTATGTTTATTTTGCAGCAAATACTTCGCAACTTCCGCTGATGGTATAGATGAAGGTATCCTTACTACCTCTGGTAGTGTCACGGCAGAAGGAAGCGTCACTGTTGCTGGCTGTGGAGTCGCTCCGGCTGCCGGCGGTTGAGCCGCACCTGCTGCCGGTTGTGGAGTCGCTCCTGTTGCCGGCGGTTGAGCCGCTCCGGCTGCCGGCTGTTGAGCCGCACCTGCCGCTCCGTTGACTTTCTTAAAACCCATCGCTGTATATATTTTATCCAGCTGTGATTTCGTAAGGTTTATTACATCGCCTGCCTTAACTATATAACTGTTCCGCCAGCCGGCACGAGTTTTGTCATTTCCGCCGGAGTATAGCTGCTCGCCCTCTGCCTTCTCTTCTGCCTGCACTTCATCAAATACACTCAGTACATTATTCCAGTTGATTTTACTTGCATCGCCTTCGTACCCAGCTTCTTTCGCTTTATCCAAAAATATGTACGTTAAACCACGATCTCCATTCTTTACTGTGTAATTAAAATCTGCCATCTTCTACCGCCTTTCGTTTATTTTGTAATACATCTTTATATTACGGCAGCTTAAAAAAAAACTTTAGCCCACCCCACCACATCATATCATATCATATCATATAGGGGATTATAACTCGATTTCAGCCTAATATAAACCCATCTTTACATTTCGTTACATTGGAAGATTTGTTAAGTTTTCGTTACATAGATAATAAAAATATTAAGCAATCATAACTTTTCTTTATTTTCACAGTGATTCTTGTAACAAAACTTTACAACAAATCAAAAATCAGGCAATTTTCGTCAATGAATATACTTTATATATACACACAAGAGAGAGAAATAGGAGAATAACTCATGGCAATAGGTGCAAGAGATTTTATTGATAGATTATTAGTAGAAAAATACGCACAGGAAAAAGTAGATAATCACTCTGATGATGCACTCATATCAAGAATAGATGCAGAGGATATTATGAGTGCAATGAATAAGTCAGCTTATAACTACCGCAATTTTCTGGATATTAGCGCAAAACTCAGTGTAGCTTGCTATTCGGTTAATGCAAAAAATGCGAAATATCAATCAATACCTGTCTAGAACTATGACCATATACCGGCTTTAGAATAAATTTCACTCCTGCCGTATTCTGTCAGGCGGTATTCACTTTCGCCGGAACGCTCAATATAATTGTTATCAAGTGCTATTTTTAATATCCCGTGGTCTACTATAACAGCCAAATTGTGCATTAATTTGCCATTAATCTGTTTTAACGAAAAAGTAAATTTGGCATCATACTTACAAAAATAATCTGCCGTAAATAACAACAATTCCAGTCTATCGGTAATATTATTGGCTTTAACCAGTTTACAAAAATTTTCGTCCTTTTTAACAACCGCTCCGCTGCTAAGATTATCAACTGAATGTTCCAGTATTGCTGCAAAGTCCATACCTGTCTGGTTTTCTGCATTAAAAAGATTATTTATAGTAACTGTATTTTCGCCTTCACCCTCATTATGAACAGCAGATTCAGGCTGCGGCAAAATATCTGTCTTATCAAGAGTATTAACAAACTCTTCTACTCTATCAGCCACATTCATCTGTTCCTGTTCAATACTTTCTTCAGTCTGAACAGGTTCTGGCTGACAGAACTGCTCCTGCGGGACAAAATGTTCTTCCGCATTCGGTTCCTGATGCTCATTAGGTATAAACACTTCCTCCGGATTACCAAAGCCGGAAACATCATTGTGTTCATTGTTCTCTTGTATATCTTCTTTAGTGCATTCCGCACCTGTAAACTGTTCAGCCTCTGAAACAGGTTCTTCAGATACTCGCTGAATAAGGGGCTTTCTTGAAACAGCAAGAACCCAGATTGCAATCTGCTGTTCAATTGCATTCCTGTCATCAGTTACCAGACTTATTTCAAATCCGCCTTTGCGAACAGTAAACGTGTAATTTGACATACCTAACTATTATTCCCCTCAGGCGCATTAATTAATTCATCACGCCATTTATTCAACTGGCTCTCTACAAACTCTAAATCATCTGATTTAAGCTCTATCTCAATTTCACCTTTTTTCATCCTGAATATATATTCATGCATTTTGTGTCTGTACCCCTTCTATCACATGTTATTTGAAAATCCTGTCAGTGTCAAATTTAGAGTAACATTTTATTACAAAAAATCCCCCCTTTATTATTCTTTAAAAATATGGTAAACTTGCAACATAATCATAATTGAAATGAGGTTTCTATGGTCGAAACTATTACAAAAAATGTTGTATGCATGAAGTGGGGTACAAAGTTTGGCCCTGAATACGTTAATAGACTGTTTTCAATGGTTGAAAAAAACTTAACAATCCCGCACAGGTTTATCTGTTTTACGGATGATGCAAAAGGAATAAACCCGAAAGTTGAAACAAAACAGCTTCCTAAAATAAAAGATGACGGATTAACCGAGAAAGGCTGGAAAAAACTGGGAATCTTCTCTCAGCTTGATGATATTCAAGGACAGGTTCTGTTTCTTGATTTGGATATTATTGTTAGAAGCAATATCGACTGTTTTTTCGAAGTTGACGGAGAGTTTAGGATAGTAAAAGACTGGGATTTCCCTGACGACATCATCGGCAACTCATCAGTATTCAGGTTTGAAGTGAATAAACACTCTGATATTATAGAACACTTTTATACGTACGGTACAAATATACGTGATACGTACAAAAATGAACAAGCTTTTCTCTCTTATGAAATGGAGAAAAAGGGTATTTTACAGTATTGGGATTCAAGCTGGTGTGTAAGTTTTAAACGCAATTGCCTTCAAAAATTCCCAATGTGTTACTTTAAGGAAGCCAAAGAACCGGTTAATGCAAAAATCCTTGTATTCCACGGACGTCCAACCCCGCAGCAAGCTCTTGACGGGTTCTGCGGCAAAGGCGGATTTAGATACGTTAAACCGACAAGCTGGCTTAAACAATATTTTGAAACCGCACAAACTGTTTAAATTAATGGAGAAAGAAAAATGAAAAAAATTATTGCAACAATTCTACTTGCAGGATTTATTAATTTCACAGGAATACCTGCGCTCGCAGACATTGATATGAATGATGTTCCTGTACCAACACAACAAGCAAGAATAGAACATTCTCACTACAAAAAATCTCCGGTACGCTCAATCAGTATATCCGAAGAACAAATTACAATCAAAGCAGGCAACGTTATAAAGGTTGCTTTTGCAGATAATTTTTCAACTAAAACAGCAAAAGAAGGCGACCCTGTTATATTTGTTTTGAATGAAGACTTTAAAACAACCGAAGATACTATCCTTCTTCCTGCTGGAACCTTAATTAACGGTACTGTTACCGAAGTAGTTCCAATACGGTACTGGAACAGAAATGCTCAGGCTTTTGTTAAACTTAATGAGGTTGTACTTCCTACAGGGCAACGTGGTGATATAAGTGCAAGAGTATACTCTAAAAACTCAGCACTTAAAAAATCCACCTGGGCTGCATTCGGTAAAGCAGCAGGCTATACTGTAGGTCTGTTTGGTATCGGTACCGGTGTTGGCGCAATAATCGGGGCAATCGTCGGTGAAGTCGGAATTGCCTGCCTTGCAATCGGTATGCCGGTCGGCGGCGGTGTAGGTCTTATTACCGGCAGTGTACTTAAAGGACTAAACTACAATGCTAAACCGGGTAAAACAGTTAAAATTCAATTGAATGACGATTTTAACATCACTTTAAAAAGAAATGCCGCTAACGCAGTATAAGCTTCATTTTAAATAAAATAAAATAAAATAATAAAAACACCGGTGCTTACATGCCGGTGTTTTTACTATTATTTAACTAATCATATCAATATTTTCAGACTCATTTTTTTTAGCGTTATATGCTAGCCATGCAGCACCCAGTGTACCAATTCCCGCTATTATGGGAAGGTATATTTTCAATTCTTTTACTGCTTCTTTTAAAGATTTTGATAACAACTCCACACCAGAAATTGCAGCCATACTAATCCCCGTCATGATACCTATATTTTTCAGTTTATCAAGAGTAGTTAAATTAAATGTATCATATTTTTCTTTTGCCTTCTTACCATAATCACTTAGATTATTTGACACTAAAGAAACTATACTAAAACCAGAACCACATAAAATACCTACAGTAGCGGTGTCCTTTATTGCATCTTTCCACGGTTTAGAATGGTTGCCAATTAATGCTAAAGCACTTAATAATACAACATCCTGTGCCCAATATTTCAAATTGTATTTCAATGCCGTCTTACGGTCATTCTTATTATTCTGTACTGTCGGAACATTATTTGTAAAATATGGTTTATTATATGTATATCCGATTTGCATTATTTTGTCCTTATTTGAAATTACATTCTAATTTTTGTTTTATTTTCATTTTGAATCCACAGCTCAGATAAACCTTCACTTAAATTATCAATTGCATTTGTAATTTTAGCTTTTAATGCTGCTAAATAATTTTTTTGTTTAATTTTTTGATTTAACATTAATGAATCTGTTCTATCTATCATTGGTACTACCTCTTGGAATAGATTCTCTATCACCTCTTGCCATAATTTTTCTTCATACATCTTCATATATTCAGCATCACTGTTATTTATCAGCAAACCTTTATACATTTTCTTTTCTTTTATTATTATACTTCTACGAATTAATTCTTTCTGCAATACTTCTATTAATTTACGTATTTGCGGTGTATTATATTCTTCGACCATTTCTTGTATAGATTTTTCTTTTTGAAGATGCTTCCGCATTTTTTCTAGTTCTTCAGGCTTCACATGTATCACAATTCCATCTGATCTTACAGGTTTTGTTTTATACCAATCTTCAAGAAGCTTAATCCATATATTTCCGGTTATCTCATGAAGTACAGCTGTTATTATTGAATTTGCAGCATTGCCCAATCCCGGATACAAACTTAAAACTTCTTTTGCTAATTTTACTCCCACAATTTGTCCACCTAATGTACTTAAAAATGCCCCAATAGTTTTATGCACTGCGTTATCATATGCATAACAGCCACTTATTCGAGTACACATATTTAATGTTATTGCATTTAATATTGTGTGTTCAATGCCCTTCATTTGTGCAAAAATGCCTGCTGTCGCAGCTGCCATAACCGCAGCACCAGCAGTAATTGTTTGTACCGTCATCATTCGTACTTTTGGATCTTGTATCTCTTTAGCCTTTTTAAAAATATTGAATGCTGTTGTCCCAAAGTACTTCAAAAGCATATACTTGTTACTCTTAAATGAAGGTGTAAAAACTACAGTATCATTCCCTGATACTAATCCAAGATTAAATTGAACACCTCTATACCGAGTATTAGAAGAATTACCGGCTAATATATTATAGTCTGTGATAGTTGAGATACGCATACACACTCCTATCCAGGAGTGTATTTCAAATAGGATATTCTGTCAATACAAAGAAACATAGCCAGCAGCATATACCAGAGTACCAAAAGAAGAGATTAAAAAGGGAATTTCTCCGGTATTATTTACCCCTTAATCAATTTCTGCACTTCTTTAAAATTCGGATGTTTTGAGCCGCCAAGCCATTCAAAAAGAACAGCTTCCACACAGGTTAATTTTGCACCATCAGATTTCATTAATTCAAGTCCGGTGTTATACTCATACTCATTTCTGCTTGAGGTAACCTCTTTTACCGCATACACTTCATACCCCGCTTCTAGCAGTTCCGCACAGGTTTGATAAACACAAATGTGTGTTTCAATCCCGCCTATGATTATTTGTCTTTTCCCAAAAGAGGCAAGTTTTTCCTTAAAGCCATCTTCCCTTAATGCAGAAAAATTAGTCTTTTCGATATAATGAGCATTGTTGCCGAGAGCCTGTTTTAAAGGTTCTACCGTGGCTCCTAACCCCTGCGGATACTGTTCTGTCACAATAACGGGTATAGACAATATCCTTGCCGCTTCACCGAGAACAGATGCCTTTTTAACTATACTCTCCGGATGGGTACAGGCTCGTACCAGCTTTTCCTGAATATCGATTATTAACAATAAACTCTCATCAGCCTTTAACATAATTCCTCCATATACATTTTATGCTCGGCTATAAACTCTTCAAGCAAAACCTCCAGCGTTTTAGCCTCCAAATCATTAATATCAATTGTCATACGTTTTTCTGTTGTATTGTGTATAGTTTCAATGTTAACAGCAGAAAACCCCGTACTTTTTAAACGAAATTCACTATCAAAATATTCCCCCATTATTTTGAATACACTGATTTCAGGTGTTATTTGATGAAAAATCTTTGTATTATACAGTTTCTGTTCATATTTTACCTGCATTTGATAAAACACAGGGGTCAAAACCTGTTCAAGCATCTTATTGAATTCCTGTTTAAACAGCTTAAAATTTTTCTTATTCGTATTAATTTTTTCAATCCAATTACCTGAAGGGGTAAGATTATCATCAATGATAATATACTCCTTATCAGAGCCAATTGCTACATTAAGAGCGTTTTCAAGAATATTATTTATTTGTAAAAAGTCCTTGTTTCCATAGTGCGAACAAATCCCTGCATGCAAATCAGATTCCGCAGCTGATATTTTCTTAAATACGGCAACCGCCCCGTCAATATCAGTGTAAGGCATAAAAATATAATAAATATTACCGTATCCACAAGCCTTTATATCCGGCTCTCTTAAATAGCCGGAAATCACCGGCTTTAAATCCTTTAATCCGGAAGACAAAAGAATAAAAGTCCCATTCTCATACCTGTTTAAGAAGTACGGATAAATCTTTGCAGGATTACTATAAAATCCGAAAGAGTCCATAATATCATTTTCTTTCAAAATATCAATACAAATATCCAATTTCTCTTTATTATTTCGATTTTTAAGCATGAACATAACACGTGCAAGAATTTCCTCGGATGTGGACTTTTTTGTAAAAAAGTCAGATACTCCGCAATCATAAGCCGTTAAGAGATAATCAGAATCAAAATCATCAAATAGTGCTATAACAGGTAAATCTATCTTCTTAGCTAATTCCACAAAAGAGTGTAAATCATACCCGCAGTGAAGAATAACAATCTGAGGGTTGGTTTTAAAAATACTTTCATCAGCATCACTATAGCTGCACTCATAAATCAAGTCATTATTCCTGAGTAAGACAAGTTTGGGTCTTATAAAATCAAAGACTGTTTTATCATTTGATATTATGAGTACTCCTGCCTTCATTTAAAATGCCTCCGGCGGATTTTTTACTGTAATTCGGAAATCATGATATTTGCTTTTTGAAGTATAGTCTCTCTTAGTTCATAAACTTCTGTTTCGCCAAGCCCCAGCCCTAAAATGAATTCCTTATCAAGTAAATCCGGCTTAAAGTCATCTCTTATCATCATATCTACATTATAAACAATATTACAAATTGCAGGCATAGAAGACAACTTAGGGTTATGGTGGTATTTAATTATATTAGTCAAGAACACCGGCAACTGCCACCTTTTAGCAATTAATGCACCCGTCTTTGTATGATCACTGTCAAAATATTTTTTCTCAACATCCAGTATGTAAGCACCTTCTGCAACCTCCTGAGTAACTTTTTCATAAAGTGCAGGATTATTTGCATTTAAAACCAGCTTCCCAACATCATGCATAAAACCGGCAATAAATATTTCATCCGCCTTTATAACACTTCCCATTTTCGCAAGGTGTTCACAGCCGGCTGCAACCTTAATAGCATGCCGCCATATTTCTTTATCCCCTTGATTTGACATCATTGGTTTCATTGCAACTGTAATAATAATATTTTTTACCTTATTCATTCCCAGAAGGGAAAGTGCAATATTAATAGAACTTATCTGTTGTGAAAAACCATAATAAGCCGAATTAACCAGTGCAAGAAACTTAACAGTTAATGAAGGGTCAAAAATAACAATGTCTCCAAGCTCTTTTATACTACTATTGGGATCTTTCATTACATTCAAAGCTTTTACTATTACACTCGGCATTGAATGTATATCCTTTACATTATTTACTAACTCTATTGTTTTATCCATATATTAAAATCCATCGTTTAATTTTATAATACCATATTTTTAAGAAATTTTATACCTGTAAATGTTTTTTTATAGATAACCAGCTACCTCCGGCACCGAAAACTATTCCAATAATCATTAAGGCAGCAATAACAAAATTTTGGGCAAGAGGAGGTGACGGAACCATAGCAAACGTATGAACTTTAAGAAGTACCCCCTGAACAACATTTAACGGTATTATTGCAATAAATCCGGCAACACACCCATAAAATGCACCTTGCAAAATAAAAGGTACTCTTATATATCTATTAGAAACGCCCATTAAGCGCATGATTTCTATTTCTTCTTTACGAGACTGTATCACAAGCTGTATGGTATTATTAATTATAGTAATTGTAAGCAAAGCAACAACAATTACACTGACAACAGCCGTCATATTAATAATGTGGGTTATAAACTGTACCTTTTGTCCAAGCTCTTTGGCATATCCCACATCCTCAACACCGGTACAGGTTGACTTTATTTTATTTAATACGGGAATTGTATCAGCAGGTTTCTTTACCTTTACCCGTAAAACATCAGGCAGCGGATTTTCGGTCATAGCAATACCAAGAGTCCCCTGAAATTCTTTCCAGGATTTTTCTTTCGGAATTAAGGTAATCCTCTTTACCTCCTTAATTTGTTCTATTTGCTCCTTAACCAGTTTTGCATCAACATTTGGTTTTACATACACAGAAATTTCAAGAACATTTTCCAAAGAATTTGCGAGTTTAGTAGACGAAATTGCAGTTCTAAAAAGGGCACCGAATATTGTCAATATAGCAGCAATGAGTGTAATAATAATAAAATTCATCACCAGTCCCGTTCTTCTGATATCATTAACTGCTTCCATAATTACTCTGTAAGTTATTCTGAGTTCACTAAGCCAACCCTTTGGAATATGGCGTTTTACCTGTGATTTTATATTATATGTTCTGTCACTATTCATATGTTCCTGCCTGAATGTCTCTTATAATCTCACCGTTACCCAGTGTTAATACACGTTTTCTGAAATGATTTACAATATTTGCATCGTGAGTAGATACAATAACTGTAATTCCTCTCTGGTTAATCTGCTCCAAAATCTGCATAATCTCCATTGAGTTTTTAGGATCAAGGTTTCCGGTAGGTTCATCTGCAATCAATAACGGCGGGCCGTTTACCATTGCACGCGCAATACTTACACGCTGCTGCTCACCACCCGATAACTCCGAAGGCTTAGCTTTTGCTTTATCTGAAAGTCCCACAACCTTAAGAGCCATAGTCACTCTCTGTTTTATTTCTGCAGAACTCATTCCGAGAGTTCTTATAACGTATGCAATATTATCAAAAACCGTCTGGTTTTGAAGAAGTTTATAATCTTGAAAAACAATTCCCATACATCTTCTAAGACTTGGCACATTCTCCGGCGGAAGATTGGCAATATTAACTCCTCCAATTAAAATCGTACCGCTTGATGGCGTTTCTTCCTTATAAAGCAATTTCATCAGTGTTGACTTACCAGCTCCAGATGCACCGGTTACAAAAACAAATTCACCTGAACAAACATCAAGATTAATATTTTTTAATGCATAATTGTTCTTGTATTTTTTAGTTACCGCTCTTAATTGAATCATAAATTTTTTCAATCCTTCCTGCTATAGAAGCCGTATCAAGTCCATACAATTTTAAAAGTGCATCAGGCGTACCGCTCTGACCGAATTTATCATCAATGCCGATTCTTACAACAGGGAGCGGATGATTTTCACTTAACACCTCACATACCGAAGAACCGAGTCCGCCTATTATTGAATGGTTTTCGACAGTTACTGCTGCACCGGTAGAAACGGCTGCTTTTATTATACCGTCTTTGTCAAGGGGTTTGACAAATGGAACATTTACAACATTTAAACTTATACCTTTTTCTTTAAGTATTTCAGCAGCCGCTATACACTCTGCCAGAAACTCACCATTAGTAAATACCGTTAAATCATTCCCTTCTACTACAACAAGTGCCTTATTTGTCAATTTATAATCATCCTGAAAAATTTCAGGAACACTGTTTCTTGAAATGCGTATATAAACAGGACCTTGATAGGTATATGCAAATTTTACAGCCTCTTCACACTCCTTTGCATCAGCAGGAACAATAACCGTCATATTAGGGATACTACGCATTAATGAAACATCTTCAAGTGACTGATGGGTTGCACCGTCTTCTCCAACAGTTAACCCGCCATGCGTACCTATTATTTTAACATTTGCATTCTGATAACAAACCCCGTTTCTAATCTGGTCATAAGTTCTACCGGTAGCAAACATTGCAAATGTCGCCACAAAAGGAATTTTGCCTTCCATCGAAAGCCCTACAGCAGTTGATATAAGATTCTGCTCTGCAATACCAACATTAAAAAAACGTTCCGGAAAAGATTTCGCAAAAAATTTTGTTTGGGTTGAACCTGATAAATCCGCATCAAGAACAACAATATTATTATCTTCCTGCCCAATTGTTTCCAATGCTTTACCAAATGCTTCCCGCATAGATTTCTTTGTACTTAAGTCCGCTAATACCACCTGTTTCTATTTCCTTGATGTAATCCCTAAATTATTATAGCACAAAATTTTATATGATATACTTAAGTAAAGTATGAATAACCCGAAAATTTTATCACCTGCAATGCTAAAAACTTATGAACAGTGCAAAAAAAAGTATTTTTTGCGCTATGTAAGAAATATCACAATGCCACAATCTGCCACACCGTTTGAATGCGGTAAAAATATTCACGCAATTGCAGGCTATTTTTTATCTGGACTTGATATTACAAGATTTGAATTATCATTAAATGAAAAAGAGAAAACGCTCTGGGAAAAACTCAAAATAAATGAATATTTTAAACTTACTCCGGTTAAAACAGAATTTACGTTGAACATAAGACTAGGAGAATACTGGTTTGGCGGAAGAATTGATGCCATTGTGAAAAAAGGTGATGAGTATTTTATCCTTGACTACAAAACAGGAAACGCACCGGATAACCCTAAATATGACTATCAAACAATGGTTTATCTTACAGCTTTAAGCAAATATTTAAAAACAACCACCGGCATAAATTTTGTATATATAGACCTTAAAAACAACAAAAATGTACCAATCACGGGAGATACAAAATTACTAAACGAATATGAAACAAAATTGATAATTACAGCAAAACAAATTGCAAGACTTAACGAAAACAGTCTTGAAAAATGCATGAATAACCGGTGTGAATATGATAAAATTTGCTTTTAACATTAAATCCAAAGCATAGCATAAAATTTTTGATACATTTTTATTGTTTTATACCTGCGTTTGACAAATATGATACAATAATTATAAACACAGGAGAGTAAATAATGACAGATTCATCAGATATAAAAAATGCGTTAAATGTTTTTCAGGATGGCATAAAATATTATGTAAAACATTTTGTATCCTGGGCAAAGTACATGACTTTTCCCGTATTCGGACAAATTCTCGGGCTTTTAATCATTTTTATATTTGCAGGTATTTATTCAACCATTCTGCCTTCACTCACCATGAAATATAGTTTTTTTCAAAATAAATTAAACGCACTAGCTATAATGCTGCTCGTGACAATTCCGGGACTTTTAATACTGCTAAAAGCTTTCTGGGAATACCTGATTGCCTATGGAGCAATAAATTCCATTACCGCTAATATGGTTAAATCAGGAAATATTTATGATATAAGTGCGCACAAAGCACTTATAACAAATAATACTTTCCAATTTATATTATTATGGCTTATTGTAAGTGTTTTACTTGTAATATCCGTAATCCCTGTATTCTGGATTCCTGCAATTATTTTGTTTGTCTATTTTGTTCTTGTTTTCCAAGTATTCACATTCGATGAAAAACCAAATGCAATAAACGCTTTTAAAACAAGTTTCAGAATGATTAAAGGACATTTCCTTTCAACTTTTATACTACTTGTACTTACAGGTCTTGTATCCTGTATTTTAATACCCAAATTAGCTTGTGCTTTAATAAGTTTAATTGGATTTGGTAAACTATTTTTTGGTGTTCTCAACATACCGGATACTGTTATATTGTCCCCCGGAGTACAATTAACAGCTTCCGATATATACAGCCTGATAGAATCAACCTCCATATCATCAATATTGGTAATGTTTTTACTTCCTATGCGTTCTATTACCTGGACTCTCTGGTATAAAAAACTTTTAACCGGTTATAAACGTGAACAGAGGAAAGTATCTAAAACTGGAACAAAACAACTTGACCCCCAAATTTTAGACCGCGCAACAGGGGATTACGAATAATGTTTATCTGCAAAAACTGCGGTTCAATAGATAAATTTGAACTTATGTTTGCACCTGACTATAAGGGAAGCCGTATCTTTTCGCAGAAATACAATAAAAACGGTGATATTGAAATAACTGTTGACGGATACACATTTATACCTGATTTACTTTTTATGAATCAACATGCCGTCTGCAAATATTGCGGACAAATTTATATTTGGGATTATGACATAGGAGAACAGTAAAATGAGAAATGATGGCAGAAAAAATAATGAATTAAGAACAATTAAATTTACAAAAAATTTCACAAAGCACGCTTTAGGCTCAATCCTCGTTGAATTTGGCGATACAAAAGTTATAACCACAGCTTCTGTAGATACTAAAAAGCCTCGCTGGATGGAAGAAAATGACAACAGGGGCTGGATTACCGCCGAGTATTCTCTGCTTCCGTCCGCGACTAATACCCGCTGCAAACGTGAACGTGAAAAGGTTTCAGGGCGGACACATGAAATCCAGCGTTTAATTGGACGTTCTATGAGAGCCTGTGTGGACTTAACAAAAATGCCCGATTTGACAATAACCATTGATGCCGATGTAATACAGGCAGACGGCGGTACAAGAACTGCAAGCATCTGCGGCGGATTTTTAGCACTACAGGACGCTTTTAAAAAACTGATTGAACATGGAGTACTCAAAGAAAATCCGATAATTGAACCCATTGCCGCAGTTTCTGCTGGAATTGTAAACGGAGAAGTTCTCCTTGATTTGAACTATCTTGAGGATTCGCATGCAGAAGCAGATTCAAACATCATACTTACGCAGAGCGGTAAAATTGTAGACTTTCAGACAACAGCAGAAGGTACTCCCTTTGAAAAATCCACAATGATGGAAATATTTGATATAGCACAATCAGGCATTAATCAAATTATAGAATTATACAATTCTGCTAAATAAAACGAATAGCCGCTTCCATTTCCTTAATTTTGACATCTGTCACTGATATCAGGTTTCTGATACTCTTTTTGAGTGCATCCGTTTTGTCAAACCTTTCACCAAATAACAAATTATATTTTATGGACGGTTTTAATTTATTTTTCAGCTCCAAACAGTCTTTATAAATATATTCATCAATATTATCCCTGCATTCAGCGAGTTCCATAAACAGAGAGCCCATTAGAATTTTTGTCTTTGTCAGATTTCCAAATTTCACTGCTGACTCTATATCTTTAAATAAGATAAACAAGTTTTTGTATTTTTCTAGTAAAAACCTTTTTTTTAAGGGTAAAAAGTTTTTAAAATAATTCACTGTATCATCATACCCCATTGCACAAAGGTTATTTCTTGCCTCTTTGGACATATTAAAATCAACGATAATTGTATCATGTGTATTTATCTTAATACACTCATAACGATCATTTTTTCTAAAAATACTTGAAACAAACTCTGTAGAAACGTACGTCATACATGAATAAATGGTATTAAGAAAATCAACCGCATTTTTTTCCCTGCCGCTATAATCACCTTCCAGTCTAAATTCAATTATGCGATCGCTTTTCTTATCAAGAGTACTGGACAGTTTCCACATTGGCATACTTTTTTGTAAATCACCATCCACAAGCTTAATATCATCTTCATAAGTAACCGGTGTCATAAGACCTGGCATACTGCATGAAATCCTAACCGCCTGTGCGACATCATAATCCGGTGTTGTATATTTAGAAAACTCCTGGCATCTGAAATTTGATAGATTTGTCGTAATAATAACCAGCGGCTTTTTTACGTCTTTAAAGGTTACGGGTCTATCTGCATTTTCTGACTGTCCTGCCCAAACCTTTGCCTGTAAAAGATTCCTGACCCAATCTGTAAATATGTCACCCTTTGACAGAGCAAAGTCTTTTCCAAGTCCGAAATGAATATCTCTAAATAGGTCAAAATTCACCCTCATAAAAATATCCTTCATCTCATCCGATGTATAACCAACTGCAAGCAATGCCGCAAATATTGCTCCGACAGATGAACCTCCTGTCATATCAATATTTATACCCAGCTCTTCAAGCGCCTTGATTGTACCACAATATGCAAAGCCTCTCGCACCACCACCGCCGAATAAACATGTATAATTCAAACTATTTTGCATTGTATGCTTCCGATTTCATAAATTCAGGAATATATTTCTTCAAAAATTCCTGCGTCATATCTGTATCAAACATTGTTTTTTGGTAATACTCAATATCATCCGGCGGTAATTTGTACTCAGAAAGAGGTTTAGGATTTTTTATAAACACACCTGACATATTACCTTCATATACAAGCTTCCACTCAGGAAATTCTTTTTCTATATAATTATATACCGGTGAGTGTTTTTCTATCATAATAACATCAGCTGGATACCTGACAAGAATTTCCCCCCAGGCATATCCCATCTCTTGAAAAACTTTTAAATGCATAAATATTTCTTCATCCCAAACTTCTTCATACCTTCCGTCCATATATACCTTAAGATTTGGGAAAAACTTATATGTGCAATAACTACCATGTCCATAAGATACAATTGCATTTCCTTTAAGCTGATTAAGACGGATAAATTCAACTTCTTTTAGCGGATACATTGCCCATGTTGCTTTAGCTGTTGTCGGGGCAAAAATTCCTACACCAGCAATAAGAATATAAACAAATATTAATGACCAGACTTTACATAAATCTGATTTAGGAACAAGCTTGTAAGCATTTTCATAACAAAAACAGACTGCAGAAATCATAAATATAGGTATAAGTTTTACGTGACTAAAACCTAAATAGCCTGTAACAATAAGAATTATCCATTTTGTATAATCAAATTCTTTTATAAACTTTATAACCCCTTTTTGCACAAGTCCTTTAATAAGGAAAAACGCTTCAATAACAATAACAGCGCCTGACCAATAGAAGAAATTAAAACATCTTTTTAAATGAAATGGATGGAATACACTCCAAAACTCTATAATATCCTGTCTCTGCATCGTTGTTGCCATAAATAAGAAATCAAGATATTTTATACCATAAGGGTTTATAACTAATAGCGGCAGAGAACATACAAGCGTAATCAAATATTTTTTAAACGGACGTCTGGAAAGCATTTCTCCAACAGCATACATAAAAATGATACCGAGTCCGGAGACAACACCGCCGTGAAGATTGTTCCATATAAGAACTAAGAACGGTAGTATGATAAGTGTCTTATTTTTACCAACACGCGCCCGCTCAAGAATATAAATAACAATTGCTACAAACAGAAAAGTAAACATCTGACATCTGACCGGCAGACAAATACATCTGTTGTAGACAAATAATGTAAGCATAAGCAATATAATATTATGCGAATATTGCTTGCCCATTCTTAGCTTAATTGTTTTTATACAAAAGAAAAAAGTTAAGTAAATAAATACCGCCTGCAAAACAACCAATCCGATAGGCCCAAATAATAATTGTACCGGATAAAAACAAAACGTTCCCGAACCCCATTCGTGATCATACCAGATATGAGACGGAGTATATGATAAAAAATCGTGTTTAAGTACATGCCCTGTTGCCCAGAATACTTTACCCACAATTATACGAGCCCACAAATCATAATCATACCCTGATGTATGATTTGCAAGGACAAAACAAAGACCAAATAAAGTTATATAAAAAATCCATGAATAAAGTTTTTTCTCTGACATATCTAAAATCTCTTTGCTGTAGTAGTATTTTCAAATATAAATCTTCCACCCGACATTGCTAGGACTTTAAGGGAACAGGAACCGTTCTTTTTATCTATAATACCAAGCGATGACAAACGAGCAGCCATTAATTCATTAAGCTCATCACCTGATATAAATAATGCACATCCGGAGGTACATATACCATTTCCGAAAGGACAGTTTTTCTCCATACAGAATCCTCCCCTTATTTAATATTTTAATATAAAAAACTTTTTGTATGCAAATTTAAAAACAACTATATATTTCCACGTACAAAAAAATAACAAAAATTCTATTTTTCTATGTAAATTCATACAAAAAAAACTGACTTTTGGAGTCAGTATAAGTATTCCATAATTTTGGAGGAGATTTTGGGATAGTTGTTACATGGCATGTTATTACAATTTCTCGCTTAATGGTACTAATTTGAATTAAATTTTTACAAAAGTTTACATTTTAGGTATTGCAATTTTGCTATAATTAGTGTACAGCAATAATTTCGGGGGGCATGGTTATTTATAAAAAATGATTAAATGTAAACTCGTCAATAGAGGAATATTTTATAACTTCTCTGTATTTTTTTATTATTAGAGGACTTCCTATATTATCAATAACATCACCTATTATATAAGCATTAGGCGGAATATAAGCCGGCGGAAGAACCGCAACCAAACTATAATCCTCTCCGCCAAACAAAACCAGACTTTCCCAATCCTCAAACATCTCTATTTTTTTATTATAAGGAATTTGTTGAAAATCTATACTTAAACTTACACCGGAGGACTTGGCAATCTTAAACAAGGCATCAGCAAGTCCATCTGATGTATCCATCATTGCGTACGGGACATCAGTTCTTTGAGATATGGCAAGGGCAAATTCAGGGTACAATGAAGGTGAAAAATGTGCATCAATTAATTCTGCAGGTTCCTGCTTTCCCGCTTGCAAAAGCCTAAATCCAGCAGCGCTTGAACCGTATTCACCGCATGTAACTACTTTATACCCCGTACAAGCATTACTTCGGGAAGAAACATGCCTGTCATATACTTTTCCTATCAGGCATATAGATATAAATACCTTTTCCCCTCCAGTTAGATCCCCGCCAATAATTTCAACCGGTTTCAATTTAGAGGTCGTTAAATCTGCTCCCTCACACAACCCTTTATAAAATTCCCCAATAAAAGTATCATCAAAACTATTCGGCAGCGAAACAGATACCAATGCATAAGCCGGTTCCGCACCGGAAGCTAATATATCACTAATATTCACCTTCATTGCCTTTACACCAAGTTGATATGGACTCATCCAATCAAGATTAAAATGGACTCCTTCAACGAGAGAATCCTGTGTAACAGTAATTCCTAAATCCGGCAGAACAGCACAATCATCACCTATATGCCTGCTTTTTGTTATATCTTTTATTATTTCTATTAACCTAGTTTCATTCATTAATTAATAGTAAACACTTTCTTATAATAAATAAATATACCTGCTACAGACAAAATAATATTAGGTAAGAACGCGGCCATTACAGGTATTAACGTCCCTGCTTCACCTAGAGATATTGAGAAAGCCCTTACAAGATAATACACAAATATTATCAAAATACTAAATAAAAATCCTCTATTATACCGTACTCTCGGCGGTGTAATTGCAAGCGGCACCCCGATAAGTACAAGCGCAATAGTCATAAGCGGAAGGGCTATTTTATCATACAAACTTATCATCAAACTCTGTTTGTCAGAAATATTCGGCTTACTTAAATACCTCAAAAGCTGAATGAAATTATGTTCATTTGCAACGTTCTTATTCATTTCCTTAGTTAAGTCCATACCAAACATTGCGTCTGATTGTTCAAACATTGCAGTATCAAGAATTTTACCATCATCAGAAATTGTATAAATAATTCCCTTATCAAACTTCCAGCCCTCAGGGGAAGTCTTCCCCTCTCTTGCTTGTAAAATCTGTATCGTACCTTCTTTAGAATTATCTAAAAGTGTTATATTAAAAAGAGTTTTATTCTTACACTGACCAACATAGAATAAACGTTTTAGCGTACCACGGTCTTTTAGTTCTTTGAATGTAAAGTTATTTTTACCTTCCGGTATATTTTTTTGCCCGAAAGCCCATAAAGCAAGATTCGTTGCCTGCTTAGTCATAACAGGAACAACAAATTCATTAATACTAAAACTTACAAGTGACATAACTATAGCAAAAATAAAAATCGGTTTTGCTATCCTGTTTAACCCAATACCACAGGCTCTCATTACTGTAATCTCAGATAATAAACTCAAACTATTTAAAGTCATAACCGTTGCAAGAAGCACCCCCATGGGAATGGTCATAACAAACACGGTTGGTAAATGCAGAATTATTATCATTAATGCAACTTTAAATGGTACACCATAGGTTGAAATTTGTTTGATTAAGGTAATAAATCCTTCCGACGCAAAAATGATTGACGTAAAAACTAATACACCCATTATAAACTGACCTATAACCTGCTGCAGGATGTATTTATCCAGTATTTTGAGATTTTGATATTTTTCAATTAAATTCATGTTTAGATTTTATCAAATCCTGTATATTTTCTCAAAACTTCAGGAATGACAACAGAACCGTCCTCTTGCTGGAAGTTTTCAAGAATTGCAGCAAAAGTTCTGCCAACTGCAAGCCCTGAACCATTTATTGTATGAACAAATCTTGTCTTGCCGCTTTCTTTATCTCTATATCTTATATTTGCTCTTCTTGCCTGATAATCACCATAATTAGAACAACTTGAAATTTCTTTATAGGTATTATAAGATGGCATCCATACTTCAAGATCAAAACACTTATTAGCACTAAACCCTATATCAGCAGTACAAAGTGCAACTCTTCTGTATGGAAGTCCTAAAAGCTCTAAACACCTCTCAGCATTTTTAGTTAATTTTTCATGTTCTTCTGGACTTGATTCAGGTGTTGTAAGTTTAACCATTTCAACTTTATTAAACTGATGAACCCTGATTAAACCTCTGGTGTCTTTCCCCGCAGAACCTGCCTCGCGTCTAAAACAAGGTGTGTAGGCAGCCATATACTTAGGCAAATCAGCCTCTGACAAAATTTCATTTGCATAAATATTTGTAACAGGCACTTCCGCTGTCGGTATAAGGTACAAATCTTCATCCTGACATTTATACATATCTTCTGCAAACTTAGGCAGCTGACCTGTACCTGTCATTGTCGCAGAATTAGCCATAAACGGAGGCATAATTTCTTCATATCCATGTTCCAGTGTATGTAAATCCAGGAAAAACTCAATAATTGCACGCTCAAGCCTTGCACCTTTGCCTCGGTACATAACAAATCTAGACTGAGAAAGTTTAACACCACGTTCAAAGTCAACAATACCTTTCGCCTCTCCTATTTCCCAGTGCGGTTTAAACTCGAAATTAAATTTAACTGGTTCGCCGATTCTATGTACTTCCACATTATCATCTTCTGACCGACCAACCGGTGTTGTTTCATCTGGAATATTCGGAATATTGAGAAGCAACGTACGTTGTGCCTCGTCCAATTCAACCTGTTTTTCTTCCAGATTCTTAATTTTATCACCGATAGCACGTACTTCCTCCTGTACTGCATCAGTATTTTCACCGCGTTTTTTCATCTCGCCTATTTTTTGCGATTCTGTCTTTCTCAAAGCTCGTAATTCATCTGCCTCGGTTTGAATTTTTCTACGCTCAACATCTATTTCTATTACCTTATCCACAGAAAGTTCAGGATTTCTCCTCTTTAACAACTCATTTATCTTTTCGGGATTTTCTCTTATTAAACGAATATCCAGCATTTAAACACCTCTCATACATACTAATATAATATAAAATATACCCCTCTCAAAAATTTTAATCAATAGAAACAGGAAATTAATTCTATGAACTGCTCTTTTTGAGTGTTATTTTGTTAAGTTTACAGAACGATATAATAACACTAAATGCCTCTTTCACAAGTTTATTCAAGTACGGATTTTCAAGCGTTTCACTTTTATCTCTTGCTGCTTGAAACATTTTTATTGCGTTTGATAGATATTCAATCCTTGATTGTGTTTTAGGAATTGCAAGTTCCTGATAATACTTCCCGTACAATATATATAAACGTGTAAGCATATCACTCATTTCAAACTGTTTTGCAATAACTATACCTTTTTCTATGTAAACTTTAGCAGAGTCAAAATCGCCTTTGGCAAGATAGATTTCTCCAATTAGTTTGTTAAAAAGTACTATAAAATAATAGTTATTAACATTTGCTCCACAAGCGACATCCAGTGCTTTTGTTGCAACGTCAAGTGCAAACTGTGAACCTTTTGTCACAAGCTTTGTATCTGAAATCAAGTACCACGTTAGCAGAACACCTGTTGCAATTTTTTCCTTCGCAAAATATGAAACCTGTTCTTCAAGTATCTCAAGTGCTTTTTTGTTTTCACCGCATTCTTGAAGGTATTTTGCAAGCAGCGTTTTTAAAATATTTTTCGTAAAATTATCACCCGCGTTATTGGCAAAAGTAACAGCCTGAAATAATTCGTCAGTTATACCGGTAAATTTATGAGTAAAAAATTTATTAATTACATTTATAAAATACCAGAAGGACATAAGTTTTTCATCAACAACATCTAGTTCATGACGATCCAGTGTATCATTAAGAATTTCTATAGAGGAATTGATATTACCTCTTACACTGTTAGCAAATGCAAGGAATAACTGAATTTTAAACTGCAAATTATAATCTTGTATATTATTACGCTCTAAAGTATCAAAAATAAACCTTATAACTTCAAGTCCTCTGTTATTTGCACTCCAGATGAGCGCTTCAGCAAGGTTAAAATAAACCTCCAGCCAATTTTCAAACAAACATTCTTGAGATATGCTCTTATTACCACCCTTTTTATTAATATAATTATTAAGAACAGGTAAAATTTCATTATCAATAATATTTACAACCTGTCCCACATTTCCTATTTTTATAAGCGCTTTAACCTTTCTTATTTTTATTAACGCGCGTTCTAATTCACTTTCCTGCGGTATCAGTCCCAAAACAACATCTGCACATTCAACTGCACCATAATAGTTTCCTACTTTCATTGCACATGAGGACAAATATCCAAGGAGTTCAATACGCTGGTAAATATCCGTGTCATCGACAAGCTCAAGAGCTTTAGGCAGATATTCTATCGCCATTTCAGGATTAATCTTTTCAAGAAGCTTACCAACCCGTGTATATATATTCTTTTTAACAACCTCAACATTAGGCAGAGAAATCATGTCCGTTAAAAGCAATGCTTGTTTTTGAGCAATAAGATAAATACTAACATCACCGATATAAGATGCAAACTTCATTATCTTTGTCCAGATTGCAAAAGCTTCCTCCTGCATATCCAAATTCTGAGCGAGAAATCCAAGGGCAGCAGTTGTAGAAAGTTTGTAATTTACAAATACACTAAACATATTCTGATTTACATCATTGTAATCCTCTGTTTGTTTAACATTGGTAAGTATTAGACTCCATATTTTACTGCTCTTAAACTCAAAAGACAGATTACTTATGGGAATTATGTAATTAAGTTTAACTAGTTTAGATAAAATAAGTTTTAAGTATTCATTACCCACATTATAAATACGTTCAAGTGCCGCAGGATAAAATTTCACACCCATAATTGCACAGGCAATCAGTATACGATACGCCATTAAGTCTTCTTTTTTAAGAATCTCAAGTCTTTTACTAATTATTAAATCAATATTAGAAAGAAGTTTCGGTTCAACCCCCAACCGTTTATAATCTGACATTAGATTGAGCGCCTGTTCAATAATAGACGGGTTTCCATTAGAAATTTTAAACAACGCATCTTTCATTGCAGCAGAAAATTCTATGTCATTATACTGAAGTAAAAATGCATCAAGCTGAACTTTTTTAAGCGTAGAAATAGTAATGTCTTTATACGCATTGTCTTTTATAGAAGGCGATGAAAATATTCCCCTAACCGGTGCAGGTTCTATATATGTAAAAATAAATTTGCAATTTTCCTGTACTTCCTCTTGTTCTAATAAACGCTTTAAGAAGTCATATGAAGCACTGTCCATATTTTCAAAATTATCAACAACAAAAAGAACCTTTATTTGTGCAATAATTGTTTTAAATACTTTTAGAAGAATATTAATATATTTTTCTTTATTTATGTAAATATTTTCAAAATAATCAGTTTTTTCCGGATACAAAAAATTTAGTAAATCTAAAATTTCACTATTGGATAAAGAAGGAAAATCCTGCTTGAAAAATTTAACAGCATTCTTTTTTAATAACAAAGTATCAATACAGTAATTATTTACATTAAAAAAAGTCAACAAAACATCCTGTATAAAGCCCATCGGAGTCAACTGCGTAATCTGGGTACATTTACCAAGCAGCCACACGAATTTATAACTTTTTAAATCACTTGCCGCAAAACGCAGAATAAGGTTTTTTCCTATTCCGCTCTCACCACTTATTGAAATAATTTTTACATTATCATCTTTAATTGCTTTAACAAGAAGATTTTTAGCCTTTTGCTGTGAAATAGCTTTACTTTCCGGTTTAATAACCGGACGGACTTCTTCTACATACTTATTCAATTCATCATCATTTTCTTCCGATTGTATAAATTTATGTCCACATTTTCTACAAGTAGCTGCTTCGGGTAAATTTAAAGCATTACATTCCGGACAATGTTTTAAAAGCTCAGACTTACAGAATGAACATACCGATACTGTTATGGGATTATATGCACCACAAAACTTACACAGAGAACCAATTTTGGTATGACAGTGCGGACATTTAATCGTATTTTCATCTATCTCTTTCTTACACTTAGGACAATTCATCAGCTGATATTCTCTTTGCCAGTGCAGCCAGCTCAAATAACTGTTCTGCAGCCTGTGTCTGAGACACATTTAATTCATCAGAAATTGACTCCAAAGATTTATTTTCAATAAATCTTAAATTATACAGCTTTATAAAATCTTTTTGAGGATATTTTTCTGCTAGTTCTATAATTTCCGATTTTAGTTTTTCCGCCGCTTTTTCATTTATACTAATACCTTCTTTTTTTGCCGCAGGTTGATAACTTAAAGCATCATAATATTCTGCTGACTTATTTACATTAGGTTTTGATAAACTAGTTGAAGAGGGTATAGACAAATTACGTTTTTTAACAATAGTTATAATAGAAAGCTTAACAATTTTTTCTATATAACTTTTTACAATCGCTTCATCCTTGATTGTTTCCAAGATTCCGCCCAAACGTATAACAACATCATCATATATAGATTTTAATAAGTCCTCATTACCCTTGTAACGTTCATTCTGAGTAATTACTTCTATTATAAGATTTTCATATTTTGTCTTTTGTAGTTTGTCCATAATCTAACCTAAAATTTAACAATCAACTTAATAATACCTTGATTCTGTCCAAAAGTCCCTGCATAAGGCTGAGTATCCTTGAGAACAACCTGAGTTGTAGATGAAACTATTTCATCTACCTTTTTAGAACCCGACGAACTGGATATCTTTTCATACTTTAAGACATCTTTATCAACAGACAGGTCAACAACAATCTTATTAGCAAGAGGCTGTTCACCTGCAATAAGTAACGCATTTTTTAACTGCAATTGCATACGCTTTGCAAGCTTGACTAAATACCTGCGAGAATGTGTATTAATCATATAAGCAGGAACATCACAATCTACAGTCATTGCAGAGATTGATACAGATGTATCGAGAAGCTGTACAGGTTCTTCTATATCATTAAGCATTGCTTCTGCTTCAGTTTCTAGTACATCTTTCTTTGGCTGCTGTGCAACTGTATTTTCTACCGGTGCGGCCAGTTCGTTCGGTACAGATTCGACCGTTGCGGCTCCAGGAAGTTTACTTAAAATAGTCTCCTTATTTATAAAGCCTAATACACCGAGGGCAACAATTAAAACAAACATGCCCCCAACAAGCCCTGCCGGTGATTTTTTCTTTTTCTTATAAGAAGCCGAATGTTCAAATGCTGGTTCCATCACATTATCTGTGTATAGTTCATCAATGTCTTCATTAATTTCAGCCTCTTTGTCTACATCGTCTTCAGAATCTTCTTCAATATTATCCTGCAATTCTTGTTCTACTTCAGAGAAATCCTGAGCAAGTGATGCTTCTGCAAGTTGCTCATCAGCATTTTCTCCGGTAAATGTCTGCTGAACAGCATGAATTGTATCATCAGGCTCCATAGTATTAACAAAACCTTCCATCGCAGCTTGAATATCTAAGCTTGACACTTGTGACTTAGTATCATCTGATTCAACAATCGCTTCAACCTCTTTAAGCTCATTTTCAAGCTCTATATCAAGCTCTTGTGCTATAGCTGATGATGGTATATCGGTAGAAGACACTGTATCATCATCTGTTGCTAATTTAAACTCTCCTAATGCAAAATCCGGTATATAATCTGGATCATATGTCTTTTCTTCTTCTGTCTCTGCATCAATTTTAGACTTTTTGTCAGCATTTTCCATCTCATCTGCAAAATCAGAAAAACTTAATCCTAAATCTTCATCTGCATTAACTGTATCCAGCTCATTTTCTGATTGCAAGTAAGCATTTGTGTCAGAAAGTTCTGTCTGTTCAACTGATGCTAATGATAACTCCTCAGTATTTACACCTGCATCAACTAGTGATTTAGTAGTCTCTACATCTACAGATGACTCTATACCGGTAAGTTTTAATTCCATATCATCTGGTAGTTCTTCCGGCTCATTAAGAGTTAATTCCTCTACTACTTCTTCGGCATCTGCAAGTTCTTCGTCATCAGACAATCCTAATTCCATACCATCTGACAATTCTTCCGGCTCATTTGCTTCTATTTCCTCAGACTCAACAAGAGTTAATTCCTCTACCTCTCCAGCATCTGCAAGTTCTTCGTTGTCAGACAATCCTAATTCCATACCATCTGACAATTCTTCCGGCTCATTTGCTTCTA